>NZ_JBHFPF020000003.1:0-458070 GCF_043355895.2 Roseovarius maritimus
TCATGCCCCCATCAGTTCGGGAGCTTGAATCATGCAGCCATCATGACCTCAAGGCAATTAATGGGTCCTGAGCCTAGGGTTTGACTGGGCTTGATAGGTGTGCATGCCTGATGATAGCATTTCGTCATGCAGCGGAAACCGACTGGACGAGCCAGGCAACATTAAAACTGGGCCTGGGGCAAATTCCAAATTTTTAACGCATACGTGCTCTAATCGGGTGCTCCATGAAAAAGCTCTTTGGTAATTCTTTCATTATTGCAGTGGGCATTGGTGCCTTCGTCCTTGCCAGGCCAGTCGGAACGGAAATTTACGAATATTTTGCGGCACAGCCAGTCATTACAGAGGCCAAGGCCGTGGCTATGATAGAAGACTCACCGGTCAGTGAGATGTATGCGGCCCTCCGAAGATACTTTCCAGAAGAAGCTGAGTATTTCATGAGTAGCTTTATGGTTGCTCTGAAAGATAATTTGGGAAATGAAGATGCATTTTCAAAGATGTTTGCGGTCGGTGCAGAGATCCGGCAGCGACACGCCGCCAACCTGCGAACGGCACCGGATCAATTGCTTCGGTCAATCCTAGAGTATCAAACTCAGGTCATTGCCGCTTTCGAAGAAGACCCCATGCTTTGCAACCGAGTTGTCATGTTGGGAGCCGCAGCAATACCCAAGAGCGAACGCAAGCGCATCGTTGGACAGATGGAGTCCGCGGGATTGCTGTATCGAGCGATGTATGAAGGAACGCAGTCCCCTGTGCAACGAGCGCAAGCCACAGATGAGGACTGGGGCAATCTCTTCGTGGACTTCTACGAAACCGGAGGAACCGACGAAGAGCTGGAGCTGGTCACGCAGCCTGACGTGGAGAACCCCGAACTCTGTGGTGCAATGCTGCGCTTTCTGGATGTCCTGACAGAGGCCAATTTCTCCGGATCCGACCGCCTTAGAGCCGAGACGGTCGCGGCAATGAACGAAGGGTGAGGGGTATGCGGTTGCGCTCCTGGAACAATTGGATTGGACCTGCGCCTAAGGCGGCATGACGAGAAAGCCATGCCATTTTCCGCCCTTCAGTCTCCTGATAACCTTCTCCTTATACTGCTTTTCCGATAAGGCATCCTTGGCGCTGTGGCGGGTCTGATTGCAGAACTTGCAGGCCGCGACAATGTTCGACGAAGCATCAGGGCCTCCATCACATCGTGCCTGGACGTGCTCGGCTGTGCATTGGAATTTCGCCGATTGCTTCGCACTCATACCGAAACGGAGGCGGAACTTATCTGAGCTCGCTACCCACATTGGCTGCCGACAATAATGACAACGCCCATTCTGAGCTTTGAATTTTGATTGTCTGATCTTCTTTATGCTTCTGGTCACATGCATATCCATTGCTTCGGTTTTAAACGAAACGGATGCACAGCGGCTCCTAGAACCGCCCCCACTAAGGAAGCTTTTGCTCGCGCCAAACGACTTATGTCGTTCCGCAGTAGTTACGGCAGATCTTCGGATCGTCCCCCGACCTGATCAGCAACTGAGTTGTCTGATCGACGCAACCTATGGCGGCGCCGCCGAGTCAAAAGCTACATAGACCGCAGAGGCATTTCAATGGTTAGGTCACGGACCAAATTCATTCGTCTTTCTTGTGTGTTTTATGCCATAGCGCATGTGCCTCTGTGATAGCACAGGAGACCAAAGACATGAAAATGACGGACGCGCACTACCAAGCCCGGAAAGGCATCATTGTCTCCACGTTGGAGAAGTCCCCTCTATCCAATGTCGAGACCAAGGCAAAATACGAGGGACTGAATGAAACCAGATTCGGCTGGGATGAAGGTCTCTAACTGCCGATCCCGCCGACTTTCGCGATGAACTCCCTACCGAAGGGCAAATGGTCAGCCTACGAATGGATGCAACATCGTCCGTTGCCGAAGGTCGCCATACGCCCCATAGAATGGATCGCTCCCTAATGATTGATACGACCTTTGATGTTTACTCGGACACCCGGCCAGGTGGCGATCCGGACCAACTCAGCGCAACCCTGCGCCGATATCACGCGATGCTTTGGAGCAAGCCACTGCCTGACGGCCATCTGTTCAACCTATCCGTCGATACCAAGGGCGCTTACCTTCATCATCAATCAGAGCAAGGCGAATTCTTCCTGTCCAGCGATGCACTGGGCCACACCTATCGATACTCTAAGCCTGTGGCTGAGGTGATTTACCAAGTGCCGGCCGAGGAGCTCGACGAATTCTTCACCCGGTGCAGCACTATTGGTGCCTACACGATTTTCCCAGGCAAGCGGGTCGACCGGAAACCGACGATCAACGGTGCCAGAGGCCTTCATCCGAAGATCGGTGACCGTTTTGATCTCACCCTCGAATGCATACGGCTTCATTATGCCGGCAAAGCCAGCCCACTGAGTGCTGCCTTGGAGCGCTATCACGACTTCTTCGACCTGTTCGGCAGCTTTGCTGGTTATGTCGAGTTCTTCCTCTTCCATGACTTGGTTTCAAATGACTGGTCATCCGTGGAATTCTTCCTGCCCCACAAGGAGTTCGACCGCTCCCCATATCCACGAGATCTCAGCGAATACCGAACCTATCGGGATGCGGTGACAGCCCTCGTCGCTGCTCGCAATGCCCGGATAGATGCCGAAAACCGGACCAAGTCTTAACGATATCCAGCATTACAATCAGGGTGGTCACTGCTAAACATCTGCTTCATCGACGGATTCGAGCATCGAAGTCGAACTTACCGACTTCGTCATTCAACTCGGAGACGCGCTTCTCCATCTTGATCAGATCCTCGATCAGAAAAAGGACGATGAAGATCGCCAACCCAACCCCCACGTTGAAGATCGAGGCTGAGACGGAAGCATTTGTCGCGAGCATTATCTGCCCGGCGCCGGACAGCGCGAACGTGGCGACACCCGTCATTGCAATCATAAGTAGCCCCCCAAAAGGACGACGCAAGTAGAACAGATGCGCGCCAACGACTCCTCCGATCAGAAGGAGGGCGTATCCGAACCCAGAATTCTTGGCTTCAACGCTACCCATTTTTTCTCTCCTGATCCTGAACCCTAGCTCAGAATACGTTGCTGAATCTGGCAATTTTTGGACCGCGAAAGCATTTTTCCGGATCATAGCCGGTCTCGATGCGATCTCTGCTCTTGCCCAACGGGGCGATCACATGCGAGGCCGATCACTTCGCCTGCTCTCCAACACCGGGCTGGGGGGCAACTCGCTTCGAGGGATCCGTTTCTGTAGTGCCTTGGCGTGGGCAGAGGCTAAAAGCCACGAATTGGTTCAAGTGGTCGCACTTTGAGTGCACCTTTGCCAGGCTGGCCTTTTGATTTTCTTATAAATTATTGATTTATATGAAAAATAATGGTGCCCCCAGAGAGACTCGAACTCCCGACCTACTGATTACAAATCAGTTGCTCTACCAGCTGAGCTATAGGGGCGCCGAGGCGGCATTTAGCAGGGTGCTGCGAGGTTGGCAAGCGCGGTCGAGCGGTGCTTAGGGCGTGATCAGTGTGATGCCGGGCATGCGGCCGATATTGTAGACGTCCTCGTCATAAAGATCACTCAACTCGTCGACCATCTCCTCGGTCCAGCCGGGCAGGTCAAGTTCTTCCTCAATGGCATCGTCATTCGCGAACTTGTCAAGAAAGGCCGAGATGACGCGGCGTTTCTGCATCTCGGTCATGCCGGGATGCTGTTCCAGATAGCTCTCGAACCGGGTCATGCCTGTCGGGCTCATGATTTCGCGCAAGAGCGCATGCTCTCCGGTCAGGGGCACGCCGGGCTCGATCCCAGCCATTTCGCGCAGGATCTGGCCCCAGATCAGCGGCGTGTCCTCATTGCACCAGATCGTGATCGGGATATCAGGGATCGCGGCGCGCACGCGCTGGATCATGCCGGACCAGCGCATCTCGCGCGGGTCGGTTCCGCCCAGATAGGCGGAAAGGCTGTCAAACTTGGTCTGGGCCATGATGGCGGGCAGGAAGGTGGCGGGGTTGCAGATGGCAAAGAACATTTCGATCTCGTCGCGCGCAAAGATCTCGCGGAAGGTCTGTGTGCGGCCCGCGGCGGCTGTATAGAAATCCCCGCCCGAGGCCGCCATCTTGGGCGTGCCGAAGAAGCCGGGGTTGGACAGGATCAGCCGCTCGGGTACTTCGTCAAAGCCCAGCGCGTCCATCAGCACTTCGCGCGTATTCTCGGCCAGGCCACCGTCCGCGCCGGCATGCAGCACGTCGCGCAGCAGGCGGCGATACTCCTTGGGGTAGGGCACTTGCGTGCCGCGCTCGGCCAGCATCGGCTGATTGGCGGTGAGGCATTTCAGCAGGCGGTCCTCGTCGGTGATGTGAGCGCCTGCGTGAAGAACGAGCTGCATGATGTGGGTTGTCCGAAGTGCAAATTGGTAGGGCCGTGCTCTGTATATGGCGCATTGAGCCGCAGATAAACCGGTTTCGCGTCGGGGTCGGGCAGGCGGCCTGGGTTGAATGGCGCGGAAAAAGTATCAAATGTGTGCCTTGCGCCGCCCGAAGGATATCGCCCCCATGCCCTACGCCCATTCCGACAGCCAGCCCCCCGTCCTGGCCAATCCCGCGCCCGATGTGCGGGATCGGCTCAAGCTGGAGGGTGGCAAACGGTTCGAGATGGTCAGTGAGTTCTCACCCGCAGGCGATCAGCCTACGGCCATCGTCGAGCTGTCCCAAGGGGTGAAGGACGGCGACCGTGATCAGGTGCTGCTGGGTGCGACCGGCACGGGCAAGACCTACACGATGGCCAAGGTCATCGAGGAAACGCAGCGCCCTGCCATCATCCTGGCCCCGAACAAGACGCTCGCGGCGCAGCTATACGGCGAGTTCAAGGGGTTCTTTCCCAACAATGCGGTCGAGTATTTCGTCAGCTATTACGATTACTACCAGCCCGAGGCCTATGTCGCGCGCAGCGATACCTTCATCGAGAAGGAGTCCCAGATCAACGAACAGATCGACCGGATGCGCCACTCCGCCACGCGTGCGCTGCTTGAGCGGGACGACGTGATCATTGTCGCTTCAGTGTCTTGTATCTACGGCATCGGTTCCGTCGAGACCTACGGCGCGATGACACAAGATCTGAAGGTGGGCACCGATTACGATCAGCGGCAGGTAATGGCTGATCTGGTGGCCCAGCAATACAAGCGTAATGATGCGGCGTTCCAGCGGGGCAGTTTCCGCGTGCGGGGCGACAGCCTGGAGATCTTTCCAGCGCACCTGGAGGACCGCGCGTGGCGGCTCAGCTTCTTCGGGAACGAGTTGGAGGCGATCACCGAGTTCGATCCGTTGACTGGTGAAAAAACCGGCACATTCGATCAGATCCGTGTCTACGCCAATAGCCACTACGTCACGCCCAAGCCGACGATGCAGCAGGCCATCATCGGCATCAAGAAAGAGCTGCGCACGCGGCTGGATCAGCTGGTGGGTGAGGGCAAGCTGCTGGAAGCGCAGCGGCTGGAGCAGCGCACGAATTTCGATCTGGAAATGCTGGAGGCCACCGGCGTCTGCAACGGGATCGAGAACTATTCGCGCTACCTGACGGGCCGCGCGCCGGGCGAGCCGCCCCCCACGCTGTTCGAGTTCATCCCCGACAATGCCATTGTCTTTGCGGATGAGAGCCATGTGAGCGTGCCCCAGATCGGCGCGATGTACAAAGGCGACTATCGCCGCAAGTTCACCCTGGCCGAGCATGGCTTTCGCCTGCCCTCTTGCATGGATAACCGCCCTCTCAAGTTCGAGGAGTGGGACGCGATGCGGCCACAGTCGGTGTTCGTGTCGGCTACCCCCGCCAAGTGGGAGATCGAGCAGACTGGCGGCGTCTTTACCGAGCAGGTCATCCGGCCCACGGGCCTTCTGGATCCGATGGTGGAGATTCGTCCCGTGGAGACGCAGGTCGATGATCTTCTGGACGAGGTGCGCCGCGTGGCTGCCGATGGCTATCGCACGCTGGTCACCACCCTCACCAAGCGGATGGCGGAGGATCTGACCGAATACATGCATGAGCAGGGCATCAAGGTGCGCTACATGCATTCCGATATCGACACGATCGAGCGGATCGAGATCCTGCGCGACCTGCGTCTGGGTGCCTTTGACGTTCTGATCGGGATCAACCTTCTGCGCGAGGGTCTGGATATTCCCGAATGCGGGCTGGTCGCCATTCTGGACGCCGACAAGGAAGGTTTCCTGCGGTCCGAGACATCGCTCATCCAGACCATCGGTCGCGCTGCACGGAACGAGAAGGGCCGCGTCATCATGTATGCGGACCGCATCACCGGCAGTATGGAGCGCGCGATGGGCGAGACGGATCGCCGCCGCGCCAAGCAGATCGCCTATAACGAAGAGCACGGCATCACGCCCGCGACGGTCAAGAAGAACGTCGAGGATATTCTTGCCGGTCTCTACAAGGGCGATGTGGACATGAGCCGCGTCACCGCCAAGGTCGACAAGCCGATGCATGGCGGCAATTTGCAAGCGCATCTGGACGGGCTGCGCACCGATATGCGCAAGGCCGCCGAGAACCTCGAATTTGAGGAGGCTGCGCGCCTGCGCGACGAGGTCAAGCGGTTGGAGGCGGTCGATCTGGCGATCTCGGACGATCCGCTCGCGCGGCAATCGGCGGTGGAGGATGCGGTGGCCGCTGGGTCTGTGACGCGCGGGCGCTCGACCGCGGGCAAGCCGGGGCAGCGGGGCGGCAACGTCAAGCGGCGCAAGAGGTAGGCGGAGGGGCGGCGGAACCGAACGGCTCACGATCACGTTACATCCTCAATCGAAGAATAGGAGATGTATCATGGAATATGGTCTTTTCGGAATTATCGTCCTGATCGCGGATATCTATGCGATCTATCAGGTGTTGACCTCGGCCGCGTCGACGGGCGCCAAGGTGCTTTGGACTCTGCTCATCCTGATCCTGCCGATCATCGGCTTCATCATCTGGCTGATCGCAGGCCCCCGGGGCAACAAGGCGCACGTGTAAGCGCCAAGAACAGCATGAAAGCGCAAAGAGCGGGCAATCTGCCCGCTCTTTTTTTGTCTCTGACAAAAGCGTTTTCTAGAAGTCGAAGATCTCACCCAGAAGGCTGCCGCGCTTTTTCTTCTTGCGCGAGCGGTCGTCGTAGCGGTCGTCATACCGATCATCGTAATAGTCGCCCCGACCGCGGTCGGCGCTGGGCGGTGGCGGCGGCGGCGCCACGTCCGAGCGCTCGATGATCTTGTCCAGCTCGCCCCGATCCAGCCAGACACCCCGGCATTCCGGGCAATAGTCGATTTCGACCCCGGATCGGTCGGTCATTATCAGCTGCGTCCCGTCAATCGGACATTTCATCGCCACTCCCTTTCGCTTTGCTGTGTTTTGCACGTTTGATGTGGGCGTGCCTGCCGCCTGTTGCAACGGGCAGGGCTGCGACACGGCGTCCTTTTGCTCGGGGTGTTTGGCGATTGCGCAGCACTGCATCGCCGGTATGGTCGGATCCATGATGCGCCATTGCCATAACTTTGCCCATTGGGGGTTATCATGACCTTGCTGATCCTTGCTGGCACCGGCGAGGCGCTGCGCGTCGCCGCGCGCATGGCGGAGGAAGGGCGGCCTTGTGCCGTCTGGCTCCCGGATGGTCAGCGCCTCTCGCCGCAGGATTGGCCCGTACCCTGCCATCGCGGGACACTGGCGGCATGTCTGAGCGACGTGGCGCCCCAAGCCGTTCTGGATGCCAGCCATCCTTTCGCAGGTGACATCTCGCAAGAGGCGGCGCATCACTGCGCGCGGCATGGCCTGTCCTACCTGCTGCTGCGCCGTCCTGAATGGCGCGCGCAGGAGGGCGATCTCTGGACCCATGTGGCGAGCGATGCCGAGGCGGTCCGGCATATCGCGCCGGGCAGCACTGTCCTTGTCGCCTCGGGGCGCGAGGGGCTGGCGGCCTATGCGGCTTTGGCAGATGGCTATGTCTATTGCCGGCAGATCGGCGCGCCGGACGTGTCCTTTCCGCTGCCAAATGGCGAATGGCTGGTCCAGCAGCCGCCCTTTCCCGTCGATGAGGAGGCGGAGCTGTTCCGACGGCTTGGCATCGATTGGCTGGTCCTGCGCAATGCCGGCAGCGCCCGCGCGGCGACCAAGCTGACGGCGGCCCGCGCCCTTGGCATCAACGTGGCGATGATCGCGCGGCCAGCCCCGCCCGATGCGCCCCGTGTCGAGACGGAGACTGAGGCGCTGGCATGGGTGCGCGCGCTGTGAGCTTGCGGATCATCGAAACCGATGCCGATGTGGCGGCGGATGCGGATGCGCTTTGTGCGATGTGCCCGCGCATGGCCGAGGCCTATGCCCAGATCGGCGCGCTGCCGCTGCGGCGCAGGCCCGATGGCTTTGCCGAGCTGCTCGGCGCCATCGTCAGTCAGCAGGTCAGCGTCGCCTCGGCCAATGCCATCTGGGCGCGGATGCAGGAGGCGGGCCTGATCGCGCCTGCGCCGATCCTGAAAGCGGGCAAGGAGGGGCTGCGCGCCGCTGGCCTCAGCCGGCAGAAGATCCGCTATGCGCAGGAGCTGGCCCATGCCGGCATCGACTTTGGTGCGCTGCGCAGCGCGCCCACGGATGAGGTGCTGAAAACGCTGACCACGGTGCCCGGCATCGGCACATGGACGGCGGAAATATACGCGATGTTCAGCCTTGGTCATGCGGATGTCTTTGCGCATGGCGATCTCGCGCTGCAGGAGGCGGCGCGCCTCCTTTACGATCTGCCCGAACGCCCGAACGAGCGCGCGATGCGCGCCATGGCCGCGGATTGGAGCCCCTACAGGTCGGTTGCCGCGCGCCTGCTTTGGGCCTACTACCGGGTGGCAAAACAAAGGGAAGGCATCAGATGACGCGAGTACTTAGCGCTGGCCGCAGAGAGCCGATTTCGGGCGAGACGAAATCCATCGTGGTCTTCCTGCATGGCTACGGCGCCAACGGGCCGGATCTTCTGGGCCTTGCCGATCCGCTGGGCGAGCATCTGCCCGATACGCTTTTCGTCGCCCCTGACGCGCCCGAGAATGTGCCGGGCATGCCGAACGGGTTTCAGTGGTTTCCCATCCCCTGGATCGACGGCAGCAGCGAGGAAGAGGCCGAGCGCGGGCTCCTTGCGGCCTCGAATGATCTGAATGCCTTTCTCGATGCGCTGATGGTGGACGAGGATGTGCTGCCCGAGCAGGTCGTTCTCTTCGGCTTTTCTCAAGGCACGATGATGGCGCTTCACGTCGCGCCTCGGCGCGAGGATGAGGTGGCGGGTATCGTCGCCTTTTCGGGCCGCCTCCTGCGCCCCGAGCTCTTGGCCGATGAGGTTGTCAGCCGTCCGCCAATCCTGCTGGTGCATGGTGACGCGGATGAGGTGGTGCCGGCCCAATCCCTGCCCGAGGCTGCCGAGGCGCTGCAATCCGCAGGCTGGAAGGATGTCTATGCCCATGTGATGAAGGGCACCGGCCACGGTATCGCGCCCGATGGGCTCGAGGTGGCATTGGCCTTCATGGCGGACAAGCTGGGTCTGGGTTAAGACGCACCCTCGCGCCCGCGCATCACCAGCCAGATCAGTGCGCCGCCTGCCAGCGCCAGGAAGGGCGCCATCGCCAGGTTGACAGACATCCATCCGGCCTGCGCATCGCCGCCCGAGCAGTTCATCAGCCCGCCCGAGGCCAGCGAGGCGACCGTGACGCCGCTAAAAACCAACAGGTCATTGAGGCCCTGCATGCGGCCGCGCTCATGCGGCTCATGCGCGCCGGCCAGCATCGAGGTGGCCCCGATAAAGCCGAAATTCCAACCAACCCCCAGCAGGACCAGCGCGACAAAGAAGTTCTCAAGGTTGACGCCCTGAATGGCGACCACGCCTGCGGCGGCAAGGATGGCGATACCCGCGCCCAAGATCTTCTCGACGCCGAAGCGTGCGATCAGGTGGCCGGTGAAGAAGGACGGGATGTACATTGCCAGAACATGCGCCGTGACCACATCCGCCGCCGTGCCCGCGTCAAAGCCGCAACCGACCACCGCCAGCGGCGTCGAGGTCATCACGAGGTTCATCAGCGCGTAGGAGACCATGGCGCAGATTACCGCCACCGCGATGCGCGGCGTCTTCAACAGCTCGACCCGGCTGCGCCCGCGCGGCGCGTCCTGATTGGGGACCGGCGGCTTGGGGATGTTCAGGAACAAAAAGAGCACCGAGCCGACGAGGTTCAGCACGATCACCGCAAGGTAGGTGCCCAGAAACGGCACCACCATCGCCTGCGCCGTCACCTTGACCAGCTGCGGTCCTATGATTGCGCTCATCAGCCCGCCTGCAAGGACGTATGAGATTGCCTTGGGGCGGAATTCATCGCTGGCGGTGTCGGCAGCGGCAAAGCGGTAGAACCCTTGCGCGCTCATGTAGAGGCCAGTCAGAAGGCTTCCCAGCAGGAAGAGCGGGAAGGAGGCGGTGTAGAGGCCGTAGGCGCCAACCGCACCGCCAATCGCGCCGCCCGCCGTGCCCAGGAAAAATCCGGTGCGCCGCCCGTATTTCTGCATGATGGCCGAGACCGGCGTCGCCGACAGCATCGAGCCGATGACGATCATCGAAATCGGCAGCGTCGCAAAGCACGGATTCGCGGCCAGACCCGACCCGGCAAGGCCCGCGACAACAAAAATCATCGGCATCTGCGCGCCAAGGATGGCTTGCGCCAGCACCAGAACGGTGACGTTGCGCCGGGCGCGATTGTCGTCAGTGAGGGGGGCGGCATATGTCATGCCGCAAAGTGCTAGACCTGTCTTGGGAGGTTAGCAAGAGGCGCTAGGCGACCTCTGCAGCCAGGCCGCGTCCCAGCGGATCCACGTCGCGTACCGGTTCGCCTGCCATATGTCCCTGCCAGTCCAGAACCTGCCGCATCAGGACCGAGCGCCCGATGCAGATAAGCGCCGGCGGCTCCAGCCGGCTGGCGATGATATCGGCAGCCATACGGCTGAGCGTTGTCTCGATCACCTGCTGCTGCGGGGTCGTGGCGTTGCAGACTACCGCGCAAGGCTCGTCCGGGTCGCGGCCATGTTTCATCAGTGATGCGCTGATCTGTTCGGCATGTTTCATACCCATGTAGATGACCAACACCTGACTGCCTTCGGCCAGCGCCTTCCAGTTTAGCGAGGCGGGCGCATTGCCGGTCTGGTCATGGCCGGTGACGAAGGTCACGGACTGGTTCAGGTCGCGGTGAGTCACAGGGATACCCGCATAGGCCAGCCCGCCGATGCCCGCGCTTATGCCGGGGATGATGCGCACCGGGATACCATGCTGCACCAGCGTCTGCGCCTCTTCGCCGCCGCGCCCGAAAACGAAGGGATCGCCGCCTTTGAGGCGCAGGACGCGCTTGCCCGCGCGCGCCAGATCTACGAGGCGTAGCGAGATATCGCGTTGCTGGGCCGACGGCTTGCCGCCGCGCTTGCCCGCGTAGATTTTCTCGGCCTGCGGCGCCCAGTCGAGGATGCATTCCTGCACCAGTGCGTCATAAACTACCACATCCGCCTGACGCAGCGCGTTGAGCGCGTGGATGGTCAGCAGGCCTGGATCACCGGGACCGGCACCGCAGAGCCAGACCCAACCGGGCTGGATCGTGGGCCACTGGTGGGCGGGGAGGGGGAGCGCGTCAAACATGGACAAGGATATGACGCGGGATTTTTCATGTGGGAAGGGGGGCGGCCCCCGCGCCGGCCTAGGGCTGCGAAACGCCTTTCAGGGCAAGGCGGGTAGCGTGGAGTGTTTGTTCGCGCCGGACTGCGATTCGGATGTTTCGTTTCCTGATCTTGGCGTTGGGTGGAACAGAATTTTAATTCGCATGACTGTCTTTAGGGTTGGATGGAACGCTGTTCCTACCACCGCCCGCTCATGGATCGCGCCATCAGGCCGAGTGAAGAGCGAATCGGCGCGGGCTCCAGCCCGCCATTCACCACCAGCGCTGGATGCGCCGCCGCGCGGCGCAGAACGCCGCCCGCCTGCCATGCCGCCAGCAGCGCGGGTCGCGCCTCGGGGCTGATCTTGCTGCGCTGGGCGCGGGCGCTTGCCAGACGGTTCAGCCCGTCCTCGGCCAGCGCGCGGATGCCCTCGGGGCGACCGTCAAGGAGGGGTATGCGCCCCGCCTCCTCAAGCGCGGGGATGGCGCGCAGCCAGGCCGCGACGCCGGTGGCATAACCCGCATCCATCACCACCTGCGCATCCATCTGCCCGAGGGCGCGGGCCGCGGCCAGCATCAGGTTGCCGCTGGTCTGCTCGATGTAGCGGGTCAGGTGCGCGTCGTCCTCGAAGGGCTCGCGGTAGATGTCCCACTGGCGCGCGATGATCAGATCGTCCAGTAGCTCGGTGCCGGTCGCGTCCAGCACATCGGCCAAGGGCGTGAGCACCTCGTGACGCCGCACATTGCCGCCCGCTGCGATCTCTTCCAGCGCGTCGCGCCACCATTGTAGACGCATCTCGGCGATCATGGATTCCTGCGTCATCCAGGGGGCGCGCGAGACCTCGACATTGAAGGCGTAGACCGGGAAAAGCACCCGCCGCGCCGCAACCGGTGCCGCCATTACGGCGCGAAAGCGGTCGGGATCGCCACGGCGCAAAAGATCGGCGCAGCCGGTGAGGTCCTGGCCCAGCTCAGGCACCTTGGAGCAGCTTCCAGTTGATCGCATCCAGCAGCGCATCGAAGGACGCATCGACGATGTTCGCGCTGACGCCGACGGTGGACCAGCGGCGGCCCTGATCATCTTCGCTGTCGATGATGACGCGGGTCACGGCCTCGGTCCCGCCCTGGGTGATGCGCACCTTGAAATCGACGAGGCGCATGTCCTCGATCAGGCTCTGGTAGCGGCCGAGATCCTTTGCCAGCGCTTTCGAGAGCGCGTTGACGGGGCCGCGATCGCAGCCGAGCTCGTCCATCGACTCGCTGACCGACAGCTTTTTCTCGCCGTCGACCTTAACCACGACGACCGCCTCCGAGAGGCTGACCATGCGGTCGTACTTGTTCTTGCGCCGCTCGACCGTGACCTTGTAGCGCTTGACCTCGAAGAAGTCGGGCAGGGTGCCGAGGGCGCGGCGGGCGAGCAGTTCGAAACTCGCCTGCGCGCTGTCATAAGTATAGCCGATCGCCTCACGCTCCTTGATCTGGTCGAGGATGAGGGCGAGGGCGGGATCGTCGGGCGCGACCTTGATCCCGGCCTCCATCAGGCGCTGGCGCAGATTGGACTGGCCCGCCTGATTGGACATCGGGATGATGCGCGCATTGCCGACAAGGGCCGGCTCGATATGCTCGTAGGTGCTTGGGTCCTTGAGGATCGCACTCGCATGCAGCCCCGCCTTGTGCGCGAAGGCAGAGGCGCCGACATAGGCGGCTTGGCGCATCGGGACGCGGTTCAGGATATCGTCCAGCTTGCGGCTGATCCGGCTGAGACCCTTGAGCGCATCGAGTGTGACGCCGGTTTCATAGGTGCTGGCGTAGGGCTCCTTCAGCAGCAGCGTCGGGATCAGCGTGGTAAGGTTGGCGTTCCCGCAGCGCTCGCCGAGGCCATTGAGCGTGCCCTGCACCTGACGCGCGCCCGCGTCGATGGCGGCCAGCGATCCGGCGATGGCGTTCTCGGTGTCGTTATGCGTGTGGATGCCAATATGGTCGCCAGGGATGCCGGAGGCGATCACCTCGGACGTGATGCGCCCGATCTCGCTGGGCAGGGTGCCGCCATTGGTATCGCAGAGCACGACCCAGCGCGCACCGGCGTCATGGGCGGCATGGCAGACTTCCAGCGCATAGGCCGGGTTTGCCTTATAACCGTCGAAGAAATGCTCTGCATCCAGCAGCGCCTCGCGCCCCTCGGCTACAAGATGCGCGATGGACTGCGCGACGTTATCGGTATTTTCCTGCAGGGTGATGCCAAGGGCACGCTCAACATGGAAATCATGCGCCTTGCCGACGAGGCAGACGGTTTGCGTCCCGGCATTCATCACGGCGGCCAGCACGTCGTCATTTGCGGCGCTGCGGCCCGCGCGCTTGGTCATGCCGAAGGCGGTCATCTTGGCCCGTGTCTTGGGGGCTGCGTCAAAAAAGGCGCTGTCGGTCGGGTTCGCGCCGGGCCAGCCGCCTTCGATATAGTCGACCCCGAGGGTGTCGAGCATTTCCGCGATGCGCTGCTTTTCCGCCGTGGAGAAGCTGACGCCCTGGGTCTGCTGGCCGTCTCGGAGGGTGGTGTCGTAGAGGGAGAGGCGTTGTTTCATGGGGCCGAGCCCCCTTCGCGCGGACTCAAGGTGTGCGTCAACGCATCGCCGCGCAGCGCCCGATCGCGTCCCGGGCGGGCGCTATTGCGACGGTTGGACGCTGCGGGCCCGTCCGAAGATTTTGCACGATAAAGTGCATCGTTCGGATGGCTGGAGCGCCCTCCCGCCGTCGGACGCTGCACCGCTGAAAGCGGATGGTTGATCGTGGTACGATAGCGTTTTGTCATTCCAACGCCTCGAGCTTTGAAGGATCAAAATCGGCGCCAGGCGTCAATTCAACGCCGTCCTTGTGCATCTGGACCTCGACGCCTGCAGCCACCAGACCGGCCTTGATATAGTCAACCTGTTCGAAATCCTTGGTTGCCATGGCTTTGGAGCGTGCTTCGGAAAGTCGAGCCTCCCAAGTGGACAGGTCGGCTGGCGGCACGTTTGCCCAAGCGGGTGTGGTGTCAGCCATCAGCCCGAGAAACTTCAGGCTGGCACGCAAAGTTGGAACGTCATCAGCACGGGACAGCTGATGAATTTCACTGATCGCCTTTGATGTATTCAGGTCGTCTGCAAGCGCTGTAACGACGGCTTTATAAGGCTCAGCGTTGTCCAGAGCGCGATCCGCTTGGGCATACCATTTGCGCAAGGTGGTCTCGGTCTCCTTCGCCTTCTCCGCCGTCCAGTCCATCGGCTTGCGATAATGCGTGCTGAGAAAAACAAACCGGATCACCTCGCCCGGCACGCCCTGATCCAGCAGATCCCGCACGGTGAAGAAATTGCCCAACGATTTAGACATCTTCTTGCCCTCGACCTGCAGCATCTCATTATGCATCCAGACCTGCGCAAAGCCGCCCTCGGGGTGGGCGCAGCAGCTTTGGGCGATTTCGTTCTCGTGGTGCGGGAACATCAGATCGTTGCCGCCGCCGTGAATGTCGAAGCTCTCGCCCAGAAGCTCGTAGGCCATGGCCGAGCATTCGATATGCCAGCCCGGGCGGCCGTAGCCCCATGGGCTGTCCCAGCCGGGCTGATCGCCCGAGGACGGCTTCCACAGGACGAAATCCATCGGGTTGCGTTTGTAGGGGGCCACTTCGACGCGGGCGCCGGCGATCATGTCGTCGATGCTGCGGCCTGAAAGAGCGCCGTATTCGGCGTAGCTTTCGACGGCGAAGAGGACATGGCCCTCGGCCTCATATGCGTGGCCCTTGGCAATCAGATCCTCGATCATCGCCACCATCTGCGGGATGAATTCCGTGGCACGGGGCATCTGATCCGGCTGCAATGCGCCAAGGGCACCCATGTCGCCCAAGAACCACTCGATCGTCTCTTCGGTGATGTCGCCGATCTTGCGCCCGCTCTCGGCAGCGCGGGCGTTGATCTTGTCATCGACGTCGGTGAAGTTGCGCACATAGGTCACATGATCCGGGCCATAGACATGCCGCAAGAGGCGGTAGAGCACGTCGAACACCACCACGGGGCGCGCGTTGCCCAGATGGGCGCGGTCATAGACGGTGGGCCCGCAGACATACATCCGCACGTTTTTCTCATCGAGCGGCACAAAGGTCTCTTTGCGCCGGGTGCGGGTGTTGTGCAGCTTGATCTCGGTCATGGCGGGCCTCGCGGGGTTGGCTCGGGGTGGTGCGGGCTTAGCAAGTCCGGCCCCGCTTTGGAATAGCGCAGATGGGCGCGCGGGTCCGGCGCTTGCACGGCGCAGCACCTCTTGATGGTGCAAAAACGACATGGGTCGCAATCAGGACAGACAGGAGGCCGCCCATATGTAGGGATTGGGTGATTAACAGCGGAGAGATGGCCATGTCGCCACTCAGCAAGATCGCCCTCGTTGTGCGCACCATCGGTGCGGAGCGTGGCCGTGCCGCACGCGGCAGGCCCGCAGGTCTCTGACCTTCCGACTGATCCCCATATCCCGACCCACCCTCACACATGAGGCCTCCCAGATGAACCAGATTGCCCCCCGCCGCACAGGTGGACGCGCCGCGCGCCGCGCCGTACGCTCTGCCCCCGTCCCTCACGCAATGCGCGCCATTCGCCCCGGCATGGAAGGCGGGCGATACAGCCCGCTCAGCCCGGCCGATGTGCAGCGCATCCACGAGACCGCGCTCGACGCGCTGGAACAGATCGGGCTGGCCGATGCGCCACCCAGCGGCGTGGCCTACCTGACCGGCGCGGGCGCCATTCTGGGCGACGATGGCCGCATCCGGTTCCCCCGCGCGCTGATCGAGGATACGATCGCTCGGGCCAATCGCAGCGTGACCCTGATGGGGCGCGATCCGGTGCATGACATGCAGCTGAGCGGCACGCGCGTGCATTACGGCACTGCGGGTGCCGCCGTGCATATGGTGGATGTGGACGGGCGCAATTACCGCGAATGCACCGTGCAGGACCTGCATGATGCCGCGCGGATCTGCGACGTTCTGGACAATATCCATTTCGTGCAGCGCCCCATGGTCTGCCGCGACATCGCCGACAACATGGAGATGGACCTCAACACGCTTTACGCCTGCTGCGCGGGCACGACCAAGCATGTGGGCGTATCCTTCACCGAGCGCGCCTTTGCACGCAAGGGGATCGAGATGCTGCACCTCATGGCGGGCAGCGAAGAGGCGTGGCGCGCGCGGCCTTTCGTGTCGAACTCGAACTGCTTTGTTGTGCCGCCGATGAAATTCGCCACCGAATCCTGCGAGGTGATGGAGGAGTGCATCATGGGCGGGATGCCCGTGCTGCTGCTGAGCGCCGGGATGGCGGGCGCAACCGCGCCCTCGACCATCGCGGGCGCCATCGTGCAGGCGACGGCGGAGTGTCTGGCGGGCCTCGTCTATGTGAACGCGGTGAGGCCCGGCCATCCGGCGATCTTCGGCACCTGGCCCTTCGGCCTCGATCTGCGCACAGGCGCGATGACGGGCGGCTCGGGCGAGCAGGCGCTGCTGACGGCGGGCTGCGCGCAGATGCATCGCTTCTACGATCTGCCAGGCGGCGCCGCGGCTGGCATCACCGATGCCAAGCTGCCGGACATGCAGGCCGGGTGGGAGCAGATGTGCTCGAACGTGATGGCGGGGCTTTCAGGGCTGAACATGGTCTATGAGGCCGCGGGGATGCACGCATCCTTGCTGGGCTTCTGCCTTGAATCGCTGATCCTTGGCGATGACCTCATCGGCCATGCGCAGCGCTGCGTGCGCGGCATCGAGGTGGATGAGGAGACATTGGCGCTGGAGCAGATCCGGCAGGTCTGCATCGGCGGGCCGGGCCATTACCTTGGCACCGCACAGACGCTGGCCCGGATGGAGAGTGATTACCAGTATCCAAGGACTGGCAACCGAATGAGTCCCAAACAATGGGCCGAAGTCGGCAGTCCTGATCTGAACGCCACCGCGACGGCCCGCAAGGAGGCGATCCTGGCCGAGCGCTCGGCCGCGCGGTTCGCGCCTGATGTCGATGCCGCGATCCGCGCGGCGTATCGGATACACCTTCCCACCTGACCGCAACCCCTCTAGCGTGGCCTCCTGAAAAAGGAGCCACGCATGAGCCTGACCGTCTTTCTCGCCGTGATCGGCGCCGCGCTTCTGCACGCTGTCTGGAACGCCGCGGTCAAGGGCGGCCGGGACAAAAGGCTGGCCATGGGCGGCGTCGTGATTGGCCATGTACCCTTTGCGCTGATCGCAGTTTTCATCGCGCCGCTGCCCGAGGCCGCCGCGCTGCCGTGGATGACAGCCGGTCTGGCGCTGCATATCGGGTATCAGATATTTCTGATGCGCGCTTACGAGTCCGGCGATCTGAGCCAAGTCTATCCCATTGCACGCGGATCTGCGCCGTTGATCGTGGCAGTGGTCTCGGTCACGGCGCTGGGGGTGCATCTGAGCGGCGCCGAACTGATGGCTGTCGCGATCATCGCGCTCGGGATCATCAGCTTGGCCGCCGTACGGCGCGCCGATGGGCTGCGCAACGGGCGGGCGGCGGTGCTGGCGCTCATCACCGGGATGTTCATTGCCGCCTATTCGCTGGTCGATGGATATGGCGCGCGGATTGCGGGCACGTCGCTGGGGTATTTTTCCTGGATCGCGTTGGTCAATGCGCTGATCATGGCGCTATATCTAAGGGCGCGCCACCCCGGCCTGCTGCGGCGCATGGCAGGTTCAGGCCGCAAGGTCATGCTTTTGGGCGGCAGCGCGTCGTTCGTGGCCTACGCGGTTGTGACGTGGGCATTCACGCAGGCGCCTATCGCGTTGGTCACGGCGCTGCGCGAGACAAGCGTAATTTTCGCGCTGCTGATCGGCGTGTTTTTCCTCAAGGAGCGGCTGGATCTTGCCAAGGTCCTGGCAACCGCCGGGATGCTGGCCGGCGCCGTTCTGCTGCGCATCGCGCGCTGATCAATGGTGGATAGATAAGGCTTGGTGCGCGGTCGAACCAATTCGATATATTCAGATTTGGCGACCCCGGCAGGATTCGAACCTGCAACCTGCCCCTTAGGAGGGGGCTGCTCTATCCAGTTGAGCCACGGGGCCAGCGCGGCCTGAATAACGCGGCGCGGCGCGGTTGTCATGGGGGAAAGATACGGCAGGCAAGGCGCTTGATCAGGTGTGCGTGCTTGCGGTAACGTCGCTGAAATTGGACAGGAAATCCACGTTGACCAAGTCACCCAACCGCCCGCTGACACTTCGCGATGTTTCAGAGGCGTCCGGCGTGTCCGAGATGACGGTCAGCCGGGTCCTGCGCAATCGGGGCGATGTGTCACAAAGCACGCGGCAGCGCGTTCTGGAAAGCGCGAAAGCGCTGGGATACGTGCCCAACAAGATCGCTGGTGCCTTGGCGTCCAGCCGGGTCAACCTGGTTGCCGTCATCATCCCCTCCATGTCCAATATGGTTTTCCCCGAGGTCATGATGGGCATCAATGAGGTGCTGGAGGAAACCGAGCTGCAGCCCGTCATGGGCCTGACCGACTACACCCGCGAGAAAGAGGAAAAGGTCCTCTACGAGATGCTGTCCTGGCGCCCTTCGGGTGTCATCATCGCAGGGCTTGAGCATTCCGAGGCTTCGCGCGCGATGCTGCGCGCCTCCGGCATTCCGGTGGTCGAGATCATGGATGTGGATGGCACGCCGGTCGATTCCGTCGTTGGCATCTCGCATCGCCGCGCGGGCGAACAGATGGGGCGTGCGATCCTCAAGGGCGGTTATCGGCGCATCGGCTTCATGGGCACGACCATGCCCCGCGATCATCGCGCGCGCAAACGGTTCGAGGGTCTGACTGACGTTCTGGGCAAGGCCGGCGTCGAGATTGCCGAACGGGAGTTCTACTCGGGCGGCTCGGCTCTGCTGAAAGGTCGCGAGATGACGCAGGCCATGATGGCGCGCGACCCAGAGCTGGATTTCCTTTATTACTCGAACGACATGATTGGCGCGGGCGGCCTTCTGTGGTTGCTGGAGCAGGGGTATGACATACCCGGCAAGATCGGTCTTGCCGGGTTCAATGGACTCAATCTGCTCAAGGGCCTGCCGCGCGAATTGGCGACGATGGATGCCTGCCGGCATGAGATCGGCCGCCGTGCCGCCCAGATCATTGCGGACCGCGCCCAGCCCGATGCGGATCAGTCACCCCAGCGCATCGCGCTGGAGCCCAAGATCAGCTATGGCGATACGTTGCGTCGACCCTAAAGCGTTTCGCCTTTAACCTGAGACATCAGATAAAGGCGAAACGCGCGCGACGGTGAGGCGTGGCACGCGTTTCGCGAAAATCGTTGATTCAGGTTTTTCGCGAAACGCTTTAGTATCCACGACCGGAAACCGAAAAGTCCGAGCGCAATAAAAAAAGCCCCGCTCGGGATGCCGAGCGGGGCTTTCTTTGTATGGTTCGGGAAGGACCGGATCAGTCTTTCATCTTGCGCTTGATCGGCGCCCAGATGCGCTTGTTGGTCAGATAGAGCAGCACCGCGAGCAAGGTCAGGAAGATGACGCCCGTCAGGCCCGCGAACTTGCGGGCCATCAGCTTCGGCTCTGCCGTCCAGGTCAGGAACGCAGCGACGTCCTTGGCCTGATTCTCGAGCGTTGCCGGATGGCCGTCGTCAAACTCCACGGACTCCTCGTAGATAGGCTGCGCCATGGCGATCCAGCTGCCCGGAACCGTCGGGTGCCCCTCGTCGTCCCTGCACTCCTCGGGATAGCCGCCAGCACCAAAAGCCGAGTTATAGCTGCCCGGGAAATCCTCCGGCGCGCAGTCCGGCACCTCGTGATAGCTGGTCAGGAGCGTATAAATGTACTCTGGTCCGCCCATGCCCTTGAGGAACTGGTTGACCCCGGTGCCATAAGGTCCGTGGAACCCGGCGCGCTTCTTGGCCATCAACGAAAGGTCGGGGGCCGTTTCCAGCGCCGATTCAGGGAAGTGATCCGACGGTTTCGCTTCGCGGAAATCGTCCAACTCGGCATCGAACACCTCGTATTGCGATGCATAGGCGCGAACCTGATCCTCTGGCAGCTGGGGTCCACCCTCGTCATGCAGGGTGCGGATCGGCACATATTTCAGGCCATGGCAAGCCGAGCAGACCTCGGTATACACCTTGAGACCGCGCTGAAGCTGCAACGGGTCAAAGCTGCCGAAAGGTCCTTCAAAGGAGAAATCCACATCCTCGACATGGACCTCGCCGCCCGCCGCCAGCGCCGCGCCGCCCGTGAGGGACAGCGACAGTGCCACGGCAACAGGTGCGCCAAATTTACGGAACATTGTGTTCATCATTCTGCCCCTCACTCGGCCGGATTGACGATGGTATGCGTGCCACCGGTCTTGGCGTCGTAATGCGCCTTGAAGTCTTCTTCGATCGTTGCAGGCTGTGGTAGCGGCTTCTCGATCACGCCAAGAAGAGGCAGGATGACCAGGAAATAAGCAAACCAGTAGGCTGATGCGATCAGCGAAATGACACCATAGATGCCCTCGGCAGGCATGGCCCCCGCCCACATGAGGACAAAGAAGTCGAGAACCAGCAGCGCGAACCACCATTTGAACATCGGACGATATCGGCCCGAGCGCACGCTGGATGTGTCCAGCCATGGCGCCAGAGCCATCACCGCAATCGCGCCGAACATTGCCAGCACGCCAAAGAACTTGGCGTCGACGATGCCGCCGGTGATCCAGCTGGCTGCCATCACGACCCAGACATCGGAGGTGAAGGCGCGCAGGATGGCGTAGAAGGGCAGGAAATACCATTCGGGAACGATATGCGCAGGCGTCGCCAGCGCGTTCGCCTCGATGTAGTTATCGGGGTGACCGAGGTAGTTGGGCATGAAGCCGACAATGGCGAAGAAGACGATCAGGATGATCGCGAGCGCGAACAGATCCTTGATCACGAAATAGGGCCAGAACGGCACGGTGTCCTTCTCAGCTTCTGCCTTGGACGTGCGGCGCACTTCGACACCAGTGGGGTTGTTGTTGCCCGTGGTGTGAAAAGCCCAGATATGCACGGCCACCAGCGCCGCGATAATGAACGGCAGCAGGTAGTGCAGGCTGAAGAACCGGTTCAGCGTGGCGTTGTCCACGGCAGGTCCGCCCAGCAGCCATGTCTGGATCGGCTCGCCGATGAACGGGATCGCGCCGAAGAGGCCGGTAATCACGGTCGCGCCCCAGAAGGACATCTGGCCCCAGGGCAGAACGTAACCCATGAAGGCTGTGCCCATCATCATCAGGTAGATAAGCATGCCGATGATCCAGGTGATTTCGCGCGGCGCCTTGTAGGAGCCGTAATAGAGACCGCGGAAGATATGTGCATAGACCGCGACAAAGAAGAGCGAAGCGCCGTTCATATGCAGATAGCGGATGAAATGCCCGCCATTCACGTTACGCATGATGTGCTCGATCGACGCGAAGGCGTAATCGACATGCGGCGTGTAATGCATCACCAGAATGATGCCGGTGATGATCTGCAGCGCGAGGCAGAAGGTCAGCACGATGCCCCAGATCCACATCCAGTTGAGGTTCTTGGGGGTCGGGATCATCAAGGTGTCATAGAGCAGGCCCACGATGGGCAGGCGCTTGTGCAGCCATTTCTCGCCCCGCGAGTTCGGCTCATAGTGATAGTGTGGAATACCAGCCATCTATTCGTGTCCTTATCCCAGAATGATCGTTGTTTCGTCGTCGAAGCGGGCGAGCGGGATCCACAGGTTCTCGGGCGCAGGGCCTTTACGGATCCGCCCGGCGGTATCGTAATGCGAGCCGTGGCAGGGGCAGAACCATCCGCCGAAATCACCGGCGCCATCCCCGATAGGAACGCAGCCAAGATGCGTGCAGACGCCGATCATGACCAGCCATTCCTCGGCGGCATCGCCCTCGGCGCCCGGCATCGCGATCGTGCGGTTTGCGTCGGTCGCGGGCTGCACGCCGTCGAGGTTGGGATTTTGCGAAGTGGGATCGATCAGGTCGTCAAGGGAGACCTCGCGGGCCGCCTCGATCTCGGCCTCGGTGCGGCGACGGATGAACACGGGCTTGCCCAGAAACTTGACAGTGAGCTGCGTGCCGGGCTCCATCCCGCCCACATCGACGCGGATTGAGCTGAGCGCCTGAACATCGGCCGAGGGGTTCATCTGATTGACCAGCGGCCAAATGGCGGCACCGGCCGCGACGGTGCCTGCACCGGCAGTCGCGTAATAGAGGAAGTCCCTCCGGGTGCCTTCGTGATCGTCTGCGTGGGACACGAGGTTTACTCCAATCTCAGGGGCCATCCATCGGGCCCCATACGGGTTTCAGGCCGCAGGATGCCTGCAACCATTGCGCCTCGGGTTTTAGCGAGGCTTTCCCAGCCCGTCCAGTGGGCAATGCGCCACATTCGAGATGGGTGCCGATGTGTCGCGCTTGAGGCGCGGGCGCGGGAGGTGTAAGACAATCGCAGACAGCCGCATATTGTGAAAGCGCCCATGCACATGCCCCATTTCATGCCCAAAGCCCTGAAGTCCGCCGCCGCCATTGCCACGCTGGCCATTGCCGGTCCCGCCGCCGCCGAATTGGAGCTGAGCTTCTACCTCGGTACGCAAACCGCCAGCGACAGCGACGCGTCGGGGTTTTTGCCGAACGGGGCAGGAACGTTCGACCGCAACGTATCTTGGGACGGCAAATCCTTTGATGCGCCGATCTACTATGGTGGCCGCGCGATGTGGTGGACCCCCGGCAACTTGGGGTTCGGCATAGAAGGCACCCACACCAAGGCCTATGCTGGCACAGCCGACAAGGCAGTCATGGGCTTTGACCGGTTGGAATTTACTGATGGGCACAACATCATCACCGCCAACGTGATGAAGCGCTTTCCCGGCGCGTTCGGCGGCAGCAAATTCACGCCATATGGCGGCGCTGGCATCGGTGTGGCCATCCCGCATGTCGATATCCTGGCCACGGGTGCGACCAACCGCACCTATGACTATGAGATGACCGGCCTTGCCCTGCGCGGGATCGCGGGCATGAAATATGAACTAACCGAGGATTGGGCGCTTTTTGGCGAATACCAGATCACCTGGTCGGACAATGACGTCACGATTGACGGCGATATCGGCCAACCTGACGGCAAGCTGCGCACCGAGTTGGTGACCCATGCCGTCAATATCGGTATCAGCTACAGCTTCTGATCGCGCGGCGATACAAAATCAGGGAAAGAGACCCGAGGCGCGCTGCGTCTCGGGCCTTTTTGTTATTCGGGCCGGGTGGCCAGCATTGACGGGCGCTGATCGAACTTAGCCAGCCATGCCGCCAGCAGCGGGTGGGCGCCGCGCCATTCGCGGTCCGGCTGGCGAAAATCGAGATATCTGAGCGCGCAGGCGACCGAGATCACGCCCATGTCGAGCGGCCCGGTCAGATGGCTGATCCAGCGGTTTTCAAGCGCATCAATCGCCTTCTCGATCTTGCCCCATTGTGCATCGATCCAACCGTCCCACTGCTTGTCTTCGGGGCGCATCCGCACCTCGTAGATCATGGCGATGCCCGCATCCATGATGGCATCCCCCGTCGCCTCCAGCGTCAGAGTCTCCCACTGGTGCGCCTCGGGATAGAGCGCGCCGCCCGCCTTGGCATTTAGGAACCGGCAGATCACCCGGCTGTCATAGAGCGCGCTGCCCTCGTTGCGGATCAGTGCGGGGATCTTGCCCAGCGGGTTGGCCGCGGCAACCTCGGAATCGGTCTTGATCGGGGTCGTCGTGACGACCTGCATCTCGACCTCGTCGGTCATGTCCAGCTCGTGCAGGACCACGGTGACCTTGCGGGCAAAGGGGGATGTGGGACCGGTCAGCAATCTCATGGGGCGCTCCTCTGGCGTTTTGCCGGAGCCTGAAGCGTATTGCTTTTTTTCTGAAACAGGAAGAAAGCAATACGCCCACGCCCCATAAATGTTGCGCGCGTTTTACGTCAAATCTGGGCCTAAGATTAAACGCAAAACGCTTTAGGCGCGCACCTGAGGCTACCTATACTGCCCCGCGCATCAGGGCGGCGATCAGGCCGGTCTCCTGCCCCATGCCATAGGCATCCACGTTGTCGGCGGCGCTGAGGCGGGTGGCCTCGGGCTTGTTCTGGCCCAGCTTCCAGGTGCCATGCACCTCGGCAATCTGCATCCGGAATGGCGCGATCTGGCGCATCATCCGCTCCATCACGCCCGCGCCCATCTTCTGCGTCGTCCACGGGGTCTTGGGGGCAAGCCGTGCCTCATATGTCTCGGACTGACGGTCCAGTAGCGCGCGCAGCTCGTCATCCGGGCGCCGCTCGATCTCGCCCACCAGGTGCACGGCGACATAATTCCATGTCGGCACCTGATCCTTTGCACCATACCAATCGGGCGAGATATAGCTATGCGGACCCTGCACCGCGAGCCGTGCAGGCGCGACGCCCAGCCGGGCAATCGGGTTCGAGCGCACCAAGTGAAAATCGGCAATGTCGCCCGCCGCATTCAGCACGAAGGGAATGTGACTGATCAGCGGAGCGCCATCCGACGCAGCGGCCAGCATGCCAAAGCCCTGCTGGCGCGCGAAATCGAGGTTGAAGCCTGTTGTCGCGCCGCGAAAGACCGGATTGGGATGCATCTCAGGCTGCGATCAACTGCGTGCCGCGCGCTCCGGTGATCTGCGCGGGCACGATCTGGCCCTCGGGGCGGGGGGCATGGAACGTCACTTCGGTGAATTGCTCGGTCCGGCCCATATGCGGGTTCTCCATCAACACCGCATGATCGCGGCCCACCTGCGCCGCGAGGTGCCGCGCGACCTGCGCGTCGCCTGCCGCGCGTAGCCGCGCCGCGCGCTCCTTGATCGCGCGCCCATCAACCTGCGGCATCCGCGCGGCGGGGGTGCCGGGCCGCGGCGAATAGGGAAAGACATGCAGCCATGTAAGGTCGCATTCGCGCACAAGTGCCAAGGAGTTTTCGAAATGCGCCTCGGTCTCGGTCGGGAAGCCAGCGATGATATCGGCGCCAAAGGTCATGTCGGGGCGCAGGCGGCGCGCCTCTTCGGCGAAGCGGATCGCATCGTCGCGCAAATGCCGCCGCTTCATCCGCTTGAGAATCAGGTCATCGCCATGCTGCAGGCTCAGATGCAGATGCGGCATCAGGCGCGGCTCGGTCGCGATGGCCTGCATGAGGTTCTCATCCACCTCGATCGAATCGATCGAGGAGATGCGCAGGCGCGGCAGGTCCGGCACCAGTTTCAGGATGCGCATCACCAGATCGCCCAGACGCGGCGCGCTTGGCAGATCGGCACCCCAGGAAGTCAGATCGACGCCGGTCAGAACGACCTCGTTATAGCCGCGCTGCACCAGCCGCTTGATCTGATCGACGACGACACCGGCGGGCACGCTGCGCGAATTGCCACGGCCATAGGGAATGATGCAGAAGGTGCAGCGATGATCGCAGCCGTTCTGGACCTGAACGTAAGCTCGGCTGCGCGTGCCGAACCCGTCGATCAGATGGCCGGCAGTTTCGGTGACGGACATGATGTCATCGACCTGCACCGGCTCGGTCCCGAAATCGCCGGCGAGGCCCGCCCAGGTGCTCGCCTGCATTTTTTCGGTATTCCCAATGACGGCATCGACCTCGGGCATGGCCGAAAACGTGGCAGGCTCGGTCTGCGCGGCGCAGCCGGTGACGATGATGCGCGCATCCGGGTTGTCACGGCGCAGACGCCGGATGTCCTGCCGCGCCTTGCGCACCGCTTCGCTGGTCACTGCGCAGGTGTTGACGACCACGGCACCCTCGAGACCCGCCTCGGCGGCGAGCTCCTTCATCGCCTCGGTCTCGTAGGCGTTGAGGCGGCAGCCGTGGTTGGAGAAGATCGGCGCGGTCATCGGACGCTCTCGAGAAACTGGCGCGTCAGCGTGCCGCTGGCGACATGCATCGTCGGGCCGGTCATCCAGACGCCATCGTCGCGCCAGTCGATATCCAACGTGCCACCATCCAGCTCGATGCGCACACTGCGCCCGGTCAGACCCCGCCGCGCAGCAGCCACCGCAACAGCGCAGGAGGAGGAGCCCGAGGCGAGCGTCAGGCCAGCCCCCCGCTCCCAGACGCGCATGCGGATGTGGTCGGGGCCGATCACCGTGGCTACCTGAACATTGGTGCGCTGCGGGAAAAGCGGATGATGCTCGTACCGCGGGCCGAACTGCTCCAGCGGGATGGCCCCTGCATCGGCCACGAAGAATGTGCAATGCGGATTGCCCATGCCGGTCGCCACGGGGCTGCCTTCGATCGGCAGCTCCGCTGTGTCCATCTCCTCGGCCAGCGGGATCTCTTGCCAGTCCAGCTGCGGCGCGCCCATGTTGACCGAGGTCATGCCGCCCCCCGCATCGCGCGCGTGCAAATCGCCGCGCTCGGTCGTCAGGTGCAGCGCATCCTTGCCGGTCTCGTCCATAAGGTAGCGCGCGATGCAGCGCGTGGCGTTTCCGCAAGCGCCCGCCATGCTGCCATCGGCGTTCCAGAAGGTCAGCCGGGCATCGCCCGCGCCCGGGCCAATCACTGCCAGCTGATCGAATCCGATGCCGCAATGGCGGTCCGCAATGGCCATCGCCAGGGACGCCGTCATGCTGATATCCTGCGCACGCGCATCGACGACGACAAAGTCGTTGCCCAGCCCGTGCATCTTCATGAAGGGCAAACCGGTATGCATGCGCGTGTCCATGCGGCGGCATATAGACCCCCGCCGGAAATGAATCCAGAGATTGCGCGGCTTTGTCGTCGGAATTGGGGTTGACCGCCGGCCACGCTCTTTTTAGATACCCCCGCAGTGGGCCCTTAGCTCAGTTGGTAGAGCAACTGACTTTTAATCAGTGGGTCGCAGGTTCGAATCCTGCAGGGCTCACCATTTTTCAGCGTTAAGCAGTGAATTACATGTCGGCGCTGAGGCTGATCATGAGTTCCATTGATTGCCGGAAGCTATACACAAGCACCGCGGCTCAGCAAGTCGCGGCATAGAGCACCTGCCGGTCCCTTAGTTGGTGCTTGCTACTTTTGCGGGGAAATCCAAAATCTCCACGTCCGCGTCGCCAATGTCACCGACAAGGAAGCCCGCAAGGATGACAAGATCCAGCGCGAGGGCCGCATCGCCATTGCCGAAACCTTGGACGAATGACCGCCATAGATGGCCGATGAGGATTCGGCTCACGTCAGTAAGCTGTTTTTCGAGCTTGGCTGCCTTGCCAATCAGCTACGCGGCGGCGCCTCGTCAAGCAAGCCCGGATTCCCGACGGTCCCAATGAGCGGGTTCAGAAACGGCGCAATGTGATCGGACGGAACGGTGCGGTTGGTGCTCAATCCAGCGTCATTTCGAAATAGAGAACCAGATCTTTCAATGCGCCTTGTGCTATGGCCGCGGCTCCGCCGCCTCCCAGAGCGAGATCGCCGGAGTCGCTGATACTGACCACGTGATCACCCAGGATCCCGCCCGCAAATGCGCCGGACATGTCGGTGCCCAGATAGTGTGGGAATTCCGGCAGTGCGGTGAACCCCGAGATCGCCTGGCCGTTGACGGTGATCTCGGTTCCGGTCGCGCCAAGACCATTTCCGGGTTTGAGTAACAGGATCGCCCGCTCGATCTGGACGTCGCGCCCGCGCAATGCCAATGGCATGGCACGCTCGTCGATCGCTATGACCGTATCGGTATTCTCGGCGTTGTTCAGCAACTGGTGAAACGCGGTGGAGAAGTCCTGCCGGATACTGAAGGCGCGCGGCAAAGGCGTATCGCTGAGCACCTGCGTCAGTGCGCCCTCAAGCGCCGTGTTGTTGCTTTCCACATGGTCGCGCAGCGTACCGTCACTTTCGGCTGAATAGGACAGATGCAGCACAACGTCGTTGATCGTCGCATAGTCGAACGGGCGGAAGGTTTTGGGTAGCGTGACCTTCCATTTGCTTTCGACCGCGCCGGCCCCCTCGAACGGCATGTAGCGGGCATCGTTGAAGCCGAAGTCAAACACGCCAGCGTCATTCTGCGCGGTGCTGGTTGCGATCTGAACCGTGTGTCGGAGCAGACTGTCGACAAGCCCTGCGGGGCCGTCCTGAGTTGGCTCGGTCCGCATCTTTGCGCCGGTCAGGGTCAGCGTCGCGGGGATGTTCACGTAAGGCCCGGTGACGCAGGCGATGGACAGGCGCGCGGCCTGCACGCGCCGGCGATATTGTCCGGGATAGAGAAGATCGAAGGCAAGTTCGGGAATGACGAATTCGCATTCGCCAGTCTCGCGCAGCCGCATCAACGCGCCGGGATCGATCTGTTGCAGCGAGAAGGGTTGGTTGATTTCCAGCTTGCGGTAGTTCGTCTCGAGAAAACGCTTCTCCATGGCGACCAGATCAACCGCCAGCTTGTCGCCCGACAAAAGGCCGGCCCGCCCGGCGTCCCAGTAGGGCATCTCGAGCAGGGTGGCGTTGTCGCCTGCGCGTTCGAAACGGTAGGCCTGCTCGGCCAGTTTCGCCATCGACAGGGCAGCGTTGAACGCGTCTCGATAGATGGTCTGAAGGGTCGAGGCCATCCAGGTGTAAAGCGCCTCGTTGCTGAATTTTGACTCGTAGAAATCGAGCAGTTCCTCCTGATCCTCGATGGCCTGATGGTGATTTTCCAAAGCCTTCTCGGCGATCTCCACGCGAATTTCCGCAGCGATGATGCTTTTCTCGATCTGCTTGAGATCGAGCTCGCCCAGTTTTTTCTGATGCTCCCAGCCCTTGCGACGGCGATCGAACCCGGCCTCGAGCGAAGCCGATTTTCCCATCACATCTGTCATTTTGGCTGTGTCGGAGAACACCTTGCTCCACTCCTCCGCGCTGTGGCCCATCTCGCTCCCGCCGTATTTCATCGCGAAGGGCGAGCCGAGCTGGGGGATCAGATAGAAAATGCCCGCGGTGCCAGCCAAGGTTGCGCTGAGGGCATAGCTGATTGTCGAGGTGTGGGTCATGACCTGCTGCGCACGTTCCCAAGGCAGGAGATCCTCGGAGATCAAGCCTTCGTAATAGCCCAGCTTGTAGTCCATCGCCGCCTTGCGACGGTTGATCTCGTCAAGATTCTCCTTCGCGATCTTGACCTCGTTTTCTCGAATTCGCGTCACCAGGTTCTGCATGTTGATCGCCTGGGCCAGCCGCAGGGTCGCCAGTTCCTCGCTGTCGCGGCGCTCGATCGCGCCTTGCAGTTTGGCGCCGAACCCTTGCACCATCGACGTGTATTCGCGCGCCTTGGCAATCAGGTAGGTGAAGCGGTAGGGCGGCAGGTTGCCCGCGCCCGCGCCCATGATATCACTCAGGCTCAGTCCAGCGGCTTTGGCGCGCACCAAGGCCATCGGGTCTATTTCGGGCGCGAAGAGAGCCATATCCACGCGCTCGCCGTCGATATTGCGGCAATTGTGGATCTTCCACAGCCGGTCGTCGACCCGGTCCCATAGTGCCAGCAGATCCTTGTTGCGCGGCACGCAGAAGACAGGCCCGATCTGGCGGACGACCGACACGGTGAAATCGTCGGGTCGCACATGACCCCAGTCACGCCAGTTGCGCCCCAAGGTGCCCGTCAAACGGCCAAAACTGCGCTCGGACTGCACCTTGCCGGTTCTCTTCCAGTCAAATTGCCGCCCCGCGCTTCCATCACGTGCGAGCGCATCGGTATAGCGCATTTCGGCGGCCTGATACTCGGCCATCTGGGGCGCTTTGGGCAGGCCGGTCAGAACATCGTCCAGATGGGCGACGGTCTTGTCATCGGCCAGCATCTGTTCCGTAGCTCCGCGTGTTGACAGAGCCACGGCCTCGGCGGTTCCGGGCTGGCGCGCGCTGTCGAAGCGGAGTTGAGACGCGACCTTGGACTCGATCTTGCCCTGAAGATCGATGGCGTGCAGATCCGCACGTTCGACTTGGATGTATTTCCGTTTGGCGGTGGGCGCGAGCTGGAAATCCTTGGCGGAGACGTAGGAGTGGTGCAACCAGAACGTCTCGGCCTCGATCAGGAAATCCTGCCCCTTGTCCATATGCGGCTTGATGTTGGCGTAGGTGCGCGGGCGCACCTTGCCTTCGCCGCAATCCCCCACATCCGCCGGGCGCGGCCCAAGGATCTGGCGCGCGATATCATAGAGGACATGCGCCTCATGGACCGTCTCGCGCTGGAACTGCCGGAACAGACCGTCGGCCCAATCCAGCAAGTTGTCGACATACCGCATGACGATGTTCTTTTGAAAAGCGGACAGGCGCAAGCGCGCGATGGCATAGGGGTTGAAGGGATCCTTGCGATAGGCTTCCTGCGCATCCTCGTCGGTAAGGATGTCGCGCAGCTTGGGCGGAACCATTCCCTGGAACTCGGCATATTGCCAGACGCGGTCCCGCTCGGCCCGCAGGCGCGCGCTTTCCGACAAGCCGGAAAGATCCACGTCGCTGTCGAAATCCGCAGTGGGATCGAACAGCGTCTGATACCATCCCTGCGCCGCCGCATGATCGCCGCGCCCGTTCTGGTGGCCGGCCAGGAGAGCGGGGATATGCATGAATATCTCGCGGAAGTAGACACCCAGCGGGCCCGTAAAATCCAGCTTGTTGGTAGGTCCCCGGACCTTGGTGCGATAGTTGCGGCTGCTGACGAGATGGGTCTTTTCCGCAAAATCCGCCTGGGTCTGCTTGTCCAGCAAGGCATCGACACCGCCGTAGAACAGCGTCCGGCTGAGATCTGTCAGCACAGTTGTGCCCAGACGGCGCGCCTCGTAGGGCCGTCTGTCCCAATCGTAGCTCCACGAGAAGAAAGACACATCGCTGTCCTTCTGGATGAAGGTCTCGGGGTATCCCCAATCCGAATTCGGAACGAGAGCACGTGCGGTATCGTCATTGACCTTGGCGATAGTCGCGCCCAGATCCGCCGCGCCGAAGTTCATGTCGCGGATCAGATCGTTTGCCCAGTCTTCGCCGATACCAACGCTTAGTACGTTGCGTTTCAGTCCGTTGAACGTGATGTGATAGTCCATCCGGGCCGGCGGCGAGGCGGGGTCTTGCCATGTCGGATGGGTCATGACCTGCTCGTACATGTAACGCCCGCTCGAGAACTTGCGGATATGCAGCGTCTGGCGGTTGCTGCGCCAGTAGGTATCAAGCGTGTCCGTGGTGTCGCTGTCCGGCTCAACTGCGCTGCGCTCGAACATGTCGACTTCGAAGACCCTCTGAGGTGTGCCCAGATTGAAGAACAGCTTCTCACCTCTCAGTGCGGGATAGACCTTTTGCCACGCCGGGGCGCGCAGCCGGTACCCTTCCTGGTATTCGGAATGCCCCACCAACACGTCCGAATAGGTCGGAATAGGCAGCGAGACACCCGCGTCCCGGAAGGTTAGCCCTTCGTTGAGAATGCCACCCTCCTTCAGTGGATAGTTCGCGCCCAGCGAAAGCTGCTGCGGCGCTGTCCAAGTGCCGTCGAGCTTCAGCGCGGTGTACATCACGCGGAACGTGTGCCGATAGCCTCTCCACTTGTTCTCGCCGTCCTCGATCTCGTCGCGCGAAGATGTCGTCGTTTCCACCCAGAATACATGCAGACGGTTGTTGAAAATGACGGGCGAGACGTCGCGCGCCCCGATTGTCACGTCGATTTTGCGGCGGGCGGAATAGCTGACGCGTCGGTTGGAAACGAGCTTGCTGAAGGTCAGGTTCTCGACTGTCCAGTAATAATAGGTCGGCGGATCGTCGGCGGTGCAGCCAAAGACATGCAGAACGTCGCGGGTGCCCGACCACAGATGTTCGTGGAACGCGCCCGCGATGCGCAGGCTTGCCACCTCTTCGAAACCTCTGAGATAGGCGGCATAGGCGTCCAGCACCGTTTGCTCGGTGATATCCTGCTGAAGCAGGGTCTTTTCCAGTTCCTCGAAAAGCGGTGTCTTGTTGTCGCGCAGTTCGGGCAGCATGTAGTTTTCGGGCCAGAGGAAGACTTTGCGGTTGGCCTCCCACACGCGGTAATTCTTGCGCCATTCCCATTCCCCGGCGGGAATTCGCGAGGGGCTGATATGGATATGATTGGCCGCGTCTGCATCGCGCCGGTCCTGTTCGAGGTTCAGCACGATCCGGTGAATATAGGTCTGTAGTGATCCGGTGGCCGACACGACGCGCGAGGTGCGCGCACAGCCCTCCATGTCCGGATCGATCAGGTAGTAATTGTACAGATCGCCGCGATCCTCGAACCTGCCCGCGCTGGTGCGGATCATGTAATCCGTCAGCGCATCGCGCCGTCGCCCGCGCAGCGCGTCCTCGTGCGCCTCCGTCACGCTGGCAAAACTGGCCGGATCACCCAAGCGCAACTGCAGCGCGGCCTTGAGGCTCTGCGCGCCCTGACCCAGTGCCACCGGATCGCTGCTTGCCAGCAGTGCCATGGCATCTGCATCCAGCTTGCGGTCGCCCGCGAAGGTCACGATCATCCGCAGGCGGTGCAGCGCGAGCGCCGCAAGATCGGGGAGTGCCGCGCTGGCCTCGAACACCCGAACGGAGGCGGTCTGTCCGCCGGTGACCTGCGCAAGTTGCGCCGTGTCGGCAGCGGCGAAGCGCTGTGCGACCGTGTGCGCCAGCAATACGGCATCGACCGTCTCGGCATGGTTTTCGATACCGTCGCCGTCCTCCAGCGCTGCCAGGTAGGCGCCGATCGCCAGAACCGTGTGCCGCGCATAGGGCGCGACCGGATCGATCAGATCAAAGAGCGCGCGGTTGGTGTCGATGAAGGCGACCCTGCTCGCGGTCGCGGCGTCATTGTCGAGCGAGGCGAGCGGCCGCGCAAGACTGCGCACCGCCGCCCGGAGCGGCGCGGGGTCCATGCCATTGGCCGCGTCCACTACCGGCTGCGCCGTCAGATCGACACCCGAGAGCGCAGCGATTGCGTCCAGTTTGTCCGTCTCCATATCCAAGGTGGCCGCCAGCTGCCTCGGCAGAATTACGCGCAGATTATGCTCGTCCAGCACGGCCTGCAGATCGGCGGCGGCGATGCCCGCCGGGAACCCGCCTGCTGGCGCCACGACGGCGGGCGCCAGCCCTATATCGGGCTTTAGGCGCAACATGTCGCGCGGTGCCGCATCGAGGAGGCTTGCATTGGCCTCGGCGATGGCTTGCGACTGGTCCTCGCTTACGCCATCCAGAAAGGCAAAGATCGTCGGGGCGAAAACGGCAAGCTCGTTGTCGGCGATGGCGGCAATCACGGCATCCGCTGTCGCGTCCGCGTCGATGAAGAGACCCTCGGCCACCGGATCTGCGATCACTCCCATCAGTGCGGCTGCCGTCAGCAGATCGAAGGGCACCTCGCCCAAACTCTCGGTGAAATCAAGCAGCAGCGTCAGATGATCGGCAGTCACGACGGCGTTTCCGGCACCCGCCATCTCGATCGCCAGCGCGAGCTCCTCCACATCGAGCCCCAGCGCATCGGCGAGCAACGCATGCCGATAGAGCAGGGCCAGCGCGTCCTGCGTTAGCAGAAAGCCGCGGTCGTTCTCTGCTGCAGCTGCCGGATCAATCCCCAATGCGGGGGCCAGCATCACGATCAGGGCCAGCAGATCGGCCTCGTTCAGACCCAGCGCGACGCGCAGGCGCTGCGAGATGAACACCCCCGCATTCGGGCCGACTTCGGGCAGCGACGCATCGTCGCGCAGGCCCGGATGGACGAACCGTACCGTTGGGGCCGGAAATGGCGTCTGGGTAGCGCCGTTTCTGGGCTTGTTGAACAGATCATCCATCAGCGACAGGTCTTCGCCCGCCAGCGGGACATCGGGAATCGGCCCCGACAGTGCCAAGGTCTCGGCGATGTCCAGACCCAGCCGATCGGCCTGCCGGTGCAGACTCACAAGCGCTGCGATGGGAGTGTCCGCGAGGGTGCCGCCCGCGCGCGCCAGCGCGAGGTCGAGTTCTGACATGTGCCATCCTAGTGCGCGGCTCAGCCGCCAGAACCGATGCGCGCGGTCAAGCGCGCCCTGCGTCATGCCCGACACCTTCTCGATATCGTTTTGAACGCTTGCGGTGCTGCGCTTTTGCGCCTTGATCTGGATGTTGTCGCCGCCCTGCACGAAATCGGTGGCCACCAGATTTCCGAATGCCTCGCGGCTGATGTCCATGCCGGCCATGATCTGTTGCACATCGAACGGATCAGCTTTTGAGCCGGTATGCGGAAAATCCATACGGTAGAGCGATTGCAAGAAGGCCCATTGCGTGCGCGCGGTCGTGATCATCCGGTAGTCATCAAGCGCGAGTTTCAGCGCAGCGGCGTTGGACTCCTCGTCACTTGCGCCCGGTTGCATCAGTCTGCCGATCTCTGCACGGTCTGTATCGAAATCCTGGATGTATTCGTCAGCCTCGGCAACCCGAAGATCGAAGGGGGTGACGAAGGAACGAACTGCACCCGGCAGCACCTCCTCATAGACTTTCGCCTGAACGGCTGCCGTGTCGGCCATGTTGATGCCCGCATCCGCATCCTTCGCGATCGCGGTTTCAAGGATCTCGTTGATGATCTCGAGGGTAGGAACCAGATCATGGGTGTTGTCGCAGGTCAGCGGTACGGTCCAGAGGTCGGGCCGGCGGCTTTGCAGCTTCAGCTTGTGGTTGGCGGTGGCGCCCTTGAAGTCCTTGGTGGTGACTTTTTCATCCACGAAATTCATCAGATCGACGAAATAGGCAGCCGGGCTGAGGATGGAATCGCAATGCGCACAGCTGCAAAAGCTCTGATCGCCGAACAGATCCTGATATCCGGGTAGTTTCTTCAGCCCATCGCTGACATCCTCGACGAACCAGCCCCAGTAGTGGCCGGTGAAATCCCAGCGCAACTCGTCCGCAAGCGTTGCTACCAGATTTGTCACGCTGACCCGCGCGTCCCTGGCCATCTCGTAAACGACGCGCGCTTCGCCAAGGGCCATGCCGGTATGCTTGGAAATATCGGCGGGCTCGCTTGCTGCGATCGCCATGCTGGAATGATAGCCGCCCTTCATCAGGGCAGCCGCGTTGCGCACTGTTCCACCCGCACGGTGTGCCCGCGCACGCGCCTTGACGACATTGATGACGCCCTCTTGCGCCTCTTTGGGGATACCCCGAAAATTCAGCGACTTCAGGTCGTCCGAGCCTGGCGTCATATCCATCCGCAGCAACTCGGCGTCCGCGTTTTGCGCCTCGAATGCTTCGTAAATCTCTACGCGTTTTTCTATTTCGGCGATTGTCTCCTGCGGCGCGGCATCTGCGGCGACGATCTCGCGCATGCCAAGGCCGGGATAGGCGTTGACGGCGGCTTGAACTTCGGCCAGCGCATCAGCCTCCGGCTTTTTCAACCCGAGTGATACCGGCGCCGCGTCGAGAGCGTCCGGCATGTTCTTGAGTATCTTGCGCACCTTCTGGATCGAGCTGCGCAGACTTTGCGGAGCTGGTTTCATCCGCGCGTCCAAGCCTTGAAGTGGAAACCGTTCCTCGATGCGGATGCGCAGACCCTGCGCCTCGGCATTTGCGGCCTTGGCATCCTTTTCGGCAAGCTCGGGATCGAGCGCCTTTGCCAGCGTTTCATCGTCCACGCGCAGCAGATCGGGCAACGCCTTGACCTTGCCTTTCAGCACTTTGAAACTTGTGTTGGCAATCCGCTCCACTGTCTCGGTCTCATTGCCCAGAAACTGTGCCAGCCCGCCAATCATGCCCAGCCGCAGCGCATCCTGTTCCTTGAGCTTGCCGTCGATCACCAGCGCGGCCACGCGCTGTTCCCCGAGCGCGTCGAGGGTGGCGACACGCTCGAGCAGGGCGTTGGAGGCGGCATCGCTCAACCCGGCGATAGCCGTCAGTTCAGCTACCTTGGCGCGTTCCAGTTCAACCTGTATCTCCGGTAGATCGTCAAGCGTTTCACTTGCGCTCCCGTCGCGGCCTCCCAACGCCTCGACCAGGTCAATTTCGGCCAGTTGGGCCTCCAGCGCCTTGCGGTCCTTGGCGTCGATCTTGGCCGCTTTAATCGCGGCGCGGGCGAGTTCGAGCCGGGTTTTATTGGCGGCATCGGCGGGTTTCATCGCCTTGATCGCGTCGTCCACCGCGCCGGGAAGAGTTGGAAGGACGTCGCGCAGGTTTGCGAGCGTGTCGCGTTTGCGGACCTCGGCCAACACGGTCTGCGCAGGTCCGGCCGACTTGATGGCACTGGCCACGGTGGTCTGCTTGCGCGCCTTGGCGAGTGCTCTCAGGTCCTTCAGGCTCAGGATTGAATCGGCCATCTGTCGTCCTCCACGGTTGTTTGGCTTCGCTGCGCTTCAGGCGCGCAACTCGGGTCGGGTTGATGTCGCGCCAGGCTTCAGCGGTGCAGTCGGCGCGCAAATCGGGTCGGCTAGCATGCGCTGACCTTCCATTTTTCGTCGTGCGTAAGGTCAAAGCGCTCGTCCGCCCCGACAGCATTTATGACTGCAAGTTGCGCGGCGGCCTCGACGGCATCGGGGGTGGTATCGACCCAGTTGACGACGATTTCGACCACGCGGATCTCGGCAATGGTCTGTTCTCCCGCAGTCAGGCAGGCGCTTGAAAGGATCTTTTCTATGCCTGAAACGGCGGCGGCCACGAACGGATCGGACGGTGACAGCGCGTCACTGGCCGCCGGCGCGTAGGTGATCTTCGCCGCTGCTTCCTGCGCAGGTGAGGCCATCGAGATCTCTACCCTGACCTCCGCGAATGCGCCGCGCCCGGCAGCTTGTCTTGCCAGCTTGAAATGACCTTTCATTTCAGTACTCCATTGATGAAAGCAGAGAAGGTTTCCCTGCTGAAGAAATTCTCGACGCCGAAATTCCCGGTCTGCCGAATGATGCGCTGCATTCCGTGCTCTGTCCCCAGATCATAAATTGCATTGGCGATATCGTCGCTTATTCGGAAATCGGCGGTTTTCATGCCTTGCAGGGCGCGCTCGGAAACGGAGTGGCCCAGAATCCGAAGATTGCCCACACCCTTGCGTGCAAGCGCCTCGAGATATTGCTCCGCTGCCTCGCGAGACGCGAATGTATAAAGACCCGGGCCGAAAATATCGGCAAGCGAGCCATGCCGCGTGCCGGATGGCCAGGGGGCGCCGCCCCGTTGCAGCAGGCGGATGACGTCGTCCGGGCCCTGAACGCTATAGAACGTGCGGTACCATCGCCCGCCAAAACGCCGGATCGCCGCTGATGTGAGGTTCTGAAGAGCCTCTCGGCTGAACGCGCGGCCAACGGCGGCAATGGCGCGCCGGCCCGCCGACATCATGAGACGCAAGCCGACCTTCAGCCCCGTCTTGATCGCGGCAAGCCCGCCCAGCGTGACAACGGTGAGCACGATATCCACCGCCGTCAGCGCCACGTAGAGGCCTTGGCCCCAACGGCCCAGATCGAGGCTGCCCATGCCGCCGGGAACGCCGCCGGTGCGGCTGCCGCCGGTTCCGGAGGAGGAGAATTCCAGATTCCAGTAGCCCGCAACGCGCACCACGTGGTCCATGACCGTGGCAGGCTCTTGCGCGCCGCCCGATCCCTGCTGGTCCCCACCCGCGCCGGGCTGGGAAGACCCTTGCGCACTGCCGTGCCGGGTGCCCTCGTCGGACGATCCGGCGCCTTCGGGCGCGCGGCCCGCATCGGCCGGTGCGCTGCGACTGCCGCCGCTTCCCGAGGGCGCCCCGGTGCCGTCATCGGGCAGCGTTCCGTTCAGGCTGCCGTCCAGCGATCCGGTCGCCGTGCCGCGTGCATCACCGCCCTCCTCTCCGCCGGGCGCGCCACCAGGATCATCGCCGGTGCCGCCCTCAACGCCGTCCGGCAGTGTGCCCGTGGCGTTTGGGTTGCTCCCGTTTGCGCCGGGCGCACCGTCCCGGCTGCCACCTCTTCGGCCGCCCGGCCTCAGCCCGGTGCCAGTATGGGTGCCGGTCCCGCCCGGGCGCCCCGCACTGGGCGTCTGGCCCGTGCCGGTATCGTTCCGGTTGCCCCGGCCGGCGCCAAGGCCGATGCCGGTGTCACCTCTGCCGGTGGCAGCGGGATCCTCCGAGAGACCGCCGCCTCCGCGGCCTTCCTCTTCGGAATCGGCCACCGCGCCGGTGCCGTCCTCGCGGCCTCGCTCATCGCCGACGCCGCTGCCGTCATCCGTGTCGGCGGTATCGGACCCCTCGCCACCCGTCGGCTCCTGCGCGGCGCTACCGCCCGTTCCTTCCGTGTCGCCCGCGCTATCGGGGCTGCCTTGCTCCTCACTCGGGGCAAGCGCGGGCAGTTCGCTTGTCTCTTCAGGCTCCTCCACCACCTCGTCGCCATCGGTGCCGGTGCCGTCGGGATCGCTTTGGCCCGAGGCGACCGTGGCCAGCTGGACATCGCCCCCCGAGGCAAGTCGCGCCTCCGCCATGGCGCGCATGTCCGCAATCGTGCCGAAATGGACCACGCCTTCGCCGTCGATGTAATAGGTGAAGTTGTTGGCATCGGCCAACGCCCTGTATTCGCGCCTCTGTTCGTCGGACAGCGCCGCCGCTGCCGCATAAACTTCCGGAGGCAGGTCGGGTATCGAAACGGGTCTGACCGTGCCGCGCTCGCGCGTGTCGGTGGTCTGCAATCCTGTCGGATCGTAGTAGGTGACAGGATTGGACTGAGCGTATCGATAGAGGTTCGGCCCGTCGATATCGCCCGCCGGATCAGGAGAGATCCATCGACAGAGCCAGCTGGCGTAATAGCGCTGACCGATATGGTGTAGTCCCGTCGCCGCATCCCGTTCGCGCGCGATGAATCCATAGGCCTTGAGCGCCATCTCGCGCGCATCGTCGCCCGAAGCAAAGGCGCGCCGACCGTAGGGCAGGAACTCCTCGTAGGATATGATCCGCGCCGTCTCGTCCAGGCGCAGCATGGCCGAACCCAGATGGTCGCCAATCGTATAGCGCAGTCGGTGCGCGGTGGGATCGCCGGTTTCTCTGCCGCCGTCGTCGCGCGACCAGCGATGAAGCTCGGCGATCTCGGACAGCCCGTCGGAGAAGCGGGTGACGAAGCGCTCCAGGATCAGCGTGTTTCCGCGGAAGACGCGGCGGATCTCGGCGCCCGCCAGATATGTCACCTCGGTGCGCTCGACGCTGGTATCGGCCAGCATGCGCTGCGTGATCTTGCGCAGCCTCATGCCGCTGCTGTCATAGAGGTAGCGCTCATCATCATCCGGCAGGCCCTGGGCGCTGCGGTCGATCACAACAGCGCGGGACAGCCGTTGATCGTGGCGCCACTCCAGCGCCGCCAGATGGTCGAGGCGCCGCATTTCGCCTCCCGCACCGAAATCGCTTGCGGGATTTGCCACGGGCAACCCGCCCGCATCCAGCGCTGGCCGCGCCCGGTTGCTGGTCGCATCGACCCAGAAATCCATGGTGAAATTGCTGAGGGTCGCGACATGGCGCAGTCGCGTCAGGTTGTCCGATGCATCGTAGGAAAAGCTCTGGGTGAACCGCTCGGTCGCGCTGCCATCCGAGAGCGAGACCGGCGCGGCGTGGAAGGGTCCGCCCGTGAGAGCCGAATGGGCCCGTCCTTCGCACGCGATCAGTCGGTAATGAGCGTCATATGTGTAGAACCGCGCAGCAGAGGCCCCCGGTGTGCCGCTGAAGAAGGCCGACACCGCCCCGCCCGCAGGATCATGCGCCAGATCCGTGCAGGCGGTGACGTTGCCCACCGGATCGTAGGTGTATCTCAGGTCCTGCAGCAACGGCGCCCGCCCGCCAGCCGCGCTGCGTGTCGCGGTGATCCGCCGGACCAGATGTGTCTCGCGCTGGTATTCGCGGGCGATGGTCACGCCATTGCCCAGGCGCGCGCTTTCGCGCTGTCCAGTGACGCTGTAGGTGGCGTCGCCCAGCAGTTGGGTTTCGGGCACTTGCCCGTCCTCCGTCGTCACAAAAAGGGCGGATAACGCGCCACCCTCGGTATAGCGCGCCCGCATGATGGCGCCGTCAGCGCGGCGCTCGCGCACGGGACGGCCCATCGCGTCGTGGACGACATGCGCGGTGAATTCCTGTGGCTCCAGCGTCACCGCACCGGACCAATCCACCGGCAGAGCGGCATCGGCGACCAGTCGCATCGCGGTTTGCAGGGCTTGCCCGTTCGGCGCTGCGCCAAGGATGCTGTGAAGTCCGGCCTCGTCGCGCCGCTGGATCGCAAGACCCAGAAGATTGCGCGCGACCGCAGCCGCATCCGCCGGATCGTCGGCATAGGTCACGGTTTCGATCCGGCGGAGCCCTGTGCCGGTGTCGATATCCACCGACACGGCACGATCCATCGCGTCGAAGGTGGTCAGCCGTGTCAATCCGTTCGCATTCGTTACCTCGACAGGATTGTCGCGGGGATCGTAGAGTGTTCTGGCCTCGCCCGCATCGGCGTGAAATGCCGTGATCCGCCGGCCTGCCATATCATGGATGTGCCGCGAGCTTTCGATCCCGCGCGCGTCAATGATCCGCAGGGCGCCGCCCCCATCCTCGATGATGGTGCGTATCTCTCGCGTGCCACCCTGATCATCCGCCTCGCGCAGTCGGACTTGCCGGCCGGCCGCATCGAGAATGCGTTCGGTAGGGGTGTCCGCATGGGGCAGGCTGCTATCGAGCGCGCGGCGCTCGGGGTGATTGGCGGGCAGGATTTCACGCGACAGACGCCAAGCGGATTGGCCTACCGTGTCGTTGGCGTCGAAGTGCCGCTCGCTCCACGCACGATATTCGGCACGTTCCATCGTTCCGTCAGGACCGAGTATCTGAACGATACGGCCGGCGTAGTCCGAGAATTGCTGCGCCGCAGGGCCGAGCGTTTGCAGCACGGCGTCATCCTCGTAGTCAGGGCGATCCGAAAAATAGGGCTCGAAGCGACGGATCTCCTCGCCTTTCCGGTTGCGCTGAATCCAGCCGCTGGCGCGCCAGCGCGGCGATGCCATCTGTAGCGCAGGCTCGCCGCCATCCATCACGATGCCGCCGCCGCTACGATGAATGGCGAGACCGCCCTCGACCCGGCGCTTTGAAGAGATTGGCTGACCGAGACCGTCGCGATACGTGATCTCAATTTCGATCTGGCCGGTTGCATGCGCGCCGCCTTCGCCGTCATGGATCAGATCGACCGCCGAGATCTGCATCTCGGACAGCGGCCCGACGCCTTTGGCGAAGGCTTCCAAGTCATAGGCAAGGACCTGTGCGGCGCCGCCGAGCGCCGCCGCCGGGTCGCCAAACGCGTCGGCGAGGTCTGGTACCGCACCTTGCGCCAGCGCGTCAAATCCATATGGCTGCGCGGCGCCGGTGCCGTCGATCACCCTGCCGCCATGCGCTGCGCGCACCGCCACACCAAGGGGGTCGTGTTGCGTCTCGCTCCAGGCTCCGGTCGCCGAGACGGTCTGGCGCGGCAAAAGCGACTGATAGTCGGGCTCGGTCAGCGTCTCGGCTCCGGTGGGATCGGTCACGCGGATGGCGAAGAGCATGGCCGCGTCGTATGCGACCGCCACGGATGTGCCGTCGTCCAGAACATGCCCCGTCGGCAGGAAGTATCCATCCGCGCCCCGATATGTCATCACCTCGGACGCGCGCCACCAATGTCCGGTCTCGCGCCAGTACCCCAGCGCTTCCAGCCGGGCAGTGCTGGCCGCGCCGTAATGCGTGACGGCGAATTCCTCGGAAAAGACGGCTGATTCGATGTGGTGCAGACGCGGCGGCTGCGCGACCTCACCGACAGGCAGCGCGGCGTCACCCGCGGCGTTCCAATAGATCTGCCTGCTCCAGCTTGTCCGGCGCGCGCGTGCGGGTACGGGCGACTGGTCATGGCGCAGGGGGGCGGCGAGTCCCAGGGCAGCGGCCGCGCCGATCTCTGCCCGCAGGAAATACCCCCGCGCCGGAAGGGAAAGGCCCGGCAGCGAGAATTCCTCCTGCGCGATGTCGGTGTTCAGTGACAGCAGCGAGTCGCCGGTGTCGTGGCGCACCACCATGCGCTTGAGGTCACAGCTCATCCGGGATTGAGCGGGATCTTCGACGGGTATCCCGGCGCGGCGCGGATAGCCAAGGCTTGCCGCCAGCGTCGGCGCGCCGTGGGTGTCGCGCTCCAGAACGAAATCGTGGCTGACGCGCGGATCGTCCGCGACGCCCTCGTGAAGCGCAGTCGACGCCTCGACCTCGAAACAGGCCAGCACGGCGCGCTGACCGGCGCTGCGCCGTTCGGCACCAGGCTGGCGCGGCGCGGCGGGCTGTTCGATACGTACGGCATAGCCTGACTGACTGACCGTCATCGGCACGGCAGCGGGGCCATTTGCCCCGACGCGGTAGACTTCCTGTCGGAGCATCCGGCCGCGCAGGCAGTCGCGCGCATCCTGCCATGTTTCGGGGTCGGGAACGGGGGTTGCGGCGCCGCGATCCAGTGCAAAGGGCGGCACGCGAACGGCGCCCGGATCGCCGTTCCAGAATCTTTCCTGCGTGGCCGCATCCATGCCCTGGTCCAGAAAGCTGCGGATCAGCGCGGGCTCGCTGACGGGCAGGGGATCGTCCTCGTCCTGCAGGAAATCGGCTCGCGTGGCATCGACCTCGCCGAAGCCCGCAAAACGGCGGGTGCGGCTGTTGAACGCCCCGTTTCGGTATGCATAGCGCGTCTCGTACTTGGCACCGGCGATCAGATCCTCCGTCACGACCGCATCGACGGTGATCAGATGCGATGGCAGATGCGTTGTCCAAGCCCGCTCGGTCCCCTGATCGCGCAGGAAATGGCTGGCGGAATGGCCATAGTCCAGCATATCGCGCCGGCCCATCCCGTTATTGACCTCGCTCAGCAAGCCCGGTGGCACTGGCCCCGACAGGGCCAGCGTCTGGTAGGCGGCGACGCGGCTCTGCCTTGCCTCCGTCCAGACCAGCGACATTCGGCCGTCCCCGGCGATGTCGAGGATGTCCAGAACGCTGCCGCTGTCGATCATCGGCAAGCCACTGAGCACACGCGGCTCGGTAAAGGCATTGCCGGCGGCGTTGGTCCATATGTGGATCTCGCCGGCGCCCAGATGGATCAGATCGGCAGTGCCGCTGCCGTCGAGATCGGCCAGCAGCACGCGGTCTATGGCAAACCGTCCACCGATCCCCATGACGGGAGCGTTCGCCATAAGGATGGGCGGTCCGAACCTGCCGCGCCCCAGGTTCGGCCAATAGGCGACCAGCCCGCTGCGGATCAGCACCTGGTCGGGCAGTCCATCGCCTGTCATGTCGGCGAACAGGTAGTCCGTTGCGGTATCGCTGGCGAGTGGCGGCGCGCCCGCAGGTCCAGCGGCAGAACCGGCCGGCAGCCGCGCGTGCCGCGCTTCAAGGGCGTATCCGGCTGCGCCGCGCGCCTCGTGAATGCGCAGGCCGCCCTCCTCGCGGACAAGCAGATCAGCCCTTCCGTCACCGGTCAGGTCCAGCCTCTCGAACCCTGTGCCGCCCGGCGTCGGAATGTAATCGAACGGACGAAAGGCGGACCATTCGCCGGTCTCACGCTCGAACCGGTAGTGACCCGCGCCCTGGCCCAGCATCACGACGGCATCCATATTCCCGTCGCCATCGAAATCCCCCAGCGTCACATCGGTCAGGCTGTGGGCAGGGCGGGCATGAACGCAGACCGGCGCGGCAAAGCGCCCGCCACCCAGATTGCGCTGAAAGAACCAGCCGCCCGGATCGTCCTGCAAGAGCCCCGGCAGACCCTCGCCATAGAGATCAACCAGCACGGTCCGAGGCGTCGAAACGCCCGCAGGCGTGCTTGCCTCCAACGCTTGCTGCGCCGGAGCGAATGCGACGCCCAGTTCTGGCTGTGTGTATCCGAAGGTGAGCGGTGGCACAGAGCGCTCCTGCCGCAGACCGCCGTCACGGCGATAGCCGGTTTTGGTGATCGCGCTCAGCAATGTGCCCTCGGCCCGCTCATCGTAGGACAAGACGTTGGCCTGGGTCAGTTGAGGGGCCGCACCCAAGGCGCCGAACTGGTGAAAGACCAGAAGCCGTCGGCATAGCCGCCACGTCCGAAGGGAAAAGCCGGGTGTGCCGACAGAGAAGGGATCGGGGCGAGCGGGCCAGATCCCGTCGGGATCGAGGGCGGGATCAACCGCGTCGTGATCGCCATAGTCGAGAACTGCGTGAAAGGCCCAAGCCGCTGCGGCCGCATCAAACGTCTCCGGATCGCCTGCGGGCACCAAGTTGGCCCACTGGATCCGCCGCAGATACCGCTGTGCCTGCGCGCCGCTTTGCCCCTGATCGGCCATCAGCGCGCCCGCGCCGCCGGCCATGTCCTCGGCGCTGTAACTATAAGCGATTGCATCGCCGCGCGCGCCCACACTCAGCTCGGGCAGCCATTGATAGATGCGCAGGGGCGCGTCCGGGTCGCTGATGCGACTGCTGCCGTCGGCAGCTCGGCCGTAGATCGTGAGGGTGTCGACCGTATCGCGGCTGCGCCAGTGTACGCTGCCGGTGGATTGATGGATCCAGCGTTCGAACCGGATGCGCGGCCCCTCCTGCTGCGCCCGAAATCGCTCGATCCGGTGCGCATCTTCGATTCGAAAGAGGGGCTGATGGGTGACCGGATCGCGCTCAGGCACAAGAGAGCCGCCGAGCGACGAACTGTAGCCGTCACGGCCATCATAGCCGGGCAGACCGCTCTCGGCATCAACGCCGATCACCGGCAAGCCGGTCAGAGACCATCCCCGCCCGAACGGGCCCTGCCGCCTTGCGGACCCATAACTCAGCCCAAGAACGGGGGTCAGGCTATTGCGCCCCTTCGGAAGTTCAAAGCTGACACTGGAGGCTGCGGCGCCCGTAAACTGGTCTGCGGAAACTTGAAACGAAATACCGACATCGGACGGCGAAACCTGTGACGTCGCGGACATGCGCGCACCCACTGGCTAATCAAAGGGAGACGGACGGCGTTTCAAGGCCACCCAGCGGAACCAATAAAGTCTCTCGCGAAAAACTAAAAAGCTTAACTCTATACTATCCTTATAGTTGAGTCGGTTAAGTTGAGTCAAGATTCGAGGGGCCGAGCGCAAAAGTCGGAAAACTCTCGCCGATGGTGAAAGACGGTTTCACATCGAACCAATACCGATGGGTTTCCCATCGCGATTTTACGAAATGTCGGTGGTGGCCAAAAGCGCCGACGGAGGCCGGAAGCCGGTCGTGGATGCGGCGCAGCTCAGGATTGATTTTTCCGATACTCTTTGGGCGCCGCGTTTCAGCCTGCCAAGTCCCAACCTCGGAGACGAAACGCAAAATACGAAGAGCGACGTCGCGAGCAAGGTGCGTTGTCGCTGCACATGGTCAAAACTTGCCTGTTGGCGTTTTACTTGGCGCGGGACGGTGATGAGCCGATAAAGACGTCTACCGGATCTATGAGTAAGAAAGTCTGGCTGGAGTGCCGCGCCGCGATTTGGTTCCGGCACGGCGCTATGAGAGAACAACCAGTGGTCAACAGAGGCCCAAACCCGGACCGGTCTCAGGCCGTGAGCGAGGACCTTTCGGGGAGCGCGCCAGACTGGACACAGGCTTCTTCGAATATGCAATCATTGCTGGGTGCCGGTGTGCTGCCGCCATTGATACCCTGAGGACGCTTTAATTGAGAAAATATCCGCTGCTGATGCTGTTACAGCTTCATACTGCTTAAGGCAGTCGCGCGGCGGATGAGTTTTACAGGCGCCGCAGACCAGCTTTGTCTGACCCAAAGCGCGGTAAGTCGGCAGATTGGATGAGGATCTTGGCCAGCCGCTGTTCCGGCGCCGGCACCGGGCCATCGAATTGACCCGCGAGGCGGGGCGCCTTCTTTTTGACGCGGTGACGCGGTGATCGCCCCCCCGATTGCGATATCCGACGCGCCGTGATGGTTCGCCCATACCAGCCGCAAGCCAGGAATGAGCTTTCGCGACCAAGCCGATTGCGTTTTGGGACATTCCCGAGAAATACTACCAGAACCCTGTCGGCGCATGGCTGCGGCATGACAGGCGGAAATCCCTACCTTACCACAGCGGCGATTTCCCAGACGCAGGCGATGACGGAGAGATCCTGTCCGGCATGTCCGGCATTCGGAAGTGTAAAGGGATGCTCGTGAAGCGCCGGATCGAAACCGAAATCATGGTCTGTAAGCTTGAAGCTCAGCGCCAGTATCGTGCATAATCAGTGAAAATTGGGGACATGCTTTGACTGATTCACGGAACCTATTGGAAGAGACGAAGGCCGCAGCGATCTTTGACGCGTCAACTGTCGAAACTGACGGCACGCCCCGCGCGAAGAATGTTGACGGGACGCGCGAGCATCCAAGCCGTACGCATGTCGACAATCGCGGATCGGTGACGGAACTTTTCGATACGCGTTGGGGCTGGCACCCTGACCCGATTTCATTTGTGTACACCTACACCATTCGCCCCGGCTACGCCAAAGGCTGGGGCCTTCATGAGTTGCACGAAGACCGTTATTTCCTCTTGGATGGCCGCATGGAAATCGTCTGTTACGATGTCCGTCCGGATAGCGCGACACACGGCAAGATTACCAAGATTATCCTGACGCCGGAAAACCCGCGCATTATCAGCATTCCGGTCAATGTCTGGCATCTGAACATGAACATTGGCAGCACCGACTGCCGCGTCGTGAACTTTCCGACGGCGCCCTATGATCACGAAAATCCGGACAAGATGCGTTTGCCTATCGGTACTCCGCTGATCCCATATGACGTTCCTCCAGGAATTGTAGGGTGGTAAGAATCCGTTTTTGGCGAGTGGCCTAAGACTTGCATGCTGACTTTGGGGGCACCTTTTGGCCAGAACGCTGATTATCTGCCCGACATTTGATCACGCCGATACGCTGTTCGCATCGGTCGCGAGCGTCCAGGCGCAAAAGGATCACGATTGGGAATTGGTTGTCATCTGTGACGGTTCGCCTGATCGAAGCGTTGACATTTTGACGGCGGTTTCTGCGACTGACCCGCGTGTCCGGTTTATCGTCCAGCCGAAAGGCGAACGTCTTGGGGAGGCATACCGCGACCCTGTCATCCGCGAGTCCAACGCCGAATTCGTCTGTCATATCGGCGATGATGATCTATGGGCGGCGCAGCATCTCGACGTCATGACGGGCATGTTGAAGGACGCGGACTTTGCGATGCAAGCGAGCCTCGAATTCGGGTCTGGCGGAACCTGGGCGTGGAACATCGCCAATTTGGGCACCGACATGTCGCGCGAATTGTCGGGTCGGGCCAAGCCTGTCTTGCTGAACGCTGGCCTGAACAATTTCGCGGTGCGGCGGGATGCGTATTTGCGTCTGCCGCGAGGCTGGTCGCCATCGCCTGTTGGAATGGGGTCGGACGTGTTCATGTGCGTCGAGTACGTGAAGCGTTCCGAAATGCGGGTCGCAAGTTCAGCGGCAACGAGTTTCGTGAAACTCCCGAGTCGACTGCACCGGAAGCTGTATTCACCTGAGCGTCGGTTGGCCGAACTGATGCCCGTATTGGCTCGGATCAACGAACGCGGCTTTCTCCAGAATGCGCGATCTGAGGCCGTGCTGGGAATGCCGATCATGAGGGCGATGTTCTTTGCGGATGCCGGCGCGAAGGAAACACTTGAAACTGCTCTGCATGACATCGGCTTGAAAGCGGTCGGCGCAGAACGTGACCCAGTCACGGCAATCAACGCATCAGTCATGGAGGTTCCGCTCACGGCGTCGCAGTTGGACCAATGCGAGATGGCTTGGTTGATGTTGCGCTGCGTGATTGACGACACCGTGCATGATCGTCTGAGCGCGCTCTCCGAGCAAGGTCTTGCATGGTTGATGACGCCCTACCTAGAGGTCGTCGGGCAGCAGGACGTGCCATTGGCGCTGAGAATTGCCGATGTGCTCGAAGAAGGCCTGGGGCTGGATGAAATTGGCAACGCGTATCGCATTCGCGCACAAATCCTGTCGGGCTTGCTGGAGCAGGCGCGGATTGGCCTCGATATTGCAGAGAAACGGTGGCCGGAAGCGGGCTGGCTTCACACAATGCAGATTTGGCATCGAACTCAATCTCGGAAAAATGACGCTCAAACAGGCAGGTAATGAAAGCTCGTGACCGGCAGACCTCGCACTTGGCGAACCGAGGCGCCCAGACTAGCGAAGAGATCGCTTTGCCGCCCGTCGCATCGGTTGATAAGTGTCTCTGCCGGGAAGACCTGAATGTTGGCCTGCCGCCAAGAGCGAACGAGGGGCGTTTGCTATACTCCGCTGAGCGCTTTCGACGTCAGTCTCCCGCGACCTGACGGATGGACGCGCTCAGCCCGCCATCGACGACCAACTCGGTGCCGGTGATGTAGGAGGCGCGGTCGGATGCCAGGAACACCGCCGCGTCGGCAACCTCCTCGGCGCGGCCCATACGGCCCAAGGGCACCTGCGCATCCCGTGCGGCGCGCATCTCTGCCTCGCTGCGGGTTCCGTAGGATTTCGCAAGGGTGATGCCGATGCGGGGCGTATCGATCAGGCCGGCGACGATGGCGTTGACGCGGATGCCGTCCTGCGCCGTTTCTGCCGCCAGAAGGCGCGTGAAATGCAGCGCCGCGGCTTTGGTCGCCCCGTAGGCAAGGTGAGGATAACCGACATCGCGGATCCCGGCGATTGACGAGGTGACAAGGATGTTGCCGCTCTTGCGCGCGCGCATCGCAGGCAGCGCGGCCTGGGCGGCGATGTGTAGCGATGTGAGGTTCGCATCCGAAATCCGCCGCCAATCCGCGCCGCTTGTCTGCGCGGACGGGCCGCTTTTGCCGAGGCCAACGTTGCAGTGAAGGATATCAATCCTGCCATGCCGGTCCTGGGTGCCGGCGATCATCGTCTCGATGCTGGCATCGTCCAGCACGTCGACCTGCGCCGCTTCGCTCTGGCCCTCGGGCAGCATGGCCACCGTGGCCTCTGCCGCCGCGAGATCGCGGTCCGCCACCACCACATATGCGCCCTCTCTTGCATAGGCGAGGCAAAGCGCCCGTCCGATCCCGATACCCGGCGCGATGGCCCCGCCGCCCAGCACGACGGCGATCCGGCCTTGCAAAAGCCCGCTCATGCCGCGCTCCTTCCAGCGCCGTGACGGGCGCGGATCGCCCGCCATTCGCGCCGAATGCCTACAAAAAGGGAAAAGAGCGTAAGGGCGATGAAGATCCAGCAGATCGGGCTGCGAAAGAAGATCGCGGCGCTTTCCGAGATCAGGTACGAGCGGCGCAGATTGTCTTCGAACAATGGCCCGAGGATAAAGCCCATCAGGAAGGGCGCCGCGGCCATGTTGATGCGCAGCATGATGTAGCCCAAGACGCCGAAGACCAGCATGACACCGACGTCGAACATCTGGCTCTGCACCGCGTAGCTGCCGAAGATGCAGAACATCAGCACCATCGGCAGCAGGATATGGCGCGGCACATCGGCGATACGCGCGAAATAGCGGATCGCGAATTTACCCGCGCCAAAGAGCACGATGGAGCTGAGCATGATGCCGATAAAGATGGCGTAGATCAGGCTGATATTGTCCTGAAACATCAGCGGTCCGGGTGTCAGCCCCTGCAGCATGAACGCGCCGAGGATGACAGCCGTGACGACATCGCCCGGAATACCCAAGGCCAGCAGCGGAATGAGGGTGGCCCCGGCCACGCCGTTATTGCCCGCCTCCGAGGCGGCGACGCCCTCGATCTCGCCATGGCCAAAGGTCTCGGGGTGTTTCGACGACCTGCGCGCTTCGCCATAGGAGAGGAACGCGGCGGCGGTCGCGCCTGCCCCCGGAATAGTGCCGATGATCACGCCGATGAAACTGCCGCGAAAGATCGACACCAAGCAGCGTTTCATCTCGGCCCAGGTCACACGGCTGCCGTCGGCGGCCTTGACCGCGACGGGGGCCACTTTTTTTACATAGAAGTCGATGACTTCGGGCAGTGCGAAAAGGCCGATCAGCAGCGGGATGTAACTGACCCCGCCCATCAGGTTGAAATTGCCGAAGGTGAAGCGCTGCGTGCCATAGACCAGATCGAGGCCCACGGTGGCGACCAGAAGGCCCAGCACGCCCGAGATCAGCCCCTTGGTCAGCGACTCGCCCGAGATCGAGATGACGACCGTCAGCGAGAAACAGATCAGCCAGAAATATTCCGGAGCACCGAAGGCCAGCGCCAGGGAGGCGATCATGCTGGCGAAGAAGATCAGCGAGATATTGGAAACGAAATCAGCGATGCAGGAGGAATAAAGCGCCATCTTGAGCGCCTTTCCGGCCTCGCCCTTGCGCGCCATCGGATAGCCGTCCAGCACCGTGCAGGCGGCCGCAGGCGTGCCCGGCGCGCGTATGAGGATCGCGGTGATCGATCCGCCGAAGACGCCGCCCTTGTAGATGCCGACCAGCAGCAGGATGCCGGTCACGGGGTCGAGATTAAAGGTGAAGGGCAGGGCGAGAGCTACTGCCATCGTGGCCGTCAGGCCGGGGATCGAGCCCACGACGACGCCCACGACGACGCCGATCGCGATGGCGATGAAATTCTCGAGCTGAAAGAACATCTCGAAGCCGATGGCGAGGTTTTCCAGCATCGTCTATCTCCACGCCTCGAAAAAGCCGTCGGGCAGCGGTACCTGCGCGACCTGAGTGAAAAAGAGCCAGACCAGAACAGGCATCAGGATGCCGACGCCGGTCAGAATGAGGGGCCTGCGCTCGCCCGCGAGGAACATGAGGCCGATGGTGATCATGATCGCGGTCGCCAACATGCCCAGCATGTCCGGCAGGATAAGGTAGCCCAGAAGGCAGGCAAAAAGGACCGAGACGCGCAGCTTCCACCGGGGGTGCGTCGCGTCATCGTCGCTTGGCGGAGCCGCCACGGCATCGGGCGCGATCCATGCCTCGACCAGGTGCAGGGCGGCAAAGATCACGACCAGCACCGCGAGGACATAGGGCAGAAAAACGGGTGACAGCGGCAGGTGCTTGACCGAGCTTGGGCGCACAACGCCCTGCGGGATGATCACCAGTGCAAAGACGGCCGCAGCAATGATCAGAACGCCCGCGATCGACATCTCGCGCTTGCGTGCGGCGTTGCGCCATTTTTTCGAAGAGCCTCGGGCCATGCGGCGATCACCTTGTCTGAATGAGTGGGGCGAATTTCAGGAGGTCAAAACGGGCCGCGCCAACCTTGGCGCGGCCCATCGCATCACTGGGACCGGATCACTCGACGGTGACGCCGGCCTCGTCCACGACGACCTTCCACTGGGTCAGCTCATCAGCAATATACGCCGCGAAGTCGTCCGGGCTACCACCCTCGATCTGCGCGCCGCGGCCATCGGCGAACTTCACGAAATCGTCGTCTTCGAGAACTCCGTTCAGCGCCGCCGAGAGCTTCTCGACCACCGCGTCATCGGTCTCGGCAGGCACAAGAATGCCGAACCAGGACCGCGCGGCAAAGCCGTCCAGCCCGTCGATACCCGTCTCCGACAATGTCGGCACATCCGGCAATGCCTCGGCACGCTCGGGCGTGGTGACCGCCAGCGCGCGCAGCTCGCCCGACTGGATATGGGGCAGGGCCGAGGGCAGGTTGTCGAACATCACGTCCACATCGCCCGACATCAGGGCCGGGACGGCCTCGCCGCTGCCGCGGTAGGGCACATGCGTCATGTCGGCGCCTGTGCGCGATTTGAACATCTCGCCCGAGAGGTGGATCGAGCTGCCGACCCCGGACGAGCCGAAGGTGCGTCCCTCGCTGCGTGTCGCCTCAAGAAACTCTTCGGCGGTCTGCCACGGGCTATCCTTGTCTACCACCATCACGTTGGGGATCGAGATCAGCAGCGTGACCGGCTTGAAATCCTCGACCGGATCGTATTGCAGGTTCTTGTAGACCGCAGGCGCGATACCATGCGACGACACCTGCCCCATGAAGAGCGTATAGCCATCGGGCCGCGCCGCAGCCGCTTGCGTTGTGCCCAGGGTGGCACCCGCGCCGGGGCGGTTTTCGACTGTCACGGTCTCGTCGAACTGCACCGCCAGCTTGTCCGCGACCTGCCGGGCCAGAACGTCGGTCGCGCCGCCCGCGCTATATGGGACAATGATGGTAATGCGCTTGGTCGGGTAATCGTCCTGCGCAAAACCGGCGGTCGCCAGACCTGCGGCCACGGCGATGGCCGCGGCTGTCTTTTTCAAAATGTTCATGGTTTTCTCCTCCTTGATGAACGTCGTTCTGGTTTTTGGAACCGCGCGCGTCCTCCCCGCGCGCGGTGTCTTCTTTCGTCATACGGATCCGATGGTCATCCCCCCGCATACGTACAAAACCTGCCCCGTGACGAATCCGGCTCTGTCTGAGCAGAGGAACGAGACGGCATCGGCAATATCCTTGGGCTGGCCCAGCTTGCGCAACGGCACCTTGGCGATGATCGCCTCGGTGCGCGGATCGCCCGGCGGGTTGACACGATCGAAAAGCGTTGTCTGGATGGGGCCGGGGCCGACGGCATTGACGGTCACGCCGTGCTGACCCAGCTCCAGCGCCCATGTCTTGGTCATGCCGTGCAGGCCCGCCTTGGTCGCGGAATAGGCCGTGCGCAGTTCCTTGCCCAGCGCAACGCGGCTGGAGATATTGACAACGCGGCCCATCCCCGCAGCCTTCATGCCAGGCAGGACCGCCTGCATGCAGATGATGGGCGCGCGCAGGTTGACGGCCGCCACGGCGTCCAGATCGGCGGGGTCGGTCTCTTCCAGAGATGCGGGCATGACGATGCCCGCATTGTTAACGAGGCGCGTGATGCGGCGATCCCCGATCACACGGGCAAGTTCGGCTTGTGTCGCCGCGACATCGGCCAGATCGACGGTGATCTCTTCTTGCGCGTAGTCATGCGTGACCGGCACGCGGTCCAGCACGATGACGCGCAGGCCGTCCTCGGTCAATCGCCGCGCGATTGCTGCGCCGATTCCGGCTGCACCTCCGGTTACAAGGGCCAGATCACTCATCGGGCTATTTCTCGAACGGGATGGCCTTGTCGACCACCTGCCAGATATAACGGCCCGAGGGGCGCTCCTGCTCTTCGGCGATATGCGCAACGAGGCCGGCCGCGCGGCTGATGACGGCGAAGCCGCGCATCAGCTTGGTGGGAATGTTCATGCCGCCCAGCAGCGCCGCGGTCGCGCCTGTCGCGTTGATAGTGATATGCCGGCCCGCCGCGTCATCCACCGCCGCGCCAAGCATGCGCAGCGCCTCGATATGGCCGCTCTCCAGCCCTTCTTTCTCGCCCATCTCCAGCAGCAGGATGGCGCGCGGGTCGTCCGGCTTGTGCAGGTGATGGCCAAAGCCCGGCACATGTGCCTTGCGCGCGCGGTGGTCGGCGACGATTTCATCGGCGCGGGCGCGGCGCGCGTCCTCGGGCTGCGACAGGATATCCTCCAGCAACCGCGCGTTGTTCTCGATCGTGCCGACGAACTGGCTGCCCACGGCCATGAGCCCCGCCGCCACCGCACCTTGCAGGTTCTCGGGCGCGCTCATGTAGACCGAGCGGGTGGCGATGGCGCTGGGGGTCAGGCCGTGCTCCATCATCGTGATCAGGATGGCGTTCATCAGCCGCGCATCGCGTGCGCTGACCTCGCGGTTCAGGATGTGGCCCATCATGATGGTGACGAAATCGCCCCCGCCTCCCTGCATCAGATCACCCACGAGGTCGCGGCCACGATAGAAAATCTCGGTATCGGTGTAGCTGCACAGGCCCGTTGTCGGTGTCTTGGCATCCTTGCCCATCATCAGTCCTTTCCAGGTGTTTGGCCGGTCCGGGCCATGAAATCATCGACCAGAACGGCCTTTTGCAATTTGCCATTGGCGTTGCGCGGCAGCGCCTCGTAGAGCGTCACGGTCTTGGGCGTGCGCACCGGGCCCAGCCTTTCGCGGACGAAGGCGATGATATCCTCGCCCGTGGCATCCGATCCGCGGCTCAGTTGCACGGCGGCATGCACCGCTTCGCCCCATTTGTCGTCCGGCACGCCGAAAACGGCGCAATCGACGACCTCGGGATGCTCGCCCATCAGCGGCTCGACATCGGCGGGATAAACGTTGAAGCCGCCGGTGATGATCATTTCCTTGGCCCGCCCGCGGATGAAGACGAACCCGTCCGCGTCGATGATCCCCAGATCGCCGGTATGCAGCCAGCCATCCAAGATGGTCTTGGCCGTCACGTCGGGCTGTTTCCAATAGCCGGTCATCAGCAGATCGCCGCGAATGACGATCTCGCCGGTCTCGCCGGGGGGCAGCAGGCGGCCCTCCGGATCCATGATGGCCACTTCGCTCAGCATCGTCTCGCGCCCGACCGAGGCGCGCTTGGCCGGGTCCAGCAGGTCCTGCGCGCTGATCATGGTGGCAATCTGCGGCGCCTCAGTCTGGCCGTAGGTCGAGGCGATGCAGGGGCCGAAGATCTCTTGCGCGCGGGCGATGGCCTCGGGGCGCATGGGGCCGGCGCCGTAGATCAGGTTGCGCAGATGGGCATAATCCGAGGCGCCGACAGTCTCCAGCTCCATCAGCATATAGAGCACGGTGGGCGGCACGAAGGTGGTGCAGATGCGCCGGTTCTGCAGGCAGTCCAGCGTTTCCTCGGGGCGCGGACGGTCCAGAAGGACAAGCGTGCCGCCACTGCCCAGCGTCGGCAGGATATAGGTCGAGGTGCCATGGGTGATCGGCGCGGCGGCGAGGCACCGCTCGCCCGGGGCCATCGACCAGGCGTCGATCTGGGTGACGATGTTGGTGTTCCATGCGCGGTAGGGCTGCATCACTCCCTTGGGCCGCCCGGTGGTGCCTCCTGTGAACTTGATTGCCTGCGTGGCGTCCAGCGGCAGCGTTGCGGGCTGCGGCCCCTGCCCATCATGCCGGGCGATCAGGGCGCCGATGCTCTCCAGCCCATCGACGCGATCAGCGGCCAGCATGGTGCGTCCGGGCCCTGCCGCGCCCTGCAGACGCTCCTGCGTCTCACCGCTGACGATGAGAATTGAGCAGTCGGTGAACTCCACCGCGCGCACGAGTTCCTCGGCTGTGCTCATTGCCTGAAGCGGCACCCACACCTTGCCCGCCGCCAGAACGGCCAACCAGGCGACCAGATGCTCGAGCGAGTTGTAGCAGCAGATCCCCACGCGCGAGCCGAACTCCCCGTCGATGGCCTGCAATCCGGCGGCCAGCGCGCGCACCTGGCCCTGCAATTCGGCATAGGTGACTGTGCGGCCCTTGCACTCGGCCGCGACGGCGTCAGGCCAGCGGCCCGCAGATCGTTCAAAGAAGTGAATGGGATACATCTGTCGTCCTGCTTGTTTTGTAACCTATGTCGCCAAGGGCAGACTTGATGATTGCGGCTACCTCGGCGCGCCGCTCCGGGCGCATACGCGCATTGATCGTGCCGACCGAGACAGCGCAGACCAGATCGCCGCGCTCGTCAAAGACGGGCAGACCGATGGCGCTGACCCCGTCGATGATAAGCGAGCTGTTGAACACGTAGCCGTCCTTTTGCCACCGCGCCAAAGCCCGCTTGACCGCCGTGGCCGTCAGGCGCCCATAGCGCAGGAAGCGACGCGCATTTTCATCGATGATGATCTGGCGCTGGTCGCTCTCTTGAGCGGCCAAAAGCGCAAGGCTGCCCGCGCCCACGCCCAGCGGTCTTCGCGCCCCGACGGTCAACGTGTTGACCGAGATCGGATGACTGCCCGTGATTTTCTCGATGCAAAGGGCTTCGCCATTCGAGATGACCGACAGGAACGCACTATCCCCCGTCTGCTCGGCGATGTGGGTCAGGCATCCGTGCATGTCATTTCGCAGCCGCTCGAACGCCTGGGGCGATCCCGCCAGCCGCGACATGCGCACGAACTCGGCGCCGAGGAAATAAAGCTTGGAATAGGGGTCGAAACTGAGCAGCCCGCCATCCACCAGCCCCTGAAGCAACCGCCGCGCTGTCGCCGTCGTCATTCCCGCGCGCCGCGTCACCATCGAAAGATTGACCCCGGTGGCGTTGCGCTCGGCGACGATGGGCAGAAGGCGCAATGCCTTGGCCAGCGACGTCTCGGTCGCGTCCGCCGCCATGCCATGCCTTTCGCGCTTTGCTGCCATCATGTCCGAGGCTTCTTTCCTTACCGACCGAGCCACGAGTCTGCGCGGCTCTTTGCGCAAAAAACGCTAGTGACTTGTGACGCAGAGTGTCTAGCTTGGAAGCTTCATATCGTGAAAATTTATTATCATATATTGAAACACTATTGGGATCGCCTTTCCGTAAGAAATCAGAAGTGTATGGTAATGCTGATTTTTTAAGGGCATTGCCAATTTCATGTCGGCTTCATCAGATGTTCAGGCTGGATAGACAGGGTCGGTAATGACTTTGATGCAAGCGCAGGCATGTTGGTAGCAGGGGCTGGCAGCCGCCGGCCCTTCACCCTTGCCGAAGGGCGGAAAGCAGCCGCGGCAGGATCAAGGGCGTGAGGTACATCGGCACTTGGTAGCAACCTACGAAAAGCAGCAGGTGCGTCACCATCTCGGGCGGTAGCGCGGCCAGGAATATCGCGAGGTTCCGATTGCCAGCGGCGATGGCCAGGGCGCCCGCTTCGGGAGCCGGAAGCGCCGCGCGCGAGCTGTGCCAGACTGCGATGGCCGGGCCGAGATTGAGGGCGAAGGCGAGCGCCACCAACGCTGGAACCGCCAAGTCCAGCGCCAGGATGGCCGGACCCACCGCCGCCATCAGTCCGATCACAACCAAAGCCATGGACAGCGCCAGCGCTCCGTCGATCGCGGCGACCGCGCTCGGGCGGCGCAGCCGCGGAATCGCCGCGTGGAGCGCGAAGGCCAATCCGCCCGCCAGCGCAATCACCACCAGCAGGCGCGCGGCGCCGATGGCGACCGCCACCAGATCGGGGAAAATCGGCAGCAGGGCAAAGACGGGCACGGCCGTAAGCGGCAGCAGCGCGGTCCCCAGGACCAGCTGGCGCAACGCGGCGGCAGGATCGGCGCCGCTCATCAACGCAAGGCCGGGCGTGCCGGTAATCGGCGCACCTGCCAAGACAAGGACGGTGCCAAGCCCGGCTGCCGTATGCAGCAGGCCGGCCCAGGCCAGCACCCCAGCGGCGATCATCGGGGCGACCAGCTGCAGCGCCAGCGTCAGGCCCAGCGCGCGGGGCAGGGCTGCCCGGCGCGGCATGGCGGCGCGCGCGCCGATCCGCAGCGCCGAAAGGAACAGCAAAAGCGCGATCAGCGGCACGATGGCGCCGGCCATGGCGCGCGCCAATCCCGGCAGTGCGATGCCAATGACCAACCCGGCGATCAGCAGCCAGCGGCCATGAAGTGCACACCAGCCCAGCGCGCGGTTCACAGCGCCGCCGCCGCCCGCGCCGCTTGATCGAAGCTGCCCGAGAATGTGCGCAGCAGCGCCGAGAGGCGTGAAATCTCGGCCACGTCGATCCCGGCAGCCTGCGCCCCGCGCACCAGCAGAGCCTCGCGTATTTCCGCGTAGCGGGCGCAGAGTTTGGCACCCTGGTCCGTGATGGCGACGGTTTTTTCCTTGGCCTTGCGACCGGTCTCAACCAAGCCGCGTTCGGCCAGTTTGCGCAGGGCATAGTTGACCAGATGCGTGTCCTCGATATTCAGCACCAGGCAGATATCGGCGAGGGTCTTGGGCCGGTCCCGGTGGTGAATGAGGTGAAGAACAAGCACCTCGAGCGGCGACATGCCAGGCGCGCCGGCGGCGGTCATACAGCGGGTAATCCAGCGCTGAAAGGCGTGGTTCGACATGGTGATGGCAAATTCCAGCTCGGACAGCTCCGGCAAGTCTGACGCGGCCAGATGCGCCGAACTGACCACGGGCCCGATAGGGGGCGTATCGCGGTCGCCATCGCTCATCGGTTCAGCATGGTCCCGGGGAGCCAGAGCGCGATCTGAGGAAACACCGACAGGATCGCCAGTGCCAGCACCAACAGGCCGAAGAACGGAGCCGCATAGCGCGCAATGGTAAAGATGTCGCGCCCGGTGATCGTCTGGAGGACAAAGAGATTGAAGCCGACGGGCGGCGTGATCTGGCTCATCTCGACCACGAGCACCAGGAAGATGCCGAACCAGATCGGGTCGATCCCCGCTGTCATGACCATCGGGAGGATGATCGACACAGTCAGCACGACGATCGAGATCCCGTCGAGAAACATCCCCATGATGATGAAGAACACCGTCAGCGCCGCCAGCAGCGCATAGGGCGACAGCTCCATCGCGCCGATCCAGGCGGCGAGTTGCCGCGGGATTCCGGTATAGCCCATCGCCACGGTCAGAAATGCCGCCCCGGCAAGGATGAAGGAAATCATGCAGGTGGTGATCGTTGCCGCGCGCAGCGAGTCCCAGACGCCGCGCATGCTCAGCGCGCGGGTGGCCCAGGCCAGCAGCAGCGCGCCCGCCACGCCGATCACTGCCGCCTCGGTCGGGCTGGCAACCCCTGCGTAGATCGAGCCGATGACGGCCACGATCAGCACCAGAACCGGCAAGAGGCGTGCGGCGGCGCGCAGTGCCTCGGCCAGGGACGTCGCCGGTTCCGGCGCGGGCATCCGGCTGCGGTTCAGCGCGGCCCAGAGCATGATATAGCCTGAAAATAACGCGGCCAGCATCAGCCCCGGCACCACCCCGGCAAGGAACAGGCGCGCGATGGATTGCTCGGTCGCGGCGCCGTAGACGATCAGGATGATCGAGGGCGGGATGAGAAACCCGAAGGTTCCGGACCCGGCCAGCGTGCCGATGATCATGCGGTCGTCATAGCCCCGTGCGCCGAGTTCGGGCACAGACATGCGGCCCACCGTGGCGGTCGTGGCCGCCGATGAGCCCGAGACAGCGGCAAAAAGCGCGCAGGCCATCACGTTGACATGCAAAAGGCCCCCCGGCAGGCGGGTCGTGAAAGGCGAAAGCCCCGAGAACATGTCCGACGACAGCCGCGAGCGCACGAGGATCTCTCCCATCCAGATGAACATCGGCAGCGCGGTCAGATCCCAGACCGTCAGCCCGCCCCAGACCTTGGTGGCAAAGACCAGCGAGGCCGGCGCGGGGGCAGAGGTGATCATGGCCAGAAGGCCGACCGCGACCAGCGCAAACCCAACCCAGAGCCCGGCGGCGAGGGTGGCGAAGAGGACCAGAACAAGGAGCGGCGCAAGGGTGGCGATTTCCATCAGCTCGGCTCCTCGCGCTCGGCCTCGGCGATATCGAAATCAGGCCGCTGGCCGATGATCAGCTGCAGGGTGGCCTGCGCAAGCGCCAGCGTGAGCAGACATAGCCCCAACGTCATCGCGCCTTGCGGCCACCAGAGCGGCACCTTGACCATGCCGAAGCTGACCGCGCCGAACGCGTGACTGTCCAGTGTCTGAAGCAGGCTGGACCATGTGGCGAATGAGGCCAGCGCCGTAGCCCCGGCAGCCACCAGTGCGCCCAGCCAGCGTGCGGGGCCATCCGGCAAGGCACGGGTCAGCAGCGTAACGCGAACATGGCCCCCCGCGCGCAGGGTGCCGGCCATGCCTAGAAATACGGCGGATACAAAGAGGAAGCCGCCAATCTCGGCGAGCGACGGTATGGTCAGACCCGGCGGGGGTATGTCCAATACGCGCGCGGCCCGGTCAATCAGCCGGCCGGTGATCTGCACCAGCACAAGCACCGCAATGGCGGCGAGGGCGGCGGCGGCCAGCGCCAGCGCGCCATCATGCACGCGGTCAAGAAAACGGCGCATCGCGCTTCCCCTCGGGATATGTTGCGGAGGTAAAGCGGCGCGGAATGCCGTTTGCCCCCGCGCCGCCCCGGATCACTTGATCGACGCGCGATAGTCCTCGACGACCTGTCCGCCCTCGTCGCCAGCCTCGGCCAGCCATTCGTCGGTCATGGTCTGACCGATCTCGGAGAGTTGCTGCGACAACTCTTCGCTGGGCTCGGACACGGTCATACCGTTTTCCTTCAGCGTCGCGATCTTCTCTTCGGTCTCGGCGCGGCTCATCTCCCAGCCGCGGGTCTCGGCGGCCTTGGCGGCCTCCATCAGCGCGCTGCGCTGATCCTCGGGCAGACCGTCCAGCGCGGCGGTGTTCACGATCACCATGTTCTTGGGCAACCACGCCTGCGTATCGGTGTAGTTATTGGTGAAATCCCAAGCCTGGCTTGAAACGCCGGTCGAGGGCGAAGTGATCATCGCCGCGACACGCCCGGTCGAGAAAGCGGTCGGGATATCGCCGGTTTCCAGCTGGGTCGGGACCGCGCCCATAAGCTGCGCCAGACGCTCGGTTGCCGTGTTGTAGGCGCGGAAACTCTCGCCTTCCAGATCGGCGGTCGAGGTGATCGGCTCCTTGGTATAGATGCTCTGGCCCGGCCACGGCACGGCATAGAGTAGCGTCAGCCCCTGATCGGCCAGCTTCTGTTCGACCACCGGGCGCGAAGCCTCCCAGAGCGCGCGCGACTCGTCGTAGTTGCTGGCCAGGAACGGCACGGAATCGATGCCGAAGATCGGATCCTCGTTAGCCAGCCGGGACATCAGCGTCTCGCCAATCGGCGCGAGGCCACGGCGGACGGAGTCCTTGATCTCGGGATGGCCGAAAAGCGATCCGGCGGAATGCACCGTGATCGTGAGCCCGCCATCGGTGGCGGCCGAGACGTCCTCGGCGAATTTCTGAATATTCTGGGTGTGGAACACGCTGTCGCCATAGGGCGTGGGCATGTCCCACTCTGCGGCAGCGGCGGGTAGCGCGAAGGCAGCGGCGGCGATCGCGCCGGCCAGCGCCGTGGCAAGAGGTCGTGTAAATTGAAAGCTCATTGCGGGGTTCCCTGTCATTGTCGGGCAGACATCTGGACGGGGCCGGCCCCGTCCACCCTTGGGCACCGGCCAAGTCAGGTTGACTGGACGTTGTTAATTTGTCAACATTTTGTGATTCAATCGCAGCAACGGGAAGGAAACGGGATGGCAACGCATCCGGATGCAGGACGCTGGGATTTTTGGATCGACCGTGGCGGCACCTTTACCGACCTGATCGGCCGGGCGCCGGATGGGACTCTTTCCGCGAAAAAACTGCTGTCCGAGAACCCCGAAGCCTATGTGGATGCGGCGATCGAGGGCATCCGGCGGCTGCTGGGCGTCGAGGGCGCCATTCCGCCCGAGCGTGTGGGCACCGTGCGCATGGGCACGACCGTCGCCACCAACGCGCTGCTGGAGCGCAAGGGCGACCGCACGTTGCTGCTGATTACCAAGGGTTTTCGCGATGCGTTGCGCATCGCCTATCAGGATCGCCCCGACATTTTCGCCAAGGAGATCATCCTGCCCGAAATGCTCTATGACCGGGTGGTCGAGGTGGACGAGCGCGTGCGCGCCGACGGCACGGTGGAACGCGCGCTCGACACTGATACGGTCGCTAAGGCGCTGAGCCAGGCCAAGGCCGACGGGATCGACGCGGTCGCCATCGTGCTGATGCATTCCTGGACCGCCCCCGATCACGAACTGGCACTGGAGCAGGCGGCGCGCGATGCGGGATTCGGGCAGGTGTCGGTCAGCCACGAGGTGTCGCCGCTGATCAAGCTGGTCGGGCGCGGCGATACCACGGTGGTGGATGCCTATCTCACCCCTATCCTGTCGCGCTACGTTCAGCAGGTTGCGGATGCGCTGGGAGCCACGCCGCCGGACGAGGAGGGGCCGAGCCTGCAGTTCATGATGTCCTCGGGCGGGCTGACCGCTGCCGACCGCTTCAAGGGGCGCGATGCGATCCTGTCCGGCCCGGCGGGCGGCGTGGTGGGCATGGCGCGCACCGGGCAGATTGCCGGGCATGACCGGGTGATCGGCTTTGACATGGGCGGCACCTCGACCGATGTGGCCCATTTCGATGGCATTTTCGAGCGCACGTTCGAGACGCAGGTCGCGGGGGTGCGCATGCGCGCGCCGATGTTGCAGCTCCATACCGTCGCCGCCGGGGGCGGCTCGATCCTGCATGCCGATCCGGGGCGATTTCGCGTCGGGCCGGACAGCGCGGGCGCCGATCCGGGGCCGGCCTGCTATCGGCGGGGCGGGCCGCTGACCGTTACCGATGTGAACGTCATGCTGGGCAAGCTCAACCCTGACTGGTTCCCGGCCATATTCGGCGAAGGGCAGGACCAGCCGCTGGACCGCGATACCGTGGCCGCGCAATTCGGCGAGATCGCCGAGCGTGAGGGCAAACGCCCCGAAGTCGTGGCCGAAGGTTTCCTGCGCATCGCGGTCGAGAACATGGCCAATGCGATCAAGAAGATCAGCGTGCAGCGCGGCTATGACGTGACGCGCTACTTGCTGAACGCTTTTGGAGGGGCGGGCGGTCAGCATGCCTGCCTCGTTGCCGACGCGCTGGGGATGGAGCGGGTGCTGATCCACCCGCTCTCGGGCTTGCTGTCGGCCTATGGCATCGGCCTCGCCCGCGTGACCGAGGCGCGCCAGAAGGGGCTTGAGGTGGCTCTGGACCCAAAGGAGACCGGGATGGTCGAAGAGGCGCTGTATCGCCTCTCGGATGAGGTGCGCTCGGCCTTGGCCGCGCAAGGCGTCAGCGACGGTGACATGAGCCTCGCGCGGCGTCTGCATTTGCGCTATGCGGGTACCGACACCGCATTGCCGATCGCCTGGGACGGAGACGCGGCCAAGGCCCGCGCCGCGTTTGAGACCGCACATGAAGCCGAGTTCGGCTTTGCCGATCCGGACGCACGCCTGGTGATCGAGTCGGCCGAAATCGAGGGCCAGGCCGCCGAACCGGCCGCCGATCCCGAACCCGAGGCCAGCCCCGAGCGCGCCGAGGCCGAGACCGTGGCAACGGTGCCTGTCTTTTCCGGTGGCGCATGGCATGACGCCGCCGTCGTGCGCCGCGAGGCGCTGACGCCGGGTCGGTATATCTCAGGCCCCGCGCTGGTGATCGAGGCCAACCAGACCGTCGTGGTTGAACCCGGTTGGAACGCCGAGGTGACGGCGCATGACCATATAGTCATGACGCGCAGCGAGGCCGCGCGCCGCGACAGCGCCGTCGGGACCGAGGCCGATCCAGTGCTGCTGGAGGTGTTCAACAACCTTTTCATGAACATTGCCGAACAGATGGGTGTCGCGCTTCAGAAAACCGCGCGCTCAGTCAACATCAAGGAACGGCTCGATTTTTCCTGCGCGGTCTTCGACGCGGATGGGGCGCTGGTTGCCAATGCGCCACATATGCCGGTGCATCTCGGCTCCATGGATCGTAGTGTCGAGACGATCATCCGCCTCAACGAGGGCAGCATTCGGCCCGGGGATGTCTATGCGCTGAACGCGCCCTATAACGGCGGCACCCATCTGCCTGATATCACGGTCGTCACGCCGGTGTTCGACGATGCCGAAAAAGACATCCTCTTCTGGGTCGCCTCACGCGGGCACCATGCGGATGTGGGCGGGATCGCCCCCGGTTCGATGACGCCGCGCGCCACGAAGGTGGACGAAGAGGGTGTTCTGATAGACAATTTCAAGCTGGTCGAGAACGGTCGGTTCCGCGACGGGCCGCTGCGGGAGTTGCTGACCGATCACGCCTATCCCTGCCGCAACCCGGACGAGAATACCGCCGATCTCAAGGCGCAGGTGGCTGCCAATGCACGCGGCGTGGCCGAGCTGCGCCGCATGATCGGGGATTTCGGGCTGGACGTGGTGCAGGCCTATATGGGCCATGTGCAGGACAACGCCGCAGCCGAGGTTGCCCGCGTAATCGGGCGGCTGTCCGATGGCGAGTACGTCTATCCCACCGACACCGGGCAGGAAATCCGCGTCAAGCTGACGGTTGATCGTGAGGCAGGCGAGGCGACGGTCGATTTCACCGGCACCTCTGACGTGTGCGAGAACAACTTCAACGCCCCCGAGCCGGTGACGCGGGCCGCCGTGCTTTATGTCTTTCGTGTGATGGTCGAGGCGGACATCCCGATGAACGCGGGCTGCCTGCGCCCCGTCAAGATCATCGTCCCAAAGGGCTGCATGCTGTCGCCGGAATATCCCGCTGCCGTGGTCGCGGGCAATGTCGAGACCAGCCAGCATGTGACCAACGCGCTGTTCGGCGCGCTGGGTGCCATGGCCAATTCCCAGGGCACCATGAACAACCTGACCTTCGGCAACGCGCGGCACCAGTATTACGAGACGATCTGCTCGGGCAGTCCTGCGGGGCGGATGAATGACGGGCGCGGCTTTGACGGGACCGACGGCGTGCATGTGCACATGACCAATTCGCGCCTGACCGATCCCGAAATTCTGGAGCTGCGCTATCCGGTCGTGCTGGAGTCCTTCGGGATCGATGCGGGGTCAGGGGGCGGCGGCAAATGGAGCGCGGGTAACGGGACCACGCGGCGCATCCGCTTCCTCGAGGATATGGACCTTGCGATCCTGTCGTCCCATCGTGCCCGCCCGCCCCAAGGCGTCGCGGGGGGCCGCGAAGGGCGATGCGGCCGCACGGAAATTCACCGAGCCGATGGCGAGGTCGAGCGGTTGAAGGCCGCCGATCAGGTCAAGATCAGCGCCGGAGATGCGGTTGTGGTGGTCACGCCAACCGCCGGCGGCTTCGGGGAGGCCTAGCGGTTCTGGCGGTGGCGCCCTCGTGCGGCATGGCCCCGGACCGCGCTAAGCGAAAAGAACCCCAGAAAAGCAGGCCGCCACGCCGATGGCACTCAGCACGAGCCGCCGCACCCATCCGGTCCGCCCGATCAGCGCGTAGGACAGGCATGACAGGCCGAGGCCGATCATGGCAAAGGCCAGCAATGCGCCCGCTGTGCGGGTCGAGAGGCGCAGCAAATCGGGATTGGCGATCATCGCCAGTGGAATGACGTAAAGCCCGAGGCCCAGCGCCATCGCCGTCAGCGCGACCTTCAGCCAGTTTTCCCCGATCATCCCTGCCGCGATGAAGACGGCGCCGCAGACGGGCGGTGTGATGGTCGAGAGCAGGGCGAACCAGAAGACGAAGAGATGCGCCTGCAAGGGCTCCAGCCCCAGTTCGGTCAGGGCGGGGCCGGCGACCGACACGCAGATCACGTAGGCGGCGGTCGTGGGCACCTCCATGCCCAGCAGAAGGCAGGCCAGAGCGGTCAGCAGCAGCGCAGGCCAGAGCGCGCCGCCCGATCCCGAAAGAATGATCGAGGTGATCTTGATGCCGAGGCCCGTGACGCCCAGCACGCCGATGATGATCGACGCGCAGATGATGATGGCGGCGATCATCGCGACCTGCTGACCGATGGCGATCATGGCGCTGCCCATGCGGCGGATGCCCTGCGCGAGGTTCATCCGCGGTGTCGCATCAAAGAAGAGCGCGGCCCCACCCGCGAAGATGGCCAGAACGGCGGCATATTGCGGCGTGAACCCCAGCGCGAACATGGCGATCAGCAGGACCGAAAAGGGCACGAGGAAGAAAGCCGAGGTGATCAGCACCATGCGCCGGTCCGGGCGCTCGTCCTCGGGCACCGATTGCAGGTCAAACCGCTGCGCGTAAGCATTGATACCCATCCAGACGGTCAGGAAATAAAGGATGGCGGGCGGCAGCGCAGCCATCATGATCTGAGTGTATGGCACGCCCGTCAGCTCGACCATCACGAAGGCGCCCGCGCCCATCAGCGGCGGCATGATCTGCCCGCCCGAGGAGGCGACAGCCTCGACTGCGGCGGCAAGGCGCTTGGGGTAGCCCAGCTTGGTCATGGCCGGGAGGGTGATCGCCCCGGTCGACGCGACATTGGCCGAGGCCGAGCCCGAGATCGATCCGAAGAGCGCAGAGGACAGAACCGACACCTTGGCCGCCCCGCCCGTCAGGCGCCCTGCGGCGGCGGAGGCGACGTTCATGAAGCCCTGCCCCGCCTCGCCCGCATTCAGCACAGCGCCGAAGATGACGAAAATCGCGACGACGCCCACCGATACGCCCGTAAGGCTACCCCAGAGCCCGCCCTCGGCAATGACGAGCGTGCCGAGGAAGCTGCGCAAGGGCGTGCCCGCATGGCCGAATTCACCCGGAATATGCTGGCCATAGAGACCGTAAAGCAGCGCGCTGAACGCCACCAGCGGCAAGGGCCAGCCGATCATGCGGCGCGCGCCCTCCATCGCGATCAGCAATAGCGCGAGCGACAGCGCGACCTGGAATCCATCCTCCAGAAAACCGTATTGATCGCGCAGCATCTGGTGGTTGAACGCAATCCAGAGGCAGCCAGCGATGCCGACCCCCGTCAAGACCAGACCCAACCACCATCCCGCCCGCGTCTTGGCGGCATAAAGGAACACCCAAGGTAGGATCAGCGCCATGTGCAGCGGACGCGCGACGAGGTTCGGCACCAATCCGTAAAAGATCAGCCCGATATGAAACGCCGCAGAAAGCGCGCCGAGCGCGATCCAGATACCGGCGGAAATGGGGGAGGGTGTCATCATGTAGGGGTGCCTCGCCCTAGCGTGTGGCCCGGACGAGGCAAGGCTTTTATATATGCGCGTCGCTCAGCGCCGCGCCAATTTCATCGTAATAGCGGATCGCGCCGGGGTGGATCCGCGTGGTGATGTTGCTCAGCATGTCGGTCGAGACGCCCGCCCACCAGGCAGCATCCTGCGCCATCTTCTCGCGCGTCTCCCAGTAGATCTTGGTCAGGGTGTAGGCGGTCTTATCGTCCATCTTGGTGGTGGAATAGGCGACAACGGGCAGTGAGGTGGTGGTGATATCCTCGTCCTGCCCGGTATAGGTGCCTGCGGGAATCGTCAGCCGCGTGCGCTTGGACATCTCGATTTGCTCATCGGTCAGCGACAGAACGTTGACCGGAGTCGATGCCGCTGCCTCGATCACATTGGGCGCCGGAAAGCTGCCTGCGGTGACGAAACCGTCGATCTGGCCGTTCTTCAGCGCGTTCACCGCGTTCGACAGCTCGGAATCCGCGATGTTCACCTTACCCTCCAGCCCAAAAAGCGAGATGTATTTCTCACCCTCCGTCGCCCCGAACGAGCCGCTGCCCAGAAGGATCGTCTTGCCTTCCATGCCTTCGAAGGTCGTCACATTGCTTGCCTCGGACATGACGAAATGCATGGTCAGCGACGGGATCGGAAAAAGTGCGCGAATGTCGTCAAAGGCTGGATCGCCCTTGTCCTCGAACATCGCCTTTCCACCCTGTGCCAGCCCGACCAGCGCCGGGGGTGTGGTAAAGACGTAGTCGGCGCCGCGCGCGCGCACTTCCATCACGTTCTGCACTGAGCCCTGGCTTTCCTCGACTGTCACGGCGATCTCGCCGTCGGTGCCGGCCTTCATCGCCTCGGCGATCTGCACCGCCATCTGGAAATAGGACGATCCGGCCTTGGCCGACTTGTAGGTGATGCGCGTCTCGGCCGATGCGGCGCCGGTCATCATCAAGGCAGCAGCCGCGGCTGCACCGATGGATTTCATGAATGTCATTGGTTCTCGCTCCCTTTTATCGGACGCGAGAATTGAGGTTTGGCAGAGGAAAAGCAAGCACTGCCAGATGACCATTTTGCAAAAGTACGGCATTGTTCATGTGCGCAAGAAACGGGTGGAAGGCGCGACCGCTGTCCGGTCCCCTGTCATCGGGATTGGCATGCCTCGGCGCCCATCCGCGTGTGGTGCTCCATCTTTCGGCCCGGGCAAGAGCAAGATTGTCGGGGCCAAGAGCACAACGTCACACCGCAGGTGGCGGAAAATGGATGCGGCTCACATCTGCGATGAAGAACGGAAAGTAGCTCTCGGTGCCGAACATGTTGCCCGCCTCGATGCGGAACGGCAGGCGACACCCTCCGACCTTGCGGAAATCCGACATGACCGCGCCGAAGGGTTGCAGGCGATATTCCTTCTCCGGGTTGGCATTGCTCCAGCGCATGAAGGAAACGACAACCGGCCGGCCGTCACCATCGACTGTCACATCCACCTCTTGGCTTAGATCGCCGTGGCGCACGGTCACGCGGGCGGTGTGCTCATCCGCACTTGTCCAGGCTACGCCCGGACCGGGCAAGAGTGCGGCGGGCGACCAGATCGCGGCCTCGGCCACGAGGCGTCCGAAGGCCGCGCGCGTGTGGTTCCTGTCGCTGCCCAACCGCGCGACCGGTAACAGCCCCAGGACCCGAAACCGCGTCCAGCGGCCCGTATCCGATCCTGAGAGCGGCAATGTGCCGGTGGTGCGCATGGACCAGACGAAGCCGTCCGGCGCGCAAAGGATCTGGCGTGCGTCCATGGGCTGATAGCCTGGCGCCTCCTTTGTCCCCAAGCTGAATTTTCCCGTCATTTCGATGACCGCAACAGTCCAAAGAGGGGTGCCTGGCTTAATGGCATAGCTGAAATAGCGGCGGGCGGGTTCTGGCAGATCGGCCACCATACGCTCCGAGAATTGCGCCGGATCTGATGGCTGTAACGCTTCCAGTCTTTGCCATTCGTCTTGCTCTGCCAGGCGGTCCAGCATGACAAAAATCGCCAGTGTCACAAGAGCAACCGCGAAGATGAGTACGGCGCCGACAGCGATGGCCATTGTAGGTCTCCGATCTCCGGTATTGTGATTACGCTAAGGTCCTACGCGTGTGGCTGCACTGATGCAGATCAAGTGGTGTATCGTGCCTGATCAATTCCTGACGCGACAGAAGCGAAGGTCCGGCGAATGGACCGTTTGCACGGCTAAAGCATTGAGCTACTCCCGGAAGTTTGGACATTGGCGCTAACTGCGCTTTACTGTCGACTGATCTTCAAACCGAAGGACATCAGCGATGTCGAAGCGAAAGCGACATCACCCGGCATTCAAGGCGAAGGTCGCGGTGGAAGCCTTGGAGGATGAGAAGACTATCTGCGAACTGGCTAATCGATCTGGCGTGCAACCCACGATGATCCAGCACCGGAAACGAGCGTCTGGCGCGGCAGGAAAACCGGACCGGCCCAATCAAGAGCCGCCGTTTCAACCTCCCGAACTGACGGGCTGTATAAATAATCCGTACTGGCTGCGCGAGAATCAGATTTTACGGTCGCAGCCGATTTTCCGAAGAGACATGGTGTGCCATCGTGTCGATGAGGGGCGCGTAGTGATTGGGATAATAGCTATCAATCGCAATGGGCGGGCTGGTTTGACGCTCCCGAGACGTTCGGTCCGTCCTTGACTCCGTTTGACCGTAAGGTGATCGAATGAAGTTGGTTGTTTCGTCGTTTTGTCACATGGAAACTCACCAAACTCGGCGGGCCAAACGACAAATGCTCTGACCCTCTCAAGTTTTCGCCCCGAACCTCGTAGGTAGTTTCGACTAAGGGGTGGGCGCTAAAGGCCAGTCATCACTAAAGATAGCCTTCGCTGCGGAAGCTGAGCTCGCAGGATTTTCCGATGATGAGGTGGTCGTGCAGAGTGATGCCCATGACCTCGACGGCCGACTTGATCTTTTGCGTCATGACGATGTCGGCCTCGCTGGGGGTGGGATCGCCCGAGGGATGATTATGGACCAGGATCAGTGCGGAGGCATTCAGTTCGAGCGCGCGTTTGACCACCTCCCTCGGATAGACAGGAACATGATCGACCGTGCCGCTGGCCTGTGCCTCATCGGCAATCAGGACGTTTTTCGTGTCGAGGAAAAAGAGGCGGAACTGCTCGGTGTCGCGATGGGCCATGGTTGTGTGGCAATAGTCAAGGAGTGCGTCCCAGGAGGAGATGACAGGGCGTTGCATCACGCGTGCGCGTGACAGGCGCTGACTGGCGGCCTCGACGATCTTGAGCTCGACGATGACGGCTTCGCCCACGCCGCTCACTGCCTCGAGTCGCGCGGTCGGGGCGGAGATGACGCCGTTGAAATCACCAAACTGATCAAGAAGGGCGCGGGCCAGCGGTTTGACGTCGCGCCGGGGGATGGCACGAAAAAGAACCAGCTCGAGCAGTTCGTAATCCGGCATCGGCGCCGCGCCGCCCTGCATGAACCGTGCGCGCAGGCGGGCGCGGTGATCGCGAATATAGGACGGCTGTGGGGCGCCGGGGGCAAGCGCCACCGAGGGTGCCTCGTCACCGCCGAAGAGGGGCAGGGCCGCCTCGCTGAAATGGGAATAACCGCTCATACGGGTGATGATTGAGCGAGATTGATTAACGGCTGGTTAAGGATGATGGGGTTTTGCGCCTGGAGCGCGGCTTGCCAGGCCAGGGCGGCATTGAAATCGGCCTGCTTTTGCGGCCATATTGCGGGCGAGTTTACATAGGAGCGGCCCCATGGACCTGCGCAAGATTTCGGATAGTTTCAGCGTCTCACCCCAGATCGCACCGGGTGACGTGCCAGCCATCAAGGAGGCGGGATTTCTCGCGATCATGTGCAACCGGCCGGATGGAGAGGATGCAGGCCAGCCCGATATCGCCGAGGTGCAAGCGGCGGCCGAGGATGCGGGTCTGGCCTTTCGCGCGGTGCCGATCATCTCAGGCCAGCTGACCGAGGGCGACGTGGCCGATTTCAAGGCCGCGCTGGATGATCTGCCGCAGCCCGTGCTGGCTTATTGCCGCAGCGGCACGCGCTGCACCACCCTTTGGAGCATCGTGCAGGTCGGCCAGATGCCTGATGACCAGATCGTCTCGGCTGCCGCGGGGGCAGGCTATGACATGCGCGGTATCGTGGCGCAGATGTCCGGGCGCCGCTGATGGGCGAGGCATGGGGCGCGCTGTTGCCCGAGGGCGGATGTGTGACGCTATATGCCGTGCAGGACGGCACCGCTCAGGCGCATGATTTCGCATCGCCCGAAGAAGCGGCGCGCAGCACGGGGATCGCCCCGGGGCGGCTGATCACGCTCGATCCTGCGCAGCGGTCCGCGCCCCCTGCCGGGATCTTGCCGGCGGGCCTCGGCCCGCTGGGCGCGCTTCAGCAGGCGGCGCCTGCCGCTGTCCTGCCGCCCGAGGCGCGGATCCTGATCGCAGGGGCCTTGGCGGCGCAGCCGGAGTGGGATGGCATCATGCTCTTGCCCGAGGTGGAGGTGACGCATTGGGTGCATGTCAGCGCGCGTGAGGTTGTCAGCTTTCAAGGGGCGGTTACCGGCCGTTTGGCCCGCGCACTGGGCGCAAGCGGAGCGGAATTCGACGAGGGAGCCCTGGGCGATACGATGTCACGGCCCGAGCGGCTGGCCGCGCAGTTGAATGCAGCGGCACTGACCGAAGATGCCCCTGCGATACTGGGGCATCTGCTGGGTGCAGAACTGGCGGCGATGCGGCCTTATTGGTTGGGCCAGGAGTTGCGCATCATCGGCACGGCTGCGCCCTATGCGCCGGCTCTGGCGCTACAGGGCGTGATGGCCGAGGCTGTGCCGCGCAGTGGCGCGTGGCATGCCGGCTTGGTGGCCTTGGGCCGGGCCGCAGGATTATGCGATTGACGTCGGGTCGGTCGCGTCTGTCGCGAATGAGTATTTGAAGCCAAGAAAAAACTGCGCACCGGAAACACCTCGCGTGGGGCCGCGCGGAGCCGCCCCATCAAGGGTCACTTCTGGGCAAATGGGGCCGCGTCGCCCCACAGCTCGCGTACGCGCGCATCGCGGCCGCAGGCGTCGCGATAGAGCTTGTACGACTCGGCGTAGCTCTTGATGCCAAAGCGGGTCACTTTCAGCGAGTCGCTCTTGTAGTAGTCCTGGTGATAATCCTCTGCCTGATAAAAGGTCTGCTCGGGCAGAACGGGGGTCACGATATTTTGGCCCAGAGCCTGCCGGGCGCTGGTGATGGCCTGCTGGGCATCTTGTGCCGCGGCGCCATCCGCGAAGATCGCCGTGCGATAGCTTTCGCCGCGGTCGCAGAACTGGCCGCCCGCATCCGTGGGGTCGACCGAGCGCAGGAACATGTTGAGTAGCTGGGGGCGCGTGACCTGCGCCGGATCATACATGATCTGGACCGCCTCAAAGTGGCCGGTGCCGCCGCGCGTGACATCCTTGTAGGTGGGGTTCTTGGTCGTGCCGCCGGTATAGCCGGAGACGACCTCGCTGACGCCCTTGACCTTTTCGAAATCGGCCTCGACGCACCAGAAGCAGCCGCCCGCGACGGTCAGTGTTTGCGTCTCGGCCGCATGGGCGCGGTCGCCCTGAGCGGCAAAACCTACGGCGATCAGGCCGCCCAGAAGCAGAGTTTTCAGATTGGTCATCACTTGGGTCACGCAGGATCCTCCCTAGGGTTCGATGCAGCATGGCGCACGGATGCGCGCCCGCCAACCCGTCGCAACACAGGCTCACGCAAGGGTGAGAAGCAGTGATGAGCTGCTGTCAGATGTCGTAGCGTTTCAGGATCTTGTCAACGCGCTGACCGGAAGCCAGTGGGACATCGGTGCGCCTTGCATAATCGCGAAAGCCTCGGCTTTGATAATAGATCAGCCCGCCTTCATTGTCAGCGCGGATATTGGCGTTGATCCAGACATATCCCAGCGCCTTGGCAGCCTTGGCCGTCGCCGCAAAGAGGGCCGAGCCGATGCCAAGACCGGTGCGCCCGACCTGCACGAAAGTGGCGATGTCGCAGGCCTCGGGGGGCAGATGGCCCGACGGCTCGATATATTGAAAACCGCGCAGCTCGCCCGCGCGGTTCAGCGCGACATGCCAGACCGAGCGGTCGGGCGCGCTGCTCATCATGCCGTTCATGTCGCGGCTGGTCACGGGCTGGGTGCGGGCGGTAGTGCCGCCCTTGGCGACAATCTGGTTCAACAGCTCGGCCATGGGGGGCGCATCCAGCGGCGTGGCGCGGCGTACGGTGATCATGTCATCTGGTCCAGCAGCGTATCGGTGCGCGCGGTGAACTCGCTACGGGTTTCCAGCGGGGGGCGCAGGCGGATTGCCAGCCCCTCGATCAGGGACTGATCGGGGCGGCCAAAGAAGCGGTCGGCCTCGGACACATCGAACCCGGCAATCTGGGTCGCCTCCATCCATGCGCTGACCCTGTCGGCCTTCTTGATCTGTTTCTTGACCGAGGCAGGGATGGCGGCGGGCAGGCCAAAGCGGATATGGATCGCGGCAGCCAGGCGCTTGTCCATCTCGTCATAGCCGGGGCCGACTGCGTTCTTGACCGGCGAGATCATGTCACCGATCACGTATTCGGGCGCATCATGCAGAAGGGCGGCCAGTTGCCACTTGGCGGGCGCACGGGGCGAGATGCGGCGGAAGATCTCTTCGACCAGCAAGGAATGCTCGGCCACGGAATAGGCGTAATCCCCCAGCGTCTGACCATTCCAGCGGGCGACGAAGGCGAGGCCGTGGGCGATATCGGTGATCTCGATATCCATCGGGGTCGGGTCCAGCAGATCCAGCCTGCGGCCCGAGAGCATCTTTTGCCACGCCCTTGCGGCGGTGGCTCGCGGTTTCGAAGCGGGGGTATTGGGCATCATCGCCTCCGGAGTTTCGTTGCCGCCCTGCATAGCGCCCGGCGTAAGTGTGTTCCAGCATTGCCGCATTGGCCGCCCGGTGCTATCTGCCCGGCAACGCCTCAATTCCGAAGGAGCCAACAACCATGGCACAGGACTATATCGTCAAGGACATCAATCTGGCCGCCTATGGCCGCAAGGAACTGGACATCGCCGAGACCGAGATGCCGGGCCTGATGGCCCTGCGCGAGGAATTCGGTGAGCAAAAGCCGCTGAAGGGCGCGCGGATCGTCGGCTCGCTTCATATGACGATCCAGACCGCGGTGCTGATCGAGACGCTGAATGCGCTGGGCGCCGATGTGCGCTGGGCGTCCTGCAACATCTTTTCCACGCAGGACCACGCAGCGGCGGCGATTGCCGAGGGCGGCACCCCCGTCTTTGCCGTGAAGGGCCAGACACTGGTCGAGCATTGGGATTACCTTGACCGGTCCTTCCAGTTTGCCGAAGGCGCGAACATGATCCTCGACGATGGCGGCGACGCGACCCTCTATGTTCTTTTGGGCGCGCGCGTCGAGGCCGGCGAGACGGACCTGATCGAAGTGCCCACCTCGGAAGAGGAAGAGGCCGTTTTCGCCCAAATCAAGAAGCGCATGAAGGAAAGCCCCGGTTGGTTCACCAAGACGCGTGACGCGATCAGGGGCGTCTCGGAAGAGACGACGACTGGCGTGCATCGCCTTTATGATCTGCACAAGAAAGGCCTGCTGCCCTTCCCGGCGATCAATGTGAACGATTCAGTGACCAAGTCGAAATTCGACAACAAGTATGGCTGCAAGGAAAGCCTCGTCGACGGTATCCGCCGCGCGACCGACACGATGATGGCCGGCAAGGTCGCTGTCGTGCTGGGCTATGGCGATGTCGGCAAGGGTTCGGCCGCGTCTCTGCGCGGCGCGGGTGCGCGCGTGAAGGTGACCGAGGTGGACCCCATTTGCGCGCTTCAGGCGGCGATGGACGGGTTCGAGGTGGTGCTGCTCGAGGATGTGCTGGGCACCGCCGACATCTTCATCACCACGACTGGCAACAAGGACGTCATCCGCATCGAGCATATGCGCGAGATGAAGGATATGGCGATCGTCGGCAATATTGGCCATTTCGATAATGAAATTCAGGTCGCGAGCCTGAAGAACCACAAATGGACCAACATCAAGGAACAGGTGGACATGATCGAGATGCCCTCGGGCAACCGTCTGATCCTGCTCAGCGAGGGGCGCCTGCTGAACCTTGGCAATGCCACGGGGCACCCCAGCTTTGTCATGTCCGCGAGCTTCACCAACCAGGTTCTGGCGCAGATCGAGCTGTGGAAGAACGGTGATCAGTACGAGAACGAGGTCTACATCCTGCCCAAGCATCTGGACGAGAAGGTCGCGCGCCTGCATCTGGATCGCATCGGGGTTAAGCTGACTTCGCTAAGCAAGGATCAGGCGGATTACATCGGCGTCACACCCGAGGGTCCCTTCAAACCCGAGCATTATCGCTACTGATTTTTCCTAAAAACAACGGGAACCGACAGGTTTCCGCCGATGCAGGCAGGGCCCTTGGCGGGTTTCTGCCTGCTTTGCGTTTCGGGGGCTGAGCGCCCCGGAACCAGTGCGCCTCATCGCGACTTGTCTGGTCATAACTTGGAGCCAAGGAGGAGATCCAAAATGACACTCAAGACACTCATGATGACAGCCGCCGCTTCCGCACTGATCGCAGGCGGAGCAATCGCACAAGATACCGCGACCACTGAAGCAGATACGGCCGTAGGCACCGAAATGTCGGCAGATGCGCCTGCGGCGACGCCCGCCTTCACCTCGATCGAGGAAATGACCGTGGGCGATATCGTCGGCCAGAACGTTTACGAGCCGAACGGCGATACCATCGGTGACATCGACTATGTTGTCGGCGCCGGAGACAGTGCCGATGCTGTGATCGGAATTGGTGGCTTTCTGGGTCTGGGTGAATACACCGTCGCCTTGCCGCTGAGCGACTTCACCTACGACGCTGATCAGCAGATGATCAAGCTGGACACCACCAAGGACGCCCTCAAGGAGCTGCCTGAGTTCGACGAGTCCAATGCCGAAAGCCTGCCGGACGAGACGCCCCTGGCCGATCTGATGGCAAGCAACGACAGCGCCGATCCGGCGGCGACAACGGGTGACGCAGCAACTTCCAGCGACAGCATGTCGTCGGATAGCATGTCAGGCGATGCGGCCACCACGGACGACGCTGCATCGAGCGACGCGGCGACGGACATCAGCACGGAAGAGACCGATAGCTCAATGTCCAGCGAGTCCGATGCACCGGATGCCGACACCGCCGAAGGTGCTGACACCGAGGCGACGACCGAAGGCAATGCCGAGGCAGAAGCGACGACCGAAGGCGCGGCAGATGCTGAACTGACGACCGAAAGCGAAGTGGAAGCCGAAGAGCAGAAGACCGAATAATCCGGTCCTACCTCGTTAGAGGCAAATCGACCCCCGGCTCAAGTGCCGGGGGTTTTTGCGTTTCAGCGCACGCGAATGGCCCACGGGATTTTTTCATTGTTAAATGGTCTGCAGCCGATAGTCTTTGGCCAGCCGCTTTGCGGCTTGGGACATTGATTGGCGGGCAAACCGCGACAAAAGGAGATTTCAGATGGGCAAACGTGACGATTTGATCGCGCGCTACGCGGACGACCTCAAGAATAAATGCGGGATGACGCCGGACATGGACCTGCTGACCAAGGTCACCATCGGATGCGGTCCGTCGATCTACGATGCAGATGCATCCACCGTTGCCTCCAGCCAGACCGGAGAGCTGGAAACAGTGAAGAACAATTTCCTGATCAAGAAACTGGGCCTCGCTGATGGGCCCGAATTGATGGGCGGGATCCAGGAGGTGCTCCGGATCTATGGCCACTCGGAGCGGAACAAGTATCGTGCGGTAGTCTATTACATGCTGACCAAGCATTTCGGCAAGGAAGCCGTCTACAGCTGATCGCCTTGTACCGGCAAGCAGCGCCCGTCATCAGCATGACGGGCGTTTTGATTGGTATGGCAATCGTGGCGGCCCGTCCTAGATATGGGTCACAGGCGCGCGGGGCACATGCATTGATGCGGTGCGCGATCCGTCCCAGTCCCTCAGGCAAGGAGCCGTGGAATGACACATCATACTGCTGACATGCAGGCGGCTCCGGACCGCGAGGATGCCTCGGGCGCGCTGGCGGTCCTGCGGCGCTGGGCGGCGACGGCCACCCCCGAGGAGGTCGCGGATCTGGACCCGGCGATCGCGCGTCTTCTGCCGCGCGGCGAGGTGTCGAACTATCCCTCCCTGTCGCGCAGCTACCCCGATGATTTCGCAGCGGATTCCAGCTATCGCGCCACCATGCCCGATCTACAGAACGGGCCGGCATCGCTGATCAGGGGGGCGCGTCAGCAGCTGCAGCATGTGGGCATTTCCAACTTCCGCCTGCCGATCCGTTTTCACACGCGCGACAATGGCGATCTGACGCTTGAGACCTCCGTGACGGGCACCGTCAGCCTTGAGGCGAACAAGAAGGGCATCAACATGTCCCGGATCATGCGCAGCTTTTACAAGCATGCCGAAAAGACCTTCAGTTTCGAAGTGATCGAGGCGGCGCTGGACGATTACATCGCCGATCTGGGCAGCGTCGATGCGCGTATCCAGATGCGGTTTTCCTATCCGGCCAAGGTCCGTTCGCTGCGGTCCGGACTGGAAGGGTATCAGTATTACGACATCGCGCTGGAGTTGGTCGAGACAAGTGGGACACGGCGCAAGTTCATGCATCTCGACTATGTCTATTCCTCGACCTGCCCCTGCTCCTTGGAGCTGAGCGAGCATGCGCGGCAGGCGCGCGGGCAGCTTGCCACACCCCATTCGCAGCGCTCCGTCGCGCGGATTTCGGTCGAGGTGTGCTGCAATGATTGCCTCTGGTTCGAAGACCTGATCGAGTTGGCCCGCGCCGCCGTTCCGACCGAGACGCAGGTCATGGTCAAGCGCGAGGATGAACAGGCCTTTGCCGAGCTGAACGCGGCGAATCCGATCTTTGTCGAGGACGCAGCCCGCCTCTTTTGCGAAAGGCTGCTGTCCGATGGGCGAATCGGTGATTTCCGCGTTGTCGCCAGTCACCAGGAAAGCCTGCACAGCCACGATGCCGTCAGCGTCCTGACCGAAGGTGACACTTTTGCCGCGCAAAGTCTGGATCCCAAACTATTTTCAACCCTCGTTCATGGGGGGTGAAGCTGCGCGGGTGTTCGGGATGTGAGCATGCATCGGCGGATTCATGTGCATGGCAAGGGCGCGACAAGATGATCCTTGGAGCGAAGTCACACGCTATGCGATAGTCTTCCTAGTGCAACCCTCTGCCAAGGGAGACTACAATGACTCACAAGAATCTTCCGCCTCACTATTCTGCCGTCGGCATTCAGATGATGGGCCAGATGTTCGAGCAACAGATGCGTATCGCCCAATTGTTTGGCGCGGCCGCGCTGGCCAGCAACGCCGCCATGTTCAGCGCACCGAAAGACAGAGCGGGTGATCGGGTTTCGGCGAGAGATATCGCCAAATCCTCAACGCAGTCCGCAAAGACCGTCAAGCGCACCCATTCCTTTCCTGTCTGATTAGACTCAACCGCGCCAGACGGTTTCGGCCAGAGGCGCGGCCAGATCGGGCGCCGCGTTCATCAGCGGCGGGCGCAGGTTCAGCCAGCGCGCGTCGTCGGTTTCCTGCGCCTTCAGCGCCTTGAGGCCGGGAATCAGCCCACCCGAAAAAACCGCAGCGCGATGCGCATCGATCTGCGGTTTCAGGGCTGCTGCGGCCTCGGTATCGCCAGCGCGCGCCAGATCGTAGAGCCTGCGAATCCCGGCCGCATTCGAATTGCAACTGGCCGAGATGCAGCCGCCGCCCCCCAGCGCCATCGCCTCCAGCATCGCGCCTTCGCTACCGGGAAAGACGGAAATGCCGGGCGCGGCCTCGATCACGGCGCGGGTGTTGTCCCAATTTCCGGAACTGTCCTTGAGCGCGGTCACGACTTCGGGGAATGCCTGATTGAGCCGTGCGGCGAGAGTGGGGGTGAACCCGATCCCGGCATATTGCGGGATGTGGTAGAGGCAGATGGTCAGCGTCTCGCTGCCGACCTTTTCGATCAGCAGGCTGAAATAGCGGTAGAGTCCTTCGTCGCTGGCGGTGACGAAAAAGAACGGCGGCAGCGTCATCACCGCCCGGCAGCCCAAATCAACGGCATGGCTGCAAAGCGCGGCCGTTTCGTCGAGGTTGCACAGCCCGGTGCCCGGTATCAGCTGATCTGGGCGCGCGGCGCCGCTCTCGATCAGCAACTCGACCAGCCGCATCCGCTCGGCCACCGAATGGCTGAGCGCCTCGCTGGTCGTCCCGAAGGGAGACAGGTAATGCGAGCCTTGAGCAAGGCAGTGGCGCGCGTGATCCAGATAGAGATCATCCGCGACGCTGAAATCATCTTTGAAGGGTGTCAGCAGGGGCGTGACGATACCAGTCAGGCGGTCGGTCATTGGGGCCAGCTTTCGCAAAGGGTTACACCGCGTCCAGCGCCTGCCGGATATCCGCGATCAGATCATCCGTATCTTCTATCCCCAGCGACAGACGCACAAGGCCCGGCGTAATGCCAAGGCTCATCCGCTGATCCTCGGGAAGGCGCTGATGCGTTGTCGTCGCGGGGTGGGTGATGATGGATTTCGTATCGCCCAGATTATTCGAGATCAGCACGATTTTCAGCGCGTTGAGAAAGCGGAACGCCTCGGGCTGGCCGCCCAGATCCAACGCGACGACAGTGCCGCCCTTGCCCATGAGGCGCGTGGTCAGATCATGCTGTGGATGGCTGGCATGGCCGGGATAGATGGCACGCTTGACCTTGGGGTGGTCCTGCAGTGCCTCGGTCAACGCCAGCGCGGTGGCGGCCTGCGCGCGCACGCGCAGGTCGATCGTCTCGAGCCCCTTGAGCATGACCCAGGCCGTGAAGGGCGACATCGAGCCGCCGGTATGCTTCATGTAAGGCTCGACCGTGCCGCGAATGAACTCGCGCGTGCCAAGGATCACGCCGCCCAGCGCACGGCCCTGACCGTCGATATGTTTGGTCGCGGAATAGACGACCACGTCGGCGCCCTGCTTGATGGCACGGGAGAAAACGGGCGTTGCGAAGACGTTATCGACGATCACCGTCGCGCCATGGATATGGGCCAGCTTCGTCACCGCCTCGATATCGACCACTTCCAGTGTGGGATTGGCGATTGTCTCGAAAAAGACGGCGGTGGTGTCAGGGCGGATCGCCTTTCTCCATTGCTCCAGATCGGTGCCATCGACGAAGGTCACCTCGACGCCGTAGCGGGTGAGCACTTCGCTCAGCACATAAAGGCATGAGCCGAAAAGAGCGCGCGCGGCGACAACATGATCGCCCGCCTTGAGCGTGGACGTCAGTGCGCCCGACACGGCAGCCATGCCGCTGGCGGTGGCAAAGGCATCCTCGGCGCCCTCGATCATCGCGATGCGCTTTTCGAACATTGCCGTGGTCGGGTTGCCGTAGCGGGCATAGATGTAATCATCCGGCCCGGTCTGGATGAAGCGCGCCTCGGCGGCCTCGGCGCTGTCGTAAACGAAGCCTTGGGTGAGGAAGATCGCCTCGCTGACCTCGCCCCACTGGCTGCGCGCGGTGCCGCCATGCACGAGCGCCGTGCGTGTTTTCCAATCATCTGTCATGTCTTTGACCTCCGGGCCATCGCCCCTAAAAAACCCCCGAGCCGGTCATGCGAAAAGGGGGGCCTTTCCCGTGACCTTTTAGCGAATTGTTTAACGTGGCCCGCAATCCGGTAACAAATCACCACGCTGCGCAGATACTCCTGCGCCGTGCCTGCGTCAACTGGTGGAGCCTACGGCGGGGATATTTGCAGCAAGAAGAATGGACGGTCACTCTTCGGGCGTGGACTTGTGCTCTTCGAAAAGTTTGGACTGGGTGATGAAGAAGACGAAGATGGCCGCGGTCAGGCCGAATGTCTTGAAATAGACCCAGATCTCCTCGCTTTGTGTGCGCCAGATGATTTCATTGAGGAGGGCGAGGCCGAAGAAGAAGAGCATGAGGCGACGGGTGAGGATCATCCAACCCTGCCGCGTCAGCGGCATGACCGTGTCCATCATCGTCTGCAGGTAGGACCTGCCCTGCAGAAGGCCCACGCCGAGGATGCCGCCGAAAAGCAGGTAGATGATCGTTGGCTTCATCTTGAAGAACTTCGGATCGTTGAACCAGATGCTGAGGCCGCCGAAGACGGTAATGAGGATCGCCGTCATCACTTGCATCTTCGACAGGTGCCCGGTCAGCGCCCAGAGGATGCCGATCGAGACGAGGAACACCGGGATGAAGCCTGCGGTGACGATGATGAAGCCGTCATACTCGGTGCCGCCGATGGTGAATACCCGGTCCTTGAGCCAGATATAGGCAACGAAAAAGGCGAGAATCGGCCCCAGTTCGAGCGCGGTTTTCAGCCCGCCGCTGATTTGTCTTTCGCTCATGTTTCCTCCTTGGGGGCTTATCCGCCCATCTCAACTATTACGGCGCCCGCCGCAATCAATGCCATCAGGGCGGTACGCCTCGGTCCTACCGTCTCGCCCAGGAAAAGCCAGCCGATGAGGGCGGCAAAAACGGCCGATGTCTCGCGCAGGACCGCCGCCTCGCCCACGCTGTCGAGGCGGGTGGCCAGCATGATTGCCCCGAAGGACATGAGCGCAACAGCGCCGCCTATGACGCCGCGCAGCATCAGTCCCGCAGGGGCAGGGGGCGCCTCCATGCGGCGCCAGCGGAGGGCGGCGATCACCGGCATCGTCAGCCCGTCGATCAGAAAAAACCACGCGAGGAAGGTAAAGGGATCGGCAGTGGCCCGGATGCCGTAGGCGTCATAGGTGGTATAGGCTGCTACCAGAAGGCCCGTCATCACCGCCAGCGTCAGCGCCGCCGGCAGCGTGTCGCGCGCGGTTTCGAGAAATATCAGGTTATAGATGGCCAAGCCGAAGATGCCCGAGAGGAGCACCGCAACGCCCGCCCATTGCACGAGGTTGAACGTCTCGCCAAAGATCAGGTAGGCGCCGATCACTGCAAAGAGCGGCCCGGTTCCGCGCACCACCGGATAGACTACGGTGAAGGCGCCGCGCGAGTAGGCCATCGCCTGCAGGATCTTGTAGCCGGTATGGATGGCCCAGGCGCCGACAAAGATGATCCACATATGCGGTTCAGGCCACGGGACGATGAGGAGGGCGAAGGGCGCGGCCATCGCGGCATAGCTGATATCGACCGCGCCCCGTGTCAGCCATGGATCGTGGCGGCCCTTCTGGATCGCGCCGAAGGCAGCATGTAGGATGGCGGCCATGATGGCGAGGGCAAGGGCCAGGTGATGACCTGCCGCCGTGCCTTCGAGGGAGATGAGCCAATCGCTCATCCGAAGGAGCGGTAACCGGGCATTGATCTGCCGGATTTGTCTTGCAAAAGGAGGGCGCGCGCAATGATGGAGACGATCCTGAGTGAGGTGAACGGCACTTTTGCCGCTGTGCCGCCCCTGATCGCGGGGATCCGCCTGGCGGCGGCGCTGCTTCTAGGTGGGCTCATCGGGATCGAACGCGAGTGGCGGCACAAGCCTGCGGGTCTGCGCACGCATATGCTGGTCTCGATGGCAGCCTGCCTTTTCATCATCGTGAGCCAGCAATTGGCCAGCATGCCCTTTGGTGCGGCCGATGCGCTGCGCGTTGATCCCTTGCGCCTGATCGAGGCGGTGACCGCCGGTGTCGCGTTTCTGGCCGCGGGCATCATCTTTACCTCGGGTGGCAAAGTACGCAACACGACGACCGGTGCCTCGATGTGGCTCGCGGGCGCGATCGGCCTTGCCTGTGGGTCTGGACAGATGCCCCTCGCTGCGATGGCGACGGGCATCGTTGTCACCGTGCTGGGCCTGATCGGCATGCTGGAGCGCGGCATCGGGCACAAGGAAGAGTGATCATTTCGTGTCCAGTCCGGTGAGGGCTGCCGCGAATTCCTCGGGGTCGAAGGGGGACAGATCGTCGATCTGCTCGCCTACGCCAATGGCATGGATCGGCAGGCCGAACTTGTCAGCGAGCGCCACCAGCACACCGCCGCGCGCCGTGCCGTCGAGCTTGGTCATCACGAGGCCCGACACGTCCGCGAGCTTCTGAAACGTCTCGACCTGGCTGAGGGCGTTTTGCCCCGTGGTCGCATCCAGCACCAGCAGGGTGTTGTGCGGGGCGGTTTCATCCTTCTTGCGGATGACGCGGACGATCTTGGCCAGCTCTTCCATCAGATCGGCGCGGTTTTGCAGGCGCCCTGCCGTGTCGATCATCAGAAGATCGGCGCCGTCGCGCTCGGCCTGCTCCATCGCGTCCCAGGCCAGCGACGCGGGATCGCTGCCCTCGGGCGCGGTCATCACCGGCACGCCCGCGCGGTCGCCCCAGATCTGCAGCTGCTCGACGGCGGCGGCGCGGAAGGTATCGCCCGCGGCGATCACCACCGTCTTGCCCGCTGCCTTGAACTGGCTGGCCAGCTTGCCGATGGTTGTCGTCTTGCCCGAGCCGTTGACGCCCACGACCAGCACAACCTGCGGCTTTTTCGGATAAAGCGGCATCGGGGTGGCCACCGGCCCCATGATCCGGGCGATCTCTTGTGCCAGAAGCTCCTTGATCTCGCGGGCCGAGAGGCGCTTGCCCATGCGGCCTTCGGCCATGTTGGCGGTGACGCGCAGCGCGGTGTCAACGCCCATATCGGCGGTGATCAGCAGCTCTTCGAGTTGCTCCAGCATGTCGTCATCCAGAACGCGGCGGGGGGCGCGGTCGGGCTCGCGGCCGAAAAGACGCCCCAGGAGACCGGGCTTTTCGGCTTCGGCGCTGGGCGGCGTGTCCTCGACGGGGATCTCGATGGGCGTCGGGGTGGGCGCCGGGCGCTCGGGCTCTGCCGGGATTTCCTGCGGCGGGGGAGCGGGCGTTTCGCTGACCGGGGTCGGCACCTCCTCGGGGCGAGGCGTGGGCTGTGGGGCAGGCTCGGGCCGAGGCGGCTCGGGTGCGGGGGGCGGCGTGTCTGCCTCGCCGCCATCCTTGACGATGGCGTCCAGCCCTTCGTCCAGTTTGGACGACGAGTTGAAAAGCTTGTCCTTGAGCTTCTTGAAAAAGGCCATGATGCCTCCGCCTGAGTGCCGGTCCCACCCATCTAATCGCCTTGGCGCAAAGATGGAAGGGACGCGGGACGCGCGAGCGCGATATGGTTTTCCAATGGCGAAAGCGAAGTGTTAACGTCTGGCAACTAACACTTGGCAAACCCCTCCGGAAGGCAGCGGAATGATCTTCTTTGCTTGCGCAACGCTGGCGCCTATGGTGATGATCCTCGCCGGGACCGTATGGGGCGGTGCGTGGCCCTATGCGACACTGGCCTATATGACGGCCCTCTCCTTCGTCGTGGACCGCCTCATCGCCTCTGCGCCGGACAGTCCCGGGGAGGGGGCCGAGTTTCCCGGCGCGCCCCGGCTGCTGGCGCTGCTGGGTGTGCTGCATTTCATCGTCCTCGGCGCCGCGGTCTGGGCCGTGGCGGGGCAGGCGGGACTCAGCTGGCCCGCGCGCATCAGCCTCGGGATCTCGGCGGGGCTGGTCTTTGGCCAGATCGGGCATCCCGCCGCGCATGAGCTGATCCACAAGCGGCCGCGTGCGCTGCGCCTTCTGGGGCGGCTGGTCTATAGCAGCCTGCTTGTCGGGCATCACGCCAGCGCGCATCTGCTGGTGCATCATGTTCATGTGGCCAGCGACAGCGATCCGAACAGCGCGCGGCGTGGCGAGGGGTTCTATCGCTTTGCCTTGCGCGCAGGTCTCGGCGGGCTGAGGGCGGGCTGGCGGGCCGAGGCCGAGATGCTGCGGCGTGCCGCGCGGCCGCTGTGGCGGCATCCCTATGGTCTCTATGTTGCGGTCGGCATTGGCTGTCTTGGAATCGCCGCCGCGCTGGGCGGTATCGGGGGCGTGATCGCCTATGTCGCCATGTGCCTTTACGCGCAGATGCAGATCCTGATGTCGGATTACGTGCAGCATTACGGCCTGCGGCGCGAGCGCCGTCCGAATGGCACGCTCGAGCCTGTGGGACCGGGCCATTCGTGGAATGCGCCGCATCGGTTCTCGTCCGCGCTGACGCTGAACGCGCCGCGCCATTCGCATCATCATGTGGCGCCGGGCACCGAGTTCCCCGCGCTTTGCCTCACCCGGCAGGACATGCCGATGCTGCCCTATCCGCTACCCGCGATGGCGGCACTATCCCTGACGCCGACGCTGTGGCGCAGGGTCATGGACCGGCGCCTCGACCGGTGGGAGCAGCGACTTGACCAGACGGGCGACATCCCGCGTCCTGCAGCCTGAAACCTGTGGCCGCGCGCAGCGGGCCGTGGCATAGTCGCGACATGCGTATTCTTGCCTTGATCCTTACCCTTGTCGCCGCGCCGTCACTGGCCGCGGACCTGATGACAGCCGATGAATTCGACACCTATACCAAGGGCAAGACCTTCACTTATGGCTTTCAGGGCGCACCGTATGGCATTGAGCAATATCTGGACAATCGCCGCGTGCGCTGGTCGTTCGCCGAGGGCACTTGCCAAGAGGGCGAATGGTACGAAGAAGATGGCCTGATCTGCTTTGTCTATGAGACTGAGCCCGAGCCGCAGTGCTGGAGCTTTCGCAAGGGCAACGGGGGTCTTGTCGCGAAGTTCGAGAATGACCCGAGCGCGCTGGAGCTATACGAGGTCGGGCGCAGTCCGACTCCCCTGATCTGCCCAGGCCCGGATGTGGGCGTCTGACGGCGCGCACCGTCAGATCCGCAGGAACGGCTGGGCGGCGCGTGCGATCCAGCTTTGGAACTTGAGCGGCGCGTCCGTAGCGGCAAGGCAGATGCAATCGTCGCCGATATCCGCGATCGGCGTGTGCTGCATGTCCTCGGTGGCGATCTCGATATCTCCTCGCGCGAAGCGGTCGCTTTCGTCCATAAAGGCGCCTTGCAGGACCAACGTCAGCTCGGTCCCGCGATGGCCGTGATCCGGCACGGCGGCCCCGGCGCGAATGTGCAAAAGCCGCGCGGTGGCGCCGCCGCTGGTGGGCAGGATCGCCTGGCGCACGCCCATGCCGACGGGGCGCCACTTCACCGCGTCCAGATCGCCGCCGACATAATCCTGCAGCGGCGCGGGCAGGATGCCGGGCGCGCGTCTGGGCGCAGCAGGGGAGGCGCGCATCCCCTTGGCCGCTGCCAGCGCCGCCGCCATGCTGCCATCTGCCATCTGCGGTGCCTCGCTCTGTTCCAGCAATACTCCGCCCACGCTGTCGAACGCACCCAACCGCGCCCGGCACTCGTCGCAGAGCGATACATGCGCCGCAACTGTCAGGCTGAACGCTTCCGGCAGGCTGCCCGAGGAATAGGCCATCAAGAGGGCGTCGGTCAGGTGATGTGCGATATTGTCGGTCATTGTCATCTTCATTTCATCGTGTGACGCAGTCGGTCCAGCGCCAGCCGGATCCGTGATTTGATCGTGCCGAGCGGCAAGCCTGTCTTTTCGGCGATTTCCGTGTGGGTGAGGTCGCCGAAATACGCGGCCTCGATCAGTGTCTTCTGTTTTGGCGGCAGGCCGGCGATGGCCTGCGAGAGCTGCGCGCTTTCCTGCTCCAGCGCGAGAATATCGGACTGGTCCGGCGCCTCTTCGGGGCCCCAGTTGATGTCCTCGGGCTCGGGCCTGCGGTCCTTGCGCAATGCGTCGATGCGGCGATTGCGCGCAATGGTAAAGATCCAGGTCGCGGCACTGGCACGCGAAGGATCGAAGAGATGCGCCTTTTGCCAAAGCGTCGCCATGACGTCCTGCGCGCACTCCTCAGCCACGGTCGCGCTGGCGCCGGATTTCATCAAAAATCCTTTCACGCGTGGCGCGAAATGGTCGAACAGCTCTGCAAAAGCTCTCTCGTCGGCATCATCGCGGATGCGCGCGATGAGGTCGGTCCAGCGGCTGTTTTCGATGTTCCGGTTGGTTTCAAGCCGGTCTGGGGGCAATGCGCGAAGTCCTGACGTCTGTTTTTTCAGCGCGCGCGGCTGTGCTGCAATCGCAGCAGCCGTGCCACGGAAGGATGCCAAGCTATCGCAGGAGGTGTCAATCGCACAAAACATATGCCTATTACGGATCTCGCGCCGCCTCGGATCACCTCCGCCAAACAAAAATGTGCAAAATGGGCGCGAGCCAAAACAATATGCATCCGATCCTTCGCTCGAAGCGTAATGGTCTGTATGTTGATTATTAAAACGGACACCTGCCCATATGCCATTTGAGTTGCAGCCCGCCCCGAGGCGCAAGATCGCGATTATCGGAGCCGGCATTTCCGGTATGGGCGCGGCCCACCGTCTGAGCGCCGATCATGATGTCACCCTTTATGAGGCCGAGCCGCGGCTGGGCGGTCATGCGCGCACCATCATGGCGGGAAAACGGGGGGATCAGCCCGTGGATACCGGGTTTATCGTATTCAATTACGCCAATTATCCGCATCTGGCCGATCTCTTTGCCGAACTGGACGTGCCGGTGGTCAAAAGTAACATGAGCTTCGGCGCGTCGATCGACGGGGGCCGGATCGAGTACGGGACCGAGCGGCTTGGCGCGACCTTTGCTCAGTGGCGCAATGCGGCGCATCCGGCGTTCCTGCGGATGTTGCGGGATATCTTTCACTTCAATGCCAATGCGCTGGGCGCGGCGCGCGGCAGTGACATGAGTATCGGCGATCTGCTGCTGCATCTGCGCACTGGCAGCTGGTTCCGCGAATATTACCTGTCGCCGCTGTCTGGCGCGATCTGGTCGACGCCGAAGGACAAGATCCTGGATTTTCCCGCCGAAGCGATGATGCGCTTTTTCGAGAATCACGCGCTACTGAACTATGAAGGTCAGCACCAGTGGTACACGGTTGAGGGCGGGTCGATGCAATACGTCACCCGGCTGGAGTCCTATCTGCGCCGCGTTGGTGCCACCTTGCGCCCCGGCTGCCCGGTTCAGGCCGTGCGGCGCACGCCGACGGGCGTTCAGATCAAGGCGATGGGCGATTGGGAGCATTTCGACGAGGTCGTCATGGCCACGCATTCCGACGATTCCCTGCGCCTTTTGGACGATCCCAGCGCCGAGGAGCGGCGCAATCTGGGGGCCATCGCGTATCAGCCGAATGACATCGTGCTGCATTCGGATGCAACCATGATGCCGCGCCGACGCGCCGTCTGGTCCTCGTGGAACTATACCGAGGACCGGGCCAAGACCGACAGCCGCATAGACCTGACCTACTGGATGAACAAGCTGCAGCCGATCCCGATGGATGATCCTCATTTCGTGACGCTGAACACGACGCGGCATATCCGCGAAGAGCTGATCCACGACCGTGTGACGCTGCGCCATCCGGTCTATGACCATGCCGCGCTGGCCGCGCAGGGGCGCATCGCCGCGATGAACGGCGCGCAGAATACGTGGTACTGCGGCGCATGGATGAAGAACGGCTTTCACGAGGACGGGCTGGGCAGCGCCGTCGAGGTGGCCGAAGCGATTGCCACCCGCGGAGCGATGGCGGCGGCATGAGCCGGGTCGATCATATCGCGGGCCACACCTGGCATGGTCGCAAAGGAGCGGTGCGCAACGCGTTTCGCTATTCCGTCGACTATGTGTTGCTGGATGCCGAAGCCGAGGTCGATGCCCCCCGTCTTTTCGGGCGCAACCGCGGCGGGCTGGCGAGCCTGCATGACGTCGATCATGGCGGACCGCCGCATCAGGGCATCGGCGCGCCATGGGTGCGGCAGGTACTGGACAGCTACCAGTTGCCGCAGCCCGCGACGGTCGAGCTTCTGGCGCAGCCGCGCATGCTGGGCCATGTTTTCAATCCGGTGTCCTTCTGGCTTTGCCGCGATGAGGGCGGCGGTTTGCGGCAGGTGATCGCCGAGGTCAGCAACACATTCGGCGACCGGCACAGCTATCTGTGCCACAAACCCGACGGCTCGATAATTGCGCGGGATGACCGGCTGAGATCGGACAAGATTTTCCACGTCTCGCCTTTTCAGAAGGTCGATGGCGGGTATGAATTCCGGTTCGATCTGCGCGGTGACCGGATCGGCATCTGGATCGATTTGACAGGCGGTGATGGTGGTCTTGTCGCCACGCTGACCGGGCCGCGCCGGGCGCTGACCAATCGGGGGCTCATCACCGCGATGGTGCGGAGGCCCTTCGGCTCGCGCCGGGTGCTGGCGCTGATCCATTGGCAGGCGCTCAAGCTGTGGTGGAAGGGCGCGAAATTCCGCTCACGCCCCGAGCCGCCCGAGAGTGAGGTCTCGCGGTGAACACAGCCGCGCCCCGCCTGCCTGCCTTCTCGCTCTTCGCGGCATTTCTGGCAGCGGCGGGTCTGCCGATCTACATCCACGCGCCGAAATTCTACGTCGATGAATATGGCGTGTCACTGAGCCTGCTGGGCAGCGTCCTTTTCGCGCTGCGCCTGATCGACGTGGTGCAGGACCCGCTGCTGGGCCGGCTGGCGGCGCGCACCCAAGGCTGGCGCGCGGCAAGCGCCTCTGTCGCGGGTGCGGCGATGGCATTGGCGATGATCGGCCTTTTCGCTGTGAAGCCGCCCATTGCGCCGGTCTGGTGGTTCGCGCTGACGCTGACGATCGTCTTTTCCGGTTTCAGCTATCTCACAATCTGTTTCTACGCCCAGGGCGTATCCAGCGCAGCGGCCCTGCTACAATCGGGGCATTTGAGATTGGCTCGCTGGCGCGAGACGGGCGCGCTTTTAGGCATTTGTGCGGCCTCGGTCGCGCCGATGCTGATCGGCGGATATAGCGGATTTGCGGTGGCTTTTGCGCTGCTGGCGGCGGCGGCATTGGCCGCGATGTGGGGGGAGTGGGGCCGCGCATCCATCCCGTCCGAAGGCTTTGGCCCGATCCTGCGCGATGCCATCTCGCGCCGCCTTTTGCTGATTGCGCTGGTCAATGCGGCGCCGGTCGCTGTCAGTTCGACCCTTTTTCTGTTTTTCGTCGAAAGCCGCCTTGGCGCGCCGGGATGGGAGGGGCCCTTGTTGCTGGTCTTCTTCCTGTCGGCCGCCTTGGCCGCACCGTTCTGGAGCCGCGCAGCCGAGCGGTGGGGACCCAAGCGTACACTCCTGTCCGCGATGGTGCTGGCCATCGCCGCCTTCGGCCGGGCCGCGTTGCTGGGCACGGGAGATGTCTGGGCCTTTGCGGTGGTCTGCGTGGTGTCGGGCGCGGCGGTGGGGGCCGATCTGACGCTGCTGCCCGCGATCTTTGCCCGGCGCATGGCCGAGATCGCGCCGGGAGCGAGCGAGGGGTTCGGCCTCTGGTCCTTCGTGTCGAAACTGACGCTGGCGGTGGCTGCCGTTGCCCTGCTGCCCGCGCTCGAGGCGGGAGGCTTCGAGGCAGGCCTGCAGAATGACGAGGCGGCGCTGGTTCTGCTGACGCTGCTGTATTGCGCGGTGCCCTGCGGGCTGAAACTGGTGGCGATCGCCCTCTTGGCGACGACGCCCGTGCCGCAAGAGGAGGCCGCATGAGCGCGCTTGGCTGGATGCTGACAGGGGCGCTGACCTGCGGCTTTCTGCTGTGGCTGCGGTACCGTTTGGGCAGCTTTGCCGCGCAGGCGCCGCGCGATTACGCGGACACGCTGCCCGTGCTGGACCTGCGGCAACATCTGTCGGGACGGATTGCCTGTCATGGCGTGATCTTCGGCCCGCTGGGGCGGTTGGCCTCGCGCTTTGACGCGGAATTCGTCGGCGCATGGGAGGGCAAGGCCGGCACGCTGCGCGAGCATTTCGTCTATGACAGCGGCACCACGCAGGACCGCGAATGGCGCCTGTCACTCGGGCCGGATGGTGCCTTGACGGCGCAGGCCGATGATCTGGTTGGCACAGGGCACGGCCAGCTCAGCGGCGCGTCCCTGATGCTGCGTTACCGCATCCGCCTGCCGGTTGAGGCCGGGGGCCATGTGCTGAGCGTGACGGACTGGATGTACCTCGCCCCCGGCGGAACCATCGTCAATCGCAGCCAGTTTCGTAAATACGGTATCAAGGTGGCCGAGCTGGTCGCCACGATGAAAAGGATGGACGCCGAATGACCGACTGGACCGGAAAACGCTATTGGATGATCGGGGCCAGCGAAGGCCTGGGCGAGGCGCTGGCGCACAAGCTCAGCCGTGCAGGCGCCGAGCTGATCCTGTCATCTCGTAGCGAGGGCAAGCTGAAGAAGGTGGCAGAGGCACTGCCGGGCCGCGCCCATGTGGTGACCGTGGACGTCTCGGACCTCAAAAGCGTGCGGGCCGCCGCCGAGCAGGTGGGCGAGATTGACGGAATGGTCTACACCGCAGGCGTCTACTGGCCCTTTGCAGCGCAGGATTGGGATGCCGAGCAGGCCGAGGCGATGGGCGACATCAATTTTGTCGGCGCGCTGCGGGCCTGCGGGGTGGTCGTGCCCAAGATGGTCGCCAAGGACGCCGGCCATATCGTGCTGACCGGATCGCTTTCTGGATTTCGCGGGCTGCCAGGGGCGATTGGCTACGCGGCGTCCAAGGCGGGCGTGATGGCGCTGGGCGAAAGCATGCAATGCGATCTCTACAAGACCGGCGTGCGCGTGCAGATCGCCAATCCGGGCTTCATCAAGACGCGGCTGACCGACAAGAACGACTTCAACATGCCCTTCCTGATGAGCCCCGAAGAGGCGGCGCAGGAGATGTTCGAGATGATGAATGATGACGGCGCAACTGTGCGCCACTTCCCGCGTCTCTTCAGCTATCTGTTCCGGCTCAGCCGTATCTGGCCCGATTGGCTCTACAATCGCGTCTTCGCCAAATAGGCGTTCTTGCCCAGTGGTTGGAGTATTGGGTATTTTCCCCAAGAAAAAGCACCCTGCTGCCTTTCTTAGTATCATTGTCAGGTGCAAACATCTGGACAATCTGGGCGAGGCTTCGCAGGATCGCGCTAGGATGACAAGGAAGCCTGCTGCAGCATGAGGACGCCGCCATGACCAAGATCACAAACAGCCTGACACGCCGCAAGGCGCTGACAACACTGGCGGGCGGTGCGGCGGCGCTGCCTCTTTGGGCGCGCTACACTCATGCCCAGACGGCCGAGCCGATCAAGATCGGATTTCAGATCCACCGCACCGGCGTAGGCGCCGCCTATGGCCGTTGGTACGAGCGGACGGGCATCGCCGCGGCCAAGTTCATCAACGACAATGGCGGCATCAATGGCCGCATGGTCGAGCTGGTGCCCGAGGATGACGGGACCGACCCCAAGCGCGGCGCCGAACTGATCGAAAAATTCGCCAACCAGCATAAATGCGATATCGCCTATGGTCCGCTCTTCAGCCATGTTGTCATCGGCTCGGCCCCGCGCGCGGGCGAGTTGAAACTGCCGTATTTCGTGGTCTCTGAGGGGCACCACGTCGCCAGTGGCATGCTGAACCGCTACACGATCCAGCCGGGCATTACGGATGTGAAGAGCCAGGTTCTGTCGGTAGCACCTTTTGTTGCCGAGAATTTGGGCAAGAAGGTCACGATGATCTATCCCGACTACGCCTTCGGGCACGATCATCGCGACTTCTTCAGCCAGGCGATTGAGAGGCAGGGCGGTGAAATTCTGGCGCAGATCGCCATACCTCCGACCGAGACGTCCTTTACCCGCCATTTCCCCAAGATCCCGCGTGAGACCGAGGTGGTCTATCACGTCATGGTTGGCCCCTCGGTCCTGACTTTCGTCAAGGAAATGGGCGAGTTTTTCGGCGGCGCGGGGCCTGAGCTTTTTGGTTTTGTCGACAGTCTGGAGGCGATCGATATCGGCAGTCCGGGTCTCGATTTTCTGGAAGGGTCGCATTTCTGGGAAGGCATGTGCCGCTATGCGCAGCCGGACCAGACCGAAGCGCAGGCCTTCTACCGTGCGGCGGTCGGCGTCAATGACGAGGGCGCGGCGATTGACGATCCGCGCGACGTGTCGGCCTACGGGCATATGTTTGGTTGCTGGACCACGCTGAGTGCGATCAAGGCCGGCATGGAGGTGTCGGGCTACCGGGGGCCGCAGGATCGTACCGCGCTGATAGAGGCGGTCGAGGCGATGACCGACATTCCGCATAGCCGCGAATGGCCGCAAGGGCCGATGCGCTTCAACGGGCGCACGCACCAGGTGTTCAGCGAGCAGCATGTCAGCCGCGTCGAGAACGGGCGGCTGGTGCGGGTGCACACTGCAGGCATCGATGCCGGGCTCTATCCCGATGAGGTGGACTACACGCAGCGGCCATTCTAGGAAGGGGGCGCTGCCGCCCGCTTGCGGCGCGTCTTCGGCAGGTAGCACATGGGCGCCGGACGTCCGACAGAGAGGGTCACCATGCAGTTGAGCGACTACAAGGCGCTGACATTCGACGTCTATGGCACGCTGATCGACTGGGAGAGTGGCATGATGGCGGGGCTGGCGCCGCTGACCGATCAGCTGACCCTCAGCCGGGATGCGATCCTCGAGGCGCATGCCTTTCACGAAAGCACGTGCCAGCGCTTGACCCCGGCCAAGAACTACCGCGACGTGCTGGCCACCGTCTACAAGCGGCTGGCCGAGGAATGGGGGCTGAGTGCATCCTGGGAGGAATGCTGCGTCTATGGTCGCTCGGTCGAGCATTGGCCCGCCTTTCCCGACAGTGCCGAGGCGCTGGACTATCTCAAGGATCACTTCAAGCTGATCGTGCTGTCGAATGTCGACAATGCCAGTTTCGCGCATAGCGACGCCAAGCTTGGACATCCCTTTACCGCCACATATGTTGCCGAGGATGTGGGCAGCTACAAACCCGATTCGCGCAATTTTGACTATATGATCGAACAGATGGCACGCCTCGGCCTTACCAAAGGTGATATCCTCCATACTGCCGAGAGCATGTTTCATGATCACGGCCCCGCCAACCGGCACGGCCTTGCCAATTGCTGGATCTACAGGCGGCATGACAAGGACGGGTTCGGCGCCACGATGAATCCGGGCGACATGCCCAGCTATGACATGATGTTCCATTCGATGGCTGATCTGGTAGAGGCGCACCGCGCCGAGCTGGCGGGCTGACCCGAGGTGGAGCTGGGCCCCTACCTGATCCTGGCCACGCTGGAGGGGCTTGTCATTGCGTCGGTGCTGGCGCTTACGGCGGTGGGGCTATCCTTGGTGTTCGGTGTTATGCGGGTGGTCAATATCGCGCATGGCGAATTCTTCATGCTGGGCGCGGTCCTGGCATGGTTTATTGCCGAGATGGTCGGCGGGCCGCCGGCGCTGGGCTTTGCTGTGGCCCTTGTCGGTGCGCCGCTGATCGTGGGCGCCATCGCCGTGGCCGCCGACATGACCATTCTCAAGCGGGTCGAGTATGACCCCGAGCGCACGATCGTCGCAACGATCGGCCTGCTCTACATCATCCAGCAACTGACCCTTATGGGCTACGGCCCCGAGGCGCGGCCCGTGGAGGCACCGTTCAACACGCGGCTGGCGATCCCGTGGGTCGAGATCAAGGACGGCGCGCTGGCGCTCTACTGGCCCTGGGGGCTGGCGACGACCAGCTACAAGCTGGCGGTGATCGGCGCGGGCGCGGCGGTTCTGCTGGGCGTCTGGGCGATGATGGCGCACACGCGTATCGGGCTGGTGATGCGCGCAGTGCAGGCGGATCGCGACATGGCGACCGCCTTTGGCATTCCTGTCGAGCGGGTCTATGCGATGGTCTTTGGCATCGGCGCGGCGCTGGCGGCCCTGGCCGCCGTGCTGGTCGTGCCGATCAGCCAGGCGCATTACTTGATGGGGGCTGACCCACTCCTTCTGGCCTTTACTGTAGTCATCATCGGCGGCCTTGGCAGTCTGCCGGGCACGGTGGTCGCGGCCGTCCTGATCGGGCTGAGCGACGGCATCATCTCGGTCTTCTTCTCGCCCACGCTGGCCAAGATCATCGCGACGCTTTTGGTGGCGCTGGTGCTGGTATTCCGGCCCCAGGGCCTTTTCGGCACGCGCAGCGCATGAGCGCAGGCGCACGGATCACCCTGCTGCATGGCGGGCTCTTGGCGCTGCTGCTGCTGGGGCATTTCGTGCTTCCGGCCTATCATCACGGCAACCTCGCGCGGATCATGGTGCTGGCCAGCTACGCGATCGGGTACAATATCGTCTTTGGCTATACCGGCCTTCTCAGCCTTGGGCATGCGCTGCTTTTTGGGGCGGGCATGTATGGCATGGGGCTGAGTGTCCAACATCTGGGGCTGGGCGCAGCGCCGGCCTTGCTGCTGGGCGTTGCCGTCGGTGCACTGGTTGCCGCAGCGCTGGGCGCGTTGGCACTGCGCACGGCAGGAGTCGCCTTCATGATCGTGACGCTGATGTTCGCACAAGCCGGATACCTCGCAGTGCTTTACTTTACGCAGTGGACGCGTGGCGACGAGGGCTTTGTCTTGGCGCGCGGTGCCCGGATGCTCTGGGGGGTCGATCTCAGCGACGCGGGAAGCCGTTATCTGGCGGCGTTGGCGCTCTTTTCCATTGTCTTGGCGATCTGCCTTGCGCTGGTGCGCGGGCCCTTTGGACGGACCTTGGTTGCCATCCGCGAGAATGAGGCGCGCACGCGGATGCTGGGCTATGACACGTTCCGAATCAAGTTGATCGCCTTCACGGTTTCGGGCGCCATTTCAGGCGCGGCAGGCGCGGCCTATGGGCTGCTATTCGGCTATGTGGGGGCCAGTTTCGCGGGGGTCGAATATTCCATTCTGCCGCTTCTCTGGGTGCTCCTCGGTGGCGCCGGGACGGTGCTGGGTCCGTTCATCGGCACGCTCTTCATGTTCTACCTGATCGACCTCAGCTCGGGCGTGACCACGGCCTATATGCTGATCGCAGGCGTGACGTTGGTGCTGCTGACGCTTTTCGCGCCGCAGGGCATGATGGGCGAGTTCCGCCGCCGGCTCTGGAGGTGGCTGCCATGAGCCTCTTGTCCATCAAGGGTCTGACCAAAACATATGACGGCGTGCGCGCGGTCGATGATGTCAGCCTCGACATTGCTCCCGGCGAGGTACGTGCGTTGATCGGGCCGAATGGCGCGGGCAAGACGACACTGGTCGGCATGATCTGCGGGCGTATTGCACCCAGTGCGGGGCGCGTCATGTTTGATGGACAGGACATCACCGCGATGCCCGCGCATCGACGCACGCGGCTGGGCATGGCCTATACGTTTCAGCTCACATCCATCTATGCGCGCCTGCCCGTGGCCGAGAACATTGCGCTGGCCGCGCGTCCGCATATGGAGCCGGGCAAGGTTCCCGGCGCCGTCGCGGCCACATTGGCGCAGGTGCGCCTGGCGCAGTATCGCGATGCCCTGGCGGGCGATCTGAGCTATGGCCATCAACGATTGGTCGAGATCGCAATGGGGTTGGTCGGCGCGCCGCGCCTTTTGATCCTTGACGAGCCGACGCAGGGTCTGTCCGAGCCCGAGATCGCCGCGTTCAAGGAGCTGGTGCGCAAACTGGCCGGGGCGACCACGATCCTGCTGATCGAGCATAACATGGACGTTGTCATGGCACTGGCGGACCGGGTGAGCGTGCTGTCGGCCGGGGCGCTGCTGTTCGAGGGGACACCGGACGAGGTGCGCGGCGATCTGGCCGTGCAGGCCGCCTATCTGGGAGGGCCGTGATGCTGGCGCTGGAGCGGATCAGTGCGGGATATGGCGGGGCACAGGTGCTGCGCGAGCTGTCGCTGGACGTGGCGGCCGGCGAGATCCTGTGCCTGATGGGCCGCAATGGCGCGGGCAAGACGACGGCGATGCGCGCCATCATGGGGCTGATTCCTTTGATGGGCGGGCGCGTGATGCTGGGCGGCGCTGAGGTCAGCTCTCTGCCCGCGCATCATGTGCCGCGTGCGGGGATCGGTTATGTGCCGCAGGGACGGCGGCTCTTTGCCGGGCTGACGGTGGCGCAGAACCTTGAAATCGGGATGCATGCACGGCAAAGCCCGCCAGAGGTTCTGGAGGAGGTGCTGGAGCTTTTCCCGCGTCTGCGCGAGCGGTATCGCCAGCCCGCGCAGACCCTGTCGGGTGGCGAGCAGCAGATGCTGGCTACCGCCCGCGCGCTTTGTTTGCGGCCTAAGGCGCTCTTGCTGGATGAGCCGACGGAGGGGCTTCAACCCTCGATGGTGGGTGCGATCCAGGAGGTGGTAGTGCGCATGCGGGCCGAGGGCGTGGCCGTCCTGTTGGTCGAGCAGCGCATGGAGGCTGTGCTGGAGGTCGCGGACCGCGTGGCCTTCATCGAGAACGGGCGTGGCGGCGCTATCCTTTCGGCAACGGAATTGCGCGCCGACAGATCAATGGCGGCGCGCTATCTGGGCGTCTAGACCCAGTACCAACTGCGGGTTTTTGGGTATTTTTCCCAAGAAAAAACCTGAAGGGGCGCCCTATTCGGACAGGCCCTCGGGCTTGCCGACGACGACGAAGCTCAGTTTTTCGGGATCGAGCAATTCGCGGGCAACGCGGTTGATCTGGTCCAGCGTGACCGCCTTCACCTGATCGTTGCGCGTCTTGATATAATCGGTTGGCAGGTCCTCGGTCTGCATGTCGACGGCGATGTTGGCAATGGGCGCGTTGCCGTCAAAGCGCAGCGGGTAGGCGCCGGTCATATAGGTCTTGGCGTCATCCAGCTCTTTCTCGGTAACGCCGGTATCGCGCATCTTGGCCCATTCGTCGCGAATTACCTCGATGGCCGTCGCCACGCGATCATTGGCCGAGGCGACCTGCCCCATCCAGAGCTGCGCGCCGTCGCGGTCCACGAGGTAGGAATAGACGCCATAGGTCAGCCCGCGTTTTTCGCGCACCTCGTTCATAAGGCGGCTTTCAAAGCCGCCCCCGCCGAGGATCTGGTTGAGCAGATATGCAGCAAAGAAATCGGGATCATCTCGGTCGATGCCGGGCTGCGCGAAGGTCACCACGGATTGGGGCGTGTCGTATTCGACCACCTTGATGCCGCCGGGCAGGGCGACGTCGGCGGGGCCGGGTAGCGGGATATCCGACGATTGCGGCAACCCCTCTGTCAGGGTTTCGACCAGCTGGGTCAGCTCCTCTGCGGTGATGTCACCGACGGCGGCGACATAGAGACGGTCGCGCACCAGAGCGGCACGGTGGGCGGCGACGATATCGCCCCGCGTGAGGCCGGCGATGCTTCCGAGCGTGCCATCCTTGGACGTGGCATAGGGGTGATCACCGAAGGTCTGCGCATCGAACGTGCGGCCCGCGATGGAGCGCGGATCTTTCACGTCGCCTTCGATATTCGCGCGGACCTGACCGCGCACGCGGTCGATGGATTTCTGGTTGAAGGCAGGCTCGACAAGGCTCTGGCGCAGGAGCTCGACCGCAGCCTCGCGGTTTTCGCTGAGGAACCGCGCCGAGACGCTGATCGCGTCATCACCGGTCCCGTAGGAAAACGAGGCGGCAAGCGCCTCGGCCTGGCGGGCAAATTCGCGGCTGTCCATGTCGCCCGCGCCCTCCTCCAGAAGGCCGGTCATCAGGTTGGTCGCGCCGCGCTTGCCGGGCTGATCCAGCGAGGCGCCGCCGCGAAACCGCATTTCCAGCGCGACGAAGGGGATGGTGTGATCCTCGACCAGCCACAGATCTACGCCGCCAGGCGTGCCCAGATCCTGCACTTCGATTTCGGCATGGGCCGGAAGGGTGGCGGCGGGCAGGGCAAAGGCAAGCGCCGTCAGGCAAGGCAGGACAAAGCGGACGATTGTGCTGCGGATCATTGAGTGGCCTCCGTCGTGGCAGTGTCGGGTGCAGTGTCGGTAATGGCGGGGGTGACGTCAGCGACGCCCGATGCGCCTATCGCCGCAGTATTGGCCTCGGGAGCGCTGAGGTGGCCGGTGACGGAATTGCGGGGTTGAAGGACGTCACGGGCGGCCTGCATCACATCCTCGGTGGTGACATTCTGCAGCACGTTCGGCCAGTCCTGCACATCCTCGATGGTCAGGCCCGAGGCCAGCGCCCCGCCATAGCGATTGGCCAGCCCGTTGACGTCGTCACGCGCATAGATTTGCGCGGCGCGCATCTGCATCTTGATGCGCTCCAGCTGATCGGCATCCACACCGTTCTTCATGAAGCCTTGCAGCACGTCGTCCATGGCCGCCTCCGCCTCGGGCAGGGTGACACCGGGCACAGGCACGACAAGAAGGGTAAAGGTGGTCTCGTCCAGCGAGACGCCGTCATACCAAGCCGCCGATTGCACTGCGATCTGCGCGTCGAATTGCAGTTTCTCGGCCATAAGCGACGTTGTGCCGCCGCCGAGAATTTCTGCCAGCACGGTCAGCGCGGCGGCCTTGTCCTGATCGCCGCTGTCGCGTTCGGGGGCAAGGTAGGTGCGGGTGATGTAGGGCTGTGGAACGCGCGGGTCCTCCATCGTCAGGCGGCGTGCGGCCATCTGGCGCGGCTCCTCGGGACGCATCCGCTCGGGGAGGTCGGGGTTGGCGGGGATGGCGCCGTAATGCTCCTTCGCCATGGCCAGCACGTCCTCGGGAGCGACATCGCCTGCGACCACGACGATGGCGTCATTGGGAGCGTAATAGGTGGTGTAGAAATCCACCGCGTCCTGCAGCGTCAGCTGAGGCTGTTCGTGCTGCCAGCCGATGATGGGCGTGCCGTAGCGGTGGTTCAGATATTGCGCCGCTCTCATCTGCTCGCGAAAGAGCGATCCGGGGTTGTTCTCGACCCGCATGTTCCGCTCTTCGATGATGACATTGCGCTCGGTCGCGACATTCTCTTCGTCCAGCTTGAGGTTGACCATGCGGTCCGCTTCCATTTGCATCATCAGCTCCAGCCGGTCGGCCGCGACGCGCTGGTAATAGGCGGTGAAATCGTAGCTGGTGAAGGCGTTGTCATTGCCGCCCTGCTGCGCGACCGTGGCCGAAAACTCGCCCGGTGCCAGCGTATCGGTGCCCTTGAACAGAAGATGCTCAAGGAAATGCGCAACGCCCGAGCTGCCCGGCGGCTCGTCCGCGGATCCGGCGCGATACCAGACCATATGCGTGACGACGGGCGCGCGATGGTCCTCGATCACGACCAGTTGCAAGCCATTGTCCAGCGTGTAGCTGGTCACATCATCGGTGCCGGACGCGGCGATATCCTCCGCAAAGACGGCAACGGGCAACAGGGTCATCAGGGCTATCATCAAAGCGCGCATATGCGGTCTCCGGTTATGGCTGTGTGCCGGGCGGTGTCGGCTGCTATTGGCAAATAGATACGCTGCGCGGCCTCTTGCGCAACCCGCGATGCCATATCCGTGATCGGGCGCGGGGTCCTAAAAGAAACGCCCCGTGCCTGGGGCCGGGGCGCTGATGCGTGGCGTGGGCCTGACTTACTGGGCTGGTGGTGCGGACGGTGTGACGATGCCACGCTGCATCAGCCGCTGCTGTTCGGCCTGGCTGTCCAGCCACTGTTTCTTATAGGCTGCGGTATAGTCGTCATTGGCGCCGAGATTGAAGATGTTGACCCTGCCATGACGGCGGCGCACCTGGGCATCCTCGATCGCCAGTTCCCGGCGCACGTCCGGCAAGACGCCAAAGCGGTTGGCATGGTTCACCAGCCCGCCATCGCTACCCGAGATCTGGCCGCCCGGGACCGTGGCAGCAGGATTGCCGCCAAGCGCCGCAACACCAGCCGCGCGCGGGTTGGGGTCGACGAGGTTGGCCGCGCCCGGCGTGGGCGGGGGCAGGTTGTTATAGCTTTCGGGCGTTTGCAGCGGAGCCGTCGGCAAAACGGCAAACTCGTCCGGGCCGTTGCCGTCATTCTTTATGCGCGTCAGGGCGCCGTCGCTGCGCCCGCAGGCAGCGATGGCGAGGGTCATCAGGGTAAGTGCCAGGATGCTGCGGCGCATGGGATCGGCCCTTCTTTCGCAAAGTGTTGCGCGATGTTTAACGCAATCGCGCGGGGAGGTCACGCAGGCTTTTTGCCGGGGCTCAGAATGATCATCCCGAAGGCGCCGATGAAAATGGCGATATCTGCCACGTTGAAGGCGTATGGATTGTCAAAGCCGCAGCAGGACATGTTGAGAAAGTCCGCGACCGCCCCGTAGAGCAGCCGGTCGATCACGTTGCCGAGCGCGCCGCCGATCAGGAAGCCCGCGGCAATTTTCTGCCATTTTCCGCCCGGCTCGTGGCGGATCCACCACAGGACAGCGCCCGAAACGACGAGCGCGACGGCGATCAGGATCCAGCGTGTATAAGGTGCGTCGCCGGCCAGAAGGCCGAAATTGATGCCGTAATTCCATGCCATGCGCAGGTTGAGAAAGGGTGGCCAGACGTCGATAGCGCCCAGCGTGCGCAAGTTCATCCAATGGACCACGAGGTATTTCGTGGCTTGATCCAGCAGAAAGATCCAAAAGGCCGACCAGAATACTGTCTTCATGTCATGCGCCCTTTCGAGGCCGAAGCGGCATCAGTGCCGGAAATGGCGCATTCCAGTCAGCACCATGGCAAGGCCCGCCTCGTCGGCGGCGGCGATCACCTCGTCGTCGCGCATTGACCCGCCGGGGTGGATTACGGCGGTCGCGCCTGCCTCTGCGGCCGTCAGAAGGCCATCGGCGAAGGGGAAGAACGCATCTGATGCGACAACGCTGCCCTTCGTCAACGGCTCGGAAAGGGCCAGCGCCTCGGCCATGTCCTGGGCTTTTCGCGCGGCGATGCGGCAGCTGTCCACGCGGCTCATCTGGCCCGCGCCGACGCCGACGGTGGCGCCGTCCTTGACGTAGACGATGGCGTTCGACTTGACGTGCTTGGCGACCTTCCAGGCAAAGAGCATGTCGGCCAATTCGGCCTCGGTCGGCTGGCGTTTGGTCACGACCTTCAAATCATCCGCGGTGATATGGCCGTTATCCTTGTCCTGCATCAGATACCCGCCCGCGACCTGCCGGATCGTCTGCGCGGCCTCTGCTGGATCGGCCATGCCCTCCGTGATCAGCAGGCGCAGGTTCTTCTTGGCCTCGAAGATGCGGCGCGCATCCGCGTCCGCGCCGGGGGCGATCACGACCTCGGTAAAGATTTGTGCGATTTCCTCGGCGGTCGCACCATCCAGCGGCTGATTGAGGGCAATGATCCCGCCGAAGGCCGATGTCCGATCGCAATCGAAGGCGCGGGTGTAGGCCTCTTTCAGCGTTGCCGCGCGGGCGACGCCGCAGGGGTTGGCGTGCTTGATGATCGCGCAGGCGGGGCCATCGGCAGCGGCGAATTCGCTGGCCAGCTCGAAAGCGGCGTCGGTGTCGTTGATGTTGTTGTAGCTCAGCTCCTTGCCCTGCAGCTGCTTGGCTGTCGCGACCCCCGGCCGCGCGCTGCCGTCGAGATAGAAGCTGGCCGCCTGGTGCGGGTTCTCGCCATAGCGCAGCACCTGCGCCAGCGATCCGGCGACGGTGCGGCGGCGGGGGGCATTGTCATTCTGCTGCGCGGCCATCCATGTGCTGACAGCGCTGTCATAGGCGGCAGTGCGCGCATAGGCGGTCATCGCCAGCTTTTGACGGAAGGCGAGCGTCGTGCCGCCGTCATTGGCCTTCATCTGCTCCAGCAATGGCGCGTAGTCCTCGGTATCGACCACGACATTGACGAACCCATGGTTCTTGGCTGCGGCGCGAATCATCGCGGGGCCGCCGATGTCGATATTCTCGATGCAGGTGTCATAGTCAGCGCCGGCGGCGACGGTGGACTCGAACGGGTAGAGGTTGACCACCAGAAGGTCGATCGCACCGATGCCGTGCTCGTCCATCGCCTTTACGTGATCGTCATTGTCGCGCAGCGCCAGAAGGCCGCCATGTACGGCGGGATGCAGCGTTTTCACGCGCCCGTCCATCATTTCTGGGAAGCCGGTGACATCGGCCACATCGCGCACCTCCAGCCCCGCATCGCGCAATGCCTTGGCGCTGCCGCCAGTGCTGAGCAATTCGACCCCACGCTCGGACAGGGCGCGCCCCAGATCGATCAACCCGGTCTTGTCCGAGACGGACAGAAGGGCGCGGCGGATGGGAGCGATATCGGTCATGGTGCGATCCTGCGTTATGGCGTGTCAGTCATTCCGGTCGCCGTCCAGCTCCGGATAGGGCGCGTCCTGCGCCAGATCGCGAATGCTGATCGGAGTGTCCTGAGCCTTGGCGAGCGACCATCTGATGCGGCCCGCATACTCCAGCGTGCGCCCGGATAAAACTATCTGTTTGGCCGCACGCGGCTTGATTCGCGATTTTTCCAGATAAACTGATGGCTCCAGAGTAATTTTCGCCCGCGCGTCCGTGCGAAAGACCCAGATCTCGCCGCTGCGCAGGGCCAATGAGACCGCCACGCCACCCATATCGACATTGGCATCCACCTCGGGGTGAAGGTGGAAATGGATCTGGTAGGGTATGCCCTGCATGCGCGTGCGGTCCATCGCGGCATCGAACTGCCGCCTGTCCTCGGGGCTTATGGCCAGCAGCATATCCTCGCCCGCGACGCCGCGCCCGTCGAAGGTCATCTCGATCGTGCGCGCATGGGTCAGGCCATAGCGGCGGACATAGCCGTCATGCCCGCCCTCGAATCGCACGCCATCCGAGGCGCGGCTCATCTGGACAGGAACGTGGCGGGGGGCTTGGCTCAGCCACTCGGCCTCCGCGCCGGGGGCGGCCAGCCGCGCGCTGGAGGCACCATCGACGACAAGGGTGCTGTGCGAGGGCGTGGCGCGGCCTGCCCGCCGCCAATCGGCGCCGAAACTGGCGCCCGAGCCACAATTCACAATGACCGGACGGCGGCCCGAGGTCAGCTCGAACGCCATGGTCGAGGCATGGGCGCCAGTCGAGGCCGCACCCGTGGGCGGCGGCGCCGCGTCGATGATGACAGACGTGCGCCCGGCGCTCAGACGTGCGTATCCCATCGCCAGCCCGCCCTCGCGCCGCGTCTTGACGCCGCTGGCGGCCAGCGCGGTGTCCAGCCGCCCCTCAAGCCCACGCCCGCCGCCGTGGAACCGCGCAAGGCCCCCATCGACATGGCGCAGCGTGCGCAGGGTGGGCGCGATGCGCGCCGTGGCCGCCGTCAGCGAGGGCGCGTCGATCTCGGCCTCGGCCAGCGCCTCGGCGGCCCATGTCAGCAGGGTAAAGACGTCCAGCAATTCCTCGGGGTTGCGGGTGACCAGATGACCCTCGGCGCTGATATGCGCATCACATTCGCGTCCCAGGGCCCGAGCGGCGGTGGCGGTATAGCGGTCCATCCCCTCCAGCGCGATCCCGGCGTAAATGAGGCCGGTCAGTGCCTCGAAACGCGGCAGACCGGGCGAGGCCCCGTGCCAGCGTTTGCCCAGAAACAGAGTTTGTTGACCCAGCGAGCGATAGAAAGCGTCCGAGGCCGCGCGGTCCTGCCCGGCCAGCAGGAAAAGCGCGTGGTTGATCCAGCGGATCACGCGCCGCCCGGTCAGATCTGGTGTCCAGCCGGGTCCGCGCCCCGCGCCATAGCGGGCGATCCAGCCTTGGGTCCAGTCCTGCGCGGCCTTGCGCGCCGCCGCGTCGCCGGCTGCCGCCAAGTCGTCCAGCCAGCCGAAGCCGTGCATTTCCGCTTCGAAGGCCGCATCGGGGGCGGTGATGTCCCAGATGGATACATCCGGCTTCTGCACCAGATGCCCCGCGAACATGAAGTTCCCCGCCGAGAGCTGACGCCCCCTTGCAAAGCTGCCAATCGTGCGCGGTTCGGGCGATGAGACAAAGGCCGTGGCGGGCCGCGCCCATGCCGCACGCCGCGCGGCAATGCGGTTCTGCAGCCTCGTCCATTTCGCGCGGAATGTGCCCGCAGGTGCCATATGTCTCGATGCTCGCCTCGGTTCCGGGCGCTCTTCACCGGCGCCTTTTCGCGCGCAGCTTATCGCGGGGCGGTGCCCAAGTCACCGAAGGATTGCGAAAATCGCGTCAGCGGCGCAGCAGGGCGATGTAGAACCCGTCCATGCCGCCGATCTCGGCCCAGTAATCCGGGCGCAGGCGCAGTCCGCCTTCTTCGGTCAGCCAGGCGGGGTCGATGCCCGGCAGGTCCAGCGCGGCCGCGTCCACGGTCAGGCCCGGATGGCGGGACAGCGCGTCCTCGACCTGGCATTCGCCCTCATCTGGCAGCAGTGAGCAGGTGCAGTAGACCAGTCGCCCGCCCGGTTTCAGCAGGCTCAGCGCGTGGTCCAACATGGCTGATTGCAGCGCGATCAGATCGCCGATTTCGGAACCGTCTCGCGCATGGGGCAGGTCCGGATGCCGCCGGATCGTGCCGGTGGCCGAGCAGGGCGCATCCAGAAGGATCGCGTCATATTGCCCCTCATGGGTCAGCGCGTCGCCGGTGACGAGGGTGGCATTCAGGCTGGTGCGGCCAAGGTTCTCGCGCACCCGCGCCATGCGCGCGTCCGAGATATCGAGCGCGGTGACATCGGCGCCCGTGACCGCCAGTTGCAGGGTCTTGCCGCCGGGTGCCGCGCACATGTCCAGCACCGTCTCGCCCGTGGTCGCGCCCAGCACACACGCCGGGATTGCTGCGGCGGCGTCTTGAACCCACCAATCGCCCGCCTCATAGCCGGGCAGGGCACTGACCTGGCCTGCGTTCTCAACCCGCACCGATCCGGTGGGCAGTAGCGTGCCGCCCGTTGCCTCGGCCAGCGCGGCGGCATCGCCCCTGGGCGTCAGGTCAAGCGGGGCGCCGGCAAAATGCGCGGCCTCGAAGCCAGAGACGGCCTTGGCGCCATACGCCTCGGACAAGGGACTGCGCAGCCATTTGGGCAGGTGCGGCACGCGCAGGATCGCCCATTCGGCAGGCCCGTCAGCGGCGACCTTGCGCAGAACGGCATTGACCAGCCCCTTCAGCTTGGCAAAGCGCTTGTTGCCGGCGGTCATCTGGACGCATTCATTGACGATGCCATGCGCATCACCGCCCTGGCACAGCTCGACCGTGCCGAGGCGCAGGATGTTGCGCACTGTCAGGGGCGGCGGCTTGCGCAGGTGTTTGGCAAGGATGCGGTCCGCGCGCTCGAGGCTGCGCAGGGTCTGCGTGGCAAGGCGCTGGGCGCGGGCGCGATCGGGCGCCTCCAGCCGGTCCAGCGCACCGGTGGCCAGCAGGTCCGCCATCTGGCGATGCTCGCCCAAAATCTGGTCCAGCAGGTGGGCGGCGGCGGCGCGCGGCGACGCGGGCTTGGACGAGGCAGTCATGGCAAATCCTTGCTGAATGGCGAGGGCGGCGTATATCAGGGGCACGGCTTCAAAGGAACCCATGCCATGACCGACAGCACCGATCCCCGCCCCGATCAGCCACGTCATCTTCCGCCCGCCGCGCAACGTGCGCTGGCCGAGGCCGAAGAGCGCCGCCTCAAGGCCGAGAAGACCGAACTGCCCAAAGAGCTGGGCGGCCGCAAGGAAGGGCTGGAGGCCGTGCGCTATGGCGATTGGGAAAAGAAGGGCATCGCCATCGACTTCTGACGGGTTGACGCCACCGCAATCGGCGATCATCCTGATCCGCGTAACAGGGGCGCCCGCAACAGCCGGGCTGAGATGCACCCTTCGAACCTGAACCGGATCATGCCGGCGGAGGAAGTTGCGCTGAGACCGGGCCATGCGCGCCCGGCTCATGGCCTGCCCCCGCCCGTAAAAGAGGGGATCCCGATGAAGAACGCCGGAGACTATCTGGCCCGGATGCGTGCCCGTGCGCCGCTGGTGCAGAACATCACCAATTACGTGGCCATGAATGTCATGGCCAACATCATGCTGGCCGCCGGCTGTAGTCCCGCCATGGCCCATGACGAGGGCGAGGCGGCGGAATTCGCCGGTATTGCGGACGCGCTCAGCGTCAATATCGGCACCCTCGATCCAGCTTGGCTCCGCTCAATGGAGGCCGCCGCCAGCGTGATGGTCGCGGCGGGCAAGCCATGGGCGCTGGACCCTGTGGCCGTGGGCGCAACCGCGCTGCGCCGGGATGCGGGTGCGCGGCTCTTGACGCTGAGGCCCAGCATCATTCGCGGGAATGCGTCCGAGATCATCGCGCTGGCCGGATCGGCGGCGGCGGGCAAGGGCGCTGATACCGCCGACGCCGTCAGTGATGCCGAAGATGCGGCGCGGGCGTTGGCCCGGCAGACGGGCGGCGTCGTGGCGGTGACGGGCGAGGTTGACTTCGTGACCGATGGGGACAGCGCCTACCGTGTTGCGGGAGGCCACGCGCTGATGCCGCGCATCACTGTCATGGGCTGCTCGCTGACCGGGATCGTAGCGGCCTTTGCCGTGGATCAGCCCGCGCTGCCCGCCACCGTCGCCGCGCTGGCCTATTACGCGGTCGCGGGCGAGATCGCGGGCGAAAAAGGCGCTGGCCCGGCCAGCTTTCAGACCGCGTTCATCGACGCGCTTTATGCGCTAACGCCCGCGGATGTGACCGCAGGTGCGCGGATCGAGGCGGCATGAGGCTGAATGCTAGGGATCTTGGGCCCGTCTATTTCGTCACGGATGCAGGGGCTTCGGCCCCTGTTACCGATCAGGTGCGCGCGGCCCTCGCCGCCGGGGTGCGGATGATCCAGCTGCGCGACAAGGACGCCAGCGAGGCCGCCTTCGAGGACGAGGCGCGCGCCCTTCTGAAGCTCACCCGCGCGGCGGGGGCGCTCTTGATCATCAATGATCGGGTCGAGATTGCCTGGCGCATCGGTGCCGATGGCCTGCATGTGGGGCAGGGCGATGGAGATGCCCGTGCCATTCGCGCCTCTATCGGGCTGAAGATGATCCTGGGCCTTTCGGTCGAAACCGAAGCACAACTCGGCTCTATTTCGCAGGATAGTGTCGATTATCTGGGCACCGGCCCGTTGCGCGCCACGGCGACCAAGCCTGATGCGGCGCAGCCCCTCGGGATGGACGGTATGGCGCGGCTGATCGCGTCCGCGCCTCTCCCCTGCGTCGCCATTGGAGGGATCAGACAAGCCGATGCGGCGGCGCTGCGCGAAATGGGCGCAGCAGGCATCGCCGTTGTCTCGGCCATTTCGCGGGCGGATGAAATGGAGGGCGCGGCGCGCGCCTTGATCCAGGCGTGGAGGCAGATATGATCCCCAACATTCTTTCCATCGCGGGGTCCGATCCGTCGGGCGGCGCAGGCATTCAGGCTGATATCAAATCGATTTCGGCCAATGGCGGCTATGCAATGGCCGCCATCACCGCGCTGACCGTGCAGAACACGCGCGGGGTGCAGGCGGTGCACCTGATGGAGCCGGGTATCATCACCGCGCAGATCGCAGCCATCCGCAGCGACATTCGCATCGACGCGGTCAAGATCGGAATGCTGGGCGATGCCGGGATCATCCGCGCGGTGGCGGATGCGCTGGACGGTCTGGACGCGCCTATCGTGCTGGACCCTGTCATGGTGGCGAAGGGGGGCGACCGCCTGCTGGCGGCGGAGGCCGTCGATGCACTGCGCCGCCACTTGATGCCGATGGCGGCGGTGATCACCCCGAACCTGCCCGAGGCTGCGGACCTGCTGCAAATCGGCGAGGCAAGGGACAAGGACATGATGCTGGAGCATGCCTTGCGCCTCATGGGTCTGGACGCGCAGGCGGTCCTGATGAAGGGCGGTCATCTGGGCGGCGTGGAAAGCCCCGACTTGCTACTGCATTCCGGCGGCGCAGAGTGGCTGGAGGGCCCACGCATCCAGAGCCAGAGCACCCACGGGACGGGATGCACACTGTCCTCGGCCATTGCGGCCCATCTGGGGGCCGGGCATGACCTGAAGACCGCCGTTGCACGGAGCAAGGCCTATATCACCAATGCAATCGCTGGGGCAGCCAAGCTGGACGTGGGACACGGCCACGGCCCAACCCATCACTTTTACAAGCTGACGGATTAGAGCCTATCTGAGGGTCAGATCCGCGCTCTGACCCTTTCCCTGATCCGAGATGAAGCGGATCGTGTCGCCTTTGATCCGCACGGCCTGACAGTTGGGATCAAGGCGGTCGCCGCCCCAATAAAGGTCACGGCAAAAATAGCCTTCCTGCCAGTTCCATGCCCCGGTGACAGGATAGCCAAAGGCGCGGCCCATGATTTCGCCCGAAGGTGACACCGCGACGGAAATGCCCAGCCGGATCAGATCGCGCCCGGATGTTGCGGCAACAAAGGCGTCGCGGGTGGTGATTTGCTCGAACGCCTGCGCGGCCACGGGTGCTGTAAGAAGCCCTACGGACAATACGCAGGCGGCGGAAGCGATAGAACGCATGACAAACCTTCCTTGTTTTGACTACATCAGAATATACGCGGTTCGCGGGCATCCGGATCACATACCGAGCCGCCGTATCAGCGGATCATCGCCTGCAAAGGAGCCTTAATGACCAGTTTGCCCGATTTTCGCCTCGAGACGCATTTCGCCAAATGGGAGTTCAGCGCGCGGTATCATCTGACGGCATCCGACGCCGAAAGCGTGGCACTGCCTGACCTGTTGGCGATGGCCAGCGACGAGGACCGCAAATCCTTCGAGACGATGTGGCTGGGTTATACCGAGACATGGGGCATGCCCGCGCTGCGCGAGACCATTGCGCAGACTTACGCGCGGCAAACAGCGGAAAACATCCTCTGCTTTGCCGGGGCGAGCGAGGGTATCTTTGCCGCGAAAAACGTGCTGCTGTCCAAGGGCGATCATGCCATCGTCATCACGCCGAATTACCAATCGCATGAAACGCTGCCCTCGATGATTTGTGAGGCAACGGGCGTGCCGCTGGACCCGGATGACAACTGGTCGCTCGACATCGACCGGATCCGGGCCGCGATCCGCCCCAATACCAAGCTTCTGACGATCAACTTCCCGCACAACCCCACCGGCGCCATCCTGCCGCTGGACCGCTACCGTGCGCTGATCGATCTGTGCCGTCAGCATGGCATCTGGATCCTTCACGATGAGATTTTCAACGGGCTGGGCCCCTCGGGCGCTCAGCATCTGCCGTTCGTCGCGGACGAATACGAGCGGGGTTTGAGCTTGGGCGTGATGTCCAAATCCTATGGGCTGCCGGGGCTGCGCATCGGCTGGATCGCGTGCCAGGACCGCGATGTTCTGAGCCGGATGGAGCGGATGAAGCACTACCTGTCGATCTGCAATTCCGGCCCGTCCGAGCATCTGGCGCGCATCGCGCTCAAGGCGCGGGATCGGCTCTTGGCCCGCAACAATGACATCGTGGACGCGAACCTGCCGAAATGGGATGCCTTCTTTGCGCGGCATCCCGATCTTTTCGAATGGCGTCGGCCCGATGGCTCCTGCATGGGCTATCCTCGCTATCTGGGGCCTGAGGGCGTGGACGAATTTGCCCGGCGGCTGGTCGAGGAGGCGGGCGTTCTGGTGCTGCCCTCGACGATCTATCGCTCGGATCTGGGCGAGACGCCGCAGGATCGGTTTCGAATCGGATTTGGCCGGACGGGCCTGGATGAGGGGCTGGCGGCGCTGGAGGGCTGGCTGCAGAAGGCTTAAAACCGGCTCTGACCGCTCTGAGGCAGGCGCCCATCAAGGCGGATTTCCGCGCGCAGCTTGATCCCCGTCAAAGTATGCCTCGCCAAATCGTGCCACACTTGGCGCTAGTGACAGGGAGGCTTCACATGGATGATCTGGTCAAACTTGGACGTGACTTCGTTCAGGCGATGCAGGATGGGCGCGGCATTGAACATGTCGATGAGCTTTATGCAGAAAACGCGGAATCGGTCGAGGCGGTTATTCCGCCAGGGCGCGATGTGCGAATCGCGAAGGGCCGCGGCGCGATCAAGGCAAAACGTGAGGATTGGTCGTCGACGCACGAGATCCACAAGATCGAGGCCGATGGGCCCTATGTGCATCCGCCCAACCGGTTCGCAGTGCGCTTCGACGCCGAGGTGACGCAAAAGGAAACCGGCAAGAAGATGAACTTACGCGAGATCGCTGTATATACTGTCGAGAATCGCAAGATCGTGCGTGAAGAATTCTTCATGATGCCAAAATAGGCCCCGCGCCCGGGTCATTTGTCAGTTCGCGGCCAATGGCCGGCGGGCGGGTTTATGGCGCCGGTCGACCACGTTTTAGATGACGCGGATGACATCCTTGTCGATGGCCAGCACATAGCCCTGCCGCGCGATGTTGCGCACCAGAAGTTCGCTGACCATCTGGTTGCCCAGCGTGTCGCGCAGGCGCTTGATACGGGTAGCTCCCGCTGCCTCTTCGCAGTCTGTGGCAGGCCGTCCCGAGACGATGCCTTCGATCTCGGCGCCGGTCAGGATATCCCCGTCAAGCCGTGCCTCGGCCAGAACCGACAGGGTCTCCATCGCGGCATCGGTCAGCTTGAACCCCATATTGTTCAGATAGACCGACTTTTCCGCGCGGCTGATCAGGAGCGAGCTGACCTGAATGCCCGACCGCTCGATCTGGGCCATGCGCCGGTTGAGCAGGGTCAGCATGATCAGAAAGGTCAGCGCGGCGATCAGAAGGGCGGTACTGAAGACCAACAGCACGAAGATCACCATGCGGTAGCTGACCAGCGTCTCGCTGAAGGCGGTGCCTGAGAGCGCGAGGATCTCGAGCAACTTGATCTCGGCATCGCTGGTCAGGGCATCATTCTCGACAAAGATTTGCTCGACGCGCGCGTTGAATGCCCCGGCGTCGGGTAGGGAAATGAACAGAAGAACCGCTGCCAGCGTGAGGATAGCGACGATCGCCACCACGCCAAAAAGAACCACCCGGCCGCCCGAGCGCCGTGCATCCGAGGCAAGGATGGTAGCGCCCCTCATTGTTGGCGCACCGAAAGCACCTTGAGCAGGGTCATGCCCTGCGATGCCAGTTGCCCGCGCAGCTGCGACCGCGCCGCGGACAGGGTGCACGGCCCGTCAAAGCGGTGGGTGCCGTAGAACAGCTCAAGCGGGTTGTCCCGCTTGGCCTTGTATTCAGCGACACAGGCTGCACTGGCGGGAGCCGCGATCAGGACCGCAAGGGCCAAGGGGACCAGGATTTTCATCATGGGCCAACCATGGCGAAGCCCGTGCGGCTATACAATATCCCACCGCATGCCGTGGGACTGATATCGGATAGCAGTAGGGCGATATTGCGATGCGCGGTCGGGCCGGGCGAGCGTGATGAGGTACTGCATATCATCCACTGAAAGGATCGCCCCCATGTCACGCAAATTCGTATCCATGATCATCGCGGCCTCGATCGCCGTCACCGGCCTGACCGCCGCCCCTGCCCAAGCTGGCGACCGGGACCTTGCCCGCGCCCTTGCGGCCATCGCGGGTGTGGCCATCGTCGGCGCCGTTATCCATGACGCGCAAAAGGACAAGCGCCGCGGCGCGGCGCGCTATTATCAGCCCCAGCGCAAGCATGTCTACCAGCCTCGATATCAGCAGCCCCGATATCAGCAGCCTCGGTATCAGAAACCCCGTTATCAGAGACCCCGCCAACGCGCTGTCGAGCGTGCTTACCACAAGGGCTATAACGATCATCGCAACGCCATGCGCGACCGCCGGTCCGAGCGGCGCGCCTATGACCACCGTCAACAGCAGCGCTACAGCGCGCGGCCTTATCGCCGGGCGCACTGATCCGGCCTGACCCGATCATGTATGAAAAGGGCCTCTCCGGGGCCCTTTTCCACCTCCCTACCGATGCTCCTGCGGAATCCAGTCCTCGGCCTCGCTGTTCCAGAACCTCGCGGGATTGTCCTCGTCCATTCCCCGTATGTGCTGCGTTCTCAGGCAGGTCTGAACGAAGATCACCGGCTCTTCATATGGATGCGCAGCATAGATTGCCCGTAGAACCGTATCGGTCAAACGCTCGTCCTGCGGCAAAAAGAACGACAGCTCCAGGCAGCGCACCTCGACCACGGTCTTGGTTGCGGCATTGTGTCCGCGCCCCAGCGATCTGAACTGCTGAATGCCCGGTGCGCTCCTGAAGGTGACGCAATCATAATCGCCATAGGTCAGCGGCGCGATCTTGAGAACCGTATCGGTGATCCTCTGGGCATGGGTGCCGGGCACCTGCACGATTATACGCAGGCCTTCTTCGGGCACGAACCTGTCGGTCGTGAGGGTGGGCAGGGGCATGGGCGTCTCCGGCAAAATGTCATGCGCCTTGATAGCGCGATTTGGGGCGGCCCGGCGAAAAGACGATTCGTTATCCACCTAACTCCGAGGCATCGCCGTCTTGCGCCACCTCGTCCCGGCCGAGCGCAAAGAAACGGTCCAGCGCCTGAAATCCATCCTCCGTGATCATCAGGGAGCGGCTGCCCGTGCGGCGTTGCAACCAGTTCGAGGTCACGGCCCTGTCGAGGATCGCGGTCGCAAACGGCCCCGAGATATGATGGCGCCGCTCAGTCCAGTCGAGGCAGAGCTTCACCAGGGGCTTGCCGCCCGCGACCGGTGGGACGTCGATCCCGGCTTCCTTGAGGAACGCCATGTAGCGCGGGCCGGGGGCTACCGTCTCGGACGCGATCAGCAGCACATCCGACGCGGCGAGGCACCGGGTCATCAGAACGCCGAGCCGGCCGGCGATATGGTTGTAGCAGCTGCGCGCCAGACATGTGTCTCGACTGTTTTGGCTATTGCGCCTCAGATGGTCGGTGGGTGACAGACTGGCGAGGCTTTCCAGCACGGTGGCGACTTCGGCACGCGCGATGCGGTGATAGACATGTCGCCCGCTACGCAGAGATGTCGTCAGACCGGCCGCGCTCAGCTGCCGCAGATGGACGCTCGCGGTTTGTGCCGTGATTCTGGCGGCGCAGGCTAGTTCCTTGTTGGTAAACGCGCGCCCGTCCATCAACTCGCACAAGATGCGTGCGCGGCTGGGATCGGCCAGCGCCGCCCCGATGATGTCCAGTCTGGGTTCAAGGGTCATGCCGCCCAGAGTATCGCCGGAAAGTGCATCCGCCCAGACAGAACGCTTCGCTCGTGCGCGAAGGGACCCGCCGACAGGGGCAGAGGCACGCCTGCACACATCTCTGGCCTTTCGGTGCGGCGCGTGCTTTTTGGCGTGGCATGACGGGACCCGATTATTCTCTGGAGGCGGCCGCGCAGGTCGCGGGCGCGCGCATCATCGCCGGTGTCGATGAGGTGGGGCGCGGGCCCCTTGCCGGACCCGTCACGGCGGCCGCTGTCGTGCTCGACGCTGCCGATATTCCCGAAGGTCTCAACGATTCCAAGAAGCTGGGCGCCGCGCGCCGCATCGCGCTTTACGACACCATAGCCGCCTGCGCCGAGGTCAGCATCGCCCATGCCAGCGTCGAGGAGATCGAAGAGCTGAACATCCTGCGCGCGTCGCATCTGGCGATGGAACGCGCGCTGGCCGGATTGCCGCGCCGACCAGATCTGGCGCTGATCGACGGCAACATGATCCCGCGCGGCCTGACGATCCCGGCGCGGGCGGTCATCAGGGGCGATGCCCTCTCGGTTTCGATTTCTGCGGCCTCAATCATGGCCAAAATATGTCGAGACTATGTCATGCGGGATTTGGCGCAACACTATCCCGGATATGGCTGGGAAACGAATGCGGGATATCCATCACCGCACCACAAAGAGGCGCTCCGAAATCTGGGGGTGACCCCACACCATAGACGAACCTTCAAGCCGGTGCACAATATCTTGTATCAAGATAAATAACTAACCTCCTGATTCAAAAAAGAAATTGACCACGAATCATCGATGACTCATCTTTGTCCACAAGTAGACAGAGCGCAAAATCGCGCCGGGACAGAGGCAAGACATGACGAAGATGACCAAGATCGAGGGCGCGCCCGCGCTTCCTCTCAACACGATCCTAAGCGGCGATTGCATCGAAGCGATGAACGCGCTGCCAGAAAATTCGGTCGATCTGATCTTTGCCGATCCGCCCTATAATCTGCAGCTGCGCGGCGATCTGCACCGGCCCGACAACAGCCAGGTGGATGCGGTCGACGACGCTTGGGACCAGTTCGACAGCTTTGCCGTCTATGACCAGTTCACGCGCGAATGGCTGAAGGCCGCGCGCCGCCTTCTCAAGCCGAATGGCGCGATCTGGGTCATCGGATCTTATCACAACATCTTCCGCGTCGGCGCGGCCCTGCAGGATGCGGGCTACTGGATCCTCAATGACGTCGTGTGGCGGAAGTCCAACCCGATGCCCAATTTCCGCGGCAAGCGCCTGACCAACGCGCATGAGACGATGATCTGGGCCTCGAAATCGGAAGGCGCGAAATACACCTTCAATTACGAGGCCCTGAAGGCGCTCAATGACGGCGTGCAGATGCGCAGCGACTGGGTGCTGCCAATCTGCACCGGCCACGAGCGGCTCAAGGACGAGGCGGGCGAGAAGGCCCACCCGACGCAAAAGCCGCAAAGCCTGCTGCACCGCGTCATCGTGGGCAGCACCAATCCCGGCGACGTCGTGCTCGACCCGTTCTTCGGCAGCGGCACCACTGGCGCCGTCGCCAAGATGCTCGGCCGCGACTATATCGGCATCGAGCGGGACGAGGGCTATCGCAAGGTCGCCGAGAAGCGCCTCAAAGGCATCCGTAAGTTCGACCGCGAGGCGCTGCAGGTCAGCACCTCCAAGCGCGCCGAGCCGCGCGTGCCCTTCGGCCAGCTGGTCGAGCGCGGCATGCTGCGCCCGGGCGAAGAGCTCTATTCGCTGAACCAGCGCCACAAGGCCAAGGTGCGCGCCGACGGCACGCTGATCGGTGACGACATCAAGGGCTCGATCCACCAGGTCGGCGCCCATCTGGAAGGCGCGCCCAGCTGCAATGGCTGGACCTACTGGCACTTCAAGAAGGACGGCAAGCGTGTACCGATCGACCTTCTGCGCCAGCAGATCCGAGCCGAGATGGCCGACCGCCCCAACTAAGAGCTTTCCGAGACAAACAAGAACACCGCCGGTGCCTGTGGTCTGACGCTAGGCACCACCTCAACTGCGCCCTGCCGCTTGTCGGTGGGGCGTTTTTTCATTGCGATCTTGGCGCGGCGTGAGAGGTCAGGATCTTGAGTATTCTGCCAAGATGAAGCTGCGCGTCTCATGCTTCATCTTGGTGGAAGTACTCAAATCACGCTGATGGCTCTTCAGAGCGACCAAGCTGCTTTCAGCCCGTCCAACACCGCCTCTTCGGCCGTGCGTGGCGCCATACAATCGCCGATGCCGATGAGCGCGCCATCATAGCCCTCGAGCGCGCCCAGAAGCGCATCATTGCTGGAGGTGCCCTGCGCCAGAACCAGCGTATCGGTGTCTTCCACCAGTATGGCCTCGCCATTGGCGGCGTGGATGAAATAGGCGGTGTCGTCATCCGCGCCGTAGAGCTGCGCATAGGGGATGATCTCGACTCCCAATTTCTGAACGCGGCCCACCATGCTGTCGCGCACATAGCTTTGAAGCATCTCGCCCGCATGGGTGCCATTGACGCAAAGACGCACGCGACGGCCGGCGGCGGCCAGCATCTCGGCGATCCCGAGGCCCACCCAATCGGCGCGCCAGTCGGCGATGGTCACGCTGCCGCCAACATTGGGCAGGCCGCGCAGAACGTCCCAGGCGGTGACGATATGCGCGTCCTCGCCGAACTCCACCCCTTGCGGCATCCGCGCCGTGCCGCCGGTGGCGACGATCACGGCATCGGGTGCGGCGTCTGTGATCGTTTCGGCATTGGCCTCGCTGTTCAGATGCACCGTCACGCCTGCGCGCTCCATCTCGCCTGCAAGGTTCGTGACGATCCCGCCGAACTCGGCCCGGCCCGGCAGCATCTGCGCCAAGAGGGCCTGCCCGCCCAGTTGGCCGGATGCCTCGTGCAGGGTGACGTCATGGCCCAGCGCCGCCGCCGTTGCCGCCGCCTTCATCCCCGCAGGACCACCGCCAATGACCATCACCGTTTTGGGAGCCTCGGTGCGGCGAGGGGAGCCATAGCGCAGCTCGCGCCCCGTTTCGGGATACTGGATGCAGGAGATCGGCACGCCCTTGTGGAAATGCCCGATGCAGGCCTGGTTGCAGCCGATGCAGGCGCGGATCTCGTCCGCGCGGCCCGCTTCGGCCTTTCCCGGCATCGCCGGATCGCAGATCAGCGCGCGGGTCATGCCGCACATATCGGCCTGCCCCGAGGCGACGATGCCCTCGGCCTCCTGCGGCTGGTTGATGCGGCCCGCGACCATGACAGGGATGTCCACGGCTTGCTTCACCGCATGAGCGAAGGGGGCGAGATAGCCGGTTTCCTGAAACATCGGCGGCACGATATGGATGGCGCCGCCAAGGCTGGCCGAGGTGCCGGCGATCACGTTCACGTAGTCGAGCGACGGCGCCAGTGCGCGGATCACCTGGAGGCTGTCCGCATCGCGCATCCCGCCTTCGACATGCTCGTCGCCCGAGATGCGCAGGCCGATCACGAAAGCCTCGCCCGTCGCCCTGCGCACCGCCTCGATCGCCTCGCGGACAAAGCGCATGCGGTTCTCGAGACTACCGCCATACGCATCCTCACGCCGGTTCACCTGCGGGCTGAGAAATTGCGCGGGCAGGTAGCCGTGGCTGGCCACGATCTCGACCCCGTCCAATCCGGCCTCTTGCATCCGGCGCGCGGCGGCGCCGTAGCCCTCCGCGACCTCATTGATCATCGCCACTGACATCGCGCGGGGAATGACGTGAAAACGGTCCGAGGGCGTGGCCGAGGCCGAGTAGGCGACGGGCGCGGTGCCGTCTGCCACCTCCATGATCTCACGCCCCGGGTGGAACAGCTGGGCAAAGATGCGGGTGCCGTGGGCATGGACCGTTTCGGCCAGTCGGGTAAAGCCCGGCAAGCAGCTGTCATCGGTGCCCATCAGCACATGCGAGGTATAGCGCGCCGTTTCGTGCACGCCGACGACTTGGGAAACGATCAAGCCCGCGCCGCCACGCGCGCGCGCTTCATGATAGGCGATCATGGCGTCGGTCACGTGGCCCTCATGGGCCATCGACGTGTCATGCCCGGTCGACAGGATCCGGTTCCTGACCTCGACACCGCCGATCTTGAGCGGTGCAAAGAGATGCGCGAAGGGCTGGGCGGTGTCGGGCATGGCGTGTCTCCGGCTGAAATTGCCGTCACGCTAGCCCCGCGTCTCGGCGGCTTCAAGCGGGGGGCGGATTTTGCGCCTTGTTATAGGGCTTCCAGTCGGTGATGCCCGGATAATAGGTCTTGCGCCATGCGCGTACGCGCGGGTTCATCGCGCGGCGCCAGATGGGCGGGACCATCGCCGCCATGGTCATTATCGGATAGCCGTAGGGCAGCTGCGGCGCCTCGTCCTCGGTGTAGTTCTGCAAGAGGGGGAAGCGGCGGTCGGGCTTGTAATGGTGGTCTGAGTGACGCTGCAGGTTGATCAAGAGCCAGTTGGTCGCCTTGTGTGAGGCGTTCCAGCTGTGGCGCGGTTTGACATGCTCATACCTGCCATCGCCCAGATGCTCGCGCGTGAGGCCGTAATGCTCGACGTAATTCACCAGCTCCAGTTGCCAAATCGCAACCAGCGCCTGCCAGAGGAAGAGCGCGAGGCCCACCCAACCGCCAAGGATCAGCGCCAGCGCCAGCATGCCCGCCTGTAGCGCCCAATAGCGCCAGAAGGGGTTGCGCCGATGCAGCGCACCATGTCCCTTGCGCGCCAGCATCGCCGCTTCGGCGCGGAAAGCAGAGGTGTAGACGCCCGGCAAAACGCGCGCGAAAAAGCGGTGAAAGCCCTCGTTGTAGCGCGCGGTCACCGTGTCTCGCGGGGTACCGACATGGCGATGATGGACCAGCATATGCTCGGACCGGAAATGCGAGTAAAGGACCATCGCCAGCAGGAGATCGGCCAGCATGCGCTCTCCCCTTGGCCGTTGGTGCATCAATTCATGCGCGTAATTTATGCCGACCGTGCCGGTGATGACGCCGACGCCAAAGAAAAGCACGATCTTTTCCAGCGTGCCCAAATGAGCGGCCTGCGGCACATACCAGATCAGCCAAAACAGGAGGCCAAATTGCACCGGCGCCCAGATCAGCGTGATGGCGCGATACCATGTCATGTCGTCGCCGCCATCGGGATCGAGATTGTCGAGGTTGAGGCCCAGAAACGCGTCGAGCAGCGAAAAGAAATACCAGGTGAAGAGCGGCAGCAGGATCACCGCCCAGCCGCCTTGAAGGGCGCCAAGGATGGCAACAGGGACCAAAAGCAGCGACATCCAGAAGGGAATGGCGCGGTGAATCTGGGCGAGGGTGGACATCGAGGAACGCTCCGGCGGTGATGAGATCGTCTCGCGCGATGCATCGCATTCAATCAAGGCGAAACGCGCACGACAAACGGGCTTTTGCGCGCAATCTACTCCATTCCTGGCAGAACGCCACGCGACAGGTCATACACCTTGCGCATCACCGTGGGCAGCTGCTCGGGCTTGAATTCGGCGGGCACGACGAAGACGCCGCGTTCGGGGTTTGCGCCCACGGGCACCTGCGCCACACGCACCGTCAGGCGCAGGTGGAAATGCGTGAAGGTATGGCGCGCCTCCTCGCTCAGGGCCTGCCAGTCGGCCTCCAGCGGCGGGGCGGGCGCGGGCGCGTCCTCGGACCAATCGGTGCCGGGCCAGCCCAGCATACCGCCCAAGAGCCCGCGATCCTCGCGCCGCTCCAAGAGGATCGCGCCATCCGCGCGCTGCACGACATAGGCGATGCCAAGGCGGACAGGCTTGGCCTTTTTCGCCGTCTTTTTGGGCAGTTCGGCGGAGGTGCCCTTGGCCCGCGCGAGGCAAGGCGCGCGCCAAGGGCAGATGCCGCAGGCGGGGCTGCGCGGCGTGCAGATGGTGGCGCCCAGATCCATCACCGCCTGCGCATAATCGCCCGGACGCTCGGCAGGGGTCAGCGCGGCGGCGGCGGCGGTCAGCTCGGGCTTGGCGGCGGGCAGAGGGGTGTGGATGTCATGGAGGCGCGCCATGACCCGCTCCACATTGCCGTCGACCACCACCTCGGGCAGATCAAAGGCGATGGCCGAGATTGCGCCCGCCGTATAAGGGCCGATGCCGGGCAGTTTCAGCAAAGCGGCGTGATCGGCGGGGAAAGCGCCCCCATGATCTGCCACCACGGCGCGCGCGCATTTCAGCAGGTTGCGCGCGCGCGCGTAATAACCAAGGCCGGCCCACTCGCCCATCACCTCGCCATCCTTGGCCCCGGCCAGATCGGCCACCGTGGGCCAGCGCGCGGTGAAGCGGTTGAAATACTGCGTCACGGCAGCGACGGTCGTCTGCTGCAGCATCACCTCGGACAGCCAGATGCGATAGGGATCGGGGCGCGCGCCGGCCTGCCGCGCGGCTGGGGGCGTGCGCCAGGGCATGGCGCGGGCGTGGCGGTCATACCAGTCCAGCAGGTCGGCGGCGCGGGGCGCGGGCGTTAACTCTGGCGATATCTCACGCATGTTTTATGTCGCCCTTTGTCGTTTCTGCGGGTTATCTGCTGGCATGGCCGGCACCATGCCCTAGAATGGCGCGCATCGACAGGAGGTCAACGCATGTCGCCCCGCCGCCCCACCACCAAGGGTTTCGCCCGCTCCAGCACGCTGCTGCAAGAGCGCATTCGCAAGGCGTCGGAAAGCCGCGGCTTTGCCGAATCGCGGCTTCTGACCCAATGGGCCGAGATCGTCGGTGAGGACATCGCCGCCATCGCGCGGCCCGTCAAGGTGGGCCATGGGCGCGGCGGCATGGGCGCGACGCTGACCCTGCTGACCACCGGTGCGCAGGCGCCCATGCTGGAGATGCAGAAGGAAGGGCTGCGCGCGCGCGTCAACGCCGTCTACGGCTATAACGCGATCAGCCGCATCACCATCACCCAGACCGCGCCAACCGGCTTTGCCGAGGGGCAGGTCAGCTTTCAGCATCGCGCGCCCAAGCCGACCCCGCGCCCGCCTGATCCCGAAGCCATCGAGGAGGCGCGCCGCATCGCCGCACCCGTGGCCGATGCGGGGCTGCGCGCCGCGCTTGAAGCCTTGGCCCAAAACGTATTATCCAAGTCAAAACGCTGATCCAAAAGGAATATCGCAATGAACCGCAAACTACTCATCGGGGCGGCCCTTCTGGCCATTGTTGGCGGTGTCCTCTGGTGGCAACTGGGCGGTCACGAGGAGGCCGACATGGCCGCCACCGACGCGGAAGGCACGGCTGAATACGCCGATGTCGATACCTCGTCGATCACTGAAATGACGATGGGCCCCGAGGATGCCAAGGTGACGATCACCGAATACGCGTCCTTCACCTGCCCGCATTGCGCCACGTTCCACCAGACCACCTTCCAGAGCCTCAAGCGCGACTACATCGACACCGGCAAGGTGCATTTCATCTACCGCGACGTCTATTTCGACCGTGTCGGCCTTTGGGCCTCGATGCTGGCGCGCTGCGCGGGTCCGGTGCGGTTCTTCGGCATTTCGGGCATGCTCTACGAGCAGCAACAGGAATGGCTGAACGCGGATGATCCGGTCACCATCTCGAACAACCTGCGGCGCATCGGCAAGGTTGCCGGGCTTGAGGAGGATCAGATCAACGCCTGCCTCGAAGACGCGGACAAGGCCGAGACCCTGCTGGCCTGGTTCAATCAGAACAAGGACGCGGACGATATCAGCTCGACCCCCACCTTGATGATCAACGGTCAGCAATACGGCAACATGGCCTATGCCGACCTGCAGGAGATCATCGACGAGAAGCTGGCAGAATGAGCACCGTGCCTGTGGCCTCACCTCTGGCCGGCCTCAAGGTCGTCGAACTGGCGCGCATTCTGGCTGGCCCCTGGGCCGGTCAGACGCTGGCCGATCTGGGCGCCGAGGTGATCAAGGTGGAAAGTCCCGAGGGCGACGATACCCGTCGCTGGGGCCCGCCTTTCGTCGAGCGCGAGGGTGACCGCAGCGCCGCCTATTTCCACGGCACCAATCGCGGCAAGAGCAGCGTCGCCATCGATTTCCGCACGCCCGAGGGGCAGGCGGAGGTGCGCGCGCTGGTCGAAGACGCGGATATCGTGATCGAGAATTTCAAGGTCGGCGGTCTGGCGAAATACGGGCTGGACTATGCCAGCCTGTCCAAGCTGAACCCGCGGCTCATCTATTGCTCGGTCACCGGTTTTGGCCAAGATGGGCCCTACGCGCATCGCGCGGGCTATGATTACATCATCCAGGGCATGTCGGGGCTCATGTCCATCACCGGCGCGCCCGATGGCCAGCCGCAGCGCGTGGGCGTTGCGATCACCGATATCTTCACCGGCGTCTATGCCACCACCGCGATCCTCGCGGCGCTGCACCAACGCGCCGCGACCGGCAAGGGCCAGCAAATCGACATGGCGTTGCTGGACGTAGCCGTGGCGGTCACGGCGAACCAGTCGATGAACTATCTGACAACTGGCGAGGCGCCGGGGCGCATCGGGAATTTTCATCCCAACCTTGCGCCCTACCAGGTCTTCGACTGTTCGGACGGGTATATCATCATCGCCGTCGGCAATGACGCGCAGTACCGGCGGCTTTGCGCCGCGCTGGGCGTGCCCGATCTGGCGACGGCGCCGGAATATGGGACCAACGCGGACCGGGTCGCGCTGCGCGACCAACTGAGCGCGCTTTTGACGGCCCGCACGGTGACCTTCACAAAGGACGGACTGCTGGCTGCTTGCGAGGCGGCGGGTGTGCCCGCCGGGCCGATCAACACGCTGGACGAGGTCTATGCCGATCCGCAGATCATCGCGCGCGGTATGCAGATCGCCCCGGATGGTGTGCCAGGCGTCAGGACGCCGATACGGTTTTCGGATGCCGAGCTGTCGCTGGACAAGGCGTCGCCGAAGCTGCCGAAGAGTTGAAGCTGTCGGGGCTCGGCTCAGAGGCCGAGCGCCGACAGCCGGGTATCCAGTTCGGTCCAGTCCTCGATCTCCAGCCTGACGGGAAGTGTCAGCACCTTGGCGCGAAAGCCCGCCGGAAGGCGCACGGCGTCTTTTTCGGTCGTCACCAGTTGCGCTCCCAACTTGGCAGCCTCTGCCTCCAGCCGGGTCAGCAGGGCGGGAGTGAAAGGCTGGTGATCGTCCAGCGCCTCGGTCCCGGCCAGATCGGCGCCCATCGCCTTGAGCGTGGCAAAGAACTTCTCGGGATGCCCGATTCCCGCAAAGGCGAGGCAGCGGGTTCCGTGCCAGTCCATCCCGGTCTGCAGGGGCGCCAGCGCCCCGCGCAGATGCGGCAGGGGGATCGCGTCAGCCCACGCTGCCTCAAACGCCTTCTGCGCTGCCGCGCCACCGATCGACAGCAGCAGATCGGCGCGGGTAAGGCCCACCTCCACCGGTTCGCGAAGTGGGCCGGCGGGCAGGCAGCGGCCATTGCCGAAACCGGCGACGGCATCGACCACGATCAGGGACAGGTCTTTGTGCAGGGACGGGTTCTGAAACCCGTCATCCATCACGATCACCTCGGCCCCCGCTGCGGCTGCGGCAAGCGCGCCCAGGGCGCGGTCGCGCGCGACCCAGGCGGGAGCGAAGGCGGCAATCAGCAGAGGCTCGTCACCGACATCGGCGGCGTCATGCGCGGCGGGGTCCACCTCCACCGGCCCTTCCAGCCGCCCGCCATGGCCGCGGCTGACCACATGTACGGCGCGGCCGCGTGCGGCCAGATGCTGGACCAATGCGATGACCGTCGGCGTCTTGCCCGTGCCGCCGGCATTCAGGTTGCCAACGCAGATCACCGGCACAGGCGCGCGCACCGGGTCGCCAGCGGCCAGTCGCCGCGCCGTGACCCGCGCATAGAGCGCCCCCAGCGGCGACAAAAGGCGCGCGCGCAGGCCCGGCGCATGGCGTGGGCGCAGCCAGAAGGCGGGCGCGCGCATCAGGCGAACTCCAGATCGTCGAGCATGTCCTGCAACAGGTCTAGGATATGGTCCGTCACCTCGGCGCCCGCGGTCGCTACCTCCCACGCGGCATGGGCCATGGTCGCGCTGCGATCGGCGGCGATCAGATGGGCCAGCGCGGCGGCCAACGTCTCGCCATCGCGAACGATGCGGGCGCCACCGGCGCCCGCGTAGCGCTTGTAGCTGGGCAAGTAGCGCGCCACATTCGGGCCATAGACAATGGCCGAGCCGTGAGCCGCAGGTTCGTTTGGATCGCTGCCGCGCATGCCGGGAAGCAGGGAATTGCCCATGAAAGAGATCGTGGCAAGGCGGTACCACAGTCCCATCTCACCGCGCGTATCGGCCAGCAGGACCTGCGTTGCCTCGCCGGGCATGCCGCCCTGCGACCAGATGGTGTGCCGCCAGTTGCCCTTGCGCAGGGTCGCGCGAAACTCGTCGGTCTCGTCCAGGTCCTCGGGCACGAGGATCAGGAACAGGCGGTGCGCCAACCGGCTGGCCTGCCGATGCGCGTCCAAAATCATTTCAAGCTCGGCATGGCGCGCCATCGCAGCCAGCCAAATAGGCCGCCCGCGCAGAGATGTCGCCATTTCGTCGCGCAAGGATTCGTCATAGGGCAGGGCGATGGCACCCTCCTGGAAAAGGCCGGTGACGCTGAGTTTTTCTTCGGGCACTCCGAGGCGGCGCAAATGGCGTGCGGCCCCGTCCGAGCGCGCCAAGATGCGGTGAAAACGGGTCAGCAGAGCCGGCGTCATGTCGGGCAGCCATCGCCAGCCGGGGCGCTCGAGCATCGATGTCTCGGCATCGACCAGGATCAGGGGCACGCCCGCCTCGTCAGCCGATATCAGCAGCGCGGGCATCAGATCGCCGCCTGTCCAGAGGCAGATATCGGGGCGCCAATGCGCGAGGAATGCCTCCGCCTCGGCAGGATTGTCGGCCTGCAGGCTCTGGCGGCATGTCAGCGCGCGCGCATGGCCGGTCATATGCACTCCGGGCGCGGTGGTCAGCAGCAGGTGAAGACCGCCTCCTGCGACGCCGGAGGCGCTGCCGCGCTGCGCCGCCAGCCGCTGCGTCAGCTGAACCAGCGCATTGGCATGCTCAAGGCTGGTGGCGTGGCCCCAGATCACCGCGCCCTCGGGGCGTTTGGCGCTGGGGGCAAAGCCCGCGCTAGTCGCGCCGCCGCTACGCCGGGCCAGCGCCATATAGGCCGCAAGGCTGAGCGAGCGGGCCATAGCCTGTGCCTTAGCCCAGCTCTTCGGTGGGCGATGCAGGCGCTTCTTCGTCGCGCAGGCGGTGCAGATGGGCGATGAAATAGCGCATATGCGCGTTGTCTACAGTGCGTTGCGCCTCGGCCTTCCAAGCGTGATGGGCGCTTTCGTAATCGGGGAAGATGCCGACGATATGCAGATCGTTCACATTCTTGAACACGTTCTTGGACGGATCGGTCAATTCGCCGCCAAAGACGAGGTGAAGGCGTTGGGTCATGGCTGGCTCCTGTAGGGTTACTTCTGGCTTTCGGCTTGGCCGCGAAACTATGGGCTGGCGCAGACGGGGGCAAGGGGCGCGGCCGCGCCCGTGCCGTCAAAGCGGTCCGTCAAACGCTTTATTCGCAGGCCTTGATCGCACCCCGATGCGCTTTGCCCGCGACATTCATGCGGGTCAGCAGTGCAGTGCGGCCAACGCCGATCTCGGCGGCGGTCGCGGCGATGGCCGCGTCCCAGGAATCCCCCATCGACTGGCCAGCCTCCCTGCTTTCTAGATAGCGCGTGCCGACACGGTCATAGATTCCGGCGTCGTCCGCGCCGATCTCTTCGATCAGCGCGGCCTCAGCGCAGGCGCATTGTGCTTCGGTCGTGCCACTCTTTTCGAGGCACATGGCCACCCCGCCCGCTGATGCGCCCGCGCTGGAAAGCGCAAAGAGGAGGAGTGAAATTATTGTCGGTCGCATGGCGTGTCTCCTTGGAGCAAGGGCTAGCTACATTTGCATGCTACGCCATCATGCGCGGCCCGAACAGCAGGCAGCGGCCCCGCGTTGCCATCGCTAGGCCTGTTTTTGCGTCTTGTAGAGTTGCGCATAAAGCCGGTTCTGCTTGAGCAGCTGATCATGCTGCCCCTCTTCCACCAGCTGTCCGGCCTCCATCACGAAGATCCGGTCAGCACCCGCGATCGACGACAGCCGGTGCGCGACAACGATCGTCGTGCGCCCGCGCGTCAGGCGGTCCAGAGCGCTCTTGATGCGCGCCTCGGTCGCCTGGTCGAGCGCGCTTGTCGCCTCGTCCAGCAGAAGGATCGGTGCATCGCTGAGAAAGGCGCGCGCGATGGCGATGCGCTGTTTTTGGCCACCCGACAGTTGCGCGCCCTTGGGGCCGACAGACGCGCCGCCACGGGCGCGGATCAGGTCGGCGATCTCGGCATTCTCCGCCGCCTGCCAGACCTCTTCATCGCTGGCATCCGGGCGGACATAGCGGATGTTTTCCCAGATCGAGTTGTTGAAGATGACGATGTCCTGCGCGACCACCGAATAAGCCCCGCGCAGCGCGCTGACCTTCAGCTGGTCGATGGGCTGCCCACCAATGGTGATTCGCCCGCCCTTGGTATCGTAGAGCCGCGTCAGCAGGGACAGGACCGTCGTCTTGCCCGATCCGGTCGAGCCAACGATAGCCGAGACCTCGCCGCCCTTGAACGTCATGTCGAGCCCGTGGAACAGCGGCTGGTCCTTCGAATAGGAGAAACGCACATCTTCCAGCCTGATATCGCCATGGGTGTCGAAATCACTGACCGCGCCCTCCTTGTCGGTGATGGTGGGCACCTCGTCATAAAGGCGGCGAATCCGCTCCAGTATCACGAGATTGGACGGCAGGCTGCCAAAGAACATCGCCAGAAGCCGGGCGGGATCGAAGACCATGACCATCCCCAGAAGGAAGGTGATGATGCCCGCGCCATCCATGTCGAAATTGGGCGAGAGAACCATGTAGCCGCCGCCGCCAATCACCAGCACGTAGACAAATGCCGAGCTGAGATCGATGGACGGCATCGTCAGCGCCTGCGTGATCTGCACGCGGTTCATCAGATCGCGGATGGAAGCGGTGCCTTTCATCAGGCGGTCAGTCTCGACGCCCTCCTGACTGGCGATCTTGACCGTGCGCATCCCGGCGGTCGTTTCCTCGATGCCGTTCATGTACTCGGCCATCGCCGTCTCGGCCTCGCCCTGCACGATCTTCACCCGGTCCGAGACGTAGTTCATCACCCAGATTATGAACGGGAGCACGACAACGGCGGTCGCGAAGAGGATCGGGTTCTTCCAGATCAGGTAGCCCGAAACGATGATGACGGTCACCGCGTCGCGCACGGCGTTGGCAGTGGCCTGGCCTACGAAAACACCCAGTGCCTGCGTCTGAGTCACCAACCGCTGGATAAGCTCGCCCGACTTCGTGCGTTCGAAATAAGCGAGGTCGAGTTTCATCATGTGTTCGATCAGATCGCGCCGCATCTGGAAGATCGCGTCATTGCTGATCCAGACCGTGACGCGCGGAACCAGATAGGACATCATGCCGCGCACCGCGAAGAGGATAAAGACCACGATGCAGACTTGGATCAGGTCGGCCACGCTGCCGCTGTCAAAGATCACGCGCAGGCCGCTTTCGGTCATCGACAGGAATTGCTGATAGACAACGCCCTGCACCAGGATCATGCCCAGCACTACGAAAAGCCAAGGCGTCTTCTGCCGCAGATACCGCGACCAGAGCCAGCGCAGATTTTCCTTGTCCCGCTCGGAATAGAGGGGCGCGCGCTTGGATTTTTCGGGCTTGCTCATCGGATGGCGGGCCTTTGGGTGTTGGCGGTTGGCCTGCTCCTACCGCGTTTGGGGGGCAAGGTCACCTGCCCCCCGCATGGCTTTTCGGCTATGGTCATTCCCAGCAGCTGACCAGCACGGTCATGCCGGCTGCGCGGTCCGACATCTGCGCCGGGGCCAGCGCGGCCCCCGGCCCTGCCGTTGCCGGCGCGGTGCCGGCCTCGCTCAGCACGCCGGCCAGCGCCTCGGCATCGGCGGCAAAGGCGACATCCTCGGGCAGCATGCGGCCGCCCTGCTGGCGCGGCAGCAGCATGCCCAGAACGGCGCCGCCTGCATCCATCACCGGACCGCCCACGTCGCCCTCCAGCGTATTGAGCGCAAGGCGCGCCACGTTATCCTCGCCGTTCAGCCCACGAATGTCGGACACGGTGCCGAAGGTCAGGGAGGGCGCGCCCAGAACGCCGCCATAGGAATAGCCCGCTACCGTCACCTCGGATTGCAGGCGCGGCGCGCTTTGCGACAGGGCGGCGACGCCGATAGGGGCGATGGTGCCAGTCGGGCGCAGAACCGCTACGCCCAGCTCGGCGTCCGAGGCAGCGATCTCGGCCTTTTGCCCGTCCTCGATGGTGATATGCCCGCAGGCGCCCACGATCTCGGAGGTGGTCACGACGGTCCCGCGCCCATCGACGTAAAAACCCGAGCGCGTAAAGAGCGGCTTGCGGATCTCCAGCCCCGAGACAAGGTCGATGCTCTGCGCGTCATTAGCCCCGGCGGCAGGGTCCAGAACGCCTTCGATGCGGGTATAGCTATCCTGCATCAGGCCCAGAATGCGGGCGCGGCGATCCTCGTCGCCTGCGGGCCAGATCAGGGTAAAGCCCTTGATCTGCCCGTCTTGCAGGCTGGCCTCGGTATGCGAGATCATGCGCGCGTTTTCTCCGACGAGGGTGAAGCCGTCGCTGCGGCGCTCGCGCGGGCCGTCCTGGGGCACGATCTCCAGCGTCTGCATGATGTCGTAAAGGCCAAAAAGTGTGTCCTGCGTGCCCTCCTGGCTGATCATCAGCACGCGCGCGGGCAGATCGCCACTGGCATCGAACTGCACGAAAGGCGGCTCGTAGCGGGCAAATTCGATCACGCCCAGCGGCAGCTGCATCTGGATCCCGGCCTTGGGCTCGCTGACCAGTTGCATGTCCATGCCTTCCAGCACGGCGTTATAGCTGCGCAGCAGCTCGGCGCGCTGCAGCGTGGTCAGGATGCCGGTGGCCTCGAAGTCATTGGCGCGCTGCCAGCCAGCCATCGAGTTTCGCGTGCCCGGCCCGAAGGCCGCATCGATGCGGCCGTCGTAGAAGCCGGCCCATTGCAGCGCAACTTGCAGGTCCGCGCGCTCCTCTCGGGTGAGGGTGGCCTCGCTGGCGCGGGCCTCGCGTGGGGTTTCGTCCTGAAATTCCGGCGCGGGCGCGATTTCGGGTTGTGTGTCAGGCACGGGGGCTTGCGGCGCCTGGGGCGCGGCAAGCGCGGTCTCGTCTGTTGCCTCCGATGCGGGATCGGGCTGCGGCGCGGCGGCGCCCTCGGCCAGAAGGTTCGCGCCGACCGGCCAAATCTGGCGTGCGTAATCGCTGCTCGCGGCGATGTAGCTGTCGCGCGGGATGCGTCCGTCGCGACGCAGACGGCTGAGGATTTCGGACGCCTTTTCAGGCCGATACGGCCCAAGCGAGACGACGTACCATCCCGATCCGTCCAGATCGAAGCCATTCACGTCCTGAAGCTCCGCGCTGCGGCGGCGCAGCGCCTCGTTGATCGCGGCAAGGTTTGGTTGCGCCTCGATCTGGACCCAAACCATCTCACCGTCTGCGCCTGATTGCTGCGCCCCCACGCCGGCGGCGCCCGCGATCACAACGGCGACAGCCGCCAGAAAACTCCGTATCATTCTAAAGTCTAACCCCTGAGCCAATCGCGCAATTTACCGTATTTCCAAGGGTTCTACCAAAATTCCGCCTGTGTGCACCCAAAATCCATCCTGCAGGCGCGCTTTGTCGATCTTGGGGTGACAAATTACCCCTTCCGCCGTGATTGACCCCTCGCGCGGGCCGCCGTAGGTAGAAGGCGCTGTTTCAGGGGCCTTCTGCCCCGCCGACGTCCAGAGAGGCCCTCATGAGCGATATGCCAGCCAAACCGCGCAGCTTTCAGGAGATTATCCTGAGGTTGCAAAGCTATTGGGCCACCAAGGGGTGCGCCGTCATGCAGCCCTATGACATGGAGGTCGGCGCCGGCACGTTCCACCCGGCCACCACACTGCGCAGCCTTGGCACGCGACCCTGGGCCGCCGCCTATGTGCAGCCCTCGCGCCGCCCCACCGATGGGCGCTATGGCGAGAACCCCAACCGCCTGCAGCATTACTACCAGTATCAGGTGCTGATCAAACCCAGCCCGCCCGATCTGCAGGCGCTTTATCTTGGGTCGCTCGAGGCGATCGGCATCGACATGGCGCTGCATGACATCCGCTTTGTCGAGGATGACTGGGAAAGCCCGACGCTGGGTGCCTGGGGTCTTGGGTGGGAGGTGTGGTGCGATGGCATGGAAGTCAGCCAGTTCACCTATTTCCAGCAGGTTGGCGGGCATGACTGCACGCCCGTCTCGGGCGAACTGACCTACGGGCTGGAGCGCCTCGCGATGTATGTGCTGGGCGTCGATCACGTGATGGACATGCCCTACAACGATCCCTCCGCGCCCATCCCGCTGACGTATGGCGACATCTTCCGCCAGACCGAAGAGGAGTATTCACGGTGGAATTTCGACGTGGCCAACACCGACACCCTCCTGCGCCACTTTGAAGAGGCCGAGGCCGAGTGCCGCGCCATTCTGGACGCGCCGGACACGGACCCAAAGACCGGAAAGCGCATCGTGATGGCCCATCCGGCTTATGACCAGTGCATCAAGGCCAGTCATATCTTCAACCTGCTGGACGCGCGCGGCGTCATTTCGGTGACCGAGCGGCAGGCCTATATCGGCCGCGTGCGCGCCCTCGCCAAGAAATGCGCCGATGCCTTCGTGCAGACCAGCGCCGGCGGCTGGGCCGCCTGAGGATGGGCAAGTTCCTGACAGTGCTCCTGCTTGTCTGCGCAATCGGCGGCGGCTTTCTGATGTATTACCAACAGGTCTACGCCTATTACGAGGATGTCGTGCCCAATGGCGAGACGGACGTGCAGATCACCTCGCTGATCACCGGCATGCCCGAGCCTGTGCCCTATGAGAGCTTCCGGGGCATCGACGCCTCAAGCTCGCCCATCCGCTACCGCGCGTGCTTTGACACCTCGATGGGCCACGCGATGCTGACCGAAACCTACATGCTGGACGAGGAGGCCGTGCCGCTGACCGCGCCCGGCTGGTTCGACTGCTTTGATGCGGAGGAAATCGGCGCGGCAATTGAATCCGGCGCGGCGCTTGCCTTCATGGGTACTGAGAATATCGAGTACGGCATCGACCGTGTCGTCGCCATCCACGAGGACGGGCGCGGCTGGGTCTGGGATCAGCTCAATCGCTGCGGCGAGATCGTGTTTGACGGCAAACCGGCGCCCGAGGATTGCCCCACCCCACCCGAAGACTACTGACCGCCGCGACATATCCCCACGGAACAAAGTGCCGCACCAGATGCTTTCCTCCTCAGATCAGAGGGAGAGAGCCAATGGATAACAAGGCACCCGGATGGGTCGTACCGGTCATGCGCGCAGGCTATGGCGCGCGGGCATTGGTGTATCTGGTCGTGGGCGGGCTTGCCTTGTCGGCGGTGTTCTGGGGCGGTGCGGCGCAAGGCACGCAAAACGCGCTGGCGGACCTCAGGCAGGTCAGTTTCGGCGACCTCCTTTTGTGGATCATCGGCCTCGGCCTGATGGCCTATATGGTCTGGCGGCTTATTGATGCGGCTATGGACCTTGAGAATTACGGCGACGATGCCAAGGGCATGTTTGCGCGCCTCGCCCAGATGGTCACGGGCCTCATTCACGGCGTGCTTGGCGTGTCGATCATTGGCCTTGCCACCGGCCAGAACAGCGGCGGTGGCGGCGGCGCCGAAAACTGGACCGCCAAGCTGATGGCGCTGCCATATGGCCCCACGCTGGTCGCCGTTGTCGGCGCCGCGGTTATCGGTGCGGGTATCTACTACATCCAGAAAGGTCTGCGCGGCAAATATAAGGAAGACATCGTCGTCACCCGCACGACCGAGCGGCTCGACCCCATGATGAAAACCGGTTTCTTGGCCGAAGGTATCATTGTTGGCATCGTCGGGGGATTCCTCCTTTACGCGGGCCTGACCTCAGATCCCGGTCAGGCGGGCGGCGTGGGGCAAGCGCTAGGCTACATCCGCTCGATGAGCTACGGCGCGGTTCTCTTTGCCGCGATGGCCATCGGCCTTTTGTGCTTCGCACTGGAAAACGCAGTCGAGGCCGTCTACCGCATCGTGCCGCGCCGCGCAGGTTCGGATGTGCAAACCCTTGCCTCCAAGGCCAAAGCCAAGGCAAAGGCGCACGCGCCGGGCTAGGCCCGCTATTCGCTGGACCTCGGGCCGGTGCGCGGGTATCCCCCTCACCGAATTGCCGCACGTTTTTGCGGCCCGTGACGTCCATGACGATGGTGAGGCCATGCCGGATCTTTTGATCGAACTTTTCTCCGAAGAAATCCCGGCGCGGATGCAGAGCCGTGCCGCCGAGGACCTGAAGGCGCGCGTGACCGACGGCCTCGTCGAGGCTGGCCTGACCTATGCAGGTGCTGCCGCCTTTTCGACGCCGCGCCGCCTGTCGCTGGCGCTGAGCGGCCTTACCGCCGCATCCCCCACCCTGCGCGAAGAGCGCAAGGGTCCCCGCACTGACGCGCCCGAAAAGGCGATCGAGGGCTTCCTGCGCGGTGCGGGCGTCACCCGCGACGATCTGGAAATCCGCGACGAGAAGAAGGGTCAGGTTTATTACGCCACCATCACCCGTCCGGGCCGCAATGCCGATGTCATCGTGGCCGAGGTGCTGGAGCAGGTCATTCGTAACTTCCCCTGGCCCAAATCCATGCGCTGGGGCAGCGGTAGCTTGCGCTGGGTGCGCCCGCTGCATTCGATCCTGTGCATTCTCACCGATGACGCGGGCGAGGCGCAGGTGGTGGATCTGGACGTGGATGGCATCAAGGCGGGCATTACCACCGAGGGCCACCGCTTCATGGCGCCGGGGCGTTTTTCCGTCAGCAGCTTTGACGACTATGCGGCCAAGCTGAAGAAGGCTTGCGTAGTGCTGGACGCCGCCGAGCGCGCGGATGCCATCTGGCAGGACGCCACCAATCAGGCGTTTGCGGCCGGTCTGGAAGTGGTCGAGGATGCTGGCCTGCTTGCCGAGGTGGCGGGGCTGGTCGAATGGCCCGTGGTGCTGATGGGCACCATCGACGAGACGTTCTTCGGCCTGCCGCCCGAGGTGCTGCAAACCTCGATGAAGGAACACCAGAAATTCTTCTCGGTCCGCAACCCCAAAACGGGCCGGATTGAGCGGTTTGTGACCGTCGCCAACCGCGAGACGTCCGATCATGGCAAGACGATCCTTGCCGGCAATCAAAAGGTGCTCTTCGCGCGGCTCTCGGATGCGAAATTCTTCTGGGAGAATGATCTGCGGCTGGTGCAGGACCGCGGGCTGGAGGGGATGGCCGCTGGGCTGAGTGACGTGACCTTCCACAACAAGCTGGGATCGCAAGCGGACCGCATTGCCCGGATCGAGGCGCTGGCGCGTGAAATCGCTCCAGTGGTCGGCGCCAAGCCGGATCTGGCGGCCGAGGCTGCGCGCGTTGCCAAGGCCGATCTGCAATCGGAAATGGTAGGCGAATTCCCCGAATTGCAGGGCCTGATGGGCCGCTATTACGCGCAGGCCGCGGGCCATGACGACGGCGTTCCGCAAGCCTGCGAAGAGCATTACAAACCGCTGGGGCCGGGAGATGCCGTGCCGTCTGCGCCGGTGTCTGTTGCCGTGGCGCTGGCCGACAAGATCGACACGCTGACGGGCTTCTGGGCGATTGATGAGAAGCCGACCGGGAGCAAGGATCCCTATGCGCTGAGGAGAGCGGCACTGGGGGTTATTCGGTTGGTGCTGGAAAATGGGCTTCGGGTAAATCTCTCAGAATTTTTCGACAAAGCGGCAGAGAAATTTCCTGATGCTGTCGCCAGAGGGTATTTGGATCAGCGCCAAGGCAGGACGTTCAAGCCGTCAAAGCTCGAGGATGTTTTAGAGCTCACCGACGACTTGGAGGCTTTCTTTCACGACCGCCTCAAGGTCTATCTCCGCGACCAGGGCGTGCGCCATGACGTGATCGACGCCTGTATCGCGATGGACGGAAATGACGACCTCGCGCTGCTGGTCAAACGCGCCACGGCGCTGAGCGATTTCCTCAAGACCGAGGATGGTGAAAACCTGCTGCAGGGCTTCAAGCGGGCGAACAACATACTGACCCAGGCCGAGGAGAAGGACGGGGTCGAATATTCCTTCGGTGCGGATGTGAAATTCTCCGAGACCGAGGAGGAGCGCGCGCTCTTCAACGCGCTCAAGGCGGCCGCACCGCAGATCGACAACGCCCTCAAGGCCGAGGATTTCGCCGCCGTCATGTCGGCTCTCGCGGATTTGCGCGCGCCGATCGACGCGTTCTTCGAGGCGGTGCAAGTAAATGCGGAAAACCAGGTGGTGCGCCGAAACCGGCTGAACATGCTGGGCCAAATCCGCAAGATCGGACTATCGGCGGCGGATTTGAGCAAGATCGAAGGCTAGGGACGCCCGGCTTGCGCCGCTCGCGCTCGGGCCAGAGTTTCCCTTGCCTTGCGCGTGATCCCGCCTATGCTGCACCGACACAGCAAGGACGCCGCAGTGCAGCAAGCCGATACCGACATCACGCTGATCACGCCCGATGCGCGCATCAGAGCCGATACGCATGGTGGGCGGGCGAAATGCCTGCAGCGCCTTGCGCGGTTGGATCTGCCGGTGCCGCCGACGGTTGCGCTATCGTTTGACGCGGTGCGGCGGATTGCATCGGGCGACATGCCAGATATCCGCACACTTCTGTCCCACCTGAGCAAGGAGGCGCTGCTATGCGTACGCCCTTCGTCCGAGGATAGCGATTGGGGCGGACCGCGTGCAGTGCTGAATATCGGCATGTCCGGCGCCATGCAAAGCTGTCTGGCCGAACGGATCGGGTCCGAGGCCGCCACCCGGCTCTACCTGCGCTTTGTCGAAAGCTACGCGATCCATGTCGCGCGGCTGGACCCCGACATGCTGGACGACATGCCCGAGAACCCTGATGACGCGCTGGCTTTTGCGCTGCGCGTCTACGAGGACGAGGTCGAAGAAGCGTTTCCCCAGGATCCCGCCGTGCAACTGGCCGAGGTGCTGCGCTCGATGGCGCGGGCGTGGGACGGGACCACCGCGCGGCTCTTGCGTCAGGCCAAGGGCGCGCCTGCCGATGCGGGACTGGGCCTTGTCGTGCAGGAAATGGCCATCGGGCTGGGCCGCGGTGAGTGCGGCAGCGGCGTCATGCAGTTGGTCAACTCTGCGACAGGTGCACGGCAGATTACGGGCCGCTACCTGAGCCAGAGCCAGGGGCGCGACGCGCTGAGTGGCGGCAAGGAGGCGCTTTATCTGGAGCGCGACCCGCGCGGGCCATCGCTGGAGGAATTGGCGCCCGAGGCCTTTGCACAGCTGAAATCTCACCTGTCGCTGATGCGCGAAAAGCTGCGCGAGGAAATGCAGGCCGAGTTCACCATCGAGAACGGCAAGCTGCACCTCTTGGATGGCGTGCGCGTGGCGCGCAACGCCCGCGCGGCGGTCAGCATTGCGGTGGCGATGGCCGAGGATGGGATCATCGCGCGCGAAGAAGCACTGATGCGGATCGAGCCGCGTGCCCTCAACGAGCTACTGCATCGGCAGGTCGATCCCGAGGCCAAGCGCGACGTTCTGGCACGCGGTGTCGCCGCCAGCCCCGGCGCTGCGACGGGCAGGATCGTCTTTACCGCCGAGGCGTCGCAGGCCGCCGCCGCACGCGGGGAGGCAACCGTTCTGGTCCGGCGCGAGACGACATCAGAGGATATTCGCGGCATGCACGCCGCCGTTGCCATTCTGACCGAGCGGGGCGGGATGACTAGCCACGCCGCCGTGATCGGGCGGGGGATTGGCCTGCCTTGTGTCGTGGGCGCGTCGTCGATCCGGTTCCACACGGCGGGCCGCAAGCTGACCGCACCGGATGGCCGCGTGCTGAAAGAGGGCGATGAGGTGACTATCGACGGCACCAATGGCGAGGTCCTGTTCGGCCGCGCGCCCCTCTTGGATGCGGGGCATGACGACAGTTTTCAGGTGCTGATGGATTGGGCCGACGATGTGCGGGATATCGCCGTGCGGGCCAATGCCGACACGCCGATGGACGCCAAGATGGCGCATAATTTCCATGCTCAGGGCATCGGCCTGTGCCGCACCGAGCATATGTTCTTCGAAGAGGCGCGCCTGCGCGTCATGCGCGAGATGATCTTTGCCAGCACCAGCGCCGACCGCGCTGCCGCGCTGGAACGCCTTTTGCCCATGCAGCGCGACGATTTCGCTGACCTTTTCCGCATCATGCAGGGCCAGCCTGTCTGCATTCGGCTCTTTGATCCGCCTCTGCATGAATTTCTGCCCAGCGACCGGGCGGGCCACCGGGAACTGGCCGAGGCGCTGGACCTGCCCCTTTCCAAGGTGACCCGCCGGGTCGAGGCGCTGGCCGAATACAACCCCATGCTGGGTATGCGGGGTGTGCGTTTGGGCATCACGGTGCCCGAGATTTACGAGATGCAGGTCCGCGCCATATTCGAGGCGACGCTGAAGGTGGCCAGCGAGGGCGTTGAAATCGTGCCCGAGATCATGATCCCGCTGGTTTCGGCCAGCCGCGAGGTCGAGCTGGTCAAGGGGCGCATTGATGCCATCGCCGCCGCCGTGCGCAGCGAGACGGGCCACGATTTCGCCTATCGCCTCGGCGTCATGGTCGAGACGCCCCGCGCGGCCCTGCGCGCCGGCGATATCGCGCCGCAGGTTTCGTTCCTCAGCTTCGGCACCAATGACCTGACGCAGATGACCTACGGCCTCAGCCGCGACGATGCCGGGCGTTTCATGTCGGAATATGTGCAGCTGGGCGTTTATCCCGAGGATCCGTTCCACACGCTTGATCTCGATGGGGTGGCCGAGCTGCTCAGCATCGGGGCCGAGCGGGCGCGCGAAGCGAATCCGAATCTGACCCTGTCGATCTGCGGCGAGCATGGCGGCAACCCCGAATCGATTGCCTTCTGCCGGGCGGCGGGATTCGATTATGTGTCCTGCTCGCCCTTCCGTGTGCCGGTGGCGCGGCTAGCTGCCGCACAGCTGGCCGTGCGGGACAAGATCGGCGCGGCCTGACGCCAAACCCTACCATATGAAGCGTTTTTCAGGCGGGCGCGCCTCCGTTCCGCGGAGTCTGAAAACGGCGTGAATTTGTCGAAAATCGGCATGGGCTGGACGATTGCGACCAAAAACTATATCTCACCGCGATCCTGGGGGGCTGCGCCCCTCGCTGTCTGCAGGTGTTTTATGACGCATCGTTTTTGCTTTGCCATTGCCGCTGCCATGTTTTCGCTGGTCGCGGCCATTCCCGCCGGCGCTGATACCGCCATCAACAAGCTTCTGGGCCAAGAACGCCGCGGTCTCTCCGCGATGAGCCAGGCCCGTGTCGCAAGCTACCTCAAGGCGCCCGTCGCCACCGCCGGTTACACGCGCGAGTGGCTGGATGCACAAAAGCCCGCCAAGGGCGACGCCGAATGGCAGTGCCTCTCCGAGGCGCTCTATTTCGAGGCCCGCGGCGAGACCGTGAAAGGCCAGTTCGCCGTGGCCGAAGTGATCCTGAACCGCGTCGATAGCCCGCGCTATCCCAACACGATCTGCGGTGTGATCAATCAGGGCACCGGCGCGAAATACGCCTGTCAGTTTACCTATACCTGCGATGGCCATGCCGAGGTCATCGCCGAGCCGCGAGCGTTCGAGCGCGTCGGCAAGGTTGCCAGCATCATGACGAATGGCGCGCAGCGGCCCCTGACCAAGGGCGCGACGCATTACCATACCAATGCTGTCAGCCCGCGCTGGGCTCGCGTCTTCCCGCGCACCGCCGAGATCGGCGATCATTACTTCTACAGGCAACCGACGCGTCTGTCGCAGAACTGACCTCCCGCGCCGCTTTGCTGATTTGTGCGCCGGGGGCCGCCGTGCTAAGGCGCGCGGGTGCCGGCGCCAGTCCGGAGTGACGATCAGGGAACCGGCGATGACCAACGACACCACTTTGGCCTTCGGGCATCCCGATGCCCGCGCCATGGCGACCGCGCCGGATGGCCCGCTGGACCGTATTTCACTGCGCGATCATATCGTCGAGGTCGAGATCGGCGCTTTTCAGCTTGAGCGCGGGATCACCCAGCGCATCTGTTTCAACGTCGTGGTCGAGGTGCGCCCCGTTGGCGACGATCTGGACGATGATGTGGATCGCATTCTTTCCTACGACCGCGTTACCGAGGCTATCGCCGCCGAGCTGGCCGAAGAGCGTCTAAATCTGCTGGAAACCCTCGCCGAGAACGTGGCCGAGCGTATCCTGGCCGAGCCGCAGGCCGTGCGCACCTTCGTGCGCATCGAAAAGCTGGATCGTGGCCCCGGCGCGCTGGGGGTCGAGATCGTCCGCTCGGTCGATAACCTGGCGACCAAGCCCGCCAGCACCCTCGCCGCCCATGCGCCGCGCCCGCATGTCGTCTATTTGACGAATGCCGCAGTGAAGTCGCCCAATCTCGAACGCTGGCTCGACCAGCTTGAGCAGCGGGCCGAGCCGGTCATCCTCTGCGTGGGCCGCGCCGATGCGATGCCGCCCCAGACCGGGCACCGGATGACCCAGCGCCGTGTCGATCTTCTGGCGATCGAGCAGAATGCATGGGTGCTGGCAGGCCGCGACGATCGCTGCGTCGTCGTTGATACGCGGACCGAGCTGGACTGGGCCATGCGCAATGGCCGCATCAGCGTCTGGGCGCCATCCAAGATCGTGCTGGATGCCGTCGACGGCCCCACAGTTGGCCCGGACAAGCCGGTGGCCCTGGCCGCATGGTTCGCGGGGCATATGGACGCCTCGGACCTGCTCCTGATCGGGGAGGAGCCGCCTGAAGGCGGTGCGCGCGTGCCCGTTCTGGTGCAGGATATTGCCGAGTCCGGGCTTTGATTCGATGCGCCGCTATTACCGCCCCATTGCCCAGCTTGACCCCTGCCGCCCCGAAGGCGCGCAGCCCCTCGCAGGCGGCTGGGCGTGGTTCGACCGGGCCGAGCGGATCACGCGGGCCGGTAGCGATCTGGTGCCGATCAGTGATATTCCCGTCAATGTTCTTGAGCGGCTGACCGCCCCGCGTGCGCCGATTGTGGGCCTCGGCTTTGACGCGCCGCGCCTGATGGGCATTCTCAACGTGACGCCCGACAGCTTCTCGGACGGGGGCAAGTTTGACGCGCCGGAGGCCGCGCTGACACAGGCGCGTGCCATGGCTGGCGCGGGTGCGCATATCATCGACGTAGGCGGCGAATCGACCCGGCCCGGATCCTTGCCCGTTGCCGAAGAGGATGAGATCGCCCGCACCGCGCCCGTGATCGCCGCCATCCGGCAGGCGACCCCCACGCCTATCTCGATTGACACGCGCAAGGCCGCCGTCGCGCAGGCGGCGATCGGGGCCGGCGCAAGCTTGGTCAATGACGTCTCGGGTTTTACGTATGACGCCGCGCTCGCGCCCTATTGCGCCGAGGCGGGCGTGCCGGTCTGCGTGATGCATGCGCAAGGCGATCCGCAGACGATGCAGGACGCGCCGCATTACGAGGATGTGACGCTCGACGTTTATGATTTTCTGGAGGGCCGTATCGACGCGCTGGAAACACAAGGCATCCCGCGAGCGCAGATCATCGTTGATCCCGGCATCGGTTTTGGCAAGACGCAGGCGCATAACCTGACGCTGCTGAGCCGTCTCAGCATCTTTCACGGGCTCGGCTGTCCTGTCCTTCTGGGCGCGTCGCGCAAGAAGTTCATTGGGACCATCGGCGCGGCGCCAGAGGCCGCGGCGCGCATGCCCGGCTCGGTCGCCGTGGCGCTGGCGGGCATCGCGCAGGGCGTGCAGATCATTCGCGCGCATGACGTAGCCGAGACACGCTCGGCCATCGCATTGTGGCAGGCGGCGACGTCGGGGCGCGCATGACGCCCGCCTCAGGCCCGGCGGCGGCCTGAGAACAGACGCCGCAGCGCCCCTGCCTGGCTGAGCGCGAGGCCAAAGAGGATCAGCAGCAACGCCCAATAGATATTCGGCGGCAGCTCTTCGCCTAGAAACGCGATGCCCAGCATCATCGACCACAGCGGCACCTGATAGTTCAGGAGGGACATGAAGACCGGCCCCGCGCTGCGGATGACCTTCACCAGCAAGAGTTGCGCCATGCCGGTGGGCAGTGTGCCAAGATAGAGCAGCGCCAGCAGGCTGGTGGCGGGCACGCTGTCGGGGAGGCCATCAACCGCCAGCGCGTAAGGCACAAATAGCACGGCGCCGATGGTCAGCGCCGCGGCCGCCAAGGATATCATGTCGACGTCAGGGCACAGCCGCGTGAGAATGGCGCCGATGGCATAGCAGAACGCGGCCGCGATACAGCCTATGCGCGCCGTCAGCTCGAATTCGGCCCCGGTGGCCGCAAAGGCCGAGGGGCCGATCAGCACGATGACCCCCGCCGTGCCGATCATGAAGCCGATGAGGCGGCGCAGGTTCATCCGTTCGCCCGGCACCAGAAAATGCGCCAGCGGCAGGATCAGGAGCGGCACCACCGCCATGCAGACTCCGGCAAAGCCCGACGCGACGAATTGCTGGCTCCAGCTGAGCAGGAAGAACGGCAAGGCGTTGGTAAAAATGCCCATGCCAAGCGCAAAGGCCCAGACGATTCCCGCCCCCTTGCCGCGCAGAGGCGGCAGGCCGGTGCCACGCGCGTAGGCGATGCCCAGCAGCAGCGCCGCGCCAAGACCGAGGCGCGAGGCAACCACGAGCCGCGGGCCGACGCCCTCCAGCGCCAGCTTGGTGAACATGAACGCAGCGCCCAGCATGGCGCCCAATATGAATAGGCGGACCCAGTTGATCGGGCTGATGGGTGTCATGGCGGATGCCTTGCTCGGATATGAAAGAGGGCACCCCTTTGGATGCCCCCTTTGAAAGGTAATTACGCCGCGATCAGTTCTTGTCCTGATCGACCAACTTGCCCGCGGAGATCCACGGCATCATGCCGCGCAGCTTCTTGCCGACTTCCTCGATCTGGTGCTCGTCATTCATCCGGCGCGTGCCCTTGAAGAACGGCTGGCCGACCGCGTTTTCCTGCATGAAGTCACGCACGAACTTGCCCGACTGGATGTCGTGCAGGATCGCCTTCATTTCCTTCTTGGTCTGCTCGTAGGGCAGGACGCGCGGGCCGCTGACATATTCGCCGTATTCGGCCGTGTTCGAGATCGAGTAGTTCATGTTGGCGATGCCGCCCTCATAGATCAGGTCGACGATCAGCTTGACCTCGTGAAGGCACTCGAAATAGGCCATTTCGGGCGCGTAGCCGGCCTCGACCAGCGTCTCGAAACCCATGCGGATCAACTCGACCAGACCGCCGCACAGCACTGCCTGCTCGCCGAAAAGGTCGGTCTCGCACTCTTCGCGGAAGTTGGTTTCGATGATGCCCGAACGGCCACCGCCGATAGCGGAGCAATAGCTGAGGCCCAGCTCCAGCGCCTTGCCGGATGCGTCGGTGTCGACAGCCACGAGGCAGGGCACGCCGCCGCCCTTGACGTATTCGCCGCGCACGGTGTGACCGGGACCCTTGGGCGCCATCATGATGACGTCGATGCCTTCCTTGGGCTCAATCAGGCCGAAATGCACGTTGAGACCGTGGGCGAATGCGATGGCCGCGCCCTCGCGGATGTTGTCATGCACGTATTTCTTGTAGGTCTCGGCCTGAAGCTCGTCGGGCATGGTGAACATGATCAGATCGGCCCAGGCAGCCGCTTCGGCGATGTCCATGACCTTCAGGCCCTCGCCCTCGGCCTTCTTGGCGGATTTCGAGCCTTCGCGCAGCGCGACGACAAGGTTCTTGGCGCCACTGTCGCGCAGGTTCAGCGCATGGGCGTGGCCTTGGCTGCCGTAGCCGAGGATGGCCACCTTCTTGTCCTTGATCAGGTTGATGTCGCAGTCGCGGTCATAATAAACGCGCATGATTATATCCCTTTCGGTTGTGTGATTGAGGCTGAAATTACAGGGATGCGCCCGAGAGGAAATGCAAAAGCACGTTGATGGGATAATAATTTTGAGTATTTATAACTAAGATGAAACATTAGCGTTAAAATCATGCTCGACGATACGGACAGGCGCATCCTGCGGCATTACCAGCACGCCCCTTCGGCGGCACTCTCGGATCTGGCGGATCTTGCGGGGGTCACGGCCAATACCTGTGCGCGGCGGCTGGAGCGGATGGAGGAAAGCGGCGTGATCCTCGGTAACCGCGCCGTGATCGACTGGCGAGCGCTCGGTTACGAGGTGGAGGTTTCCTTGCGCGCGCAGCTCGATAAGACGCGCCCCGAAGCCTTTGACGAGTTTACGGCAGCGGCGCGGCTTGTGCCGGAAGTGATCGAGATCCAGACCTTTCTGGGCCGGGTCGACCTGCGGCTGTATGTGATCGCGCGCGACATGGCGCATTATCAGCACATCTATCGCAGCGCGATCCTGCCCTTGCCGCATATCACGGATATCGAGGCGCTGATGCATATGGCGCGGATCAAGTCGGATGAAGGGCTGCCGCTGTGATCCCGCTGGATGACACGGACCGACAGATCCTGCGCGACCTGGTGCAGGACGCCACGCAGAGCGCCTCGGCACTCGGGCGCAAGCTGGGCCTCTCGCAGCCGGCGGTGTGGCGGCGGATCAAACGCCTGCATGAGACCGGGGTGATCAAGGGGAGGCGGCTGGACCTCGACCGTGAGAAGCTGGGCTTTGGCGTCAGCGTGTTTCTGGGGGTCAAGCTGGCGACCAAGGGGCGCGTTAGCCTCGATGATTTCGAGCGGGCGGTTTCGGCCATCCCCGAGGTGCAGAGTGTCGAGCATATCTTGGGCGTTTACGATTATCGCCTGCGGGTCGTCGCGCGCGATATCAGCGATTTCGAGCGTGTTTTGCGACGGCGCATCATGACTCTGCCGGGCGTCGGCGATGTCGAAGCGAATGTCCTTCTGAGCGAGGAGCGCCGGCCAGGGCCGATCTGAGCGGCGCCCGAGGGCACTGGCTTTTCGCCGCGGCGCACGCTAGCAATTGGACAGCTTTACAGGAGATGCCCCATGACCGCCCTTCTCGATACAGTCGATCCCGATGGCCTGCTGGAATATTCGGTGGTTTTCACAGACCGCTCGCTGAACCACATGTCCGCCAGCTTTCAGCAGGTGATGCGCGACATCTCGGGCATGTTGAAAGACGTCTACAACGCCGATGCTGTCGCGTTGATCCCCGGCGGCGGCAGCTACGGGATGGAAGCGGTTGCGCGGCAGTTCGGAGCGGATGCGCATGTGCTGATCGTGCGCAACGGCTGGTTCTCCTACCGCTGGAGCCAGATCTTCGACGCGGGCAAGTTCGCGGGTGAGCAGACAGTCTGCATGGCCCGGCAGACGGGCAACGGCGCGACCGCGCCCTATGCCCCCGCGCCGATCGAGGAAGTCACCGCGAAAATCCGCGAGGCGAAGCCCGACGTCGTCTTTGCGCCGCATGTGGAAACCTCGGCGGGGATCATCCTGCCCGATGATTACGTGACCGCGCTCGCCGACGCCGCGAATGACGTGGGCGCGCTTCTGGTGCTGGACTGCATCGCATCGGGCTGTGCCTGGATCGACATGAAGAAGACTGGCGTGGACGTGATGATCTCGGCGCCGCAAAAGGGCTGGTCTGCCTCGCCCTCTGCCGGGTTGGTAATGATGTCGGCGCGCGCAGTGGAGCGGCTGGAGACGACAAGCTCGAACAGCTTCGCGATCGATCTGAAGAAATGGTTCCAGATCATGCAAGCTTATGAAAACGGCGGCCATGCCTATCACGCCACCATGCCCACCGACGCGCTGCGCGCCTTCCGCGACACGATGCTGGAGACGAAGGAATACGGCTTTGACCGGCTGCGCGATGCGCAATGGGCGCTGGGCAACGGTGTGCGGGCGATGCTGAAGGAACGGGGCGTGAAATCGGTCGCCGCCGAGGGATTCGGCGCGCCGGGTGTCGTGGTCAGCTACACGGACGATCCTGATATTCAGAACGGCAAGAAATTCGCCGCCGCGGGCATGCAGATTGCCGCGGGCGTGCCCCTGCAGGTGGGAGAGGGCGAGGAGTTCCGCACCTTCCGCCTCGGCCTCTTCGGCCTCGACAAGCTCTATGACGTCGATGGCGCGTTGAAGAGGCTGGAGACGGTGTTGGACAAGGTGCTCTGATCAGCCCTTGGCGCCAAGACCCAGCCGCATCAGTGTGCGCCGCACCGGGGCCAGCGCGTAGAGCGCGTTGAGGCCCATCGCCCGTGCGTCGCGCAGCGGCTGGGCGTCCATCATCGACGCGCGGTTGAGCATGTCGATCCCTTTCATGCGGACCGCCACCTTGGTATGGCGCGCCCGGTGATAGGCGTCCAGCATGGCGGTATCGCCCAGCGTATCGGGCGATTTGCGCGCCAGATCCAGCAGGGCGCGCAGGTCCGCGAGTGAGGTATTCAGCCCCTGCGCGCCGATGGGCGGCATGACATGCGCGGCCTCGGCAATCAGCGCCACGCGCTGCGCGCTGTAGCGATCCGCGATCTGGCTGATGATGGGCCATGTGCTGCGCTGCGAGGCCAGCGTGAGCGGGCCGAGGATGTGGCAGCTGCGCGCGTTCAGCGCCTCGTTGAAGGCGGCCTCGTCCAGCGCGGCGAGGCGCTGCACTTCGGCTCCGCGCTCCATCCAGACCACCGCGGAGGAGGGTATGCCCTCGTGATCGGGCAGAGGGACCAGCGTGAAAGGGCCGCCGCTGCGGTGGATCTCGGTCGAGACATTGCCATGCGGGATGGGGTGCGTGACGGCAAAGGCCAGCGCCTTTTGCCCGTAGCGCGTGGTATGCACGTCGATGCCCGCTGCCTGCCGGATGGGTGAGCCGCGACCGTCGGCGGCGACGACCAGCCGGGCGGTGACGTGGCTGCCATCGGTCAGGCGCACGCGCGCCTCAGAATCGCGGGTCAGAAGGCCGTCGGTGCCGATGCCGGGCCGGAAGGTGATGTTCTTCGCCGCCCCGACATGGGCCAACATCTCGTGCCGGAGAAGCCAGTTTGGCAGGTTCCAGCCAAAGGGCTGATCCGAAATTTCGCTGGCATCGAAGGACCGGGTGAGGCGCGGCGCCCCTTCGGCCCCGCCGGCATCGATGATGCGCATCGTCTGCAAGGGCATGGCGTGGGCGGCGAGGCGATCCCAGAGGCCGCATTCCTCCAGCAGGCGCTGCGCGGGTTGCAGGAAGGCCGTGCTGCGCATATCGGCGCCCTTGGCGCTGCGCTCGGTCACGGGGGCGGCGGGATCGACGCAGAGCACGCTGAACCCGGCTGCCCCAAAGGCGGCCGCCGCCGTCAGGCCCGCGATGCCGCCGCCCGAAATCAGGATGTCGACCTTGTCCATGCGCGTATCCTTTCGATGCCGTTGCCTCTACATAGAACCGCAGGACGGCGGGGGCCAGCCGGCAAGAGGCCGCAGTCAGACCAGCCGCGCCAGAAACCCGCCCAGATCGTCCGTATGGTGGTGGATATGCGGCGCCTCGTGAGGATCGGGCGCGACAAGGACGCAGCGCAGGCCCATCGCATGCGGCTGCGCCAGGTTGCGCGGATCATCCTCGAACATGGCGGCGGAGGCAGCGGTCAGCCCATCGGCGGCAAAGACCGCCTCGAAGGCGCTGCGCTGAGGCTTGGGGGTGTAACCCGCATGCTCGACCCCGTAGATGGCGTCGAAAATGCCGCCAAGGCCGCGCGCCTCGGCGACACGCTCGGCATAGGGCGCGCTGCCGTTGGTAAAGATGATCTTGCGCCCCGGCAGGGCGGTGATGCGCGCGCGCAGGTCGGGATCGGGGCTGAGCACGCTCATGTCGATGTCATGCACGTCGATCAGGTATTGCTCAGGCGCCATGCCATGCACGTTCATCAGCCCGGCCAGGGTCGTGCCATGGTCGCGCCAATAGTCGACGCGCAGGCGGTCGGCCTCGGCATGATCCACGCCCAGCGTGTCCATCACGAATTGCGTCATCCGCACCTCGATCTGGTCGAAAAGGCGCAGGTGCGGCGAGTATAGCGTGTTGTCCAAGTCGAACACCCAGGCGTCGACATGGCTGAAATCCTGTTTCGGCATGGCAGGCAAACTAGAGGCGCGGGCGGGGCTGTCAATGGAGGCGAGGCTTGATTGCAGGGACGCACGCGCCTACCGTCGCGCGAATGACAGCCAGAACCGGAACCATGCCCATGAAACCGCCCCAGACAGACGCCTATTCGCTGATTCTGGGGGCGATCGACATGGGCGATTTCCGCCCCGGCGACCGCCTGGTCGAAAGCGATCTGGCCGAGCGTTTCGGCGTGTCACGCACGCCCATCCGCGAGGCGCTGCAGCGGCTGGAGACGCAATCCCTGCTGACGCGGGACGGGCGCAGCCTGATTGTCGCTTCGCTGGATCATAATCAGCGCGCCGAACTCTATGTCGTGCGCGCCGAGCTGGAAGGGCTGGCCGCCAGTCTTGCGGCGCGCCACGCCACGCCCGAGGAGGTCGCCGTGCTGCGCGACATGGTCGAGCAGGACCGGGCGCTGATCGGCGATCCGGCCAAGATGGCCCGCGCCAACCGGCGCTTTCACAAGCAGATCCATCTGGCCTCGCATAACCGGTTTCTCGTGCAGCAACTGGGCCTTGTGCATCGCTCGATGGCGCTGATGGCGACCACGTCGCTGGCGGCGGAGGGGCGGGGCGAGGATGCGATTGCCGAGCACGATGCCATCGTCGCGGCCATCGAGGCGGGCGATTCGCGAACGGCACATGATGCGCTCAAAGCGCATATTTCAAAGGCGTTCGTGACCCGGCTCAAGCTGGAATCGGGCGAGGTCAAATCGACGCTTTGAGGCGTCAGATATCGGTTTGCGTGCCTTGGAGCGAGTGACCGTGGCTGGTCTTGTCCCAGTAGAACGGGGCGGTGATCATCTCGTAAACTGCCTTGATCGCGGCGATGGTGCCAAGCGGCGTGTAGAGATGCATAGTCGGCGTCCAAGGCAGTAGATGACGGTGCTTTCGCCCCGATACGCCCAGCATGTAAAACCCGATATTCAGGATCTCGACCGCGAGAAACAGCTTGCCGAACATCAGCAATCCCTCGCGCGGCAGCACCGGGTCCAGCGGGTGGGGCAGGCCAAAGAGGACGAGCCAAAAGGACCACAGGAAGGGCGCCAGCAGGAATTGAGAGAGCGCAGCCAGGAAATGCGCCTGAAACCCCCAGAATTTCCAAGCGCCCAGTTGCCGGTGCAGCAGCAGTGGGCGCCGCATGTGAACCAGGTAGGTTGTCATGTAACCCTTGAGCCAGCGCGACCGCTGCTTGATCCAGGCCCAGGGATGACAATTCGCCTCCTCCCCGGTGACAGTGCCGATCACTTCGGTGCGATAGCCGTGCCGGGCGAGGCGAAAGCCCAGATCGGCATCCTCGGTCACGTTATGCGCATCCCACCCGCCCAGCTCCTCCAGTACGTCACGTCGGAAATAAAGCGTTGTGCCGCCCAGCGGGATGGCGAAGCCCAGATGCGCCATGCCGGGCAGCATCACGCGAAACCATGTTGCGTATTCAATGGTAAAGCACCGTGCCAGCCAGTTCTGACGCGGGTTGTAATAGTCGAGCACACCTTGAAGGCAGACCACATCGGGCGGTGCAGCGGCAAAGCGGCGGGCGATCTGCGTGATCTGGTCCGGGTCCGGCGCATCCTCGGCGTCGAATATACCGACGATATCGCCCTCACAGAAATCCAGCGCGTAATTCATCGCGCGCGGTTTGGTTCGTGGTTGGCCATCGGGCACGATGATGGCGCGCATCCAGGGCGGCAGGTCTATGCCATGGACGGTATGGCGCGTCGTTTCATCGGTTTCTTCCAAGACGAGGATGACGTCCAGCAGGCATTTCGGATAGGTCAGACGGCTCAGCCGTTTGATGAGCGCCTCCGCGATCCGCGTCTCGCGGTAGAGCGGCACAAGGATCGAGACCTTGGGCAGCTTGGCTGCCGCAGGCAGGGGCGGCTGGATCGTCTGAGGCGGTCCGGCAATGACCCGCGCGCAGGACGAGCTGAGCTTGAAAGCTGCCGAGATGACCAATGTCAGTGCAGCCCAGCCCACGAAAAGGCCAAAGACGAGCGCCGGATAAACGACGCTGGCCGCGATGCAGAATCCGATGGCCAAGATCGCCAGCGCCCCGCGCCGCGCCGGTGACGCAGACCAGGTTCGGCAACTCTCGCTTGCCGGCGCGCGCGCCTCGGCAGCGGCGGTCAGCGCGATACGCGCCGCGTCGGCCATGGCTCCCTGAATGGCGCGTCGCGGCGCGATGACGGGCCCCCGGCGCCGCAGCCCATCCGGCAGATCGCCCAAGGCATCGGCCGCCTCGGGGCGGTCCACCGCGAGGCGCAGAACACCATCCGCACCTCGCAGTGGCGCGGCTCCCCGCCGAATCAAGCTGCGCGCGTCGATACCGGCAAGCAGTTCGGCGCCAGCGCGCAGTTCGGCGGCCGTCGCGGTCCGCAGGCCCGCGCGCGTAGCTTGTGCCTGAAGAACGTCCGCTTCATCCAGGAGCCCCTCGGCGCGCAGCACGCGATCGATTGGCGCGTCGCAATTGGCCTGCACGATCTGGGCCAGGTCGGCATCGGATTGCGAAATCGTGCCAGCCTGCACCAGATGGTGCCCCAGCGCACAGAGCGGGGCGGGCCGCCCTGCATCCGGCCGCAGGCTGACAGATGTCCAGGACTGCGTGTCCAGCTCTCGCAGTTCTGAAATACCCATAGGATGCCCTTCGCCCTCACTTGTAGCGAAGAGTTTCGTTCATTCTGGTTAACGGATAGTAAACAGCCGCGGAAAAAATCCTTAGGAAACGGGCGCTCTGGCGGCCATCGAGGCCGCAAACCGTTCAAAAAGGTAAAAGCTGTCCTGCGGGCCGGGGCTTGCCTCGGGGTGGTGCTGCACCGAAAACACCGGGCGATTCTCCAGCGCAATCCCGCAATTCGACCCGTCGAAAAGCGATACATGCGTCTCGGATACGCCCTTTGGAAGGCTTTGGCCGTCGACGGCAAAACCGTGGTTCATCGACGTGATCTCGACCTTGCCCGTCGTGTAATCCTTGACCGGGTGGTTGGCGCCGTGATGGCCGTGGCTCATCTTGACGGTCTTGCCGCCCAGCGCGAGGGCCAGCATCTGATGGCCAAGGCAGATGCCAAAGATCGGCAGATCGGCATTCAGCAGCTCCTGAATCACGGGCACGGCGTAGACGCCCGTCGCCGCCGGATCGCCCGGACCGTTCGACAGGAATACGCCATCTGGCTCATGCGCCAGCACCTCCTCGGCGGTGGCCGTGGCGGGCAGGACTGTCACGTCGCATCCCGCGCTGGCGAGGCAGCGCAGGATGTTGCGCTTGGCGCCATAATCTATCGCGACCACCTTGTGCAGCGCGTTCTCCTGCACCGGATAGCCGTCGGGCCAGGCCCAGCGCATTTCGTTCCAGCGATAGGACTGCGCGCAGGTCACGTCCTTGGCCAGGTCCAGCCCTTCGAGCCCGGCAAAGGCGCGGGCCTTTTCGACCAGCGCACCGACGTCGAAATTGCCCTCAGGGTCATGCGACAGCGCGACATGCGGCGCGCCTTGCTGGCGAATGGCGCGGGTGAGGCGGCGTGTATCGACGCCGCCCATGGCGATGCGCCCGCGCTGGGCCAGCCAGTGCTGCAGCGTCTGCGTGCTGCGCCAGCTGCTGGGTTCGGTCGGGTCCCACTTGACAATCATGCCCGCAGCCACCGGATCGGCGGTCTCGTCATCCTCGGCGTTGGTGCCGGTATTGCCGATATGCGGAAAGGTGAAGGTGACGACCTGGCCTGCATAGCTGGGGTCGGTCATGATCTCCTGGTAGCCGGTCATTGCGGTGTTGAAGCAAAGCTCGGCCACGACCTCGCCAGTGGCGCCAAAGCCGCGCCCGTAGAACACGCTGCCATCGGCCAGCGCGAGACAGGCGGTAGGGCGGGACTGGGGCGCATCGGGCATGGCGGCTCTCCGGTATGGGGGCTGTTGGGGCAGGATCAATTCGGGCTGACAGGCGCAAAATCTGCGCGAAACTAAGGGTGCCTCCCCAAAGGGTCAAGGGCCAAGGGGCGCGAGGTGACGTAGCGGCAGGGCGCTGGTCGGTTGCTTTGAGGGGCGTGATTGGATAGGTAGCGTGGCTTGTGACACCGCGCCGGACGATTGATCCGCCGCTGGGGCCAGAGGATTGAGACATGCAGAACACTTTGCGCGACCGCGTCAACGACGCCCTCAAGCAGGCGATGCGCGACAAGGACGCCCCCCGCCTTGCCACGCTGCGGCTGATCAACGCTGCGATCAAGGATCAGGAAATCGCAGCCCGCGCCAATGACGGGGATACGCAGCTCGGCGACGATGACGTGCTGGTCATCCTCGGCAAGATGACCAAGCAGCGACAGGAATCGGTGCGCGCTTATGAGGAGGCGGGCCGCATCGACCTGGCCGAGCGCGAGCAGCAGGAGGCGGCCATCATCGCCGAATTCCTGCCCCGCCAGCTTTCGGACGAAGAAATCTCCGCCGCCATCGAGGCCGCCATCGACGAGACGGACGCAAGCTCGATCCGTGACATGGGCAAGATCATGGGCGTGCTCAAGGCCAAATATACCGGCCAGATGGATTTCGGCGCCGTGGGCCCGCGCATCAAGGACCGGATGACGCAGTAACGCGCGGTCGGGCGTTGGCCGCCATCTTTCACCGTTCCAAAAATACACGAAAACCCGGCCCGGCAAAGGGCCGGCCCCTCTGCGTCTAGGCGTTGGCCCGCGCGAGGCTCAGCGCGCCGGTCAGTTCGGCGAAGAGTGCCTTGCGTTCATCCTCGGACAGGAACGCGCCCACTTCCACCTCGCGGCCCGACCCGCGCAGGGTGATGTAATTGGCGACCGGCCCGCCGGTGGGATAAATCTGGGCTTGTGCCCAATAGGCATTGCAATCCCATTTCTGTACGTCACCGCGCGGATTGGTGCGGGTCAGCAGCACCTCCTGCGCGTCGATGATCAGCGCTTCATGCATGCGTCCGGACGCATAGCTGCGTTCCAGCGCCCACCACATCAGCACGACGGCCAGGGCCAGGAATGGCAAGAGGCCCCACAGCACCACGGTACCCACCAGCGCAAAAAGCGGGATCGAGAACATCAGGCAGGTTGCCAGCATGAAACCGGCAAAGCCGCGCCGGGGCAGGGATCGGTGCGGCCACATATCCAGGCGGCGGGTATCGGTTCCAATCGCGGGTGGGGACCATTCATACGGCATGGCTATAAAAATAACTCGAAGCTGCGGTTTGAAAAGTGGACTCTGTGCGGTCTTTTGCCGCCCTGACCATCGGCAAGGCCCGCACGCCTAGCGAGCGTATTTTATGAACGGCGTCAGCACACCGATCCGGTCATAGAGCTGCCGGGCCTTGGCGTTGAAATCCTGCGTCATCCAATAGACGGATGGCCGTCCGTCGCGGTCTGCGGCCTCATAGACCGCCTCGATCAATTTGCGGCCCACCCCGGTGCCGCGCGCCGCAGGATCGGCGTAGAGATCCTGCAGGTAGCAGACATCCTCGATCTTCCAGTTATGCGGATGATAGATGTAATGCACGAGGCCCACGGGATGATCGCCCCTGAGCGCCAGAAGGCCGTTCTGGTTGGGGCGGTCTTTGGACAGAAGTCGCCGGAACGTGGTCTCATAGACCTCTTCGGGCACTGAGGTTTCGTAATATTGCAGATACCCGGTCCAAAGGCGGCGCCACTCGGCCTCGTCCGAGGATTGGAGGGGGCGGATGGTAAGCGTATCTGACATGGGCGGCCTCGTTGATTCCCGACATGTGCCGTCAGCCTAGCCGATGACGTCCGCGCCGACAGCCCTTATTTGCCTGCCGTCACTCGGCGGCGACGGCACCCGGATCGACCAGCGCCACGATGTCGCGCATGATGGTGTTCAGCTCGAAATCCTTGGGCGTGTAGACCCGTGCGACGCCCATGGCGCGCAGGCGGGCCGCGTCCTCCTCGGGGATGATACCGCCGACGATCACCGGCACGGCGCCAAGGCCAGCATCGCGCATGCGCTGCATCATGTCCTCGACCAGCGGAATGTGACTGCCCGACAGGATCGACAGGCCCACCACATGCGCGCCGTCCTCCTTTGCTGTGCGCACCAGTTCCTCGGGCGTGAGGCGGATGCCGCGATAGTCGATATCCATGCCACAATCGCGCGCGCGGAAGGCGATCTGCTCGGCCCCGTTGGAATGCCCGTCGAGGCCCGGCTTGCCGACCAGGAACTTGAGCCGGCAGCCCAGCTTGGCCGAGGCGGAAGCGACCGCCTCGCGGATGTCGTCGAGACCCTCGGTCATGTTCGACGGGCTGGTGCTGACGCCGGTGGGGCCGCGATATTCGCCGTGCACGGCGCGCATCTGCTGCGCCCATTCACCGGTGGTCACGCCCACGCGCGCGGCGTTGATCGAGGCGGGCATGATATTGCGCCCCTCGGCCGCGGCGGCGCGCAGGTCGGCCAGCGCGTCCTTGACGGCGGCGGCGTCGCGCGCGGCCTTCCAGTCGTTCAGGCGGCCGATCTGCTCGGCCTCGACGGCGGGATCGACTGTCATGATGCCGCCATCCTCGGTCTGCAGCGGCGACGGCTCGCCCGTCGTAAACTTGTTGACGCCGACCACGGTCGTTTCGCCCGCCTCGATCCGGCCCAGACGCGCGGCATTGCTGCCGACCAGCTGCGCCTTCATGTAGTCGATGGCCCCGATGGCACCGCCCATGCTGTCCAGGCTGGCCAACTCGCTCCGCGCACCGTCCTTCAGCGCATCGACGCGTGCGTCCACTGCCGGGTTGCCGTCGAAGAGGTCGTCGAATTCCAGCAGATCCGTCTCGTAGGCCAGGATTTGTTGCATACGCATCGACCATTGCTGATCCCATGGGCGCGGCAGGCCCAGCGCCTCGTTCCAGGCAGGCAGTTGCACGGCGCGGGCGCGCGCCTTTTTGCTGAGGGTCACGGCCAGCATCTCGATCAGGATGCGGTAGACGTTGTTTTCAGGCTGCTGCTCGGTCAGGCCGAGGCTGTTGACCTGCACGCCGTAGCGAAAGCGACGGAACTTGGCATCCTTCACGCCGTAACGGTCTTGCAAAATCTCGTCCCAGAGGTCCACGAAGGCGCGCATCTTGCACATCTCGGTTACGAATCGGATGCCGGCATTGACGAAGAAGCTGATGCGCCCGGCCAGCACCGGGAAATCCTCCTCGGGCACGCGGGGGCGCAATTCGTCCAGCACGGCGATGGCTGTGGCGAGGGCGAATGACAGCTCCTGCTCGGGCGTCGCGCCGGCCTCTTGCAGGTGGTAGGAACACACGTTCATCGGGTTCCACTTGGGCACGTTCTTGTAGCAATACTCGGCCACGTCCCCGATCATCTTGAGCGACGGTTTCGGCGGGCAGATATAGGTGCCGCGGCTCAGATATTCCTTGATCAGGTCGTTCTGCACGGTGCCTTGCAGGGTCGAGGGGTCCACTCCCTGCTCCTCGGCCACGGCGATGTAGAGCGCCAGCAGCCAGGGCGCCGTCGCGTTGATCGTCATGGACGTGTTCATCTGCTCCAGCGGAATGTCCGCGAAAAGCTGCCGCATGTCGCCCAGGTGGCAGATCGGCACGCCGACCTTGCCGACCTCGCCCCGTGCCAGAACGTGATCGCTGTCATAGCCCGTCTGCGTCGGCAGATCGAACGCCACCGACAGGCCCGTCTGACCCTTGGCCAGGTTCGCGCGGTAGAGCGCGTTTGACGCGGTGGCGGTCGAGTGACCTGCATAGGTGCGGATCAGCCACGGACGGTCTGCGGTGGGCTTGGACATGATCTTGCCTCGCGGTCTGGTAACAATATTGCGCTTGGGGTTAACTATGCGAAAGATTGAGTTGATGTCAATTCGCCGCAATGCGGCAATTTCGATGCCGCGCATGCGATGCATCCCCGCCGCGGTGCCGATCTGATTACAGATGCCGGACGTCATGCGTCTGGTCTGGCGCGCGCTCTTGCCCTACAAGCCGCGCACATCACGACACCGGCGATGCCAGTGGCATCCGCGCCACGAGGGATCCCCATGATAGGACCACGCGAAGTGCTTTATGATATTCCGTCCAGTCTGATCGCACTCGGCCTATTGGCGCTGATGCTGGTCGCCATGGGGATTGCCTGGATGATCGGGCGGCGCAGCCACCGCAACCAGTCCGAGGAGGGGCGCAGCCAGACGACCGCTGTCCAGGGCTCGATGCTGGGCCTTCTGGCGCTGCTTTTGGGTTTCACCTTCTCGCTGGGCCTGTCGCGGCATGACACACGCTCGTCCGCCGTGGTGGACGAGGCGAATGCCATCGGCACCGCCTGGCTGCGTGCCGATTTCCTACCCGAGGATCTGCGCGCCGAGGCCAAGGCTGATCTGCGCCGCTATACCCGCCTGCGTCTCGATGCCGCCGAAGTGCCGGCCGACCAGACGCAGCGGCGCAAGCGCCTAGTCGCCAACGCCGAGGGTGCCTTTGCCGAGCTTTGGGAGCAGGCCTCGGCCCATGCTGCCAGTGCGGGCGGGCCGGCGGCGGTCAGCTATGCCGCCTCGCTCAATGACATGATCGACGCGCTGGGCGCGCGCGATGCCGCGATCGAGCGGCATGTGCCCGAGATCGTGCTTTTCATGCTCTTCGGCACGTTCATCCTGTCGGGGGCAATGCTCGGGTTTTCCTCGGCGCTCGCGGGGACGGCGCCTGCCACACCTGTCTATCTGATGTTGGCGCTGATCGTGCTACTTGTCTTCATGATCATTGATCTTGACCGCCCCCGGCGCGGCCTGATCGAAGTGGACCAGCGTCCCTTGTCCGCCTTGTTGGCGGGGATGCAACAGAAATAGACATGCAGCGTCCCGCCCTTTGATGGTCGGGGCGCGCGGTATCAGGGGGATCGAGCGCGTGACATCGACGGTGGATATGCCCCTCTGGGCCCTCTTGCTGCTGATTGCCTTCGCGGCTGTCACCTTCGCCTCGCATTTCCTCTTTCCCTCCGTGCGCTGGTTCTTTCGCCGCCGGCTGGAGCGCGCGGTGGCCAAGCTGAATACCCGTCTCCACCGCCCGATCGAGCCCTTCAAGCTGGCCCGACGCCACGACATGATCCTGCGCCTGATCTATGATCCGGACGTGACACAGGCCATCGTCGACTATGCCGCGCGCAACAACGTGCGCGAGGATGTCGCCTTCGAGCAGGCCCGCCGCTATGCGCGCGAGATTGTCCCAAGCTTCAGCGCCTTTGCCTATTTCAGCTTCGGCACGCGGGTGGCGAACTGGCTGGCTAATCTGCTCTATGATGTAAAAACCGGCCCGGATAACAGCGAGATCATCCACGGGATCGAGCATGACGCGACGCTGATCTTCATCATGAACCACCGCAGCAACATGGATTACGTGCTGGTCACGACACTGGCCGCCCAGGCCTCGGCGCTGTCATATGCCGTGGGTGAATGGGCGCGCGTCTGGCCGCTGAGCCGCCTGATCAAGGCGATGGGCGCTTATTTCATCCGTCGGCGGTCGCGCGGGGGGCTCTACCGCACCGTGCTGGCGCGCTATGTGCAGATGGCGACCACCGGGGGCGTGACGCAGGCAATCTTCCCTGAGGGTGGCCTGACGCTGGACGGTCGCGTCAGACCGGCCAAGCTGGGCCTGCTGTCCTACGTGGTCGAGGGGTGGAAGCCCGGCGGGCGTGATGTGGTCTTTGTGCCCGTTGCCATCAATTACGACCGCGTTCTGGAGGACCGCATCCTGATTGACGCCGCCGCGCGTGGCGATCGCAGGTTTGCTGCCAGCAAGCGCGCGGTCATCCGCTCGGCCGCTCGCATCATGTGGCAGCGGTTGCGGGGTCGGTTCACCCGCTATGGCACGGCGGCAGTGGTCTTTGCCCCGCCCGTGCGGCTAAGCGAGTATGGCGCGACGCCGCAGCTGGAGGATCTGGGCCGCGACCTGATGGACCGGATCGAGGCGGCGATGCCGCTTCTGTGCGTGCCGATGGTGTCGCGCGCATTGCTCCACCGGCGCGCGCCGATGGATGCGGCGGCGCTGGCCGTTGCAGCGCGTGAGGTATTGCGGATCGGCGGGGCCGACATGCCGCTGATCGACGATATCGACGCAGAGGTTGCGCGCGCCTGCGCCGCGCTGGCCGCGCGCGGAGCAATCCGCAAGGGCACGGGCGGCTGGACGGTGACCGAGAGCGGAACGCCCCTTCTGGCCTTTTACGCCGCCTCGATCGCGCATCTCTTGCCCGGCAGCGACAGCCCCTTGAATGCTGCGCTTGCAGTCGATGTTTCTGCGCCTGCGGGGTCATAAAGTTACAAAAAACCACACCCCGGCATTGCATTGTTGCGTAGGGGCCGGTATTCCCAAGGTAGATCGCCGCGATTCTGCATTGCGGCAAGACACCGATACAGGAGGCCCGCATGGCACTGGACACCGATACCGGCATCGCGCGCTACGACGCACCCGAAAAGGATCTCTACGAGGTCGGCGAGATGCCCCCGATGGGCTACGTGCCCAAACAGATGTATGCGTGGACCATCCGCCGCGAGCGGCATGGCGAGCCCGACAAATCCTTCAAGCAGGAAGTGGTCGACGTGCCGACGCTGGACAGCAACGAGGTGCTGGTCCTCGTGATGGCGGCGGGCGTCAACTATAACGGCGTCTGGGCAGGCCTCGGCCAGCCGATCAGCCCTTTCGACGTGCACAAGGCCGAGTATCACATCGCAGGAAGTGACGCCGCCGGTATCGTCTGGGCCGTGGGCGACAAGGTGCGCCGCTGGAAGGTGGGCGACGAGGTGGTCATACACTGCAACCAGGACGATGGCGACGATGAGGAGTGCAATGGCGGCGATCCCATGTTCTCGCCCAGCCAGCGGATCTGGGGCTACGAGACGCCGGATGGTTCCTTCGCGCAATTCACCAACGTGCAGGCGCAGCAACTGATGCCGCGCCCCAAGCATCTGACATGGGAAGAAAGTGCCTGCTACACGCTGACGCTGGCCACCGCCTACCGCATGCTCTTTGGCCACGAGCCGCATGACCTGAAGCCCGGCCAGAACGTGCTGGTCTGGGGCGCCTCGGGTGGCCTTGGCTCCTATGCGATCCAGTTGATCAACACGGCGGGCGCCAATGCGATTGCCGTCATCTCGGAGGAGGACAAGCGCCAGTTCGTCATGGATCTGGGCGCCAAGGGCGCCATCAATCGCAAGGATTTCTCCTGCTGGGGTCAGTTGCCCAAGGTCAATACCGATGAATACAACGCCTGGCTGAAAGAGGCGCGCCGCTTTGGCAAGGCGATCTGGGAGATCACCGGCAAGGGCGTGAATGTCGACATGGTCTTCGAGCATCCCGGCGAGGCGACATTCCCGGTCTCGTCGCTGGTCTGCAAGAAAGGCGGCATGGTCGTGATCTGCGCCGGCACGACCGGGTTCAACTGCACCTTCGACGTGCGCTACATGTGGATGCACCAGAAGCGCCTGCAAGGCTCGCATTTCGCGCATCTGAAACAGGCCAGCGCGGCGAACAACCTGATGGTCGAGCGCAGGCTGGACCCCTGCATGTCCGAAGTGTTCCCATGGGCCGACATCCCCGCCGCGCATCTGAAAATGCTGCGGAACGAGCACAAGCCCGGCAACATGGCCGTGCTGGTTCAATCGCCCCGCACCGGCTTGCGGACGGTCGAGGATGCGCTGGACGTGCGTGGCTAGACATCGCGGATTTGTTTTGTTGAACCCGCCCCGACATATGTCGGGGCGGGTTTTTCTTTGGCGCGTGGGGCGGCAACAGGGCGTGCTGTGCCTGCTGCGATGATCTTGTCTGATGAAACTCGTGACTCTGCCCGCGCACCGTCCGTGCAGCGCAATACAAATGCGGTCTTTACGCTGCAGGGCAGCATAGCAATCACGTTGCAAACCTTGAAAGCGTGTAGTTTAGTCGTGTCCTCATGTCTCATAGAGTTCAAGGAGGAACCCTCATGAAAACCGGTTTCACACGCCTCATGCGCGCCGCAGGCGTCGGCGCTGCGATGATGGCCGTCGGCACTGTCGCATCCGCGCAAGAGCCGCAGTTTTTCCGCATCGGCACCGGCGGCACGTCCGGCACCTACTATCCCATCGGCGGCCTGATCGCGAACGCGATCTCGAACCCGCCCGGCTCGCGTCCCTGCGAAGAAGGCGGCTCCTGCGGGTATCCTGGTCTGATCGCCTCGGCACTGTCGGCCAACGGCTCGGTCGCCAACATCAACGCCATCGCGGGTGGCACGCTGGAATCGGGTTTCTCGCAGTCGGATGTCGCCACATGGGCGCAGACCGGCACCGGGATCTGGGAAGGCCGAGACGCGGTCGACAACCTGCGCGCCATCGCCAACCTCTACCCCGAGACGATCCATCTGGTTGCGTCGGCGGATTCGGGCATCACTTCGGTGTCTGACCTCGCAGGCAAGACAGTCTCGCTGGACGAGCCGGGCTCCGGCACGCTGGTCGATGCACGCATCATCCTCGGCGCCTATGGCCTGAGCGAGGATGACGTCGACGCCGCCTTCCTCAAGCCCGACCAGGCGGCCGAGCGTATGCGCGATGGCGCGATGGACGCGTTCTTCTTCGTGGGCGGCTTCCCGGCGGGTGCTATCGCCGAGCTGGCCAGCCAAGAAGACATCACCCTCGTCCCGATCTCGGGCGCAGAGGCCGAGGCCGTGACCGGCGAATACACCTTCTTCGCCGAGAACGTCGTGCCCGGCGGCACCTACGAGGGCGTTGCCGATGATGTCACCACCCTGTCGGTCGGTGCCCAGTGGGTCACCAGTGCCGATCAGCCCGAAGACCTGATCTACGGCATCACCGCCGCCCTTTGGAATGAGAATACCCGCAAGCTGCTGGATTCCGGTCACCAGAAGGGCAAGGAAATCACCGCTGAGACAGCGCTTGACGGTATCGGTATTCCGCTGCATCCGGGCGCCGAGAAGTTCTACCGCGAGCAGGGCCTGATCGAGTAATCGGTCCAATCGCCGCTCCGTCGGCCCGCCACGCGCGGGCCGGCTTGCCATCCCCTACATCGCAGCGAGGCGACAATGGCCGAGACATCGGAATCGGAACGCGTCAAGGAAATGACCGACGCGGAAATGAAGGCTCTGGAAGAGAAGTATGATCCAGAGGTCCGGTTCAGGCCGCTCCTGCCCAGCATGCAATGGATCATCGGCGGCGTCCTTTTCATCCTCTCCTGCTATCATTTCTATACGTCCGGCTACGGCATCCCGCAGGCCACCGTGCATCGTGGCACGCATCTGGCCTTTACGCTGGGCCTGATCTTTTTCTCATTCACCGTGTTTGGCGCGCGCCCCGAGCCGCGCAATACGCTGCTGACGCCCATGGGCGTGTCATTGGCCGACTGGGTCTTTGCCATCGCGGGCATTGTCTCGGCGCTGTATGTGCCATGGGTTTTCAACGATCTGGCGTTCCGTGTCGGCAACCCGCTGATGATCGACGTTTTGATGGGCACCATTCTGATCGTGGTTCTGATGGAGGCGACGCGCCGCGCCATGGGCTGGCCTCTGCCGGTGATTGCAATCCTCTTCATGGCCTATGCCTATTTCGGCCAGTCGATGCCCGGCGTGCTGACCCACCCCGGCGCCAGCTGGACCAACATCGTCAACCACCTCTACCTGACATCCCAGGGCATCTACGGCACCGCGCTGGGCGTGATTGCGACCTATGTGTTCCACTTCGTCCTCTTCGGCGTGATGGCCACGCGCATCGGCCTCGGGCAGCTTTTCATCGACCTCGCATCGTCCCTCGCGGGCCGGTTCGCGGGCGGCCCGGCCAAGGTTTCGGTCGTGTCCTCCGCGATGCTCGGCTCAATCTCAGGCTCGTCGATTGCCAACACCGTGACAACCGGCTCGCTCACCATCCCTGCGATGATCCGCATTGGCTATCCACGCCACTTCGCGGCGGCGGTCGAGGCGGCAAGCTCCACTGGCGGGCAGATCACGCCGCCCGTCATGGGCGCGGTCGCCTTCCTGATGATCGAATATCTCGGAGTCCCGCTGACCACGATCCTCACCGCAGCGCTCGTCCCGGCCTTCATGCACTTCTTCGGCGTGCTGGTGCAGGTCCATCTCGAGGCGCGCCGCCGCGGCCTGCGTGGCCTCAGCAAGGATGAGCTGCCCGTTGCATGGGCCGTCTTCAAGGCTGGTTGGCTGACCACGCTGCCGCTCTTCGTGCTGGTGGCAACGCTGCTGTCGGGCAAGACGCCCTACCTTGCCGCCTTCTACGGGATCCTCTCGTGCATCCTCGTGCTGATCATCCAGAACCTTGTGCGCCACGGCAGTGATGTCATGGGCGCAGCGCGCGCCTCGGTGTCCGAGCTTTGGGACAGCTTCGTCACCGGCGCCAAGTTCTCGCTGTCGGTCACCGCCGCCGCAGCACTCGTGGGTGTCATCATCGGTGTCGTCACACTGACTGGTGTCGGCTTCAAGATTGCCTACATGGTCACCTCGGTCGCGGCCGGCTGGGCGGCCAGCGTGCATGGCTTCCTCGCCTTCATCCCGTTCGAGGTGATGACGGTTCCGGCGCTGACACTGATGTTCACGCTGATCATGACGGCCATCGTCTGCATCCTGATGGGTTGCGGCATCCCGACCACGGCCAACTACCTGATCATGATCGCGGTGGCGGCGCCGATCCTCGGGATGCTGGGGGTGCAGCCGCTCGTGGCCCATTTCTTCGTCTTCTACTACGGGGTCATGGCCGACATCACGCCGCCTGTGGCACTCGCTGCCTATGCGGCGGCGGGGATCGCGGATTCGAATGCGTTCAAAACGGGTAATACGGCCTTCCGCCTCGGCATGGGCAAGGCGCTGGTGCCTTTCGTCTTCGTCTTCTCGCCGTCGCTCTTGCTGGTTGTGGACGGGTTCACCTGGACGCAGTTCCTGATCGGCGTGACAGGCGCGATGGCTGGCATCTGGATGCTGTCGGCAGCCTTCGCCGACTGGCTGATCGGCCCGATGCGCGCCTATGAGCGGGCGCTGCTGGCGGTAGCCGCGATCCTTCTGGTCGCGCCCAACCTCTACGCCACGCTGGTCGGCCTCGCGCTGATCGCGCCGGTGGTCATCCGCCAGTTGCCGATGTTGCGGATGACAACAGCCGAGCGGGCCGCGCTCTAGACAACAAAACGCCGGGCGGAGAGCCGCCCGGCGTTTATTGCTCGCTATAGTCGGGACGGTTTACAGCGGACTGCCTGCGGCCCACTCCCAATAGAGCTCGCGCGCCCGCCGCGTCACCGGACCGATCTGGTAGGAGGTGTCGTCGAAGGCCGTCACCGGCGTGACCTTGGCCATGTTCCCGGTCAGGAACACCTCGTCCGCGCCGTGGAAGTCGTCGAAACTCAGCACTGTCTCATGCACAGTCACACCATCGGCGCGCAGGTTCGCGATATGACGCGCCCGCGTGATCCCGGCAAGGAAGGTGCCATTGGCTGCGGGCGTGAACACCTCGCCATCCTTGACCATGAACGCATTGGCCGTCGCGCTCTCGGCCACGTTGCCGATCGCATCGGCACACAGCACATTGCCGAAGCCCTTGGCCCGCGCCTCGACCAGCATCCGCGCGTTGTTGGGGTAAAGGCATGCGGCCTTGGCGTTGACCACCGCATCCTCCATCACCGGGCGGCGGAACCGCGTGCGCGTCAGGGTGGTCGACGCGCCCTCGGGCGGCATCGGCACCTCTTCGAGGCAGATGGCAAAGCCGACCGATTTTGCATCCGGCACAAGCGCCATATAGCCCGTGTCCTGCCCCCAATACATCGGCCGTATATAGACCGCGGCGCCCGGCGCATAGGCGCGCAGCCCCTCGCGGATGACCTCCACCATCTCGCCCGCCTCGACGGTCGGCTCCAGCATCAGCGCGCGCGCCGAGGCATTCACCCGCGCGCAATGCAGATCGAGGTCGGGCACCAAGCCGTAAGCCATCCGCGCCCCGTCAAACACCGCGCTGCCCAGCCACATGCCATGATCCGCAGCCCGCATGACGGATGCATCGCCTTCATGCCAGCGACCCTCGAAATATGTGCGGATATTCGTCCCAGTCGCCATGGCAATCCCCTTCCTTTATCTTGCTGAAAATACTTTCGCCGAAGGCGCTAGAAAATTAAGAAATTTTCTATCCCCCGCGTCCGACCATGCCGACGATATCATAGGTCTGCGCAAGGATCGGCGAGGCAATCTCTCGCGCGCGATCCGAGCCGCGGCCAAGAATGGCGTCGATCTCGCCCACATCCTGCATCAGGCGACCCATCTCCTCGGAAATGGGCGCCATGCGCTCGACCGCCAGATCGGCCAGTGCCGGCTTGAACTCGGAAAACGGGCGCCCACCCATGTCGCGCATGACTTCTTCGGCGCTGATGCCCGCAAGGCCCGCATAGATATTTACCAGATTGCGCGCCTCCGGGCGGCCCTCCAGCCCGTCCAGATCCATCGGCAGAGGCTCGGGATCGGTCTTGGCCTTGCGGATCTTCTTGGAGATCGTGTCCGCGTCGTCGGTCATGTTGATGCGGCTCATGTCCGAAGGATCGGATTTCGACATCTTCTTGGACCCGTCGCGCAGGCTCATCACGCGCGTGGCCGCGCCTTCGATCACCGGCTCGGCGAGCGGAAAGAACTCGACACCGTAATCGTGGTTGAACTTGGCCGCGATGTCGCGCGTCAGCTCCAGATGTTGTTTCTGGTCCTCGCCCACGGGCACATGGGTGGCGTGGTAGACAAGGATATCGGCGGCCATCAGTGCCGGGTAGCCAAAGAGGCCCAATGAGGCGTTCTCGGCATTCTTGCCAGCCTTGTCCTTGAACTGGGTCATGCGCTTCATCCAGCCCATGCGCGCGACGCAGTTGAAGATCCAGGCCAGTTGCGTGTGCTCGGGCACCTGGGACTGGTTAAAAAGGATTGATTTTTCAGGGTCCAGCCCCGAAGCAATGAAGCCTGCGGTCAGCTCGCGCGTGGCGTGGCGCAGCTTGGCGGGGTCCTGCCAGACGGTGATCGCGTGCAGATCGACCATGCAATAGAGCGATTGCACACCCTTGTCCTGCGCATCGGCAAAGCGTTTCAGCGCGCCCAAATAGTTGCCAAGGTGCAGATCGCCGGAGGGCTGGATGCCCGAAAACACCCGTGGGGTGAAGGCTGCATCGCTCATCTGTAGCGTCTCCGTCTGGATTTCCGTGCCAGCCTCAACTACCCATGCGTCCATGCCCCGTCAAGCAAAGGCCAAAGCGCACCCATGAGCCATCCCGACGATTCCAGCCCGTTCAATCCGCTGCCGCCCGTCGTGGTGCTGCTTTTCCTGGCCGTGGTCATCCCCGAGATCGCGTTTTTCCTCGGCTCCAAGGGGCTGATCGGTGGACCGCAAGCGGTGGGCTGGCGGCAGGCGATGATCCAGGATTACGGATTTAGCGGGGATATCCTGCGCTGGATGATCACCAACGGGATCTATCCACCCGAGCACCTCCTGCGGCTGATCACCTATCCGTTCCTGCATGGCGGGTTCAGCCAGATGCTCTTTGCCGCCGCGCTACTCTTGGCGATGGGCAAATTCGTGGGCGAGGTGTTTCGCCCCATGGCCACCCTGGCCGCGTTCTTCATCCCTGCCATCTGCGGCGCGCTGGTCTACGGGTTGGTCTCACGTGACAATCCGTGGCTCTACGGCGCGTTTCCAGGCATCTACGGCCTGATTGGCGCCTTTACGTATCTGCTTTGGCTCAAGCTGGGCCAGCAGGGCGGCAGCCAGGCCCGCGCCTTCGTACTCATCGGGTTCCTGATGGGCGCGCAGCTTCTCTTTAGCCTGTTTTTTGGCGGCACACTGCGCTGGGTTGCGGATCTGACCGGCTTTCTGAGCGGATTTGCCGCGTCCTTCGTGCTGCGCCCTGGCGGCTGGTCGAAACTGCGCGAAAGGCTGCTTCAGCGCTGACGGCGCAGGGCGGCCTTGAGCTCGGCCTTGGTAAAGGCGCCGATGAGCCGTCCGGCAAAGTAGTAGACGACGATGCCCAGCGTGATGAGGACAAGCAGCGCCAGCGCACGCCAGCCCGGCACGCCGAAGATGGGCGACAGACCGACCATCAATGCCCAGAGCGCCGCGCCCATGAGGATCGAGGCCACGCAGATGCGCCAGATCCGGCTGCGAAACCGATCATCGAAGCGCGCGACATCGCCGAAGGGCCGCACGCCGCGCGCCAGCAGCCAGACCATCGCCCAGCCGGCGAGGGTGGTGCCGATCGCCGCCGCGATCCACCCGATATAGGGCGCAAGGCCAATAGCCAGAACCGCGTTCATGACAAGCGAGACGACTGCGTAGTAGAACGGCCTCTTGGTATCCTCGCGCGCGAAATAGATCGGTTGCAGCACCTTTTGCAGCACGAAGGCCGGCAGGCCGAGGCCGTAGATCGCCACTGCCAGCGCGGTCGCGGCTGTATCGTCGACATTGAAATTGCCACGTTGGAACAGCACCGTGATGAGCGGGATCGGGATGACCACAAGGGCCACGGCGGCGGGGATGGTCAGGGCCAGCGACACCTCGCCCGCCCGGCTAAGCGCCATGCGTGCACCGTCGCCGTCATCGGCCCGCAGGCGGCGTGAGAGGTCTGGCAGGAGGACGATGCCCACAGCGATGCCGACAACGCCCAGTGGCAACTGGTAGAGCCGGTCGGCCGCATAAAGCCAGCTGACGGCGCTGTCGAAATTCGAGGCGACCTGCTGCCCCACCAGCAGGTTGACCTGCATGACGCCGCCGGCCAGCGCGGCAGGCACTGCGATCCTGACCAACTGACGCATCTCGCGCGACCAACGCGGACGGACGGGTGTGATGCGTTGCCCCGCCCGGGTGGCGGCGACCCAGACAAGTGCCAGCTGCGCGATGCCCGCGAAAGGGATGGTCCAGACCAGTGCAGTCGGCACGCTGCCTCCCGTCCAGACGGCCACCGCCATCGCGGTGCAGAGCATGACGTTCAGCAATACGGGCGCGGCCGCGGCCGCAACGAACCGCCCGGTCGAGTTGAGCACGCCCGACAGCAGCGCCGCCAGCGAGATGAAGAAGATATAGGGAAAGACCACACGCCCGAATTCGACGGTGAGGTCGAACCGCTGATCCCCGGCAAAGCCCTCGGCGGTCAGCCAGACCAGCGCGGGCATGAAGATCATCGCCAGCGCCACGACGAAGAGCAGCACCAACGCCAGCCCGCTGAGCGCGAGCCGCGCGAAGCCTTCGGCATCGTCGCCGCCTTCAAGCCGTTTCGAGAACATCGGCACGAAAGCGGCGTTGAATGCGCCTTCGGCAAAGAAGCGGCGGAACATGTTGGGCAGGCGGAAGGCGGCGACGAAGGCGTCCATCACCGGCCCCGGCCCGATCAGCCCCGCGATCATCACGTCGCGCACGAAGCCGAGGATGCGGCTGACCATGGTCCAGCCGCCCACCGTAAAGATGCCCGTGATCAGGCGCGTCGGCCGTATCTGCGATGAGCTGCTCACTCGATGGCCCTTTGCGTGCCTTCGGAAATGGCCGCGCGCAGCTTCGCTTCCAGCGATTTCTGCTTGGCCTCCGAGTAGAATTTCAGACCGAACATATCCTTGACGTAGAAGGTATCGACGACCTGCTCGCCGAAAGTCGCGATGACGGCGCTGGCGATATAGACATTGCCCGCCGCAAGCGTGCGGGTCAGGTCATAGAGCAGGCCGGGCCGGTCGCGGGTATCGACCTCGATGATCGTATAGATCTCGGATCCCTCGTTGTCGAAGGTGATATGCGTGGGCACGCGAAACGCGCGCTCGCGCTTCTTGATCTTGTCGCGCGACTTCATGGCATCGCGCGCGACGACCTCGCCCTTGAGCGTTTTGAGAATGGTCTGGCGCAGGCGCGGCAGACGCTCATCCGCAAAGGGGTGCCCGTCCGCATCCTGTATCCAGAAGACTGCTGTCGCATATCCGTCCTTGGACGTATAGGTGCGCGCATCCACCACGCCCGCGCCAACCAGCGCCAGCGCGCCGGCAAGGCGCGAGAAGATGCCCGGATGGTCCGCCATGACAAAGCAGGCGCGCGTCGCATCGCGGTCCTCGTCAGGATGCAGATCGATCCCGATCTCGCCATCCTTTCCGGCCAGATTGCGCAGAAGATTGGCAAAGACGACATGCGCGGTGACGTGCAGACCCTGCCAATAGGGCGGGTAATGCCGCGCGGTCTCATGCTTGAGCGCCTTGGGTCCCCAGCCACCCAGCGCCTTGCGCAACCGCTGCTTGGCGTCCGATCCGCGCTGCTCGCGATTCAGGTCCTCCAGCCCGTTCTCCATAGCGTGCAGGGTCTGGCGATAGAGCGCGCGCAAAAGCGATGCCTTCCAGTTGTTCCACGTTCCCGGCCCAACGCCTCGGATATCGCAGACCGTCAGCACACAGAGCAGGTCCAGCCGCTCGCGCACCTGCACCGCCTTGGCAAAGTCGCGCACGGTGCGCGGATCGGCGATGTCGCGCTTTTGCGCCATGTCCGACATCAGCAAGTGATAGCGCACCAGCCATTCGACGGTGTCCACCTCCTTGGGCTTTAGCCCCAGACGCGGCGCGACCTTGCGCACGATCTTGGCACCAAGGATCGAATGATCCTCAGACCGCCCCTTGCCGATATCATGCAAGAGGAGCGCCACGTAGAGAATGCGCCGGTTCACCCCGTGCTTGAGGATCGACGAGGCGACGGGCAGCTCCTCGATCAACTCGCCCCGCTCGATCTTGGCAAGGTGGCTGATGCATTGGATCGTATGCTCGTCGACCGTGTAGTGGTGATACATGTTGAACTGCATCATTGCGACGATCGGCTCGAACTCGGGGATGAAGGCGGGCAGCACGCCCAGCTCGCTCATCCGGCGCAAGGCGCGCTCGGGGTTGCCGTGCCGCAGCATGAGACCCAGAAACAGCTTTTGCGCCACTGGATTGCTGCGGACATCGTCGGTAATCAGATCGAGATTGGCGGTCACCAGGCGCATCGCATCGGGATGGATCAGAAGACCGGTGCGCAGCGCTTCGTCAAAGACGCGCAGGATGTTGATGGGATCGGCGAGGAAGCCGTCATTGTCTGCAATGGCGAGGCGCCCGTTCACCTCGGAGTAGCCGTCTTTCAGCTTGCGCTTGCGGCGAAAGATGCGCTGCAGCAGCGGCTCGGATTTGACATGAGCCGCCTCCAGCTGGGTCAGGAAAATGCGGGTCAGATCGCCCACGGCGGTGGCGTGGCGGAAATAGTCCTGCATGAAAATCTCGACGCCGCGCCTTCCGGCGCTGTCTCTATAGCCCATGCGGTCGGCCACCTCGACCTGCAGATCGAAGGTCAGCTTGTCATTGGGGCGCCCGGTGATGAGGTGCAACTGGCACCGCACGGCCCAGAGGAAATTCTCGGCCTCGGCGAACGTGTCGAACTCTTCCTCGGTAAACATGCCCTGACCGATCAGATCGGTCTTGTCGGTGACGCGGTAGGTGTATTTCGCGATCCAGAAGAGCGATTGCAGATCGCGCAATCCGCCCTTGCCTTCCTTGACGTTGGGCTCGACCATGTAGCGCTGGCCGCCCTGCTTTTCGTGGCGCGTCTCACGCTCTTCCAGCTTGGCCTCGGTGAATTCGCGTTCGGTCCCGGAGAAAAGATCGTTCCAGAGGCGGTGATGCAGATCACCCGCCAACTCGGCGTCTCCGGTCAGCCAGCGATGCTCCAGAAGAGCGGTGCGGATGGTGAAATCCTCGGTCCCGAGGCGCAGGCAATCGCGAATGGTGCGGCTGGAATGGCCCACCTTCAGGCGCAGATCCCACAGGATATAGAGCATGGATTCGATCACGCTCTCGGCCCAGCCTGTGATCTTGTAGGGGGTCAGGAACAGCAGATCGACATCCGACTCGGGCGCCATCTCGCCCCGCCCATATCCGCCCACGGCCAGCACGCTGAGGCGCTGCGACTCGGTGGGGGTGGGTAGCGGATGCATGGCTTCGGTCGCGATGCGGTACGCGGTGAGGACGAGGCAATCGGTCAGCCAGCTATAGGAGCGTGTCGCGGCGCGGGCGCGCAGGGGCGCCTCCGCCAATGCGGCGGCGATGGCGCTGCGTCCGCGCTGCATCTCTGCGCCGAGGATGTCGACCGCGTGGCGACGCAGCTCGTCCGCCGTGTCGCCTTCATATGTGGCGAAGCGGGCCGCGACCGCGTGTGTGTCAAAGATGTCGCGGGGCTCGCAGATCAGGTCGCCCGGCGCCGCATCGCGCGCCGGGTCTATCTTGGTCATGGGGGTCATGTGCTGCCGATCAGGTCCGATCAGAAGCCCGCGCCACGGCCAAAGCCCCGCGGCGCCGGGTCAAGAATGACAACCTTGCCGCCCCGTATCGTTGCCACGGCCAGGCCGCGCTGGTTGGTGCCATCGGGACGCAGGCGGAACACACCGTCGACACCCTGGAATCCCGCCGATTGCGTCAGCCCCGAGCGCGACAGCGCATCGCGCTTGCCCGTCTTGATCAGCGCACCCACGGCGGCGATGCCGTCATAGGCCAGACCGGCGATCGGGTGCGGCTTATTGCCGTTACGCTGGGCGAAGCGCGACTGGAAGGCGCGGGCCTTGCCTTGGTCCGGCATGGCGAACCAGCCTCCCTGAACGCCCGGCAGCTCCAGCGTTTGCGCCGGGGTGTCCCAGCGCGCAAGGCCGATATACTGTGTCATCGCCGGGTCGATCCCGTTCTCGGGCAGCATCTGCGCGAAGAGCGGCAGCGCGCCCGCCGAGTTGGCCGTGAGGAACACGGCCTGAGCCGATGTGCTGCGCACCGTCTGGGCCACCTGCGGCACGGCCTTAACGACGCCGTCCTGTGAGAAATCATAGCCGACATTGCCGACGATCTGCGCCCCTGCATTGGCCGCCGCCTTGGCGATGGCCTGCTGGCCAAGCTGACCGGCGAGATTGTTGGAATAAACCGTCACGATACGCTTCTTGCCCTGCTGCGATGCATAGCGGGTCAGCCTGTCGGCGGTATTGTCGAAGGTCTGGCCCAAGACGTAGAGATTGCCGCCAGCGATGGTGGGGTTGTTGGAAAAGGCGAGAACGTTGACGTTCTTCGAGGCCACGGCCACGGCCACAGCATTGGCGGATTCGGCATGGAGCGGCCCGATGATAATCTTGGCCCCGTCCGACACTGCGTTCAGCGCGGCCTGCTGGGCTTGGCCGGGTTGGCCCGCCGTGCCATAGACGCGCAGGTCGATCTGCACTCCCGAGAGGTCCGCCACCGCCAGCCGCGCCGCCGCCTCCAGGTCGCGCGCCAAGGCCGCCTCGCCCGGCGCGGAAGAGCCGTGCGGCACCAGAAGGGCCACCGCCACCGGCCTGTCCGGGTCGATGGGTTGCCCGGCGCCGCTGCCGATACCGGCCATGCCGACCGGTTCGCACGCGGCGACCCAAAGCAGCGACAAGAGCGCGATAAGACGGGTCAACACCTTGCGGGTGATCGGCAAAACAGCAAACATGGGGGATACCTCGTTTCGGACGTTTTATTCGGATGGCGCGTTGCGGGCGATAATAGACGTCATATGAGGCGGGTCCAGCGATGAATCATGTCAGGCAAACTCTCGCCCCCGGATTGTATCTGGTGGCGACTCCGATCGGGACGGCGCGCGACATCACTCTGCGCACGCTGGATATCCTGGCTTCGGCCGATGTGATCGCCGCCGAGGATACGCGCAGCCTGCGCAAGCTGATGGATATTCATGGCATCGCGCTCGAGGGGCGGCCCCTCGTGGCGTATCACGATCACAATGGTGCACGGGCCCGGCCCCGTCTGATGGAGGCTCTGGAAGCAGGAAAATCAGTTGTTTACGCGTCCGAGGCTGGCACGCCCATGGTGGCCGATCCGGGGTTCGACCTGGCGCGCGCGGCGATCGCGGAGGGACATGGCCTGATCTCGGCGCCGGGGCCGTCGGCGGTGATCACGGCACTGACGCTGTCGGGCTTGCCGACGGACAAGTTCCTCTTTGCGGGGTTTTTGCCCAATACCGCGACCGCGCGGAAAACCGCGCTGCGCGGCCTGGGGGCCGTGCCCGCGACACTGGCCTTCTACGAATCGCCCAAGCGCGTGGCGGCGATGTTGCGCGATGCCGCCGCGGTGCTGGGCGGCGACCGGCAGGCGGCCGTATGCCGGGAACTGACCAAGAAATTCGAAGAGGTCCTGCGCGGCACGTTGGACGAGTTGGCACAGGAACTGGCACGCGAGCCGCGCAAGGGCGAGATGGTTGTGCTGATCGATCGTGTTGGGGAACGGTCTGTTAACCTCTCCGATATAGAACAGGCGCTGAACGCGGTGATGGGTGATATGTCCGTCAGGGATGCCGCAGATGCGGTGTCGCATGATCTGGGTCTCAAACGGCGGGATGTCTACCAGATTGCCTTGCGACTGGGGGCAGGAAAAGAAAAGGGTCAGACATGACGCAGATGCTGGATCTTCGGGATCTACCGCACACGCCGGCGCCAGCGCGCCGTGACCGCGGACGCCGGGCCTACAATTCGGGCCTTGCCGCCGAAGAACGGGCTGTCGCGCTCTATACTGCGGCCGGCCTGCGCCTTCTGGAGACGCGGTGGCGCGGCAAGAGTGGTGAGATCGATCTGATCCTCGCCGATGGCGAAGAGATCGTCTTTGCCGAGGTCAAGCAGGCCCGCACTCATGATGCCGCCATTGCCAGCCTCCGCCCGGCCCAGATGCGCCGCATCCATGCCGCCGGATCCGAATACCTTGCGCATTGCCCGAAAGGCCAGTTGACCGATGTCCGTTTCGATCTGGCGGTTGTCGATGGCGCGGGGAGCTGCGACATCCTCGAGGGGCTGTTTTCGCATTTCTGAATTGCACCCCTGACGCCCATGCCGCATGAAGGCTGTGTAGCCAGACAGGGGAAAACCCATGAAGATCGCGTTTCAAATGGACCCGATCGGCCCGATCAACATCGACGCCGACAGCACTTTTCGCCTTGCCGAAGAGGCACAGGCGCGCGGTCATGAGCTATTTTACTACACCCCTCAGCATCTGGCCTATGACGAGGGGCGCATCACGGCCTATGGCCAATCGCTGAAAGTACAGCGTGTCAACGGTGATCATGCGATCCTGGGCGAGATGGAAACTGTCGATCTGGCTGATTTCGACGTGGTCTGGCTGCGGCAAGACCCTCCGTTTGACATGTTCTACATCACCACCACCCATCTGCTGGACCGCCTCGCGCCGGGCACCTTGGTGGTGAATGATCCCTTCTGGGTGCGCAACTTCCCCGAAAAGCTGCTGATTCTCGATTTCCCCGATCTCATGCCTCCCACCGCAATTGCCCGCGATCTGCCCACGATCCGCGCCTTTCGCGACCGGCATGGCGATGTCATTCTCAAGCCGCTTTACGGTAATGGCGGGGCGGGGGTTTTTCTGTTGAAGGGCGGGGACAGCAATCTCAGTTCGCTCCATGAGATGTTCACCGGGTTCAGTCGCGAGCCGTTGATCGTGCAGAAATTCCTGCCCGATGTGTCTAAGGGCGACAAGCGGGTGATTCTCGTCGATGGTGAGCCGGTAGGCGCGATCAACCGCGTTCCCGCCGCCGGCGAGACGCGCTCGAACATGCATGTGGGGGGGCGGCCCGAGAAGGTGGAACTGACCGAGCGCGACCGCGAGATTTGCGCCGCTATCGGCCCGCTGCTGCGTGAAAAGGGGCAGATCTTTGTCGGGATCGACGTGATCGGGCGCTATCTGACCGAGATCAACGTGACGTCCCCCACCGGCATTCAGGAGCTTGAGCGCTTTGACGGCTTCAATATCGCCGGCAAGATATGGGACGCCATCGAGGCGAGGCGGGCGGCCACCGCCGCGTGAGCTTGCGCGCGAGATTGCTGAACGGCTGGCTGCGCCAGACTGAAAAGCGGATCCTTGCACGGGCCAAAGACCCCAAGACGCTGCGCCGCCATATAGAGCGCGGCGCACGACTGTTTTTTCGCCCCCCGCGCGGCGTCGCATTTGCGACCACGGCGCTGGGCGCCGGGCAGATCCCTGCCTTGCGTGTATCACCCCCCGGCGCACCGGAGGGACCGGTGATTCTGTATCTGCACGGGGGCGGTTACCTGTTCGGGTCACCGCGCGTTTATCGAGCATTGGCGTCCCAGCTGGCACTTCAGACCGGTCTGCAAGTGATCCTGCCGCAATACCGCCTTGCCCCCGAGCACCCTTTTCCCGCAGCGCCGGAGGATGCGTTGGCCGTGTATCGCGCGGTGATGGATCACCCGGGCGGCGTGATCCTTGGCGGGGACAGCGCCGGGGGCGGGTTGGCTCTGGTGCTGTTGATGCAAATCTGTGCGTTCGGATTGCCGCAGCCTCGGGGCACATTCTGTTTCTCGCCCTTGACGGATCTCACATTTTCCGGCGCCAGTTTCGCGTTCAACGCTGCGGCTGACGTGCTTTTGCCTGCGCATCAGGCTGCGGAAATGGCCGAGATGTATCTGCAGGACGCCTCCGCCTCCGACACGCGCGCCTCGCCGCTTTTTGCTGATTTCACCGGCGCGGCGCCGGTCTGGATCACGGTGGGCAGCACCGAGATATTGCTGGATGATGCCCGCCGGATGACGGCCCGTCTGCTGGATCAGGGGGTAGATGTTACCTGCGTGATCGAGCAGGATCTGCCACATGTCTGGCCGATGTTTCACGCGCTCATCCCGGAGGCGCGTCAGACGCTGGCCAAACTGGATGGCTGGATCAGGTCTCTTTCGCGCCTGTGACGCGGTAGCTGGCTGCCTCGGCGACATGCGGGCGGCGCACCGCGTCTGACCCGTCCAGATCCGCGATCGTGCGCGCCACGCGCAAGACCCGGTGATAGCCCCGCGCCGAAAGGCCGAAGCGCTCGGACATGCGGGTCAGCAGGGCGCGGCCCTCTTGGTCGGGCGTCGCCACCTCGGCCAGAACGCCGCCCTCCGCGTCGGAGTTCAAATACATCCCCGGCGCATCTGCGTAGCGCGAGGCTTGTAGGGCCTGCGCAGCCGTAACGCGGGCGGCGACCTCGGCGGAGCTGTCGCCGGATGGGGGCAAATCGAGGTCCGAAAAACTGACCGGAGGCACTTCGATCCGCAGATCGAAACGGTCCATCAGCGGCCCGCTGATACGCCCAAGATAGTCGTCTCCGCAAGCGGGCGCGCGAGCGCAGGCGCGCGCCGGATCGCTGAGATATCCGCATTTGCAAGGGTTTGCGGCGGCGATCAGCATGAATCGGCAGGGGTAGGTCACATGCGCATTGGCGCGGGCGATCATCACTTCGCCTGTCTCAATCGGCTGGCGCAGTGTCTCCAGCACTGTCCGTGAAAACTCAGGAAATTCGTCCATGAAGAGCACGCCATTATGCGCAAGGCTGATCTCGCCCGGCGAGGCGCGGCGCCCGCCGCCGACGATGGCGGCCATCGAGGCTGTGTGATGCGGCTCGCGGAAAGGGCGGGCGCGGCTGATGCCGCCCTCGTCCAGAAGGCCGGCGAGCGAGTGGATCATTGACGTCTCCAGCGCCTCGCGCGCGCTGAGCTGTGGCAGGATGCCGGGCAGCCTTGCGGCAAGCATCGACTTGCCTGATCCCGGCGTGCCCAGCATCATCAAGTGGTGCCGCCCGGCGGCGGCGATCTCCATCGCTTGCTTGGCCCGCTCTTGCCCTTTGACGTCTCGCAAATCGCGGCCCATGGCCGGTGCGGTCACCTCGCCCGGCTCGGCCGGGGGCAGGGGTGATTGGCCGGTATAGTGCCGCACAACATCGGCCAGGGTCGCGGCGCCGATCACATGCGCCGCGCCCACCCAGGCCGCCTCGGCGCCCGATGCCTTGGGGCACAGCAGTGTGCGGTCCTCTTCGGCGGCGGCCATGGCGGCGGGCAGGGCGCCGATCACCGGCATGAGCGTGCCGTCGAGCGACAGCTCGCCCAGCGATGTTGTGCCCTCAATGGCGTCCTTGGGGATGATTTCCAGTGCGGCCAGCAGGGCCAGTGCAATGGGCAGGTCGAAATGACTGCCCTCCTTGGGCAGGTCGGCAGGGCTGAGATTGACCGTGATGCGTTTCGACGGCAGGGCGATCGCCATCGAGGTCAGCGCGGTGCGCACGCGGTCACGCGCCTCGCTGACCGCCTTGTCGGGCAGGCCGACAAGGCTGAACGCGGGTACGCCGGGCGTGACGGCGCATTGTACCTCGACATGGCGGGCCTCAACCCCCTCGAAGGCGACCGTGTAGGCGCGCGCGACCATTTCCTGCCCCTTCGGCACTAGTTTCTCTGGTGTAAACCTTGATTAACGCTAGCGTGGCAGGGATTTAGGAATGGTTAACGCCAGAGCGAATTATCAGACGAGCGCCATGAATTGTGGCCATGCCTCGAGGTCGGCCACAGTCTTGTCGCGGCAGCGGGCATTGCCCATGCCGAAGACGCGCCCGTCCATCTCCATCAGATGCGTGACGGGTTCGCCGGAATAGGGGCATTTCGCGTTTTCGGGCGTCCCGCCTGAGACCGCCTTTGCAGCGCGGGGTGCTGGGCCGGGCCAGGTGCCCACCGCAAAATCGCGCCGGTAACGCGCCAATTCCTGGCCATGCACCAGCCCCAGCGCGCGCCAGCGGCGGAAGGGCGGATCGGCCAGATGCGCGTCCACATAGGTCTGCGCGCTGGGCGAGACCTTCAGGCCGTAGCCCGCGATGCGCGCGGCGACGGGGGCGTAGAACGCATCGACAATACCATATTCGTCACAAAGCCATGGGCCATTCGGCGCGCAGGTTTCGCGGGCGTGGTCCCAGACCGTCTCCAACCGGCGCAGGTCGCGCTGGACGGCGTCGGACGGGGCGAAATCTATATAGGCCTTGCGCAGGTTCATCGGGCAGTCGCCGCGCAGTGCGGTAAACCCGGCGTGCATTTCGCACGTAGCCGCGCGGGCGGTCGCGCGGGCCAGCGGGGCGTCCGGCCATAGGCCAAGATCCGGATGACGGCTGGCCAGTTCTTCGGCAATGGCCAGGGACTCGCCTACCAGCGCGCCCTCGGGGGTGCGGATCGACGGCACGGTCTTGGCCGGCGCCCAGTCCGGCATGAGGTCTGGCACCTCGCCGTCGTCAAAGCAGATTTCGGTTTGTCTGCGCGCGATGCCGAAACGGTCAAACAAGAGCCATGCGCGCATGGACCAGCTGGAATAGGCATAATCGCCGATGATGAGATCATATGTCATGGCGCGAGGTTACGCGGCGCCAGGGCGCGCGCATAGTCAGCAAATGTGCGGCGCCCCATCAGGGCAGGTGATTGATAGCCTCCGCGTGCCAGCGCGCGCCGTCATGGCGCAGGGACGTGACAGACAGGTTGTCGATGCGGTGGCCGAACGCCTCGTATCCGGTGATGCTCAGCGCGGTCTGCACTTGCGTCAGGATGGCGCCCATATGCGCGACTGCGATGATGTCGCGGCCCGGATGTGCCGCCAGTAGCGCGGCGGCGGTGGCGCTGACGCGAGCGGTGACCATGTTCCACGATTCGCCTTCGGGGGCGGTCAGATCGCCGGGCGTGTCCCAAAAGGCGCGCAGACGCTCGCGGTGAGGCGCGCTGTCGAAATCGGCCATTTCCCACGCGCCGAAATTGATCTCGCGCAGGTGGGGGTCATCCGGCAGTCTCGTTCTCCCCGCCGCTATGGCGTTGGCGGTGTCGCGTGCGCGGATGAGGTCCGAGGAGATGACCAGCGCGTCCTGCGGCAGATAGGCCGAAAGGCGGCCAAGCTGGGCGGCGTCGCTCAGATCGGCGGGAAGATCGGTCCAGCCGACCATCGCCTTGGCGTGGGTCGGCCCGTGGCGGACCCAGTGAATCCGGCTCATGGCAAAGTGCCCTTCAGAACCTGCGGCAGGCCCGCGATCATGTTCACGACCAGCCCGGCCTCGGCGGCAAGACGCTTGTTCAGATCGCCCTGCGCCCGCTGAAACCTGCGCGCCAGCGCGTTATCGGGCACGATCGACAGCCCGACCTCGTTCGAGACGGTGACGACGGGCGCCGCGCAGGATGCCATCGCCGCGATCAGCGCCTCTTCCTCGGCGGCAAGGTCATGCTCGGCCAGCATATGATTGCTCAGCCAAAGCGTTGCGCAATCCAGCAAGATGACCTGATCGGCGGTCGCCCCGGCCAGAGCCGGCCTTAAGTCCAGCGGTTCTTCGATGGTATGCCAGCCATCCGCCGCGCGCGCTGCCTTGTGCTGTGCGATCTTGGCGCGCATCTCGTCATCATAGGCCTCGGCGGTGGCAATATAGAGGCGATTTGCGCAGGCACGCTGTATCAGCGCCTCGGCCCAGCGCGATTTGCCCGAGGCAGTGCCGCCTAGCACCAATGTAAGCGGTGGCAACATTAAATCTGAACTCTTTTGTGATCCGGAACGTTATTCAACCCGTAGCACTTGGCAAATGAGTGAGAAAGAGCGCAGTCCAAAACCGCTCGCAAACCTCGGGAGAAGTCGCATGGTAATCGACGTTCAACAAAACAGCTCATTGTCGCGCAAGGCTATGAAGGCAGAGTTGCTCGACGCTGAGACAGAATTGCAGTTGGCCTATGCATGGCGGGATCAGCGCGACGAAGAGGCGCTGCATCGTCTCATCACCGCCTACATGCGCCTCGCCATCTCGATGGTGTCGAAATTCCGCCGCTACGGCGCACCGATGAACGATCTGATCCAGGAGGCCGGTCTGGGCTTGATGAAGGCCGCCGAGAAATTCGATCCCGACCGGGGCGTGCGGTTTTCGACCTACGCCGTCTGGTGGATCAAGGCGAGCGTCCAGGACTATGTGATGCGCAACTGGTCGATGGTGCGCACAGGCTCCACATCGTCGCAAAAGTCGCTTTTCTTCAACATGCGCCGGGTTCAGGCTCGGCTGGAGCGGGAGGCTATGGCCCAGGGGCACGAGCTCGACGGCTATCAGCTGCGCGAGATGATCGCGCAGGAAGTGGGCGTGCCGCTGCGCGATGTCGAGATGATGCAGGGCCGGCTATCCGGCTCCGATTTCTCGCTCAACGCCACGCAAAGCTCCGAGGATGAGGGCCGCGAATGGATCGACGCGCTGGAGGATGACGCGCCGCGCGGGGACGAGTTGGTCGAGGTGGATCACGATCTGGGCGCGCTGCGCGTCTGGCTGACCGAGGCGATGGGCAAGCTGAACGAGCGCGAGCGGTTCATCGTGCGCGAGCGCAAGCTGCGGGACGAGCCGCGGACGCTTGAAAGCCTCGGGCAGGAACTGAGCCTCAGCAAGGAGCGTGTGCGCCAGCTTGAGGCGGCGGCATTCCAGAAGATGCGCAAGTCGCTTGAGGCCAATGGCACCGAGGTGCAGAGCCTTCTGGCGTGATGCGCTGGGCTGCCCTGCTGGCCATATGGGCCGCGCCGAGTTTTGCGCAGGATATTTTCGTGATGGGCGAGGTGCATGACAACCCCGCCCATCATGCCGTTCAGGCGGAGCGCGTTGCGCAGCTAAATCCGACAGCGCTGGTGTTTGAGATGATGACGCCCGGGCAGGCGGAGCGCATCACGCCCGATTTGCGCGCTGATCGGGATGCGCTGGCCGACGCGCTGGAGTGGCAAGACAGCGGTTGGCCCGACTTTGCCTATTACTTTCCCATTATCGAGGCGGCGCCGGGTGCGCGCATCTACGGCGCAGGCGTGCCGCGCGCGGAGACCCGCGCTGTTGGCGAGGATGGGCTGGAGGCCGCCTTCGGGGATGGGGCCGGTGAATTCGGCCTCGATCAACCCTTGCCGGGGGATCAGCAGGCCGCGCGCGAGGCGCTGCAGGCCGATGCCCATTGCGGCGCGCTGCCCGAGGCGATTTTGCCGATGATGGTCGAAATTCAGCGTCTGCGCGATGCGGCGTTGGCGCGGTCGGCGCTGAACGCTTTGCGCGAGACGGGCGGGCCGGTGGCCGTGATCACTGGCAACGGCCACGCCCGCACCGATTGGGGCATGCCGGCGCTGCTCGCCCTGCCCGCGCCCGAGGTGGCGCTGCATAGCTTGGGACAGGGCGAGGATGGCGCGCCGCCGGAGGGCACATTCGACGAGGTTGTCGACAGTCCCGCGCCCGCGCGCGCGGATCCTTGCGAGGCGTTCCGTTAGCCCGGCCTTGTCTTGCATCCGCGCCCGCCATACTGTCGCGGCGCTTGGGAGTGACTTATGACGCTGGCTGGTAAACGAATTCTGCTCATTATCGGCGGCGGTATCGCGGCCTTCAAGACGCTGGACCTGATCCGCCGCCTGCGCGATAGGGGCGCGAGCGTGACCCCCGTTCTGACCGCTGCGGGGGCCGAGTTCGTCACGCCCTTGTCTGTCTCCGCTTTGGCCGGGACCAAGGTCTTCACCGATCTTTTCGATCTGACGGATGAGGCCGAGATGGGCCATATCCAGCTCAGCCGTAGCGCTGATCTGGTCGTCGTCGCGCCCGCCACGGCCGATCTTATGGCCAAGATGGCGCAGGGTCACGCGAATGATCTGGCGACGACGCTGCTTCTGGCCACGGATAAGCCCGTGATGATCGCGCCCGCGATGAACGTGCGCATGTGGGATCACCCGGCGACCCGGCGTAATCTGGCCGTGCTGCGAGGGGATGGCATTTCCGTCGTTGGCCCCGAGGATGGTGACATGGCCTGCGGCGAACATGGGCCGGGCCGCATGTCCGAGCCGTTGGAGATCGCCGCCGCCATCGAGGGGGCGCTATCGGATGGCCCGCTGAAAGGCCGCCGCATCCTTGTCACGTCCGGCCCCACCCACGAGCCGATCGATCCTGTGCGCTACATCGCCAACCGATCGTCGGGCGCGCAGGGCAGCGCCATCGCCCGCGCCTTGGTGGCCATGGGCGCCGAGGTGGTCTTTGTCACAGGCCCGGCAGATGTGCCCCCGCCCGCGGGGGTGAATCTGCACCGCGTCGAGACGGCGGATCAGATGCTGGAGGCTTGCCGCGCGGCCCTGCCCGTGGATGCGGCCATCTGCGCCGCTGCTGTGGCCGATTGGCGCGTCGCCAGCGCCAGCGCGTCCAAGATGAAGAAAGGCAAGGGCGGCCTGCCGCAGCTGGAACTGGCCGAAAATCCCGATATCCTTGCCATCCTGTCACAGTTGACCGATCAGCGCCCTGCGCTGGTCGTCGGCTTCGCCGCTGAGACAGATGACGTGGCACAAAACGCCACTGATAAACGGCAGCGCAAGGGCTGCGACTGGATCGTCGCGAATGACGTGAGCCCGCATACTGGCATCATGGGTGGCAGTGACAACGAGGTGATGCTGATCACCGAGGCAGGCGCCGATCGGTGGCCGCGCATGCCCAAGTCCGACGTTGCCGCGCGTCTGGCACGCCGGATCGCGGATGCGCTGGCCTGAATAGCGCCTGCAATTGATCTTGCGCAGGACAGGGTGTTGCACGAAAAAAGCCACAATACCCCGTCAGGATCGCGACCATGCAGCTTTCGAACGAAATATCTCCTAAATCCTACGGCGTCGCCGTCATGCTTTGCGGCATTTTCGGCGTGATGGGCATCCACCATTTCTACCTCGAGGATTGGCTTCACGGGCTGGCTGATGTCGGCCTGCTGATCCTTGCCATCGGATTCGCCGCGCAGGGAATGGTCGGTCTGGCACTCTTGGTTTTCTTGCTGGACGGGCTGCATACCTTGATCATCTTCTACTACCTCATCATCGAGAAATGGCGCGACGGCAAGGGTCGGCCCATCGTGATGCAGACCAATCCATAAGGCGCAAAGCGCCATTATTCATGAGGGACACCAAACCATGACAAACACCACGACAGTCGGCCCCGTCAGCGAAAAGAAATTCGTTCCCGCGGTCCTGCTATGCTTTTTCCTGGGCAGTCTTGGCATCCACCGCTTTTACCTGGGCAAGGTCGGCACCGGCATCCTGATGCTGATCACGCTGGGTGGCTTTGGCATCTGGACGATCATCGATTTCGTGCGCTTGATCATCGGCTCGATGAAGGACAAGTACGGCCTGCCGCTGCAGCACTGAATCACCGTGCGACCGGGCGTCTGATTCCGTGTCCGTGTGAAGGAGATCGGCGGCGCATCGCACCGCCGATCATTTTTGTGATCACATGATATTATGCCGTGATCACAAATGCGCATCTCATGCGGCCAGTTGCGAATTTTACTGGATTTTTGCTGGGCAACAGCGTCAAGACCACTAAAACAAGAGGCAAGTCATCGCGCAGGCCCATCGCCCGCCGCGAGAGCCAAGCAAAGGATCCTAGGATATGGCCGACGTGAACCGGGGCGACCGCCCGCTTTCACCGCATATTTCAATCTACCGCCCGCAGCTGACCTCGATCACGTCCATACTGACGCGCATCACCGGCAACGCGCTGATCGTTGCAGTTCTGCTGATCGTCTGGTGGCTGCTGGCCGCTGCAACCGGCCCCGAATATTTCGATACGGCCGATGCGGTCGTAACGTCGTGGTTCGGCGATCTGGTGATGACCCTGTCGCTCTGGGCGATCTGGTATCATTACCTTGCGGGGCTGCGTCATCTGATCTGGGACACGGGCAAGTGGCTGGATATCAAATCGGCCGAGACGCTTGGCTGGATCTGCGTAGTCGGATCGGTCGTTCTGACCGTCCTGACCCTCATCATCATCTAAGGGAGGCGAGAGATGCGTTATCTGACCGCCCGCAAGCGCGCCGAGGGCAAGGGCGCCGCACATTCCGGCACCGAGCACCACTGGTACATGACCGTCAGCTCTGTCGGACTTGCCCTGATCGTGCCAACCTTTCTATACATCGTCGGCAGCACGCTTGGCGGCACGCGCGAGGAGGTGCTGGCCACCTTTGCGCATCCGGCTGTCGCGGTCCTCTCGGCTTTGGTCATTTTTGTCGGACTCGAGCATTTCCGCAAGGGTGCGCAGACGATGATCGAGGACTACTCCCATGGCAGCACGCGCAAGATCCTGATCATCGGCGTGACTGTGCTGTCCTACGGGGCGACGGCGACCGGCTTGCTTGCCTTGGCAAAAATCGCGATTTGAGGACCTGACCCAATGGCCGAATACGAATACGAGACGCATGATTACGACGTTGTGGTCGTTGGCGCCGGCGGCGCGGGCCTGCGCGCCACGCTTGGCATGGCCGAGCAGGGACTGCGCACAGCCTGTGTGACCAAGGTCTTTCCGACCCGCTCGCACACCGTGGCGGCGCAGGGTGGTATCGCCGCATCGCTGTCGAACATGGGACCCGATCACTGGCAGTGGCACATGTATGACACCGTCAAGGGCAGTGACTGGCTGGGCGATACGGACGCGATGGAATACCTGGCGCGCGAGGCGCCCAAGGCGGTCTACGAGCTCGAGCATTACGGTGTGCCCTTCTCCCGGACCGAGGAGGGCAAGATCTATCAGCGCCCGTTCGGCGGTCACACCACCGAATTCGGCGAAGGCCCCGCCGTGCAGCGCACCTGCGCCGCCGCCGACCGGACCGGCCACGCGATCCTGCACACACTTTATGGTCAGAGCCTCAAGCAGAAGGCCGAGTTCTACATCGAGTATTTCGCCATCGACTTGCTGATGAGTGATGATGGTGCCTGCACCGGCGTCGTCTGCTGGAAGCTGGACGATGGCACGATGCATGTCTTCAATGCCAAGACGGTCGTTCTGGCAACGGGTGGCTATGGGCGCGCCTATTTCTCGGCCACATCCGCTCATACCTGCACCGGCGATGGCGGCGGCATGGTGGCGCGGGCTGGCCTGCCCCTACAGGACATGGAATTCGTCCAGTTCCACCCCACCGGGATCTACGGCGCGGGTTGCCTCATCACCGAGGGCGCGCGCGGCGAGGGCGGGTATCTGACCAATTCCGAAGGCGAGCGGTTCATGGAGCGCTATGCGCCCCAGTACAAGGACCTTGCGCCACGCGACTACGTCAGCCGCTCGATGACGATGGAGATCCGCGAGGGGCGGGGCGTGGGCAAGGATGGCGATCACATCCACCTGAACCTATCCCACCTGCCGCCCGAGGCGCTGAACCTGCGGCTGCCCGGCATTTCGGAATCGGCCAAGATCTTCGCCGGCGTTGATGTCACGAAAGAGCCGATCCCGGTTCTGCCCACCGTGCATTACAACATGGGCGGCATTCCGACGAATTATTGGGGTGAGGTGCTGAACCCCACGAAGGACGATCCGCAGGCCATCGTGCCCGGCCTTATGGCCGTGGGCGAAGCGGGCTGCGCATCGGTCCACGGGGCCAACCGCCTTGGCTCCAACTCGCTGATCGACCTCGTCGTCTTTGGTCGCGCCGCCGCGATTCGCGCCGGCAAGGTCGTGGACAAGGACGCCGCCGTGCCCGCGACCAACAAGGCCGGTGTCGACAAGGCGTTCGACCGGTTCGACAGCATCCGCAATGCCAATGGCGGTACGCCCACGGCCGAGCTGCGCATGGACATGCAGAAAACGATGCAGGCCGATGCCGCCGTCTTCCGCACGTCCAAGACGCTGGCCGAGGGTCTGGAAAAGATGAAGGGTATCGCGGCCAAGCTGGATGACCTGCATGTCACCGACCGTAGCCTCGTGTGGAACACCGACCTGATGGAAACGCTGGAGCTGACCAACCTCATGCCAAATGCGATGGCCACCATCGCGGGCGCCGAGGCGCGTCACGAAAGCCGCGGTGCCCACGCGCACGAGGATTTCGAGAAGCGCGACGACGAAAACTGGCGCGTTCACACCATCGCCCGCGTCGATGGTGCATCGGTCGATCTCAGCTACCGTCCGATCGTGGAGGCACCGCTGACCACCGAGAAGGACGGCGGCATCAGCCTTAAGAAGATCGCGCCGAAGGAACGCACATTCTGATGAAGGCGCTCGCCATATCGGCGCTTGTTGCGCTCACGGCCTGCACGGCGGCGAATGACGCCGCCGATACGGTTGCGCGTAACCAGGCCAAGACCGTGGTGAACGGCTATGTGGCGACCAATTTTCCTGGCGTGAAGGCAGCGCCGGTCACCGATTGCATCATTGAAGCCGCCGACGCGCGCGAGATCCTGCAGATCGCCAGTGGCGCGATCACCGGGGTCGACGCGGCCCTTGCCGAACAGATCGGCCAGATCGCCCGCCGCCCCGAGGCGCTGCAATGCATTGCCCAGAACAGCCTGACCCTGATCGGCTGAAAAGGAGTACGACGATGGTTCAACTGACCCTGCCCAAGAACAGCCGCATGGTGACGGGCAAGACATGGCCCAAGCCGGAAGGCGCCACCAACCTGCGCAAGTTCAGCATCTATCGCTGGTCGCCCGATGATGGCGAGAATCCCCGCGTCGATACCTATTTCGTCGATATGGACGATTGCGGCCCGATGGTTCTGGACGCGCTGATCAAGATCAAGACCGATATCGACCCGACGCTCTCCTTCCGCCGGTCCTGCCGCGAGGGGATTTGCGGGTCGTGCTCGATGAATATCGGCGGTATCAACACGCTGGCCTGCATCTATGGCATGGATGAGGTGAAGGGCGACGTGAAGATCTACCCGCTGCCGCACATGCCTGTTGTGCGCGACCTGATCACGGACCTCACGCATTTCTACGCCCAGCACGCCAGCATCCAGCCCTGGCTTGAGACCGAGACGGTCGCGCCTTCGAAGGAATGGAAGCAGTCCATCGAGGATCGCGAGAAACTGGACGGTCTCTATGAATGTGTCATGTGCGCCTGCTGCTCGACCGCCTGCCCCAGCTATTGGTGGAACGGCGACAGGTATCTTGGACCGGCGGCGCTACTTCATGCCTATCGCTGGATCGTTGATTCGCGCGACGAGAATACCGGCGAGCGGCTGGATGATCTGGAGGATCCGTTCAAACTCTATCGCTGCCACACGATCATGAACTGCACCAAGACCTGCCCCAAGGGCCTGAACCCCGCAAAAGCCATCGCAAATATCAAGAAGATGATGGTCGAGCGCGCAGTTTGATCCCAAAGTGACGCAAGCAGTATAGCAGGCCGCATCGCGGCCTGCTTTTTGTCTTCTACGGACCCATGTTTATCGCTCCCAGTCGTTTGCATCTGTTGACTGGAGGGAAAATAAATTAAACACTGGGAAATTAACGTAGGGAGGCGACATGGGCGCGGGTCAAGGTAGCGGTGTATGGAAGTCCGGGCGCGGCAAGGGGCGTGTAACTCCCAAAGGACGGCAGCTGGATGATGCCGCGTGGAGCGATGTGCGTGCCCTTCTGGAGGGCCGTGCGATTCGCCGCGATCACCTGATTGAGTATCTGCACCTCATCCAGGACAAGTTCGGCCACCTGTCGGCGTCCCATCTGCGCGCGCTGGCCGAGGAAATGCGCCTCGCCATGGCCGAGATATATGAGGTCGCCACGTTCTACGCCCATTTCGATGTCGTGAAGGAGGGTGAGACGCCGCCCCCCGCGCTGACGATCCGTGTCTGCGATTCGCTCAGTTGCGAGCTGGCGGGCGCGCAGGAGTTGAAGGCGGCTCTGGAAAAGGGTCTGGACCCGGCCGAAGTGCGCGTGCTGCGCGCGCCCTGCATGGGCCGCTGCGATACAGCGCCCGTGCTGGAGCTGGGTCACGCCCATATCGACCACGCCACCCCGGAAAAGGTGAATGACGCGATCGCGGCGGGCCATACCCATCCGACCATCCCCGACTATCAGACGTTCGAAGCCTATCGCGCGGAAGGCGGCTACAAGGTGCTGGCCGAACTGCGCGAAAAGGGCGATTTCGAGACCGTCCAGCAAACGCTTCTGGATGCCGGTCTGCGCGGCCTCGGCGGCGCGGGCTTCCCGTCGGGCCGCAAATGGGGCTTCGTGCGCGATGCCGCCGGCCCGCGCTATCTTGCCGTCAATGGCGATGAGGGCGAGCCGGGCACATTCAAGGACCGCTATTACCTGGAACGGGTGCCGCATCTCTTTCTTGAAGGGATGTTGATTGCGGCTTGGGCGGTGGAGGCCGATACCTGCTTTATCTACATGCGCGATGAATATCCCGCCGTGCTTGAAATCCTCGCGCGCGAGATCGCGGCGCTGGAGGACGCGGGCATCGTGGCAAAGGGCTATATTGAGCTACGACGCGGCGCGGGCGCCTATATCTGCGGCGAAGAAAGCGCGATGATCGAATCGATCGAGGGCAAGCGCGGCATCCCGCGCCACCGTCCGCCCTTCGTGGCGCAGGTCGGCGTTTTTGGCCGCCCCACGCTGGTCAACAACATCGAGACCCTGCACTGGGTCGCGCGCGTGTTGCGCGAGGGTCCGCAGATCCTGTCGGACCACGAGCATAACGACCGCAAGGGCCTGCGCAGCTATTCCGTCTCGGGCCGGGTCAAGAAACCGGGCGTCTATCTTCTCTATGCCGGCTCTACGATCACCGACATCATCAAGGCGGCGGGCGGCATGATGGACGGTCACACGTTCAAGGCCTACCAGCCGGGCGGCCCGTCCTCGGGTCTGCTTCCGGCGTCGATGCAGGACATTCCGCTCGACTTCGACACGCTGCAGCCGCATGGGACCTTCATCGGATCGGCGGCGGTGGTCGTACTCAGCGACAAGGATAGTGCGCGCGATGCGGCACTCAATATGCTACGCTTCTTCGAGGATGAAAGCTGCGGGCAGTGCACGCCCTGCCGTGTCGGCTGCGAGAAGGCGGTCAAGCTGATGCAGGCGCCGACATGGGATCAGGCGCTGCTGGGCGAGCTTTGCACCGCGATGGCCGATGCCTCGATCTGCGGTCTCGGACAGGCTGCGCCAAACCCGATCCGCTCGGCGATGAAGCACTTCCCGGAGGAAATCTGATGCTCGATTCGAACGTCGAAACCGTCACCTTCACCCTCGATGGCGAGGAAGTCACCGCGCCCAAGGGCCAGACGATCTGGGAAATCAGCCATGGCCGTGGCCTGATCATCCCGAACCTGTGCCACAAGCCCGCGCCCGGCTATCGCCCGGATGGCAACTGCCGCGCCTGCATGGTCGAGGTCGAGGGCGAGCGGAACCTGATCGCCTCCTGCATCCGCGAGCCGAGCGACGGGATGGTGGTCAAGACGGATACCGCCCGCGCGAAGAGCGCGCGCAAGATGGTGATCGAGATGCTGTTGGCCGACCAGCCCGAGCAGGAGGTCGCGCACGACAAATCCAGCCATCTGTGGGACATGGCCGCCATGCAGGGCGTCTCGGAGAGCCGCTTTCCCAAGCTAGAGGAAGGTCACATCCCCCTCCTCGACGACAGCCACGTCGCGATGAGCGTGAACCTCGATGCCTGCATCCAGTGCGGCCTTTGCGTGCGCGCCTGCCGCGAAGTGCAGGTCAACGACGTGATCGGCATGGCCGGGCGCGGGCATAATGCCTACCCGGTCTTCGACTTCGACGATCCGATGGGCGAGAGCACCTGTGTCGCCTGCGGCGAATGCGTTCAGGCCTGCCCCACCGGCGCGCTGATGCCTTCGACCGTGGTCGATGAAAATCAGGTCGGCGACCGCGCCGACTATGACAGTGAGACCAAGAGCATCTGCCCCTTCTGCGGCGTCGGTTGCCAGATCAATCTCAAGGTCAAGGACGGCAAGATCAAGTATGTCGAGGGCATCAATGGCCCCGCGAACGAGGGCCGCCTTTGCGTCAAGGGGCGGTTCGGATTTGACTACATCCATCACGAGCACCGCCTGACCAAGCCGCTGATCCGCCGTGACGACGCGCCTGCCAAGGGTCTGAACGTCGATCCCGGCAACTGGCAGGCCCATTTCCGCGAGGCGGAATGGGACGAGGCGCTGGATCTGGCCGCGTCCCGGCTCAAGGGCCGAGGCCGCGAGGTTGCCGGTTTCGGCAGCGCGAAATGCACCAATGAAGAGGCCTACCTCTTTCAAAAGCTGATCCGTCAGGCGTTCCGCCACAACAACGTGGACCACTGCACCCGGCTTTGCCATGCATCGTCCGTTTCGGCGCTGATCGAGAACGTGGGCAGCGGTGCCGTGACCGCCACGTTCAACGAGATCGAGAACGCGGATGTCGCCATCATCATCGGCGCCAACCCGGTCGAGAACCACCCCGTCGCCGCGACCTATTTCAAGCAGTTCACCAAGCGCGGTGGCAAGCTGATCGTGATGGACCCGCGCGGCCAGGGGATGAAGCGTTTTGCCACGCACATGCTGCAATTCCGCCCCGGCGCCGATGTCAGCATGCTAAACGCGATCATGCACACGATCGTCGAGGAAAAGCTCTACGATCAGCAATATATCGACGCCTATACCGAGAACTGGGAGGCCGAGAAGGCGCATCTGGCTGATTTCTCGCCCGAGAAGATGGAGGGCATGTGCGGCATTCCCGCCGAGACGCTGCGCGAGGTCGCGCGCACTTTCGCGGGCGCGAAATCCGCGATGATCTTCTGGGGCATGGGCGTCAGCCAGCATATTCACGGCACCGATAATTCGCGCTGCCTGATCTCCCTCGCCCTCATGTGTGGCCAGGTGGGCCGCCCGGGCGCGGGCCTTCACCCGCTGCGCGGGCAGAACAACGTGCAGGGGGCCAGCGACGCGGGCCTCATCCCGATGTTCCTGCCCGACTACCAAAGCGTCACGGATGACAATATCCGCAACGCCTTTACCGAGGTTTGGCAATCCGAGGATTTCAGCGCCGAGAAGGGTTTGACCGTGACCGAGATCATGGATGCGGTCCATGACGGCGACATCAAGGCGATGTATATCCTGGGCGAGAACCCGGCCATGTCGGACCCCGATGTGGACCATGCCCGCGATGCGCTGGCCAAGCTCGATACACTGGTGGTGCAGGACATCTTTCTGACCGAGACGGCGAACTATGCCGACATCATCCTGCCCGCGTCGGCCTTTGCCGAGAAATCCGGCACGGTCACCAACACCAACCGTCAGGTGCAGCTGGCCCGCCCTGCCGTGCCACCCATCGGCGCCGCGCGCGAGGATTGGCGCATCACCATGCAGCTGGCTAACCGCCTTGACCTGAACTGGGAGTATGACAGCCCCGCCGATGTCTTTGCCGAGATGAAGCTGAACATGGCCTCGCTCAACAACATCACATGGGAGCGGTTGGAGAAGGAGGGCGCCGTGACCTACCCGTCGCTCAGCCCCACGGATCCGGGGCAGGCCATCGTTTTTGGCGACGGCTTCCCGCGTCCGCAGGGGCGTGCGCGGTTCACCCCCGCCAGCGTCATCGCACCCGATGATGTGCCGGACGAGGAATACCCGATGATCCTGACCACGGGCCGGCAGCTGGAGCATTGGCATACCGGCTCGATGACGCGGCGCAGCCGGGTTCTGGACAGCGTGGAGCCGGAGGCGAACTGTTCGCTTCATCCCAGCACCCTGCGCAAGCTGGGGGTGGAGCCGGGCCAGCATGTGCGCCTCACGACCAAGCGCGGCAGCATCAGCATCATGGCACGGGCCGACCGCGCAGTCGCCCCCGATATGGTCTTCCTGCCCTTCGCCTATGTCGAAGCGGCGGCGAACATCCTGACAAACCCCGCGATCGACCCCTATGGCAAGATCCCGGAATTCAAGTTTTCTGCCGTCAAGGTAGAAGCCGACACCCACTCTTCCGTCACTGCACAGTGACGCAACCAACGAGGGACTGATCCTAATGGCCTACAAAAGCGATATCGAAATTGCACGCGCCGCACAGAAGAAGCCGATCCAGGAGATCGGTGACAAGCTGGGCATCCCCGGTGAGCATCTGCTGCCCTACGGGCATGACAAGGCCAAGGTATCTCAGGCCTATATCGACAGCGTGCAGAACAACAAGAACGGCAAGCTGATCCTCGTTACCGCGATCAACCCGACCCCGGCGGGTGAGGGCAAGACGACCACCACCGTCGGTCTGGGCGACGGCCTGAACCGCATCGGCAAGAAGGCGATGGTCTGTATCCGCGAGGCGAGCCTCGGTCCAAACTTCGGCATGAAGGGCGGCGCTGCGGGCGGCGGTTATGCTCAGGTCGTCCCGATGGAGGACATGAACCTGCATTTCACTGGCGACTTCCACGCGATCACCTCGGCGCATTCGCTCCTGTCGGCCATGATCGACAACCATATCTATTGGGGCAACGAGCTGGAGATCGACATCCGCCGCGTCGTCTGGCGCCGCGTCGTCGATATGAACGACCGCGCGCTGCGTCAGATCACGGCGTCACTGGGCGGCGTCTCGAACGGTTTCCCGAACGAGAGCGGCTTTGACATCACCGTGGCCTCCGAGGTCATGGCGATCCTCTGCCTCGCCAAGAACCTAAAGGATCTCGAAGAGCGTCTGGGCTCCATGATCGTGGCGTACCGCCGCGACCGCAGCCCCGTCTTCTGCCGCGATATCGAGGCACAGGGCGCGATGACCGTGCTGCTGAAGGACGCGATGCAGCCGAACCTGGTGCAGACGCTGGAGAACAACCCGGCCTTCGTGCATGGCGGCCCCTTTGCCAACATCGCGCATGGCTGCAACTCGGTTACCGCGACGACCACCGCGCTCAAGATCGCCGATTTCGTCGTGACCGAGGCTGGCTTTGGCGCCGATCTGGGCGCCGAGAAATTCATGAACATCAAGTGCCGCAAGGCGGGCCTCGCGCCTGACTGCGTGGTGCTGGTTGCCACCGTGCGCGCGATGAAGATGAATGGTGGCGTCGCCAAGGCCGATCTGGGGGATGAAAATGTCGATGCCGTCAAGGAAGGCTGCGCCAACCTTGGGCGTCACATCGGCAACCTCAAGAGCTTTGGCGTGCCGGTGGTTGTGGCCATCAATCATTTCGTCAACGACACCGATGCCGAGGTCGAGGCGGTCAAGGACTACGTCAAGAGCCAGGGCAGCGAGGCGATCCTGTCGCGTCACTGGGAGCTGGGCAGCGAAGGCAGCGCCGATCTGGCAACCCGCGTGGCGGAAGTGGCCGAAAGCGGCGTGTCGGATTTCAAGCCGATCTATCCGGACGATATGCCCCTCTTCAAAAAGATCGAGACGATCGCCAAGAATATCTACCACGCCGATGGTGTCGTGGCCGATGGCAAGATCCGCGATCAGCTGAAGCAGTGGGAAGACGCAGGCTATGGCAATCTGCCGATCTGCATGGCCAAGACGCAATACAGCTTTACCACCGATCCCAGCCGCCGCGGTGCGCCCACGGGGCATTCCGTGCCGATCCGCGAAGTGCGCCTGAGCGCGGGCGCCGGTTTCGTCGTCGTCGTCTGCGGCGAGATCATGACGATGCCCGGCCTGCCGCGCGTGCCAGCGGCGACGTCAATCCGTCTTAACGATGGCGGTGAGATCGAAGGTCTGTTTTAAAGAGCGCGTATTGCAGGGGGCATTGAGCCCCCTGCAATACGGTCGCCGCCTTTCGGCGGCTCCTGCCGCCGGCAGGGATATTTTCAGCAAGAAGAAAGCAGGGGCGGTGCCCTTGTTGTAAGGAGAGCGCGATGACGGCTCAGGTGATTGACGGCAAGGCCTTTGCGGCCGAGGTGCGCGGCAAGGTGGCCGGGCACGTGGCACAGTTGAAGGAAAAGCATGATCTGGTGCCGGGTCTCGCCGTGGTGCTGGTGGGCGAGGATCCGGCAAGCCAGGTCTATGTCCGCTCGAAAGGCAAGCAGACGACCGAGGTCGGTATGAAGAGCGTCGAGCACAAGCTGGACGCGGACACATCGGAGGCTGATCTTTTGACGCTGATCGACCAACTGAACAATGACGAGAGCATTCACGGCATCCTCGTGCAGTTGCCTTTACCCAAGCATCTGAATGAGGATCTGGTGATCAATTCCATTGATCCGGCCAAGGATGTGGACGGGTTTCATATCTCGAATGTTGGCCTCCTCAGCACCGGGCAGAAGAGCATGGTGCCCTGCACGCCGCTGGGCTGCCTGATGATGCTGCGCGATCACCATGGCTCGCTCTCGGGCATGGATGCGGTTGTGATCGGCCGTAGCAACATCGTAGGCAAACCGATGGCGCAGCTGCTGCTGGGTGACAGCTGCACCGTGACCATCGCGCATTCACGCACCAAGGATTTGGCGGAGGTGGTGCGCCGCGCCGATATCGTCGTGGCCGCCGTGGGCCGCCCCGAGATGGTGCCGGGGGACTGGATCAAGGAAGGGGCCACCGTGATCGACGTGGGCATCAACCGGATCGAGAAAGAAGATGGCAAGACGAAGCTGGTTGGCGACGTGGATTATGCCAGCTGCGCCGAGCGCGCGGGCGCCATTACGCCGGTGCCGGGCGGTGTGGGCCCGATGACGATTGCCTGCCTTCTAGCCAACACGCTGACGGCGGCCTGCCGGGCCAACGGGCTGGAGGAGCCTGAGGGGCTGACGGCCTGAAACGTAAGGCATGACAGGTTTTGGGCCGCGCCTTGTGACAGGGCGCGGCCCTTTTGCGTTCAGCGCGGCATGGGGATGGCGCGCGCGGCCGTGCCTGTCAGAATAGCCACCGCCTCGGCGCGCATGAGGCCTGAGAGAGCGGCGCTGTCGCTGCGCAGCCCGCCGGTATAGGTGCCATAGGCCGGCAGAATCACCCGGTCCGTGTCGATCAGGAAAGCGGGGCGGCTAAGGCTGCGCCCGCGGGCCCTGACCAACGCCTTGGGGTGGTAATGGCCCGAAAGCTCGCCACTGGCGCCGGGGCGCGGGATATGCCGAAAAGTGAGCGGGGGGAGCGGCAGTTCGGCCAGGTGCGTGCCGCCCAGATCGACGGGGCCGGGGTCATGGTTGCCCTCGATCCAGATCCAACGGCGCCCGGATTGCATCGTGGTGATCCAGAGCTTGGCCGCGTCCGGCAAAGCACTCATCGCCGCGCTGTCATCGAAACTGTCTCCGAGGCAGACGACCGTCTTGGCGCTGGTGGCGGCCAGATCGGCGTCAAGCCGCGCCAGCGTGTCATGTGTCTCGTAAGGAGGGAGGGAGGCCGTACCCAGCCGCGCCCGCCGCTCGGATTTGCCAAGATGCAGGTCCGACACGCAGAGCAGGTTTTGATCCGGCCAATAGAGCGCACCGGAGGGCAGGGCGATAAGCGTGGCGCCGGCGAGGGTGAAGGAGTGGGTGGTCATGGGGCGCGGTTGCCCTCAAACATCCAGCTCTTCGACAAAGCGTGCGTTTTCCTGAATGTACTGAAACCGCAGCTCGGGCTTCTTGCCCATCAGACGCTCGACCAGATCACCGGTCTCGCCCGGCTCATCCTCGTCGATGGTGACGCGGATCAGCTTGCGGGACTTGGCATCCATCGTCGTTTCCTTGAGGTCCTTGGCGTCCATCTCGCCAAGACCCTTGAAGCGGCTGACGTCTATCTTGCCCTTACCCCCCAGACCCTTTTCCATCCAAGCATCGCGCTCGGCCTGGTCCAGGCAATAGACGCGGCGCGCGCCCTGGCTGAGGCGGTAGAGCGGCGGGCAGGCAAGGTAGAGGTGGCCCGCGTCGATCATCGGCCGCATCTGGGTGAAGAAGAAGGTCATCAGAAGCGACGCAATATGGGCGCCATCGACATCGGCATCGGTCATTATGATGATCTTGTCATAGCGCAGATCGTCGAGGTTGAATTTCGAGCCCAGACCGACCCCAAGGGCCTGCGTCAGATCGCTGATTTCCTGATTGCTGCCCAGTTTCGAGCTGGCGGCACCGAGCACGTTCAGGATCTTGCCGCGCAGGGGCAAGAGGGCCTGTGTCTTGCGATCGCGCGCCATCTTGGCCGAACCGCCCGCGGAATCCCCCTCGACGATAAAGAGCTCGGTCCCATCGCGGGTGTTCGACGAGCAATCCACCAGTTTGCCGGGCAGGCGCAGTTTCTTGGTCGCGGTCTTGCGCTGGGTTTCCTTTTCCTGGCGGCGGCGCAGACGCTCTTCGGCGCGCAAGACGAGAAAATCGAGGATCGCGCCCGCTGATTTCGTGTCTGCGGCCAACCAGTTGTCGAAATGGTCGCGCACGGAGTTTTCGACCATGCGCTGTGCCTCGACCGTGGCAAGGCGGTCCTTGGTCTGGCCGACGAACTCCGGCTCGCGGATGAAGCACGAGACCAGCGCGCCGGCGCCGGTGATCAGATCCTCGCGGGTGATCGTCGCGGCCTTCTTGTTGTTCACCAGCTCGCCGTAAGCCTTGATGCCCTTGAGGATGGCGGCCCAGAAACCGGCCTCATGCGTGCCACCCTCTGGCGTGGGAACGGTGTTGCAGTAAGACTGGATGAAGCCGTCGCGCGCGGGCGTCCAGTTGATCGCCCATTCGACTTTGCCCGGCACCTTGAATTTCTCAAAGCTGACCGAACCGGCGAAGGGTGTGTCGGCATAGGTGGTCGCACCGCCCATCGCCTCGATCAGGTAGTCCGAGAGGCCGCCGGGGAAGTGAAACTTGGCCTCGCGCGGCGTTTCGCCATCGTCGATGCCGGTCTTCCAGCGGATCTCGACACCGGAGAACAGATACGCTTTGGAGCGGGCCATCTTGAAAAGGCGCGCAGGCTTCAGCTTCAGCGAGCCGAAAATCTCGGGATCGGGATGGAAGGTGACGGAGGTGCCGCGCCGGTTGGGGGCGGCGCCGATCTTCTCCAGCGGCGCGACGGGCAGACCGCGCGAGAATTCCATCGCGAACAGCTCCTTGTTGCGGGCCACCTCGACACGCAGATGATCCGACAGCGCGTTGACGACAGACGAGCCGACGCCATGCAGGCCGCCCGAGGTCTGATAGCTGTCGCCCGAGAATTTGCCGCCCGCATTCAACGTGCAAAAGATGATTTCGAGCGCGGATTTCGTCGGGTCCTTGGGGTGCGGCCCAGTGGGGATGCCCCGCCCGTTGTCGCGCACCGAGACATGTCCATTCTCGTGCAGTTCGACCTCGATCCAGGTGGCATGACCGGCCACCGCTTCGTCCATCGAGTTGTCGATGATTTCGGCCACCATGTGATGCAGGGCGCGGTCATCCTTGCCGCCGATATACATGCCGGGGCGCAGGCGCACATGCTCCATATCCTCGAGGACCTGGATAGAGGATGCATCATAGTCGCCCGAGGAGGTGGCGGCGGTCAGGAGGTCGGACATGGGGTGCGCTGCTCGCTCTTTTTGAGTTTGTTCGATTATGACAGAGCCGCGCGCCGGTTGGAAGAACCGCGTCGTCCTCACCGCTCATGGTGGCCATATCAGCAGGTCAAGGCCGATTAGCATCAGCAGCGCCACCGTCAGAGCGGCCAGCCGACCGAGGATCTGCGCGCGCATCAGGTCGGCGCAGGCCGTTGTCATCGTCAACATCGCTGTACCGGATGCGCGGCGCCTCAGCGCCGGAAGGAGCGCGCAGAGCGTGCAGGCCCAGATGGCAAAGATGCCGGCCGAGAGGCCGAGCCAGATCACCTGAACGAGCGACATCATGGTATGCTCCTCTTGCATCTGCGGCAAAATGTCGGCATCCGGCCCCCTGTTCCGCGCGGATGGCAGATCCGCGCTATCGCTTTACTTTGTGCCGATTCCCATCAACAAATTCCTAATGAGCGAACATTTGAAGGGCCTCCTGATCACCGCGCTCGGTGTGATGATGCTGGTCCCCGACTCCCTTTTCGTGCGCCTCATTCAGGCGGATCCGGCCACCACGACGTTCTGGCGGGCGGCGGTCTCGGGTAGTCTCATTCTAGTTGGATGCCTTTTGTTTCAAGGTCTTGCTGGGTTTCGGGCGGTTTTGCGCACGGGGCGAGCGGGCCTTCTCTACACGCTGCTCATGTCTACGACGGCGCCCGGGTTCGTCATGGCGATATCACTGACCAGCGTCGCGAATGTTGTCTTCATCTTTGCCTCGATCCCGGTCTTTGCCGCCCTTTTCAGCCGCATCTTTCTGGGCGAGGCATTCAGCCGGCGCATGGTTCTGACCATGGCTGCCGTTCTGCCCGGCCTTGGCATCATCGCCTATGGCAGCGGGGAGAATGCGACCGCCAGCTGGCAGGGGGACGTTATTGCGCTGGCGGTCTCGGCCAGTTTTGCCGGGGCGCTGACAACGATCCGCAAGGTCCGGGCCACCTCGATGATCCCTGCGATTCCGGTATCCTATCTGCTCTCGGCACTGGTCATGCTGATCTGGGCCGTGCCGGGCCAGGCCGTGCCGTCGCAATGGCCGCTGGTCGCGGCGCATGGCACGTTCATCGCGCTGTCGACAAGTCTCTTGACGCTGGGCCCGCGCTATCTGGCCTCGGCGGAGGTGTCGCTGCTGATCTTGCTGGAATCCGTGCTGGCGCCGATCCTGGTTTGGGCGGTGATCGGCGAGGATCCCGGCCCATGGGCGCTTGCCGGCGGGGGGCTGATCATCGGGGCGCTGCTGGTTTCGAACGTGGTCGCGCTCAGGCGCAGACGTGTCAAAACTTCGCCTCGACCCCCGGAAGCTTCAGCGCCGCTATAAGATCGCGCAACTCCTGACGTGCGGCGATGTTCGAGATGTTCAGCTGCTTGACGCCCACATCCTTGAGATCCAGCAGGGTCAGGCCGCGCGGAAAGAGCTCGCGGAAAATCACCCGCTCGTTAAAGCCGGGGGCCGTGCGAAACCCGATGCGCTTGGCCAGGTTGTCCAGCGCCGCGCCCATCTTTTCCTTGTTCACCATGGCCTGAGCGCCGACGCGGTTGCGCACAACGATCCAGTCGATCGGCTTGAGCCCTGCCTGCGCGCGTAGCTGCCGCGCGTTCCAGACCATCTCGGAATAGACCGAGGGCCGCAGGATCTTGGTCCCGTCGGCATCCACATGGGCCAGCAGATCGAAATCGACAAAGCTGTCATTGAGCGGCGTGATCAGCGTGTCGGCCAGGCTATGAGCCACCTGGCTGAGGCGCGTGTGCGAGCCGGGACAGTCGATCACGATGAAATCGCTGTCCGGCTCCAGCGAGGCGACTGCCTCGGAGAGGCGCCGGTCATACATGTTCTCACCGGGGCCGAGGGCCGCCTGATCGACCTCGGGCAGGTCATGATAGAAAGGGCTGGGCAATGACAGACCTGACTTGGCCATATAGGTCTTACGATTCTCGGCATAGCGGCCGAACGTTTTTTGGCGCAGATCCAGATCCAGCGCGCTGACAGTGAAGCCCAGCCGCGCCAAAGCGGTGGCGACATGCATCGACACCGTAGATTTCCCCGCGCCGCCCTTTTCGTTTCCGACGACGATGATATGCGCCATGTCCCAAGATCCCTTGCCCACGCCCTCGGCTTGGGGCGTTTGCGGCATAGTATATCGCACATGGGCAATAGGAAAGGGCACCAGCCGGAAGTTGGCGCTTGAAATGTGGTTGTTTCTGCGTCCGGTGCAGGTTTGGAACAGTGGCGTGTGGCCGCGTGCCGTGCAAGCGCCCGTGAGGCCTTGGCGGTATATCGAAAAAGGCCCCGCCTTGTGGGGCAGGGCCTTGGGTAGTTCGGCAAGGCGAGGGTTTCAACCCTTCATGCTGTCCCAGAAGGACTTGACCGACTTGAAGAAGGTCTTGCTCTCGGGGTTGTTGTCCTCGGACAGGGCCTCGAACTCGCGGAGCAGTTCTTTTTGCTTGGATGTCAGGTTCACCGGCGTCTCGACCGCCAGTTCGATGAACATGTCGCCCGCGCCGCCACCGCGCAGGGCAGGCATGCCCTTGCCGCGAAGGCGCATCTGGCGACCAGACTGGCTGCCAGCGGGGATCTTTACCTTACTGCGGCCACCGTCGATGGTGGGCACCTCGATATCACCGCCGATTGCGGCGCTGATCATCGAGACGGGCACGTTGCAGTAAAGGTTGGTCTCTTCACGCTCAAAGAGCGGGTGCTTGGACACCTCGATGAAAATATAAAGATCGCCCGGAGGCCCGCCGCGCATGCCGGCCTCGCCTTCGCCCGACAGGCGAATGCGCGTACCGGTTTCGACGCCGGCGGGTATGTTGACGCTCAGCGCGCGGTCCTTTTCAACGCGGCCTTGGCCGCCGCAGGCCTTGCAGGGGTTCTGGACGATCTGGCCCATGCCCGAGCAGGTCGGGCAGGTCCGCTCGACCGTAAAGAAGCCTTGCTGCGCGCGCACCTTGCCCATGCCGGAACAGGTTGGGCAGGTCGTCGGCTCGGCGCCACCCTCGGCGCCCGATCCGTCGCAGGAGTTGCACTGGACCGAGGTGGGAACGTTGATCGTCTTTTGCAGACCCTTGTAGGCCTCCTCCAGTGTGACGCGCATGTTGTAGCGCAGGTCCGAGCCGCGCGCGGCCCGTTGTCGTCCACCGCCACCACGCGCGCCCATGAAATCGCCGAAGAGATCGTCGAACACGTCTGAAAAAGCGCTGGCGAAATCGCCTTGGCCGTGTGCACCGGGATGCCCGCCGCGACCGCCGCCGCCCATTCCGCCTTCGAAGGCGGCATGGCCGAACCGGTCATAAGCGGCCTTCTTCTCGGCGTCCTTCAGGACGTCATACGCCTCACCCACTTCCTTGAACTGGGTCTCGGCGTGGGGATTGTCCTTGTTGCTGTCGGGGTGCAGGGCGCGCGCCTTTTGGCGATAGGCCTTTTTCACCTCGTCAGCAGAAGCCCCGCGCGCGACGCCCAGAACCTCGTAATAATCGCGTTTGGCCATTGGGGACCTCCTAAACCTGAAACGAAACGGGCCGGCCTAGCAGACCGGCCCGAATGTTTCTCAGCGGCGCATCACGCGCGCTTGTTGTCGTCGAGGTCCTCGAAATCGGCATCGACGATGTCGTCATCGCCGTTGCCGCCAGCCTCATCCGCAGCGGAGGGGCTGCCATCGTCTTCCGACTGGCTGGCCTTGTAGATGGCCTCGCCCAGCTTCATTGCCGCTTCCGAGACGTTCTGGATACCGGACTTGATCTTGGCCGCGTCATCCTTCTCAAGGTCTTCCTTGAGCGCCGAGATGGCAAGTTCGATGGCTTCGATCGTGGTGGGATCCACCTTGTCCGAGTGTTCTTCCATCGACTTCTCGGTCGAGTCGATCAGGCTTTCGGCCTGGTTGCGGGCCTCGACCAGCTCGCGGCGGCCCTTGTCGGCCTCGGCATTCTCCTCGGCATCCTTGACCATCTTTTCGATGTCTTCCTCGGACAAACCGCCCGAAGCCTGGATCGTGATCTTGTGCTCCTTGTTCGTGCCCTTGTCCTTGGCCGAAACCGAAACGATGCCGTTCGTGTCGATATCGAACGTCACCTCGATCTGGGGCATGCCGCGCGGTGCGGGCGGGATGTTCTCCAGATTGAACTGGCCCAGCATCTTGTTGTCGGCCGCCATCTCACGCTCGCCCTGGAACACCCGGATCGTCACGGCGTTCTGGTTATCCTCGGCGGTCGAGAAGACCTGGCTCTTGTTGGTCGGGATGGTCGTGTTGCGGTCGATCAGGCGGGTAAAGACACCGCCCAGCGTCTCGATGCCCAAGGAGAGGGGCGTCACGTCCAGAAGGACGACGTCCTTGATATCGCCCTGCAGGACAGCAGCCTGAATGGCGGCGCCCATCGCGACGACCTCATCCGGGTTCACACCCTTGTTCGGTTCCTTGCCAAAGAGCTTGGTCACCTCTTCGATCACCTTGGGCATGCGGGTCATGCCGCCGACCAGAACGACCTCGTCGATGTCGCTTGCCGAAAGGCCCGCATCCTTGAGCGCGGCCTGGCACGGCTTGAGCGACGCCTTGATGAGATCGCCCACCAGCGATTCCAGCTTGGCGCGGGTCAGTTTCATGACCATGTGGAGCGGCTGGCCGTTCGAGGACATCGAGATGAACGGCTGGTTGATCTCGGTCTGGCTCGAGCTCGACAGCTCGATCTTGGCCTTCTCCGCCGCCTCTTTCAGACGCTGCAGGGCCATCTTGTCCTGCGTCAGGTCGACGTTATGCTCTTTCTTGAACTCGCCCGCCAGGTAATTGACGATGCGCATGTCAAAGTCTTCACCGCCAAGGAACGTGTCGCCATTGGTGGCTTTCACCTCGAAGAACCCCTCGGCCATTTCCAGGATGGTCACGTCGAATGTGCCGCCGCCGAGGTCATAGACCGCGATCGTCTGCTCTTCTTTCTTGTCGAGACCATAGGCCAGCGCGGCTGCGGTGGGCTCGTTCACAATGCGCAGCACTTCGAGGCCGGCAATCTTGCCCGCGTCCTTTGTGGCCTGGCGCTGCTGGTCGTTGAAATAGGCGGGCACGGTGATGACGGCCTGCGTAACTTCCTCGCCCAGATAGCTCTCGGCGGTTTCCTTCATCTTGCCCAGGATGAACGCACTGATCTGGCTGGGCGAATACTTCTCGCCGCGCGCCTCGACCCATGCGTCGCCATTGCCGCCGTCGATGACGGTGAAGGGCATGTTCTTCTTGTCCTTGGCCAGATCGCTGTCATCGGCGCGGCGGCCGATCAGACGCTTGACGCCAAAGACGGTGTTTTCGGGGTTGGTGACGGCCTGACGCTTGGCTGGCTGGCCAACGAGGCGCTCATTCTCGGTGAAGGCGACGATGGACGGGGTCGTGCGCGCCCCTTCCGAGTTTTCGATCACGCGAGGCGTCTGGCCATCCATGATGGCAACGCAGCTATTCGTGGTTCCGAGGTCGATACCAATAACTTTGGACATGGATTTCATCCCTTTCTCTTCAGGCGATATAGGCGAGGTCAGACCCGTTACGGCATCCGGACCCCGGTTCAGTAAGGCTTGACCCATGTTTGCGGGTCAACGCTTCCGGGCGTATATAGGGAGGGCGAGAAGGCCCTGCAAGCGGTGGAGCGTCAGGCGATTTGCAGTTTTTCCGCAAAAGATGCAGCGAGGGTGCGATATGACCGAACTTGACCTGCGCGGTTTTCGCATTTTACCGGGCTATCTGAGAACCGAGGCGCAGGCGGCGCTGGTGGCGGCGCTGCGTGATGTGGTGGCGGCCGCGCCATTGATGCGCCCCATGACGCCGATGGGCCGCCAGATGAGCGTGCGCATGACCTCGGCCGGGCGCTATGGCTGGGTGTCTGACCGCTCGGGCTATCGCTATTCGGCGGCGCATCCTGACGGGCGGGCGTGGCCCCCGATCCCGGCGGCCGTTTTGGAAATCTGGCGTGATCTGGTCAGCGATGCGCGCGATCCTGACTGCTGCCTCGTCAATTACTACGGCGAGGGCGCGCGGATGGGCCTGCATCAGGACCGGGACGAGGTGGATTTCAACTGGCCGGTGCTCTCGATCTCGTTGGGCGATGACGGGCTACTGCGGATCGGCAATACGGCGCGCGGGGGCAAGACCGTGTCGCATTGGCTGCGCTCGGGCGATGTGGTGGTGATGGGCGGCGACGCGCGGCTGACCTATCACGGGGTCGATCGGATCAGGTTCGGCTCGTCCTCGCTGCTTGGCGGCGGCGGGCGGATCAACCTGACCTGCCGCGTGGTGGACTGATCCCGCCACCTGCAATGCGGAGCGGGCGGCGGGATTTGAGTCCTTTTACCAGGATGAAGCCGGACGCCTACGCCTTTTTCGGCTCGACATTCACCTGATGCGGGAAGGGGATCGAGATGCCCTTCGCGTCGAAATCTTCCTTGATCGCCTTGGTCAGCTCGAATTTGACGTTCCAGAAATCGGCGGTCGATGTCCAGAGCCGCGCGGTAATGTCGACCGAGCTGTCGCCAAGATTGGTCACCCGCGCCCAAGGCTCGGGATCCTGCATCACACGGTCATCCGCGCGGGCGTTTTCAAGAATGATCTGCATCGCCGTATCGGCGCTGTCGGAATAATCGATGCCGAATGTCAGATCGAGGCGCCTTGTGTCATGCGCCGAGTAATTGGTGATGATGGATCCCCATGCCTGCCCGTTGGGCACGATGATCTGCACGTTCTGCGGTGTCGTCAACTCGGTGAAGAACAGGGCGACTTCCGAGACCGTGCCGCTGGTGCCGCCGATATCGACATATTGGCCCAGCTTGTAGGGGCGGAAGATCACCAGCATGATCCCTGCCGCCAGATCGGCCAACGTGCCTTGCAGGGCAAGGCCGATAGCAAGGGTCGCGGCACCCAGAACGGCGACGACGCTGGTCGCCTCGATGCCGAAGAGGTTCAGCACCGCCAGCAGCACCATGATGCGAATGGCCCAGGTCGCGACGGTGGCGGCAAAATTCCCCAACGTCTGGTCAATGCGCTGATGCTTGCGCACCTGTCGGCGCACGAAGCTGCCGACGAGGCCCGCCACGATCCAGCCAACGATAAGGACGACCAGCGCCTTGACCGCGTTGACGACCAGCGGCGCGTAGCCGCCCAATTGATCCAAGAAACCTTCCATAGGACTGATAATCCCCTTCAAACCCTAAATAATTGATTGAATGCCGCTATAACCTTCCCGGCCCAACGGCGAAAGGCCCCGGAGGTTCCGGGGCCTTGGTCAGGTGGTGGCAAGACTTCAGCGCGTTTTCAGCGCGTCGCGGATCTCGATCAGGATATCCTTTTCCGAGGGGCCGGTCGGCACTTTGGGCGCAACTTCGTCGGGCTTTTCGGCAAGCGACTTTACCTTGTTGACGTATTTGACCAGCATGAAGACGACGAAGGCGATGATCAGGAAGTTGATGACGGCCATCAGGAAGGCGCCATAGGCAAAGATGGATGCCCCCGTCTCGCGCGCGGCCTCAAGCGAGGCACCGGCGGGCACGTCACCCGCCAGAACGGCGTAATTATTGGTGAAATCGACGCCGCCGGTGAAGAGGCCGATGATCGGATTGATCAGATCGCCGACCATCGACGTGACGATGGCCGTGAACGCCGCGCCGATGATGATGCCGACCGCCATGTCCATGACATTGCCCTTGGCAATGAAGTCCTTGAATTCATTGAGCATAAATATCCCACTATCCCAGATGATGCGGCGCGTTTGCGCGCCTGCGCAAGGAGTTTAGCATAAATCGGATCAGCGGGAGGTAAGAATTGCCGTTACGTGGGCAGCGTGCCGTCCACGACATAGCGCAGGATCTGGACCACCTGCTGGGGTGTGCGCGCAACGGCCAGCGCGGCAGCGTCCACTTCTTTCAGCGCATGGTCATGCTCTTCCGGCTGCAGGATGATCAGCGACTTACCCAGCGCCGCAGCGTAGCCCGCATCGAAGGCCGCGTTCCATTGCTTGTATTTCTCGCCAAAGCGCACGACGACGACATCGGCCTCCTCGATCCCCATGCGCGTGCGGATGGCGTTCAGTTTCGCGCCCTTGTGGTCGTGCCAGAACTTGTCCGCCTCGGCCCCGAGGATCGCCACGCCGCAATCGTCGCTGGCGCCATGATCCGTGACAGGGGCGCTGAAATGAACGTTCAACCCCTCTGCGCCCGTCTCGATCTGGTCCCGCCAGTCGGTGTGAATTTCGCCACTGAGATAAACGTTCAGCATGGTCATTCTCCTATGGATCAGCCTCGCAGTGTGCCGCCGGTCGCCTTGGCGACTTTTTCAACAATCTTGGCGGATACAGCCTCGATATCGGCATCTTTCAGCGTGGCCTCGGTGGGTTGCAGGCGCACCGTGACGGCGAGGGATTTTTTCCCCTCACCCAGCGCGCCGCCGATGAATTCGTCAAAGACGCGCACATCCTCGATCAGCACCTTGTCCGCGCCTGCCGCCGCATTGACCAGCGTCAGCGCCTCGACGTCGGCATCCACGACAAAGGCAAAGTCGCGCTCGACCGCCTGCAGCGCGTTCATCTGCGCGGCGCCGCGATTTGCGGTTGCATTGCGCGGCAGGGGGATCTCGCCGGGCCATAGGGTAAAGGCCATGGCGCTGCCCTTGATCCCCATTGCGCGCAGCACCTTGGGGTGCAATTCGCCAAAGACGCCCAGCACCTTTTTCGGGCCGAGGCAGATCATGCCGTGACGGCCCGGATGCCACCATGCGTCGGCGCCGCGCAGGATCTGGACCTTGGCGGGCGCGCCGATGGCCGACAGGATCGCCTCGGCGTCGGCCTTGACATCGTAAAGATCCACGGCGCGGGAGGCACCATGCACATCCTTGGGGCCGGTGCGCCCCAGCAAAATGCCTGCCACCTGCAAATGCTGCTCGCCCGGCTCGCCGCCGTGGAAAGCGTGGCCGACCTCGAACAGCCCCATGTCGGAGATACCGCGCGCCTGGTTGCGCGCCGCAGCCTGCAAGAGGCCCGGCAGCAGCGCGGGGCGCATATGGCTCATCTCGCTGCTGATCGGGTTGGCCAGCATCGTCGCATCATCGCCGCCGCCGAAGAGAGTCGCGCTGGCATGGTCGATGAAGCTGTAAGTCACGCATTCGTTGTAGCCGAGGCTCGCCGCCGTGCGCCGCGCGATTTGCTCGCGCTTTTGCGCGGGCGACAGGATCGGCGCGGGCACGCCAGCCTGTGCGCGGGGCAGGGGGCGCCCGACAAGCTTGGTCAGGGATGCGATGCGTGCGACCTCTTCGACCAGATCGGCCTCGCCCAGAACATCGGGGCGCCAGCTGGGTACCGATGCCAGATCGCCATCGAGGCGGAAGCCGAGGGCCGTCAGCGTCTGGCGCTGCTCGGATTCGGGGATTTCCATGCCGACCAGCGACTGCACGCGTGCAGGCACCAGCTTGTAGGCGCGGCGCACATCCGGAACTTTGCCAGCCTTGACGAGGTTCGAGGGCGTGCCGCCGCAAAGATCCATGATCATCTGCGCCGCCAGGTCCACCGCCTCCATGTTGAAGGCCGGATCGATCCCGCGCTCGTTGCGGTAGCGCGCATCCGAGTTGATCTTCAGCGCGCGGCCCGTCGCGGCGATCTGGACATTGTCCCAAACGGCGGCCTCGAGGAACACATCGGTCGTCTCAGACGTGCAGCCTGTCGCGAGGCCACCCATGATGCCGCCGATGCTCTCGATGCCATTGTCGTCCGAGATGACGACCTGCCCTTCGGAGAAAGTATACTCCTTCTCATCGAGGCCGATCAGCGTCTCGCCGCCCTTGGCGCGGTGGATGCGAAGATTGCCCGCAACTTTTCCTGCGTCAAAGACATGCAAGGGCCGATTGCGGTCAAAAGTGAAGAAATTGGTGATATCCACCAGCGTCGAGCGCGGGCGCAGCCCGATGGCGCGGAGGCGATCCTGCAGCCATTCGGGGCTGGGGCCGTTGGTGACGCCGCGAATGAGGCGGCCCGCGAAAACCTCGCAGCCGTTTGTCGAGGTGTCCTCGTCGATGGTCACTGTAATGGGGCAGGGGAATTCGCCCTCGACATGGGCGGTCGGCGCGTCCTTCAGCTTGCCCAGACCGCGCGCCGCCAGATCGCGCGCGATGCCGCGCACGCCCAGCGCATCGGGGCGGTTGGGGGTGATGGCGATCTCGATGACCGGGTCGACCTTGGCCGGATCGTTCTGCGCCAGCCAGTCGATATAGCGCTCGCCCACCTCGCCCGAGGGAAGCTCGATAATACCGTCATGCTCATCGCTGAGCTCCATCTCGCGCTCCGAGCACATCATGCCGTAGCTCTCGATGCCGCGGATCTTGCCCACGCCGATCGTGGTATCGATGCCGGGCACATAGACGCCGGGCTTGGCCACGACCACGGTGATGCCCTCGCGCGCGTTAGGCGCGCCGCAGATAATCTGCAATTCGCCCTCGCCGGTCGCCACTTTGCACACGCGCAAGCGGTCTGCATCGGGATGCGGCTCGGCATGGGTGACATGGCCCAGCGTGAAGTCGGCGAGCCGCGCGGCGGGGTTCGTGACGCCCTCCACCTCAAGGCCCAGATCGGTCAGCGCATAGGTGATCTCATCGACGGAGGCCTCCGTGTCGAGATGGTCTTTGAGCCAGGACATCGTGAATTTCATGTGCCGTCATCCATCGGGTCGTTATCTGTCGCGCCTCGCATAGCGCAGAAGGGGCGGCGGGGAAAGGCCACTCAACGCTCGTAGCGCTCGGCCAGATCCTCGGTATCGCCGATCTCCAGCAGTTTGATCTCGCGGATGAGGCGGATCGTTGGCTTGAGGCAGAAACAGACCGAGCCGATGACGAAAAGCCAGATCGCCTGCGTCTCGTAATCGGCCCAGAAGAAGAGGATCGAGCCGATGAGAAAGGAGATTGCAGCGGCGAAATCGACGATCGTATAGGCAAGTTCGTAAGTGGCGTAGAGCCGCCTGCTCTCGGCCGAGTGCTGGCGGTTCTCGTGCTTGAAGAGGCGCATGGGGCAGGCTCCTTTTTTGGCTTTACCGACAGTAAGAAGCGCACCTTCGTCCGGAATCAAGCCGAAGGCGCCGGACGAGCGTCTGCCCGTCCCTTCGCACCAGAGGTGCGAAATTTTAGGCGGCACGCCTTCGGCGTGACGGGCTGGCGCTGCGATGACGGGTGCTGTCGTTCGGACGGTGGAAGGGCTTGGCAGGCATAAACCACGCCGTTTAACCGTTGCAGCGCCACCCCACGGGCAGGTGCGCGTCCGGCTTGGGTTAGTTCATTCTCATACTTAAGAAATCGAGCCTCTTGCAGCTTCATGGCTTGGCGAGCGTTAGCCCGCTTTACAGAAGCCGACGGAGCACAGACTATTTCCAACCTGCATTTTTCAGGAAATCCCTTATTTTTAGGGTGCGCCTCCGTTGGGCTTGTTCGATCTCATCCTGCTCGCGCCAGTACGTTAAATGAGCATAAAAGAATACCACAAACGCTGGAGCAAGAAGCAACGACACCAATAAGATTATCATCAGGGACAAAGGTTCAGGCAGTTCAATCAAGCCGAGAACAAGCGATGAGCTAATTCCCAAAATGAATAAGAGAAAAATCAACCAGCGAGGTAACGAGGACTGAACAGCGCGGCACCAATCGACGTAACGTGCCAGCAGGGTGCAAAGATAATACACTTAGCGACTCAACCCACCTCTCAACGTCGGCACATCCAACGCGGCAAACCCATAATGCCGCAGCCACCGCAGATCGCTATCAAAAAACGCCCGCAGATCCGGGATCCCGTATTTCAGCATCGCGATCCGGTCGATCCCCATGCCGAAGGCAAAGCCCTGCCATTCGTTCGGGTCGATATTCCCGGCCTCGAGCACCTTGGGATGCACCATGCCCGAGCCCAAGATCTCGAGCCAGTCATCCCCCTCGCCCACTTTCAAAGTGCCGCCCTCCCATGAGCAGCGGATATCGACCTCGGCTGACGGTTCGGTGAAGGGGAAATGCGACGCGCGGAAGCGTAGCTCGACATCGTCGACCTCGAAGAACGCCTTGACGAATTCTTCCAGCACCCATTTCAGGTTCGCCATCGAGATGTCCTTGTCAATCGCAAGCCCCTCGATCTGGTGGAACATCGGCGTGTGCGTCATGTCATAATCGGCGCGGTAGACGCGGCCGGGAGCGATGACGCGGATGGGCGCGCCCTGCGCCTGCATCGCGCGGATCTGCACCGGCGAGGTGTGGGTGCGCAGCACATGGGGTGGGCGCTCGTCCGCCTCGCCGCGATGGGTATAGAACGTGTCCATCTCGGCGCGCGCGGGGTGGTGGCCGGGGATGTTCAGCGCGTCGAAGTTGTACCAGTCGCTTTCGATCTGCGGCCCTTCGGCGACGGAAAATCCCATATCGGCGAAGATCGCGGTCACTTCCTCGGTCACCTGGCTGATCGGGTGGATGGTGCCTTGGCGCCGGGTGCGCGCGGGCAGCGTCACGTCCAGCCATTCGCCGCGCAGACGCTCGTCCAGCGCGGCATCGCCCAGCGCCTCTTTCTTGGCGGCGAGGGCCGAGTTGATCTCGTCCTTCAGCGCGTTCAGCTTGGGACCGGCGGTCTGGCGCTCCTCGGCGCTCATCTTGCCGAGGCTTCGCATGGCAAGGCTGATCTCGCCCTTCTTGCCGACGGCCTGCAAACGCAGATCCTCGAGTGCGGCCTCGTCAGCGGCACTGGCGATTGCCTGGATATACTTGTCGCGCAGATTGTCCATCGGGGCACCTCTCGTCCATATCGCCTGCGAGTTACCGCGCATCCCCCTTGCGTGCAAGCCTTAGCGCCCTGCAGGCGGGCCCGACGAAAAACGCCGCCCCCGAGGGAGCGGCGTTTCCACATACCGAAAGGCGAATGGCTCAGAAGCCAAGGCCTTCGTACTTTTTCTTGAACTTCGACACGCGGCCGCCGCTGTCCATCAGGCGGCCCGAGCTACCGGTCCATGCGGGATGCACGGTGGGATCGATATCCAGCGACAGCTGGTCGCCTTCCTTGCCGTAGGTCGAGCGCATTTTCAGGATCGTGCCGTCGGTCATCTTGACGTCGATCTCGTGATAATCGGGGTGGATGTCTTTTTTCATCGTACCGGTCCTTACGCTTTCTTGGGCTTGTAGGTGGTGTCCTCTGCGATACGCGCGGACTTGCCGCGGCGCGAGCGCAGGTAGTACAGCTTGGCGCGGCGGACGCGGCCACGGCGGACAACCTCGATGCTGTCGATGTTCGTCGCATAGAGGGGGAACATACGCTCCACGCCTTCGCCGAACGAAATCTTGCGCACGGTGAACGAGCCGGCAATGCCTTCGCCGTTCTTGCGGCTGATGCAGACGCCCTCGAAGGCCTGAACGCGGGTGCGTGTGCCTTCGGTCACCTTGTAACCGACGCGAACGGTGTCGCCGGCCTTGAAATCGGGAATGGTCTTGCCAAGCTCGGCAATCTGTTCCGCTTCGATCTGAGCGATAATGTTCATCGCTGAACTCCTGGGTTTGCTTGCGGTTAACATCCGCAAAGTGTTTCGCGCCCCGAGAGCTGGTGGCCCTTGTCCGGATCCCCCTGACCGCTGTCAGAAGTCCGCCCCAGATCGGATCGTCATTATCTACGTAACGCCCCCGGCATGTCCGGCCCGGATGCAAAGATCAACCGGCAAAGATGCACGCCATGCGGCACCCGACTCGGGTATAGCCGAGACAGGGTGCGCGGGCTTTAGGACAGATGGGCGTGCGATGCAAGCCGCGCGGGAGTATTTCCGGGGCTATTTTGCATAGCGATCCCACATATCGGGCCGCCTTTGCTGCGTGATGCGCTCGGCCTCGTCCTGTCGCCACTTGGCGATCGCGCCGTGATTGCCCGAGGTCAGAACCTCGGGGATGGTGCGGCCGTGCCATTCGGCGGGGCGGGTGTACTGCGGATGCTCCAAAAGGCCGCTTGAATGGCTTTCCTCCACGGCGCTTGCCTCATTGCCCAGAATGCCGGGGCGCAGGCGCAGGGCGGCGTCGATCATCGCCTGCGCCGCGATATCGCCGCCCGTCAGCACGAAATCCCCCAGCGACACCTCGATAGCGCCGTAATGTTCGATCACGCGCTCATCCAAGCCCTCGAACCTGCCGCAGATCAGGGTCATGCCCGGCCCCGCGGCCAGATCGCGCGCCATCTGCTGGTCGAACCGCTGGCCTCGCGGGCTGAGATAGATCAGCGGAGTGCCCGGTGCGGCGCTGGCCTGAGCGGCCTCGATCGCCGCGCCCATCACGTCGGCGCGCAGTACCATTCCGGCGCCGCCCCCTGCGGGGGTGTCGTCAACATTGCGGTGCTTGCCGATGCCGTATTGACGCAGATCATGCGCCTCCAGTTCCCATAAACCATCCTTGAGCGCGCGGCCCGTCAGGCTTTCGCCCAAGATACCCGGAAAGGCTTGCGGCATCAGCGTGATCACCTGCACACGCCACGCCCGGGCTAGCCGCTGGGGGCCGCCCAGCAGATCGCGCGGCGCGGCGCTGAGCGTCACGGATTTGCGGCCATGGGACAGCTCTGGAGGGATGGATGGGTTCGACATGCGCTGGCCATAGCGCGTCGCGCGCAGCCTTGGCAAGCGCCATGCCCAGCCGTGGCACAGCGCTGCCCTCGTGTGCGATCATAGGCGCCTGGCGAATGGTGCTAGGCGAGTGCGATGACCCCGAAGAGCACCAGAAGGAACAGCACCAGCGCCACGATGATCAGCAGCTTGGCGCCCGATAGCGCAAGCCCCGACAGGTTGTTGAAGCCCAGAAGCGCGGCGATGGCCGCGATGGCCAGCAATATGAGAATCCATTCGAGCATGGGGAACACCTTTCGCTTGGGGACCGCAATTTTCCGGCCCGTAGCGCGCTAACCCGTGAGACCGGCGCAAGGTTCCCTGCGCGTCACGCGTCCGGGAAAAGCCCCTCGGGTGGATCGGCCACGATGCGGCGTCCGGCCAGGTCGACCGTGGGCACGGAGGCCTGAGTGAAAGGCAGCAGCACGGTCTCGGGCGTGCCGGGCACGGCGATCTCCAGAAGGTCGGACGCGCCGTGGTTCAATACCGTCTTGACCTCCCCCAGAAGTGTGCCGCCGGTGTCGTGCACCGCAAGGCCGACAAGATCGGCGTGATAATACTCGTCATCGGGCAGGTTGGGCAGTTTCGAGCGGGCGACCATCAGGCGCACGCCGCGCAGCGCATCGGCGGCCTCCTTGGTGGTGATGCCCGACAGGCGCGCGGTAAATCCGCCCTTGGTCTGCCCTGTCAGGGTGACCGTGTGCGCCGCGCCGCCGCCTTCGGGCGTCAGCGGGCCATAGGCGGCGATATCCTCGGGGATCGCCGCGAAGCTCTTCAGTCGCACCTCGCCGCGCACCCCGAAAGAGCCGGCAATGGCCCCGATGCAGATCATCTCGTCATGCTCGCTCATTGCGTTTCTCCCCGGCAGAGCCCGCGCGTCACCTGCCCGCCTGCTGCTGCGCAGTCCTGCGCGTGTTGATATTTGCCATAGCCCCATCCCGCAAGAAAGAGAACCGCCCAGAAGATCAGCTTGCGCAGCATGGCTCAGCGCCGCATCAGAGAGGGCGGCGCCGTGCGCGCCTCCCACCCGGCGTCCTGCAATTCGGGGGTCAGGCTTTCGGCCTCGGGCCAGCCGATGCACAGATATGCGATCAGCAACCAGCCGCCCGGCACGTCCAGATCGCGCGACAATTGCACGGGATCGAGAATGGAGACCCAGCCGACGCCAAGGCCCTGTGCCCGCGCCGCCAGCCAGTAATGGGTGATCGCGCCCACCACCGAATAGCGGCGCATCTCGGGCATGGTCGCGGCGCCAAGGCCCGCGCCTTTGGGCGTTTCGTCGTCGCAGAAGATGGCCAGTTGCACCGGCGCGTCGCGCATGCCCGACAGCTTGAGCGTGCCGTAGAGCTGCGCGCGCTCACCCTCGTAGCCGGCCAGCGCCTTGGCATTGGCAGCCTCGAAATTGATGCGGGCAGCGGCGCGGGCGGCATCGCTCTCGACATGGACGATCCGCCACGGCTCGCTCAGGCCCACGGAGGGTGCCATGCAAAACGCGTCGAGGCAGCGCGCTTGCACTGCCTCGTCCACTGGATCCGCGCGGAAGCGGCGCACATCGCGCCGCCACCGCATCAGATCGGCCAGCTGCGACTGGAAGTCTGGCGTGAACGTAGACATTCCAGCGCGCTCCCGGCCTTACTCTTCGGTTGCGGCCTCTTCGGCGGACGCTTCCTCGGCAGGTGCCTCGGCGGGGGCGTTCTTGGCCTCCTCGATGGCAGCGGCCTTGGCAGCGCGCTCTTCCGCGCGGTCCTGAGCCTTCTTGCCGGGGACAGCTTTTTTCATGTTGGCGCGCTCGGCCTTGGGACGGGCACCTGCGGCCTCGAGCATGCGTGCGACACGGTCGGTCGGCTGCGCGCCCTTTTCGATCCACGCCTGAACGCGCTCGATGTCCATCTTGACGCGGTCTTCGCTGTCCTTGGGCAGGAGCGGGTTATAGGTGCCCAGCTTTTCAATGAAGCGGCCGTCGCGCGGCATGCGGCTGTCGGCGGCGACGATGGAATAATGGGGGCGCTTCTTGCTGCCACCGCGGGCGAGGCGAATTTTCATGGCCATGGGGTAGTCTCCTTGGGGTTTTGGATACGGGTTTGATTACGATTGGTGCTGTTTGTGGTGCTGAATGACTTCAGCGATGATGAAGTTCAGGAACTTCTTGGCGAATTCCGGGTCCAGATCGGCCTGATTCGCCAAATCCTCCAGACGCGCGATCTGCGCGGCTTCGCGCGCGGGATCGGACGGGGGAAGGTCGTGCTCGGCCTTGAGGCGGCCGACGGATTGCGTGTGTTTGAAACGCTCGCCCAGCGTGTAGACGAGGATCGCGTCCAGCCTGTCGATGCTGTCGCGGTGGTCCTTGAGCAGTTGGGCGGCCTTGGCGGCATCGGCGCTCATACGCGAGCCTCCTTGGCGGCATGGACAAGACCCAGATCGGCGGGCGCGGGATGGCGATAGATCAGCGTGCCCTCCCACTCAGGCAGATCGGGCAGCGCGGCATCCGTGTCTAGGCTGCACCCCAGACGCTTGGCCAGCGCGATGGAGGGCGCATTCTCGGGGTCGATATAGCTGACGGCGGTTTGCCAGCCCATATCATCATAAAGGTGCTGCCGCACGGCGATGGCGGCCTCTTCGGCATAGCCCTTTCCCTCGAATTCGGGCATCCAGAGGCCCCAGCCGATTTCCGGCTCGGGGTACCCCTCGGGATAGATGGCGCCGACATCGCCGATCACCTGATCCGTGCCCTTGAGGCAGATTGCGAAAAGCCCGGTGCCGCGCACCGTCCATTCGCCGATCAGGCGGCAGGTCTGAACCCAGGCGTCATGCCGCGTGTAGGGTCCGCTCATATATTGCGCGCGGTCGGATGCAAGAAACGCGATGCTCGCCTCCATATCCTGCGGGCCGATGGCGCGCAGGGTCAGGCGCTGGGTCGCCAGCACAGGGGTATCGGCCAGATGAGGCGTCATGCGTCCACCTGATCGGGCGCAAGGCCCAACTCGGCGGGCGAGGGATGGCGATAGATCATGTCCTCGCCCATATGGGGGTTGGAATAGCTGCGCTCGTAGCGGGCGCCCAAGCGCTCGGCCAGCGCGATTGAGCGCGCATTGCCGGGCACGATATGCGAGCCGAGCGTGGTGAGGCCAAGATCCGTATAGGCCCATTCACGGGCGCGCAGGGCGGCCTCATAGGCGATGCCGCGCCCTTCGAAGCCGTCGAAGACGACATAACCAAGCTCGGGCTCGGGCCAGCCTTCGGGTGCCCAGATGCCCACAAGGCCGCAGGGCTGGCCGGATGCCTTGTCCTCGATGATGAAATAGCCATAGCCGCGCAGGGCCCAGTGACCCAGATTCATCGCGAACCAGCGCCAGGCGCGGCTGCGATCCGGCTCGGTGCCGAAGCCCTCGGCGCGGACCGGGTCCATCAGGAAGGTGATGGTCGGTTCGATATCCCGCTCGGTCGGGCCGCGCAGGATCAGGCGCTCGGTCTCGATGCGGGGGATTTCGGTCAGCATGGGCGGGCCTCCATGATCGAGGTCTGGTGGGTGGCGCCTGCGGAACGCCTCCGGCGGGGATATTGCGGGAACGATGAAAGCATGGGGATCACTTCTTTTTGCCAAAGCCCGAGAGGCCGGAGGGGAGGCCGCCGCCGCCGCCCATGCCGCCAAAGCCGCCGGGCATGCTGCCGCCCATCTTCTTGGCCGCCTGTTCGAGCGCCTTTGAGTCCATGCCTTGTATTTCCTCGGGCGAGGGGCCGCCACCCTTGCCGAACATGCCTTTCATCGCCTGCTTCAGCATGCCGCCCTTGCCCATTTTCTTCATCATGTCCGACATCTGGCGGTGCATCTTGAGTAGCTGGTTCAACTGGCTGACCTCGAGGCCCGCGCCCTTGGCGATGCGTTTCTTGCGGCTGGCCTGCAGGATCTGAGGGTTGGCGCGTTCTTTCTTGGTCATCGACTGGATCAGGGCGATCTGGCGCGCGATGATCTTGTCGTCAAAGCCGGCCTCCTGCACCTGCTTGGCCATCTTGCCCATGCCGGGCATCATGCCCATCACGCTTTCCATGCCGCCCATCTTCTGCATCTGCTCCAGCTGCATGCGCAGGTCGTTCATGTTGAACTGACCCTTCTGGAAGCGCTTCATCATGCGCTCGGCCTGCTCGGCCTCGATGGTCGCCTGTGCCTTTTCCACGAGGCTGACGATGTCGCCCATGCCGAGAATGCGGCCCGCAATGCGCTCGGCCTCGAAGGTCTCGATGGCGTCCATTTTCTCGCCCAGGCCGACGAAGCGGATGGGCTTGCCAGTGACGGCGCGCATTGACAGGGCCGCGCCGCCGCGGCCGTCGCCGTCCATCCGGGTGAGGACCACGCCGGTGACGCCGATCTTGTCGTCGAATTCCGTGGCGACATTGACGGCGTCCTGGCCGGTAAGACCATCGACCACCAGCAACGTCTCGCGCGGGTTGGCCACGTCGCGCACGGCGGCAGCCTGCGCGATCAGCTCGGCGTCGATATGAAGGCGGCCAGCGGTATCGAGCATGTAGACGTCATAGCCGCCGAGGGCCGCCTGCGTCTTGGCCCGCTTGGCGATCTGGACGGGATCCTCGCCCTTGACGATGGGCAGCGTGTCGACGCCGATCTGCTGGCCAAGGATCGCCAGCTGCTCCATCGCCGCCGGGCGGTTGACGTCGAGCGAGGCCATCAACACGCGCTTGCCCTCGCGCTCCTTGAGGCGCTTTGCCAGCTTGGCGGTGGTCGTCGTTTTGCCCGAGCCCTGCAGGCCCACCATCAGGATGGGCGCGGGCGCGTTGTCGATCTTGAGCGCGCCGGGATCGCCCTCGCCGCGCAGCGTGTCGATAAGCGCATCGTGGACGATCTTGATGACCTGCTGGCCGGGCGTGATGGATTTCAGCACCGATTGGCCGGTGGCCTGGGTCTGCACCTTCTTGACGAATTCACGCGCCACAGGCAGCGACACGTCCGCCTCCAGAAGGGCGACTCGCACTTCGCGCAGGGCGGTTTTGACGTCATCTTCGCTGAGCGCGCCCTGTTTGGTCAGGCGATCAAAGACACCGGAGAGGCGTTCGGATAGATTTTCAAACATCTGCCAAGGCTCCTGTCAGTGTCGTTGCGCCCTGATATGGGCAAGGCCGTAGAATGCGCCAAACCGGTAGAGCCCCCGTGGGCGCAAACGCGCTGACGGAGGGCGATCCCGGCAAAGGCCAAGGGACCGGAAGACAAAACGCTTCCGGGGTTTGCGCGGTGTCTAGGCGCGGACGCTCGGCGAGTCAAGCGCGGGGGTGCCCTTGCGTGCTGGGTGCGCATGGGATCACAGTGCGCAGGGCAACCGATACTACATTACTCCAAGGACACCGCATGGATAACTGGGACGAGATCCGAACCGCCTTTCACGTGGCCCGCGCGGGAACCGTCAGCGGGGCCGCAGGCGCGCTGGGTGTGCATCATGCCACCGTCATCCGCCATATCGACGCGCTGGAGGGACGGCTGGGTGTGCGACTTTTTCAGCGTCACGCGCGCGGCTATACTCCGACCGAGGCGGGAGCCGACCTGCTGAGTGTGGCGCAGGGCGCGGACGAAGCCTTTGCCCAACTGGCGGGCCGGATCAAGGGGCATGGCGGCGATGTCGACGGCGATCTGGTGGTCACGTCCCTATCCGGGTTCACTCATTTCCTCGTGCCCGCGCTGGCCGATTTCCAGCGTACCTATCCCGATCTGGCGGTGCGATACCTCACCGGCGATCGCCTCTTTCGGCTGGAATACGGCGAGGCGCATGTCGCCATTCGTGCGGGGGCCGCGCCGGACCAGCCCGACAACGTTGTGCAGCCTTTCTTTGAACAGTCCGTCACGCTTTATGCGGCCGAGGCCTATCTCGACCGCCACGGCAGGCCCGAAGACGCAGACGCCCTGGCCGGACATTTGATGGTCGGGGCGGCAAACCCGCAGTCGCGCGCACCTTTCGCGCGCTGGATGGCGCAGGCGCTGCCACCTGATGCGGTCGTCTTTCGCAGCGACGATCCCCATGCGCAATGGGCGGCGATCGAGGCAGGGGTCGGTATCGGTTTTGTGCCAACCCTGAAGGCGCCCGATATGCGACAGCTTGTTCAGATCGCTCTGCCGCGCGAGGAATGGGCCGCCCCGCTTTGGCTGGTCAGTCATGTTGATCTGCACCGCACCGCAAAGGTGCAGGCGCTGATGAGCTTTCTGAAGGCGCACGCCGCAGGGTGGGGCGGGGCATGAGCGATGCATGGCGCGGCCATGTGGCGATGCTGGCCTTTTCGGGGCTTATCGCGGGGTCTTTCGCGCTGGGCTCGCTGGCCGCGCCGCATATCGCTCCGGCTGCGCTGAATGCGCTGCGTTTCAGCGCGGCGGCGGTGCTGCTGGGCGGCTGGGCCTTTGCGCGCGGCGGCGTCGTGCGCAGCGATTTCGCAGCACCCTGGCGCTACCTGCTGTTGGGCGCGCTGATGGCCTGCTACTTCGTGCTGATGTTCGAGGCGCTTAAAACCGCGCCCGCCGTCTCGCTTTCGGCGGTGTTCACGCTTTCGCCGATCCTGTCGGGTATCGCGGGCTACGTGCTGATGCGCCAGATCATGACACTACGCATGGTCGCCGCTTTGGCGGTAGGGGCGGCGGGGGCGCTCTGGGTGATCTTCCGCGCGGATATCGCCATGCTGCTCGAGTTCCGGATCGGGCGGGGCGAGGTCATCTTTTTCTGGGGCTGCGCGGCGCATGCGATCTATACGCCCCTGGTGCGCAGGTTGAACCGGGGGCAATCGCCGGTCACCTTTTCGTTCGGCACGATCGCGGCGGCGGCGCTGATCCTCGTCGCGCTGGGCGCGCGCGATCTGGCTGCGATGGACTGGGGTGCGATGCCCGTTATCGTCTGGATTACGCTGGCTTATATCACCATCGTCGCTACGGCGCTGACCATTGTCCTGTTGCAATATGCGTCGCTGCGCCTGCCCAGCGCAAAGGTAATGGCCTATACCTATCTCTTGCCCAGCTGGGTCATCTGCTGGCAGGCCGCATTGGGCCAGCCCTTGCCTCCCGCGCTGGTGCTGGCGGGTGTTGCGCTGACCATCGCGGCGCTGCTGATGCTGCTCAAGAATGAAGAAGGGCGCATCGCGGTCCGGAACCTTTCCGAGTGACCCCGCGTTGGCGCAGCAATGACAATAGCAACAAAAGGGACATCCCATGCGTAATATCATTTATCTCGTCGGCTTGGTCGTGATCGTTCTCGCCATCGTCGGCTTCGTCCTGTAACGTACCGCCACGCAGAATTCCGGGCTGATCGACCGGCGCCAGATACGTGCGCCGCGGTCAGCCCTTTTCGCGTCCGAACTCGGCCGCGAGAAAAACTTCGAATGCGTCCAGATCGACGGGCTCGAACTGACCAAAGCCCTGCATCCAGACCGATGCCGCGCGCAGGCCGCCCGGCTCCAGCTTACACCATTTGACGCGGCCCCGGCGCTCTTGGCTGATGAGCCCCGCGCGCCCCAATATTCCCAAATGCTTTGAAATCGCGGCAAGGCTCATGTCGAAGGGCTCGGCCACATCCGTCACTGCCATGTCGTCCTCCAGCAGCATGGACAGGATCGCGCGCCGCGTCGGATCGGCAAGGGCCGCAAAGGTCAGGTCGAGGGATCCCGTCATCACGTCTCCTTTACAGTGCCGCCCGTGCTGCGACACAATGGCCGCAAGGGAATGCTCCTGCAGTGTATTCCCACAATGCGAAAGGAAAGCACATGTTCAACCACATCATGGTTCCGGTCGATCTGGTTCACAAGGACAAGCAGCAAAAGGCGCTCGCCGTCGCGGGGGAGATGGCGAAGACACATAACGCCAAGGTGCATGTCGTCAGCGTCGGCGGCGAGTTGCCCAGCACCCTGGGGCACAATCCCAAGGAATTCGGCGGGCTGCTTGATGCTTTCACAAAATCCCTGACCGACGAATATGGCGTCACGGTCGAGGCGTACCCGGTCCAATCGACCGACCCCGCAGTGGACACCACCCGCAAGCTGATGGAGAGCATCGACGATCTGGGCATCGACCTGGTCATCATGGCCTCTCACGAGCCCGGCGTGATGGAGCATATCTTCAGCTCGCATGGAGGCTATATCGCGCAGCACGCCAAATGCTCGGTCTTCATCGTTCGCTAAGCCGCGCGGCTGCTGTGCCACTCTTTGTCAACCATAAGGTTGAATAAGCCCCGGCGACCGGAATCCCGCCATCCCGCCGGGGCGCTGCGCTGCCAGCCCTCTCATCTCTCAAAAAATACTCAATTAAAACAGGTATCTGAGGGCGTCCTTTGTGCGGCGTACCCGCGCTTGACTCAAACGGCCCCGCCGCATAGCAATGCGCCAACCGTCCGCATCCGAGGGCACGCCCAGTGACTGACCCCGATCATCGCGCCAGGCTTCGCGATCTCGAGGCCAAGATCGAAGCGCTCAAGACCCCGAAAGAGGTCAAGCCGCATACGGACGAGCATTATTCGCAGGCTCAGTTGGCCTGGCGCATGGTGATAGAATTGGTGGCCGGTCTTCTGATCGGCTTTGGCATCGGATACGGGCTGGACAGGCTCTTGGGCACGCTGCCCATATTTCTGGTGCTCTTCACATTGCTGGGCCTCGCGGCAGGGATCAAGGTGATGATCCGCAGCGCGCAGGAAATCCAGCAGACCCAAGAGGCCGAAAAGGCCGCTGACCATTCGGCCAAGCAGGGCCGCGACGAGAGGGCGAAAGATGGCGACTGAAGCAGCATCCGGTGAAACAACGGGACTGGTCTTCCACCCGATGGACCAGTTCATCATCAAGCCGCTTTTCGGCGATGGTGATGTCGGCATCTTTACCGTGACCAACGTGACGCTCTGGATGGCGATCACGGTGCTGGCGACGATCGCGCTGCTGGTGCTGGGCTCGTCCAGCCGCCAGTCGATCCCGACGCGCATGCAGTCGGTGGCAGAGTTGGCCTATGGCTTCATCCGCAAGATGGTCGAGGATGTGGCGGGCCGCGATGCGCTGCCTTATTTCCCTTATATCATGACGATCTTCATGTTCGTGGTCATGGCCAACTTCGTCGGTCTACTGCCCGGCGCCTTCACCACCACCAGCCATATCGGCGTCACCGCCGTCCTCGCGCTGCTGGTTTTCGTGTCTGTCACCGTTATTGGCTTCGTCAAGCATGGCGCAGGTTTCCTGGGGCTTTTCTGGATCAGCGCCGCGCCGCTCCCGCTGCGCCCGATCCTCGCGCTGATCGAGGTCATTTCGTACTTCGTGCGCCCCGTCAGCCACTCCATTCGTCTGGCTGGCAACATGATGGCCGGCCACGCCGTGATGAAGGTCTTTGCGGCCTTCGCGCCGATGATCATCATCTCGACGGGTATCGGCCTTGCCGTGACGCCGCTCTCGATCCTCGCGATCTCGGCGATCTACGCGCTCGAAATTCTCGTGGCCTTCATCCAGGCCTACGTCTTTACCATTCTGACCTGCGTCTATCTCAAGGACGCGCTGCACCCGGCGCACTGATCCGCAGGCAAGGAATACCGGCAGGGCATCCTGCCGGACCAAACGACCGAAATACCGCAAATTCCACAGTAAGGAGACATCTCATGGAAGGCGATATCGCAACAATGGGCGCATACATCGGCGCAGGTCTGGCATCCGTCGGCATGGGCGGCGCAGCCGTCGGTGTGGGCAATGTTGTCGGCAACTTCCTGTCCGGCGCCCTGCGCAACCCCTCGGCTGCTGGCGGCCAGACGGCCACCATGTTCATCGGCATCGCATTCGCCGAAGCACTGGGGATCTTCTCGTTCCTCGTCGCGCTTCTGCTGATGTTCGCCGTCTAAGAACCATCGTTAGACTGATCCTTACGGGATGGGTGAAGGGCCCCGGGCCCTTCACCCTCTCTGACAGACCGGCTTCCTGAGAAAGGACGACAAAATGGCTATCGAAACCGCTGCCGAGACGGCGGGCACCACGCCCATCGCCCTCGAAGAGGCCGGCGTCTGCGTCGGACCGGATGGCGGGGCCATCGGCCTGCCGCAGCTCTGCCCCGACTGGATGGGCAACCAGATCTTCTGGCTGCTGGTCACGCTTGTCGTGATCTTTTTCGTACTGTCGCGCATCGCGCTGCCGCGCATCGCAGCCGTCCTGGCCGAGCGTCAGGGCACCATCACCAATGACATCGCCGCTGCCGAGGACCTGAAGGTCAAGGCGAGCGAAGCCGAAGCCGCCTATGAAAAGGCGCTGGCCGACGCGCGCAGCAATGCCAATGACATCATCGCCGAGACCAAGGCAGGCATCAAAGCCGATCTCGACGAGGCGATGGCCAAGGCCGACGCAGAGATTGCCGCCAAGACCGCCGAGGGCGAAAAGGCCATCGACGAGATCCGGGCCGGCGCGCTGGAGAGCGTGAAGGACGTGGCCAAGGATACCGCCAAGGAAATCGTCGCCGCGATGGGTGGCAAGGCCGACGCCAAGTCGGTGAACGCCGCCGTCACCTCGCAGATGAAAGGCTAATCCCATGCGCATTATTGCAACATTGATCGCGCTGCTTGCCGCCAGCCCCGCGCTGGCCGCTACCGGCCCGTTCTTCTCGCTGTCGAACACGAATTTCGTCGTGATGATCTCGTTCATCCTGTTCGTCGCCTTCCTGCTCTATCTCAAGGTGCCCGGCAAGATCGGTGAAATGCTGGACAAGCGCGCCGATGGCATCAAGTCCGAGTTGGACGAAGCCCGCGAGCTGCGCGAAGAGGCACAGGCTTTGCTGGCCACGTTCGAGCGTCAGCAGAAGGACGTACAGGACCAGGCCGACCGGATCGTGGCGCAAGCCAAATCCGAAGCGAATGATGCCGCCGAGAAGGCCCGCGAAGACCTCAAGAAGTCCATTGCGCGCCGGATGCAGGCCGCCGAGGACCGAATCGCCTCGGCCGAGGCGGGTGCCGTGCGCGAGGTGCGTGATCGCGCCATCGCCATCGCCATCGCAGCGGCCCGTGACGTGATCGCCAAGCAGATGAGCACGGCAGAGGCGAACAAACTGATCGACGAGGGCATTGAGACGGTGGATGCCAAGCTGCACTAAACGCGGAGCAGGCCCCGACATTGCAAAACCCGGCCCCATCTGGTGCCGGGTTTTTCTGTGCGCGTCAAAGCTCCGGACGGAGTTTTGAGCGGAAAACATGCGTTTTCCGGCGTGGGGCGAAACGGCATCTCTGAAAATGAAAGGGGGCCGTTGGTTCAGCCCCTCAATCACTCTGCTCAGATCGTTTTCGTCTTCTGCCTGCGTACTAAACTTTTAACCAAGCGTACCCCTAACCTGCACGCCCAGCGCGCCGGTAGCCGGTTGAATTACGGTGAATGCCCCTGCGGTGCGCGCAACCCCTGATGAGATCGGCACCGCACCAGTCATGCCGCCCATGCCTCGGCGCGTGTTGCGATCTTGGCGGCGTGGAATGACATTTCGGCGGACTCTCCGGAACGGGGCGAAATCGGAATATTAGCGCCCATATTTAGGCGATGACGCAAGATATAGGCGCAAAGCTGCGAATCGGTCAACCTGAATGAAGTGCGAAACTGCACGCGTAAGGGCCCTGACGCACCCATTGATCTAAATAATCGAATCGTTTTCGGGTATTTAGCCCGCGAAAAAAAATTTACGCTGGGTCAGCCATTTTCGCGCAGCACATGCCCGGCGAGGTATAAAGAGCCGCAGATGAGGACACGCGCCTCAGGTGCGTCCTGCACGATCCGGGTCAAAGCGCTGCGCAGATCAGGCGCGACATGCGCGGTCAGCCCGGCGGCCTCGGCGGCCTTGGCGGTGACTTCGGCCGGCAGCGTATTGGCCTCGCCCGGGATCGAGAGCGCGGTCAGGCTGTCTGCCTTCGCGGCCAACGGGCGCAGGTAGCCGGCGATATCCTTGGTGTTGAGCATGCCGCAGATCAGATGCGTCGGACGCGCGGGGAGGCTGGCCAGATGCCGGCCCAGCGCGGCCCCTGCAGAGGCGTTATGCCCGCCATCAAGCCAGAGTTCGGCGCGGGGTGCGGCCTCGGCCAGCGTGCCGCGATCGAGGCGCTGCATCCGGGCGGGCCACTCGGCGCGGGTGACTGCGGCTTCGGCGGCGTCCTCGCCCATTCCAAGATGGCGCAGCGCGGCGAGCGCCGCGCCCGCGTTCTCGATCTGATGCGCGCCGGGGAGGTTGGGCAGGGGCAGGTCCAGAAGGCCGCTTTCATCCTGATAGATCATACGGCCCCGCTCGGCGCTGACATGCCAGTGCTGGCCATGGGCAATGACCGGTGCGCCATTGCGCGCGGCGACCTCCTCGATCACGTCCAATGCCTCATCGTCCTGCGGGCCGACAACACAAGGCACACCGCGCTTGATGATCCCGGCCTTCTCGAAGGCGATCTTGGCCAGCGTATTGCCCAGATATTGCTCATGATCGATGCTGACCGGCGTGATGATCGTCAGTTCGGGCTGCGCGACCACGTTCGTCGCATCGAGACGCCCGCCCAGACCGACCTCGAGCAGGGTGTAATCGGCGGGTGTGCGCGACATGGCCAGAAGGGCGGCGCAGGTGGTGATCTCGAAATAGGTGATCGGATCGCTGCCATTGGCAGTATAGCATTCGTCCAGAACCGCGCTCAGCGCATCCTCGGTGATCAGCTCGCCCGCCAGCCGGATCCGCTCGTGAAAGCGGGCGAGATGGGGCGAGGTATAGGCATGGACGCGGCACCCGGTGGCCTCTAGCCCCGCGCGGATCATCGCCTGCGTGCTGCCCTTGCCGTTGGTGCCGGCGATATGAACGACCGGCGGCAGGGCGTCCTGCGGATTGCCAAGCGCGCCCAGCAGGCGCCACACGCGGTCCAGCGTCAGGTCGATGATCTTGGGGTGCAGCGCCATCATCCGCTCAAGGATGACATCCGATCCGGCGGTGCTCATTTCTTGGGCGCTGCCTGCTTTTGCGCGTCAGGCTTGGCGGCTGGCGCGGCGCCCGCCTTAGGCGCGTCCTCGCCCGCGTGCGCCTCGGGCACGTCAATACTTGGCGCGGGCAGATCTCCCGCGATGGCAGGCGTGAGGCCCAGCAGCATGCGAGTGATGGTGATCAGTTCTTCGCGCATCTTGGGGCGCGGCGTCACGCGGTCCAGCATGCCGTGGTCCAGCAGGTATTCTGCGCGCTGGAAACCTTCGGGCAGTTTCTCGCGGATGGTCTGCTCGATCACGCGCGGCCCGGCAAAGCAGATCAGCGCGTTTGGCTCGGCGATCTGCACATCGCCCAGCATGGCATAAGACGCGGTGACGCCCCCGGTCGTGGGATGCGTCAGCACCACGATATAGGGCAGGTTCGCCTCTTTCAGCATCTGGATCGCGACAGTGGTGCGCGGCATCTGCATGAGGGACAGGATGCCCTCCTGCATGCGCGCGCCGCCTGCGGCGGAGAATAGGATGAGCGGCCGCTTCAGCTTGACCGCCGTTTCTGCCGCCGCGATGATCGCGTTACCGACATACATCCCCATCGAGCCGGCCATGAAGCTGAAATCCTGCGCGGCGGCGACGATGGGCGTGCGCCCGATCTCGCCCGTGGCGACCAGCATCGCCTCTTTTTCGCCGGTAGATTTCTGCGCCGCCTTCAGGCGGTCGGGATATTTCTTTTGATCGCGGAAATGCAGCGGGTCGGGTTTGGGCGCAGGCACGGCCACCTCCGAGAAGGTGCCGCCGTCGAACAGCGCAGAGAACCGCGCGCGCGGCGAGATGTTCATGTGATGGCCGCAACTGGTGCAGACGTTCAGGTTCTGGCTCAACTCGCGGTGAAACAGCATGCTGCCGCACTCGTCGCATTTGGTCCACAGGTTCTCGGGCATCTCGCGGCGCGAGAAGATCGAGTTGATGCGCGGACGCATGTAGTTGGTGATCCAGTTCATGTGACCTGCCTGTTTGTCGCGGTTCGCCCCGATTTAAGCCTCGGCGCGTAGAATTGCAATCAGACGCGCAGTGCCAGACGCGCTGCCAGATACGAGCAGAGGAGGATGCCCAGATCCACCGGCATCCATTGCAGCATGAGGGCCGTGTCATCCGGGCCGAAGGGGTAGGTCGCCAGCGCCAGACCGTCGAAATAGCCCGATGGCGCAGCGATGGCGATGGCGCCGAAATTGTTGATCAAGTGCAGGGCGATGGCCGGCCCCAATGTTCCGCTGCGCGCTGTCAGGTCAGCGGCGGCAAGGCCAAAGAGCGTGGCCCAGATCACGATCACCCACGAGGCGTCGCCCATCACGCCGGGCTGGTAATGCAGCAGCCCGAAGAGCACCGCCGGGACGGTGATCCATACCGCAGGATGGCGGAACCGTGCGGCAAGCTGGCTTTGCAGATAGCCGCGAAACAGCAGTTCCTCGGCGCTGGTCTGGATCAATAGCCCCAGCAGGGTCAGCGGCAGGAGGGGCAGCCACCGCTCGAAGGGCAGCCCGGCCTCCAGCGGGATCACGTCCAGCGATTGAATCAGCGAGGCCGCAACATAGACGCCCAGCAGGTACAGGCTGACGCGTCCGGCCTGCCGCAGGGCCAATCCGCCTGGGCCTATCAGCGTGGCAAAGCCGCGTTTGTGCACCACCGGCAGAACCACCACCAGCGCCAGGATCAGCATTCCGAAAGCATAGAGATTGACCAGCGCGCCACCGGGCGTCGTCGCCTCTTCGAGGCCGAGGCCATCGGGACCCCAGGTTTCGGGTGGCAAAAATTGCGTGCAGAGCCAACCATAGCCCATCGACAGCGTCAGAAAGACGGCGGTGGTCAGCACGATGCCCAGCAGCAGCCGCCAGATGGCGGCGCTGTGGCGGGCCGGCGTGACAAGGGGGGCATAGCCTGAGTATCGCATGGCACAACGCTATCCCTGCCCGCAGGGGGGTGCAATCGACGACTGCGGTGCCGGCGCGCTTGCGCCAGAGGGACCGCTCGCCTATTCCTCGGTCAGCAATTTATCAGCCAAGGTTTCGCGAGGCCCCCATGACCAAGTTCGACAAGTCCAAACTGCCCAGCCGCTATGTCACCGAAGGGCCGTCCAAGGCGCCGCACCGCTCATACATGTATGCGATGGGTCTGAGCGAGGAAGAGATCCACCAGCCCCTCGTTGGCGTCGCCACCTGCTGGAACGAGGCCGCGCCCTGCAACATCGCACTCAGCCGTCAGGCGCAAGCGGTCAAGATGGGCGTCAAGGCGGGCGAGGGCACGCCCCGCGAATTTACCACGATCACCGTGACCGATGGCATCGCGATGGGCCATGAGGGTATGCGGTCGAGCCTCGCCAGCCGTGAGGCGATTGCCGACACGGTCGAGCTGACGATGCGCGGGCACGCCTATGACGCGCTCGTGGGCCTTGCCGGCTGCGACAAGTCCCTGCCGGGGATGATGATGGCGATGGTGCGGCTCAACACGCCGTCGGTCTTCATTTATGGCGGTTCGATCCTGCCGGGCCGCGCGCCCCAAATCGAGGAGATCCCCGAGGATTTCCGCACGCGCGACCTGACCGTGCAGGACATGTTCGAGGCGGTGGGCCGCCATCAGAATGGCACCATGTCCGATAAGGCGCTGGACGTGCTGGAACGCGTGGCCTGTCCCAGCGCCGGCGCCTGTGGCGGCCAGTTCACCGCCAACACCATGGCCTGCGTTTCCGAGGCGATCGGCCTTGCGCTGATGAACAGCTCTGGGATGCCTGCCCCCTACGAAAGCCGCGACCAGTATGGTGAGGCGTCTGGCCGCGCCGTGATGAACCTGCTGGAAAAGAACATCCGCGCGCGCGATGTCGTCACGCTCAAATCTTTGCAGAACGCCGCACGCGTGGTTGCCTGCACCGGCGGATCGACCAATGCGGGCCTGCACCTGCCGGCCATCGCGCATGAGGCGGGTATCGACTTCTTCCTCGAGGACGTCTGCGACATCTTCCGCGACACGCCCTATTTCGTCGATCTGAAACCGGGCGGGGCCTATGTGGCCAAGGATCTTTATGACGTCGGTGGCATTCCCGTCGTGATGAAGGAGCTGCGCAAGGCGGGCCTCATCCACGAGGATTGCATCACCGCCAGCGGCCGCAGCATCGGCGAAGAGCTGGACCTGATTGATCGCGAGGCCGATGGCAAGGTGATCTATCCCATCGAGACACCCATCACGAAGACGGGCGGCGTTGTGGGTCTCAAGGGTAATCTTGCCCCCGAAGGCGCGATCGTGAAGGTCGCGGGCATCGCGGCCGAGAACCAGGTCTTTACCGGCCCTGCCCGCGTTTTCGAGAGCGAGGAAGAGGCGTTCGAGGCCGTGCAGAATCGTGGCTACGAGGAGGGCGAGGTCATCGTCATCCGCAATGAGGGCCCCGCAGGCGGCCCAGGCATGCGCGAGATGCTGGCGACCACCGCCGCCCTTTCGGGTCAGGGCATGGGCAAGAAGGTGGCGCTGATCACCGATGGCCGCTTCTCGGGCGCGACGCGGGGCTTCTGCGTGGGTCATGTCGGCCCCGAGAGTGCCTATGGCGGACCCATCGCGCTGCTCAAGAATGGCGATGTCGTCACCATCGACGCAGTCAAGGGCGCGCTGACCGTGGACCTGAGCGATGAGGAGCTGGCCAAGCGCAAGGACGGCTGGGCCGGCCCGCGCGAGACGATGTACGCCTCGGGCGCGATCTGGAAATTCGCGCAGCTGGTGGGGCCGACCTACAAGGGCGCGGTGACGCATCCGGGCGCCGAGGCCGAGCGTCACATCTACATGGACATCTGAGGTCCTTGCGCTGGCCAATCAGACTAGCGCGCGGGGCGCTGACCTGCGCGCTGATCGTGCCTCTCGCCGCCTGCTTGGGCGGCGAGGGCGCTACAAAGACGAACTCCGACAGCGAGAAGCGCGCCGAGGCGCCGCGCAGTGCCGCCTTCTTTGGGGGTGACGTGGTGGTTGCCGGGCCGAGTGGCTATTGCATTGATCCGGGCAGCGTCCAGACGGGCCGAAATGCGGCTTTCGCGCTGCTGGCCAGTTGCGCCCACCTGGGCCGTCTCGCATCGGGTAATGTGCCGCCCGCGGTTATCACAATCTCGGTCCTCGCGCGCGATCCCGGCGCAGAGCAACCATCAGCCAGCCGCCTGGCCAAACCTTGGGCCAATGCGGGCGTGATCGACCAGATCGACGGCGACGGCATTTCCCTGATCCAGCTTGAACGGGGCGGCGATACCTTTTTGCCCGGCGGCGATCCGCGCCATTGGCGCGGTGCGATGCTAATCAATGGCCATGTCATCGGCCTTGCCGCCTACGGCGATGTCGGCAGCGGCCTGCGCGCAGGGGCTGGGCGCGATCTGCTGATCGACATCGCCGAGGCGATGCTGAAGGCAAGCCCCATACGCCGCGCCGCGCCCAAACCGGCCGCGCTACCCCAGCCGGTCGAGGCCGCCGTCTCGGACAATCCCGAAGATTCGGAGACCGCCCGGGCAATGCTAGCCCAGAGCGAGCAGGCAGCGCTTGGCGGTTTCAAATCCATGCTGGCAGGATTGTTTCGCAATCCCGCTTAATCCTATAGAAGGGATTGCGAGAGCAGGTTACAAAACGGTCGAATGCAGGCGAGGGCGGTAACGAATGCGGGTGCGGAGTGCTTTGGTCGATTGGATCGTGCATCGGCGCGGTGTGCGTCGCTGGACGCGCGCGGCCCGGCGCGCCCCCGAGATGCCCTTGGCCGAGCTGCGGCGCGAGCGCAGCATGGCCCGCAAGCTTCTGTTTTCCCTCCATGAGATGACCGCCATTGCGGATAATCGGTTGGCCCTTCCGATGATCGGCTCGAACGCGTTTCCAAAACCGCATGGCACCGATTGGTCGTGGCGTCCCGCGCTCTGGAACCTGCCGCTCGCCAGCCCCGGCATGTCCTCGGCCCCCAGCAAGTCCAAGCTGGGTGATGAGCTCACATTGTTTCACGATTGCGCACGGTCCGAGCTGACATTGCGGCAGGTTCGCAACACCCGCGAGGCGGATCTGGCCCCCTATGGATTGCGCATGGATGTCTTTGCCTTTGACGGCTCGTTCCTGTCGGTGGTGCTGGACCTGCCCCATGGCGCGGTGGACGGGCTGAAGAAACGTCACTTGATACGCATGAGCACCATTGTCGAGCTGGAAAAGCCGCTCGAGATATTTGCCCGGCTCAACATCAAGCATGGGCCGAACACCGAGCAGATCGTGCGGGAATTGCCCCTGCACGAGGACGAGATCGTCGTCGAGTTCGACCTGGCCTATACCGGCCTCAATGAAAAGCGGATCGAGCGGGCCTGGGTGGATCTCATCTTCGAGAACCCGGAGATGAGCCAGGTAACGCTGCGCGATTTGACGTTCAGCCGCCGGCCGCGCGCTGAGTTCTGATCAGATGAAGGGACCGATATGAGCAACCTCAAACTGACCAAGACCCGGCTTTTCGAGGGCGTCTGGGAGGGTGAGCTGACCCATGAGGGCGAGGGTAATATCCAGCCCAGTATCGAGGTCACGCATCTTGAACGGGCGTTGCCCGGCGTGCAGGTGATCGAGAACGAGGAGGGTGGCTTCTGGACGGTGCGCGTCCCGATCCCTGCGGAGGTCATTACCGATGGCGTGCAGACCTTCCTTATCCGCGACAAGCGCGCAGATGTGGTGCTGGACAGTTTTGCGCTGATGTCGGGCGATGCGCTGGGCTATGATATCCGGGTTGAAATGACGTTGCTGCGCGAAGAACTGGATATGCTGAAGCGCGCGTTCCGTCGCCATTGCCTGGAAACCAGCTAGGGCCTAGCCTTCTTCGGTAAACTCATGCGCTGTCAGGCGGCGCGGCTCCTGCTCGACACTGGCGGGGCGCTCGATCTTGTCAGATGTGGCGGCGACGACGCCCAGCTCTTCGAACTTGCGGGCAGACGGCAGAACGCGGCCTTCCAGCGATCCCAGCGCCTTGTTGTAGTGGTCGACCGACTGGCCCAATGACCGCCCGACGCGGGCCAGATGCTCGGCAAAGACGCGCAGCCGGTCGTAGATTTCCTTGGCCGATTTCTGCACCTCTTCGGCATTCTCGGCCATCTTGTCCTGCTGCCAGCCATAGGCGATGGATTTGACCAGCGCCATCAGCGTCGTGGGCGTCGCGATCAACACCTTGCGCTCGAACGCGTATTCGATGAGGCCCGGATCGGCCTCGGCGGCGGCCGAGACGAAGGTCTCGCCGGGGATGAACATCACCACGAAATCGGGCGCCCCTCCCAGCGTGTCGTAATAGGCCTTGGACGACAGGTCATTGACGTGCTTGCGCACTTGGACCGCGTGCTGGCGGATGAACTGGCTCTGCTGCTCGGGCGTTTCGGCTTCAAGCGCGTCGAGATAGGCCGAGAGTGGCGTCTTGGCGTCGATCACGATGCTCTTGCCGCCGGGGATATGGACAATCGCATCGGGGCGTCGCCGCCCCTCGTCCGTGTCGAAGCTTTTCTCGAGGTGGAAGTCCACCCGCTCCGTCATGCCCGCCATCTCGAAGACCTGACGCAACTGCATCTCGCCCCAGCGTCCGCGCGTCTTGGGTGCGCGCAGGGCTTGGACCAGGCGCCGCGTCTCATTGCCGAGGCTGGCTTGCCCCTCGGCGAGGTTCAGCACCTGCTGCTTGATCGTGCCATAAGCCTCGTTGCGCGCCTGCTCGATCTCGGTCATGCGCGCGTCGAACTTGCCCAGCCGCTCGTCCAAAGGTTTCACCAGATCACGGATGGCGGCATGGCGCTGTGTCAGATCGTGCTCGGCAGTTTCCTTATGCTTCTGGAACCGCTCGGAGACCAGCGACAGGAATTTCTCGGAATTCTGCGTCAGCGCGCCCGAGGCCAGCGATTGGAATCGGTCCTCAATCTCCTTGCGCATGGCCTGCATGTCGGCAATGCGCGCGTCATGCGTCTCCTGCTGGCTGGCCAGCTTCTGGCGCAGCTCGGCGGCCCTCACCTGTTCCTGGTAAACTTCGGTCAGAAGGCCCTCGGCGCGCTCCTCCAATTCAGGCACACGCGCGGCCATTGGCTCCAGCCGGGCAATCTCGGACCGCAGGCGATACATCTCTTCCTTATGCCCCCTCGCGCGGCGTGCCGCATTGCGGGCGATCAGCGCCAGAACCAATGCCAGCGCGGCGGCACCTGCCGCGATTCCCTGCCAGACGGCGATGTCCCACGCCGCGATGATCTGCAGACCCTGCTCCATGCTCTTTTCCCGATGCTTTTCTTTGTGCGTTCGGCATTTGTTCTAGAGTGGCAGAAACATACCCGGCACCGCAAGCCGCAATTTCGGGCCTCAGCTGCGCCCGAAGAGCCGCTCGATATCGCTGAGTTTCAGCGCGACATAGGTGGGGCGGCCATGGTTGCATTGCCCCGACATCGGCGTCGCCTCCATCTCGCGCAGGAGGGCGTTCATCTCGTCCGCCTGCATCCTGCGCCCCGAGCGGATCGAGCCATGGCAGGACATGCGGCTGAGGATCGCGTCGATGCGCGCGCGCAAAGTGTCGCTGCGGCCTTGATCGGTCAGCTCGTCCAGCACGTCGCGGATCAGCGCGGCCGCGTCCACAGTGCCCAGAAGGGCGGGGGTTTCGCGCACGGCGATGGCGCCGCCGCCGAAGGGCTCTATGCAAAGGCCCAAAGTGGCCAGGTCGTCGGCTGCCTCCATCAGGACGGCGCACTCCGCTTCGCTTAGCTCGACGATCTCGGGGATCAGAAGGGCCTGCGCGGCGATGCCATGTCCCTCCTGCTGGCGCTTGAGGCGCTCGTAGACCAGCCGCTCATGCGCCGCGTGCTGATCTACGATGACGATGCCGTCCTTGGTCTGGGCGATGATGTAATTCTCGTGGACCTGCGCGCGGGCGGCGCCGAGCGGGGTATCTGCAGGGGCGCTGTCCTCGATCACCGGCTCGGCGCGGGCGCTGTATGCGTTCTGCATCTCGGCAAAGGCCGGGGCCTGGCCCGCATAACTGGCCGCGCGCGCCTGAGAGGAAGGCCGCTCCATCTGGTAGACGCGCGCGCCTGTCTGCTGCGAGCGCTCGCCCGTCTCCTCGGGCCGGAACGCGCCCAGCGTGCCCGCCGCCACGGTCGAGGAGGCCCGGTGCCCGGCGCCCGCCAGCGCATGGCGCAGGCCCGAGACGATGAGGCCGCGCACGATGCCCGGATCGCGAAACCGCACCTCGGATTTTGCGGGATGCACATTGACATCCACCAGCGCGCCCTCGCAATCGACGAAAAGCGCGGCGACGGGATGTCGGTCACGGCTGAGGACGTCCATATAGCCCGCGCGCAGGGCGCCGATCAGCATCCGGTCGCGCACCGGGCGGCCATTGATGAAGAGATACTGGGCAACGGCGGCGCCCCGCGAATAGGTCGGCAGGCCCGCGCAGCCGGTCAGGCGAAAGCCCTCACGCTCGGCGTCGATGCGCATGGAGTTATCGGCGAAATCGCTGCCGATGATCCGCGCGAGGCGGGCATGGAGCGCATCGAAGAGATCGCCGGTTTCCGCATCGGCGCGGAAGGTCAGCCGTCCCTCGCCGCCGCCCGAGACGTCGCGCAGGGTAAAGCTGACCTGCGGCTCGGCCATGGCCAGCCGCTTGATCACATCGCCGATCGCCTGCGCCTCGGCCCGGTCGGTGCGCATGAATTTGAGCCGCGCAGGCGTGGCAAAGAAAAGATCACGCAGCGTGATGACGGTGCCGCCATTCAGCGCGGCGGGGCGCGGCGTGCCCATCTTGCCGCCCGTGACGCTGATCTCGGCGCCGTCCTGCCCCGCCGCGCGCGACGTGACGGTAAGGCGCCCGACCGCGCCGAGGGACGCCAGCGCCTCGCCGCGAAAGCCGAAACTGTGGATGTTCAGGAGGTCGCTGCCGTCGATCTTGGAGGTGGCATGCCGGGCCAGCGCCAGCGGCAGATCGCCCGGCGCCATGCCGCAGCCGTCATCCGTCACGCGGATCAGGGTCTTGCCGCCATCCGCAATCTCGACCGCGATGCGCGTGGCGCCCGCGTCGATGGCGTTCTCGACCAACTCCTTGACCGCCGAGGCGGGCCGCTCGACGACCTCGCCCGCGGCGATGCGGTTGATCGCGGCCTCGTCCAGCTGGCGGATCACGGGGCCGGCCGAGTCTGGCGATTTATGGCCGATATGGGGGGCGTGCTGCATCATGCCACAAGACTTAGCATGGCGGGGTTTGATTCGACCACCATTCTGCGGTCAGCAAATTGGCCTAAAATCGCGCGTCCTCTCTACAGCCCTCTCTACAATGGTGGCAATCTGGGCTAGCCTACCCCAAATCCAAGGGGTAAAAGCCCCGACAATCGGGCCGGGCAGGGCAAGCATGAGCAATTCAGGACGGCGCAAGCCACCTTTGGTGGCCGACAGGCGCAAACCCAAGACCAAGCCGAAACCGGCGGCCAAGCCGCGCAAACACCGTGCGCGCACCCCGGCCAAGCGGCGCGGCGGCAATTTCGTGACGCGCGGGATCTTTGGCTTTTTGCACTGGGTCTGGCGGATCGTCTGGGGCATCGGCTGGCGGTTGACAGCCATCACGCTGCTGATCGTCGGGCTTGCTGTGGGCTATGTCTATACCACGCTGCCGGAGGCGTCGGCGCTGCTGGATGGGCGCGCGCGCGGCTCGGTCACGCTGCTGGACCGTGACAGCGATGTCTTTGCCTGGCGCGGCGATCAGTTTGGCGGGGCGGTCAAGGCGGGCACAGTCTCGTCGCATCTGCGCAACGCGGTCATCGCGACCGAGGACCGCCGGTTCTACCTGCATCCCGGCGTCGACCCGATTGGCATCGCCAGCGCCATTCGCATCAACCTGAGCGAGGGGCGCGGGCCGCTTTCGGGCCATGGCGGCTCGACCCTGACCCAGCAGACGGCCAAGCTGCTCTGCCTTGGCAATGAGTATGTCGAGGCCGAGTGGGAAAGCCAGGCTGCCTACGAGGCCGATTGCCGGCGCGGATCACTGGCTCGCAAGGGCAAGGAGGCGATCTATGCGCTGGCGATGGAAGCCAAGTATACCAAGGAGGAGATCCTCTCGATCTATCTCAACCGCGCTTACATGGGCGGCGGTGCCTATGGCGCCGAGGCCGCCGCGCAGCGCTATTTCGGCAAGAGCGCGGCCCAGGTGAATCCCGCCGAGAGCGCCATGCTGGCCGGCCTTCTGACCGCGCCCTCGACGCTGGCCCCCACCAGCAACATCGAGCGTAGCCAGAACCGGGCGGCGACCGTGATCCGCCTGATGCGCGATCAGGATTACCTGACCGAGTCCGAGGCCGCGTTGGCCCTTGCCACCCCGGCCGAGCTGTCCGAAGCCGCCGAGCGGCAGGCGGGTGGATATTTCGCCGATTGGGTGATGTCCTCGGGGCCCGAGTTCTTTACCCGCGACACGACCGAAGACGTGATCATCCGCACGACGCTGGACCAGCGCATTCAACGCGCCGCCGAGGAAGGGCTGCACGCCGTTCTGGATGACAAGCTGCGCGATGGCTCCAAGGCGCAGGCCGCCGTGGTGGTGATGAGCGCCGACGGCGCAGTGCGCGCCATGGTGGGCGGGCGCCAGACCAAGGTCACCGGCGCGTTCAACCGCGCGACGCAGGCCAACCGGCAGACCGGCAGCAGCTTCAAACCCTTTGTTTACGCGACCGCGCTTGAGCTGGGCTATTCCAGCCTCGATACCGTGGTGGACGAGTCTTACTGTCTCAACATTGCGGGTTCAGGCCAGTGGTGCCCCAGCAATTATGACAACCGGTTTCACGGGCGGGTGACGCTGGCTGATGCGCTGGAGAAGTCCTACAATATTCCCGCCGTCAAAGTGGCCGAGAGCGTCGGTCTTGATCTGGTGCGCAAGGTGGCCAGTGATTTCGGCATCGAAAGCGATCTGGCCGCCGGCCCCGCGCTGGCGCTGGGCGCATCCGAAAGCACGCTTTTGGAAATGACCGGTGCCTTTGCGGGTATCCTGAATGGCGGCTCGTCGGTCACGCCCTACGGTCTTGTCGAGCTCAAGCTGCTGGGCCAGGACGAGGCTGTCATGGGCGCGGGCGGCGGCATTGGCGAGCGGGTGATCCGCGAGGATGCCGCGCGCGAACTGACCTGGATGATGAGCCGCGTGGTCGAGACAGGGACCGGCGCGCGCGCCAGGCTGCCGGGCCGCGAGGCGGCAGGCAAGACCGGCACGACCCAAGCGGCGCGGGATGCGTGGTTCCTGGGTTTTACCGCCGATTACGTGGCGGGCGTCTGGATGGGCTATGACGACAACACGCCGCTGACCGGCGTCACCGGCGGCGGCCTTCCGGCCGAGATCTGGCACGAGGTGATGCTGCGCGTGCATGAGGGCATGGACGCCACGCCCCTGCCGATGACCGCCCCCAAGCGCCCGGCGCCCCAGCCCGCGCCCCAGCTCTCTGGCGCGCAGACGGGGCAGAGCGGCCAAGGCTACCAGGGCGATCAGGGCAATCAGGGCAATCAGGGCACGCAAACTGGCCGCGGGTGGCAGGGCAATCCGACCGCCCCACAGGACAACCGCGAAGGCCCGATTGCCAACATCTTGCGCAAACTGCTGGGCGGCTGAGGGGCGCCGGCCAATAAAAAACGCGCGGCTCCCGAAAGGCGCCGCGCGTTATGCATTTGACTGTGAGGCAGAGCTTATCCCGCGCGCCGCAGATCCGCGATCAGCGCGTCGATATCGCCCCGCCGACGGTCCAGCATTGAGCCGATCTCGGTCCGCTCGCTCAGGCGCAGGCTGATCCCCTCCATGACCATATCAAAGAAGAGATCCCGCCCCGAGCGTCCCGATACCAGGAAACGCACATCGAAAGGCGCCTCGCCGCGCAGGTTCACGCGGGCCTGCACCTCGTGCCAGGACTTGACTTGGCTGACGCCGATCACGTCGATCTGTCCGCCGACAAATTCGTTGAAGCGCTTGCCATATTTGCGCGCGATGTAGCCGCGGAACGCCTGCGTATAGGCGGCCATCTGCGCCGGGCTGACGCGGTTGGCATCCGCGCCCAGAGTGCTGCGCGCAATCAGGTCGACATCCGCATAGCGGCTGAAGATGCCCTCGAAATCGCCGATCATGCCGCCCAGCGACTTGCCGGAGGCAATGACGCGGTTGATCTCGGCCACCAGCTTGTCCACCAGCGCGCGCGCTCCGGCATCGGTCAGGGCGAATGCGCCATGCGGCAGGGCTGTGGCAAGGGCCGCACCCATGCCGGTTGCAAGAAGGCCGCGACGGGTCAGGTTATTGGTCATAAGGGTCCTCGAAATCTGCGCTGACGGCGGTGCCGGGTGCGGCGCCGCCCGTAGTATCATAAGGATCCAGATAGTCGCTGGTTCCCCCGCTGCCCAGTTTGAACCGGCGATTTTGCAGATAGAGCGATTGCGACGCCGCGTAACTGTCAGCGCTTTCATACAGCACCGAGTCGATCGATTCGGCATAGCGACCGCGACCTGTCAGACCTCGTGCGGTGCGGACGCCAGCGACGTAGTAACTCTCGGGGTCCTCTACCCAGTAGCCGAGCGGATTGGTGAACACGTCGACAACGCGGCCCGCCGCAGCACGGCTGGTCGAGGGGCCAAACAAGGGCAGCTCGACATAAGGACCTTCATGCACGCCCCATGCATAAAGCGTCTGCCCGAAATCGGCATCCGTTCGAGCGGGCATGTTCAGATCGGTGGCTACGTCGATCAGACCGCCAAGGCCCAGCGTCGTGTTGACGAGAAACCGGTAGAAATCTGACGTCAGGCCCACGCCATTGCCTTGCAAGGCGCTGTTCACCATCGCACCGGGCAGCGAAAGGTTGGTCGAAAAGTTGCTCACGGCGATTTCCACGTCATCCGGCATGAATGCGCGATAGCCCTTGGCGAGGGGCCGGACGACGGCGCGGTCGATCGCCTTGTTTTGGTTGTGGGTGATACGATTCGACTGCTCGTAAGGGTCGTAAGGCGCGCCGGGCGTGACGGCGGAATCGGGCTGGTGGCCGCAGGCAGCCACAATGGCCAACGCGGCGATGGCAATCCCGGCACGCGGGGCGAAAAAAAGGGAAATGCGGGTCACCAGATCACTTTCGGGCTAGGTTGCGGACGGTTCTATAGATCGGGTCTTAGGGCAAAGCGAGGTCTTGTGCAGATGGCGCCATTCAAAAGCGCGGGGAGCGTTGCACGATTGCACTGCCGGGCACGCGACGCGCGCTGCCACCCCCAGACAAGCCGAGTACAGTTTTCGCGCCTCTGATGCAAGTGTCGCAGCCTGCGCGCGCTCCCTGTGCATTTGCCGTTTTCATCCTGCGCGGCAAGCGTTAGCGTCTGGCACGACGCAACTGAACAAGGATGAGCGCCCATGGGCAAATACGAGACAAAGCTGGCCGAGATGGGCATCACCCTGCCCGAGGCCCCGGCCCCTGCGGCCAATTACGTGCCCTATGTCCAGGTGGGCGATATCGTCTACGTCTCGGGCCAGATCTCGCGCGACGATAGCGGCCTTCTGACCGGCAAGCTGGGCCATGATCTGGACGTGGCCGCTGGCGCGCATGCCGCGCGCAGCTGTGCCATCGCTTTGCTGGCGCAGGTAAAGGCGGCTTGCGGCGGCGATCTGGACCGGCTGGTGCGGGTGATCAAGCTGGGCGGGTTCGTCAATTCGACCCCGGACTTCACCGAGCAGCCTCAGGTCATCAACGGCGCGTCCGACCTCATCGGCGAGGCGCTGGGCGATGCGGGCAAACATGCCCGCGCGGCGGTCTCGGCGGCGTCTTTGCCGCTGGGCGTGGCAGTGGAAATCGAAGGCGTGTTCCAGATCAAATGATCCGCCTCGATACGGTATTTCTGACCGTGCCGCTGGCGCATCGTGCGCTCCATCGCCCCGGCTCGGAGCGGGTCGAGAATTCGCGCGCCGCGATCAATGCCGCGATCCGGCATGGGTATGGTATCGAGGTCGACGTGCAGATGTCCTCGGATGGCGCCCCGATGGTGTTCCATGACGACGATCTGGACCGTTTGACGGAGGCTACCGGCCCCATTCGCGCGCGCAGCGCGGCTGGGCTGGCCGGTATTCCGCTGAAGGGCACCGAAGAGGGCATCCCGACGTTGGCCGAGGTTCTGGCGCTTGTCGCCGGGCGCGTGCCGCTGCTGATCGAGGTCAAGGACCAGCATGGCCAGATGGGCGAGACGGACGGAACGCTGGAGGCGGCTGTCGCGCGCGATCTGGCGGGCTATGACGGCCCGGTCGCGCTGATGTCATTCAATCCGCATAGTGTCATACGGCTGGCCAATCTGACCCCGGACACTCCGCGCGGCATCGTCACCTGCGATTATGCGCCCGAGGATTGCCCCGAACTGCCAGAAGACGTGTGTGATCGTCTGCGCGCCATTCCCGACATCGAGGCCGCCCGTGCGAGCTTCATCAGCCACCAATGGAGCGATCTGGACCGGCCCCGCGTGGCCGAGCTGAAGGCGGCGGGGCTGGACGTGCTCTGCTGGACGATCCGGGGCGCGGAGGCAGAGAAGACTGCGCGCCGGGTCGCACAGAATATCACCTTCGAGGGATATCTGCCGGACCTGCCCGCTTGAATTCGCGCCCGCCGGCCACAGGTTAGGGCGAGGGGCAGCAGGGCAATTCCGGCATGAACGAGACCAGTGAAATCACCATCCGCGCGCATGGCGATCTGGGCGGCATCCCGGCCTCCGCGTGGGATGCCTGCGCCTGCCCCGAGGCGGCGGATGGCGCGCGCCCGAATGACCCCTTCACCACTTATCGGTTTCTCAAGGCGCTAGAAGACAGCGGCTCGGTCGGTCCGGGCACCGGCTGGCAGGCGCAATACATGACTGCCGAGCAGGACGGCCAGATCATCGCCTGCACGCCGCTTTACGCCAAATCTCATAGCCAGGGGGAGTATGTCTTTGATCACGGCTGGGCCGATGCATACCAACGTGCGGGCGGGCGATACTATCCGAAGCTGCAGATCTCCGTGCCGTTTACGCCCGTCACGGGCCGCCGTTTCCTGACCCGGCCCGGCTTCGAGGATCTGGGCCGCGCCGCGCTGGTGCAGGGCGCATTGCAGATCGGCGAGCAGAACGGGCTTTCTTCGCTGCATGTCACCTTCTGCACCGGGGCCGAGGCCGAAACGGGCGCCGAGATGGGCCTGTTGCGCCGCACCGGACAACAGTTTCACTGGGTGGATGAGGGCTATGGTGATTTCGACGGCTTCCTCGCCGCGCTGAGTGCGCGCAAGCGCAAGAATATCCGCAAGGAGCGGCGCACCGCACAGGCCTTCGGCGGCAGAATCGTGCACCTGACCGGCGATGATATCCGCTCTGAGCATTGGGATGCCGTCTGGCAGTTCTACCAGGATACCGGCGCGCGCAAATGGGGCACGCCCTACCTCACGCGCCAGTTCTTCGAGATCGCGCATGACACGTTGCGAGAGGATATCCTGCTGATCCTTGCCATGGAGGATGAGCGCGCCGTCGCCGGCGCCGTGAACCTTATCGGAGCTTCGGCGTTATATGGCCGCTACTGGGGCTGTACGCGGGATCATCCGTGCCTGCATTTCGAGCTGTGCTACTATCAGGCGATCGACTACGCGCTGGCCCACGGGCTCACACGTGTCGAGGCCGGGGCGCAGGGCGAGCACAAGTTGGCGCGCGGCTATCTGCCGGTGGCAACGCATTCGCTGCACTGGGTGCGCGACCCCGGCTTTGCCGAGGCGGTGGCGCAGTATTTGCGCGCAGAGGGCGCAGCGATCGAGGAAGACATAGAGGTTCTGACGTCCTACGGGCCGTTCAGGAAGACACCGAAGGAGGATCAGGAATGACCGAGAAACTCAGCGACACCGCCCGTACCGCGATGATCGACCCGCTGCTGGCCGAGGGCTGGGAAATGAGCGAAGAGCGCGACGCGATCACGAAGGAGTTCAAGTTCGCCGATTTCCCCGATGCGCTGTCTTGGATGGTACGCGCGGGCGTCTGGGCGGAAAAGTGGAACCACCATCCCGAGTGGAGCAACGTCTATAACAAGGTGACCGTGACACTGACGACGCATGACGTCGATGGCCTGAGCACGCTGGATGCCAAGCTGGCGCGCAAGATGGATATCCTGGCGCAGTAGGAAGGGTCTTTATCTGTGAGCGTGAAGCGGCCCGATGGCGGATCGCGCCGCTTTTTCGTGGGTGGACAGAGGTGCCTCGCCCCTCATGCCTCAAATCCGCTGGATTTGAGGCCCTTACCCAAGGATATTTTTCGCAATAAGAACGGGGGGCCGGTCTACATCGCCTCCAGAAGGCCCTCGCCTGCGGAGACATCGCAGAGACCAGGATTGTCCTCTTCGTTCAGCAGGGTGACGGTGCCGTCCTCGACCACCATCGCATAGCGTTTGGAGCGCGCGATGAGGCCGGCATCTTCATTGGTGAAATCCATGCCCATCGCCTTGGTAAATTGCGACATCGGATCGCCCAGCATGGTGATGCCTGCGGCCGTCGCGCCGGTGACTTCGCCCCAGGCGCCGGTCACGAAGGGATCGTTGACGGTGATGCAGATGATCTCGTCCACGCCCTTGGCGTCGAACTGGTCCTTGGTGCGGATAAAGCTGGGCACATGCGCGTTGTGGCACACGCCGGTGAAGGCGCCCGGTACGGCGAAGATGACGACCTTGCGTCCTGAGGTCAGCGAGGACAGGTCGACCGCCTCGGGGCCGTTTTCGCCCATGCGGGTCAGGGTTGCGGAAGGCAGCTTGTCGCCGGTGGAAATGCTCATGGTAAAATCCTTGTCTGTTGTTTGCGCCGCGATACCAAACCGATATAGGCTGCGCGGCGGTGAAGCCATGTAAAAAAAGATCGGAACGCTGGACATGCCGGATATCGTGGTGGTCGGAGCAGGGCAGGCGGGCGCATCGCTGGTTGCGCGTTTGCGCAAGGACGGGTTCGAGGGGCGCATCGTTTTGATCGGCGAAGAAACCGCGCCGCCCTATCAGCGCCCACCTTTGTCAAAGGCCTATCTGCTGGGGGATATGGAGCTGGAACGGCTCTATCTGAGGCCGCGTCATTTCTATGAAGAGGCCGGTATCGACCTGCGTCTGGGAGCGCCGGTGGAGGCGATCGACCGCACGGCGCAGACGGTGCGCGTGGGCGGCGAGGATGTGCATTACGACACGCTGGTCCTGACGACCGGATCGGCGCCGCGGCGTCTGCCGGCGGTCACCGGCGGCGATCTGGAGGGCGTGCATGTGGTGCGGGGGCTCGCGGATGTCGATGCAATGGCGGCACGGTTTACGCAAGGCGCGCGGGTGCTGATCGTCGGTGGCGGCTATATCGGCCTTGAAGCGGCAGCGGTGGCCGCCAAGAAGGGGCTGGAGGTTACGCTGATCGAGATGTCCGAGCGCATTCTCAGCCGGGTCGCCGCGCCGGAGACATCTGATTTCTTTCGTGCGCTCCATACGGGGAATGGTGTCGATATCCGCGAGGGTGTGGGCCTCGCGGCGCTGAGCGGTGACGGGTGTGTCAGCAGCGCGCGCCTTTCGGACGGCACGGTGTTGGATGTTGATTTCGTCATCGTCGGCGTCGGCATTGCGCCGGGCACGGCGCTGGCTGAGGCGGCTGGGCTGGAGATCGACAACGGCATCGCCGTCGATGCCGAGGGGCGGACCAGCGATCCGGCGATCTGGGCCGCGGGTGATTGCGCTTCTTTCCCGTATCGCGGCGGGCGGCTGAGGCTGGAGAGTGTGCCCAACGCCATCGACATGGCCGAATGCGTGGCGGACAACATCCTCGGTGCAGGCCGTGCTTATGTCCCGCAGCCATGGTTCTGGTCGGATCAGTATGATGTCAAGCTGCAGATCGCGGGGCTGAATACCGGCTATGACCGGATCGTGACGCGGCCCTCGGGGGCGGCTCATTCGGTGTCTTTCTGGTACTACCGCGGCGACACGTTGCTGGCGGTCGACGCGATGAACGATCCGCGCGCCTATATGGTGGGCAAGCGGCTGATCGACGCCGGGAAATCGCCTGATCCGATGACCGTGGCCGATCCTGAGGTCGAGCTGAAGACGCTATTGGCATGAGGATTATCGCCGGAGAGGCGCGTGGCCGCAGACTGGCCGCCTTGGGCAAGGGGGATGCGGGCGCGCAGTTGCGCCCGACCTCGGACCGGGTGCGCGAGAGCCTCTTCAGCATGCTCAGCAGCCTGGACGTGATCGAAGGCGCCGAGGTGTTGGATCTCTTCGCCGGTACGGGCGCGCTGGGCCTTGAGGCGCTGTCGCGGGGGGCGAAGCAGGCGCGCTTCGTCGAGAAGGGGCGCGTGGCGCTGGGCCTGCTGGACCAGAACATCGGCCTGGTTGGGGCGGGGCCGCGCGCCAAGGTGCTGCGCCGCGATGCAAGCAAACTGGGCCCGGTCGAGGGCGACCCGGCCTCGTTGATATTTCTGGACCCGCCCTATGGCCGCCAACTTGGAGAAGCGGCGCTGCTCTCGGCGTTGGCAGGCGGCTGGATTGCACCCGGCGCATTGATCGTCTGGGAGGAAAGCGCGGTTATTGTCCCGCCGCCCGGCATGATCCAGCGGGATCAACGGCGTTACGGGGACACGCGGATCACTCTGCTCGACTGGCACGGCTGACGGGCGCTGAACCGCCTATTGGCTGACAAGGCGCCCTTCGACCAGCGTGAAGGGGTAAATCTCGCCATTGCGGCGCCACGCATAGCCTGTTTGGGTTTGCAGCACCGTGTAGGAGGTCCAGCCGATGGCGTCCCAGAAGCTCTCGTATTCGCCGGTTTCGGAATTGATGCGCCATTTTCCAACCAACGCGTCGCCGTTCTGCGGATCATAAATAGTTACCCCATCCGGCCCGAAATAGGATTTGTAGGCCACACCATCCCATACGCCTTCAGCCGTATTGCCGGACAAGAGCTGCTTCACCTCGGACGCCTCCAAGTGCACGTCCTCAGCGAATAGGGGCGTGTAAGCGCCCATAGACAGGGCCAAAACAGCAGCTGGGATGAAATGGCGGCGGTTCATGGCAGTGTTACCTCGTGCATACAGCGTGGCGCGGCGTAGCGCCGCAGCCAGTTAAAAAGAATAGCGCGGACTCGCCACCTTTCAACTTTGCGGCTTTGCGACGGGGAATATCATTACGGCACGGAAATCGTTAACGTTCGTAAGGGTGGGGCCTGTGATGACTTGCGCGCCTAGCGCTTCGAAGAAGCTGTGCGCATCATTTCGGGCGAGCGCCTCGGCCGGAGCGAGCCCGCCCTCTGCTGCCCGAGCCAGAGTGGCTGGGTCGATCACCGCCCCTGCCACCTCGGCAGCGCCGTCGACGCCGTCGGTATCGCAGGCGATGGCATGGATGCCCGGCGCGCTGTTGAGGGCGAGAGCGAGCGCGAGAGCATATTCGGCGTTGGGCCCGCCGATGCCGTCGCCGCGCCGGGTCACCGTCAATTCGCCGCCTGAGAGCAGGATCAGCGGTGCATCCCCTGGCTGCATCGCCGACTGCGCCTTGATGGCCATGTGCGCATGGGCGGCGGCGATATCGCGCGCCTCGCCCTCGATGGCGTCGCCGAGGATGCGGGCGGTGCACCCTGCCTCTCGGGCGACCGCGGCGGCGGCACTCAGCGATTGCGAGGGCGCGGCGAAGACGACGTTTTCAACGCGGGCAAGGCGCGCATCGTCCGGGGGGATGGCGCGGCCGGCCCCCGCCAGCACAGCCTCGACCGAGGCGGGCATGGCGATGCCATATTCATCGAGGATCGCGCGGGCCGCCTCGGGGGTGCTGGCCTCGCCCACGGTGGGGCCGGAGCCGATGGTGCCAGGATCGTCGCCCGGCACGTCCGAGATCATCAGCGCCAGCATCCGCGCAGGATAGGCGGCGGCGGCCAGACCGCCGCCCTTGACGCGGCTCAGATGCTTGCGCACCGCGTTCATCCGCCCGATGGGCGCGCCCGAGGCCAGAAGCGCTTGGTTGATCGCCTGCTTTTCGGCCAGCATGATGTCGCCCGCAGGCGCGATCAGCAGCGATGAAGCCCCACCCGAGATCAGGGCTAAAACGAAATCCTCTTCGCCCAAGCTCTCCAGAAGGTCCAGCATCCGCGCGGTCGCCCGAACCCCAGCCTGATCCGGCACCGGATGCGCGGCCAGCGCAATCTCGATTCCCTGGCAGGGGCGACCATAGCCGTAGCGCGTGATGACCAGCCCCTCGCATGGCCCCCATTCCGCCTCGACCGCCTCGGCCATGCGGGCCGAGGCCTTGCCCGCGCCGACCACCACCACGCGGCCTGTCGGCCGGGGCGGCAGCACGGCCGCAAGGCTTTGCATCGGGTCAGCCACGGCGACGGCGCGGTCAAAAAGGCGGCACAGAAGCGCCTCGGGCGTGTCGGTCAAAACGGGGGCCTTTCGGATGAGTGCGGCCTGCCGATCCTAGCCGCCCGATGCCGCGAAACAAGCTGTTTCGCGCGCGCCGCGCCCTTGCTCAGCCGCTTGACAACTAGGCACCGGCGCGCGACAGAGCGCGGATGGCCATGACCTATCTCTCGGTCGCCCTTGGCGGCGCAATCGGCGCCAGCCTGCGCTACGGCGCGGGGCTGTGCGTGGCGCGCTTGGCCACGCCCAGCTTTCCGATCGCCGTCCTCGGGGTCAATGTGATCGGCTCGTTTCTGATGGGCGCGTTCGCGATGTGGTCGCTGGAGCGGGGGCATGTGGCGCTGAACCCCTTCGTGATGACGGGCATACTGGGCGGTTTCACCACCTTCTCGGCCTTCTCGCTGGAGGCGTGGACGCTGATCGAGCGGGGGCAGATGGGTACGATGCTAGCCTATGTGGCGCTCTCGGTTGGGCTGTCGATCGGAGCGCTGGCCCTGGGAATCTGGATGATGAGGGGGATGCTCGCATGAGCGGCGTTCAGACGATCTACGTGGCCAAGGACGATGCCGATCAGCGGCTGGACCGCTGGCTGCGCCGCCAGTTTCCGCATCTGCAGCAGGGCCGCATCGAAAAGATGTGCCGCAAGGGCGATCTGCGCGTCGATGGCGGCCGGGTGAAGGCGGCAACGCGGCTGGAGCCGGGGCAGGCCGTGCGCATCCCGCCGCTGCCGGACCCCGCCGAGGCCGTAGCGCGCGCGCGCGCCCATGTCACCGATGCCGATGCCGCGATGATCCGTGACTGCGTGATCTACCGTGACGATCATGTCATCGCGCTGAACAAGCCACCGGGATTGCCTGTGCAGGGCGGATCCAAGCAGACGCGCCACGTGGACGGGCTGGCCGAGGCGCTGCGCTTTGGCCTCGAGGAAAAGCCGCGCCTCGTGCACCGGCTCGACAAGGATACATCGGGCGTTCTGCTGCTGGCCCGCACGCGCGAGGCGGCCAAGGGGCTGACCGCCGCCTTCCGCCATCGCAACACGCGCAAGCTTTACTGGGCCGCCGTCGCCGGTGTGCCGACCCCGCGCATGGGCACGATCAAATTCGGCCTCGTCAAGGCGCCCGGCCACGGCGCGAAGGGCGAGGGCGAGAAGATGCACGCCGTCCATCCGCGCGACGTGGACAGCACCCCCGGCGCCAAACACGCGACCACGGATTACGCTGTGCTCGAGGCAGCGGGCGGCCGCACGGCATGGTGTGCGCTGGTCCCGGTGACGGGCCGCACTCACCAACTGCGCGCGCATATGGCCGAGCTGGGGCATCCCATCGTGGGCGACGGCAAATACGGTGGCTCGGGGCAGGAGAATCTCGGTGATGGCTGGGGCGCGCAGCTGGGCGGCGAGATCAGCAAGAAATTGCACCTGCATGCCCGCTCACTCAAGATCGAGCATCCGGTGACGCGCGCAATGCTGCATATCACCGCTCCGCTGCCGCCGCACATGCAGCATACATGGGACACGTTCCAATGGTCGCCCGCCGACGTACCTGCCGACCCGTTCGAGGAGCTGGAATGAACACGCCCCTGCGCCTTGTGATCTTCGACGTCGATGGCACGCTGGTCGACTCTCAAGGCGATATCGTCGCCTCGATGCACCACGCCTTTGCCGAGATCGGCGCGCCCACTCCCGAGCGGGCGGCGATCAAGGGCATCATCGGCCTCTCGCTCGACGTGGCGATGGCGCGGCTGGCTCCCGATCTGGCGGCGCGCGACCATGATGCGCTGGTCGAGGCCTACAAGCGCAGCTACATGAGCCTGCGTGCGCAGGCGGGGGCTGCCGAATCCTCGCCCCTCTTTCCCGGGACGCGAAAGATGCTGGAGACGCTGGCCGCGCGCGACGATCTGCTGCTGGGCATCGCCACGGGCAAATCGCGGCGCGGCCTCGACAAGCTGATCGACGGGCACGGGCTGCAGGGCCTGTTCCTGACCCGGCAGGTGGCCGATCATCACCCGTCCAAGCCGCATCCTGCGATGCTGCAGACGGCCCTGAATGAGACCGGCGTTTCGGCAGCGGATGCCGTGATGATCGGAGACACGACCTATGACATGGAGATGGCGCGCGCCGCAGGCATCGGCACGATCGGCGTCAGCTGGGGCTATCACCCGGCGGCTGACCTTTTGTCCGATCATCTGCTGACCGACTGGAGCGATCTGCCCGCGTGCCTCGATCGCGTATGGGGGATGCCCGCATGAGCGAATGGGCCGCGAAGCGTTTCTGGACCGAGGCCACCGTTACCGAAGGCGAAAACGGCTATGGCATTGCGCTGGATGGCCGCCCGGTCAAGACACCGGCCAAGGTGGCGCTGACCGTTCCGACCCGAGCACTGGCCGCCGCCATTTCTGCTGAATGGAATGCGGTTGGCGAGCATATCAATCCAGGCGTCATGCCGATGACCCGCTCGGCCAATGCCGCCATCGACAAGGTGGCGCATCAGCATGGCGAGGTGGCCGAGATGATCGCCGCCTATGGCGAGACGGACCTTTTGTGCTACCGTGCGAGCGCGCCGCAGGAATTGGTGCTGCGCCAGTCCGAGGAATGGGATCCGCTGCTCGATTGGGCGGACTCGGCCCTGAATGCGCGGCTGCGCCCTGTAACCGGCATCATGCCTGAAGCGCAGGATGCAGCCGCCGTGAAGGCCCTGCGCGATGCCGTTCACGCGCAAAAGAGTTTTCAACTGACCGCGCTGCACGATCTGGTGGCCCTCTCCGGCTCGCTGATAATCGGGCTTGCGGCTCAGCGAGGCGCATATGCTCCGGAGGCGCTTTGGGAGGTTTCGCGCCTCGACGAGGCATGGCAGGCCGAGCTATGGGGCGCCGATGACGACGCCGAGAAAATGGCCGCGATCAAGCGGACAGCCTTTCTCCACGCACAGGAATTCTATTGTCTTGTGAGTGAAGATTTCGACGAAACTTGAGGGTATGACGCTAGGTCACCGGCCGGCGCATCCCATCATTTTTCGGAATGCGGGCCTTGACCTTTCGGAATGAATCCCGCCAAACTCTGCTCCACTCGGGGGGAAAAGCCCTCTGCGTCTTGCTTTGGCCCACGACGGGCCGAATGAACCACCCTGGCTGAAAGGGTGGAAAATCAGGAAGAGGTAAACATGAAAAAATCCGTTATTCTTGGTGCGCTGACAGTTGCCGGACTCTCCGCCGGGGCCGCTGCCGCCGCGACCCTTGACGACGTCAAGGCGCGCGGCAAGCTGAACTGCGGCGTGACCACCGGCCTCGTCGGCTTCGCCGCGCCGGATGCAAACGGCGAGTGGCAAGGCTTTGACGTGGCCATCTGCCGCGCCGTCGCTGCCGCCGTTCTGGGCGACAAGAACGCAGTCGAGTTTGTGCCCACGACCGGTAAGACCCGTTTTACCGCGCTGGCCTCGGGCGAGATCGACGTGCTGCCTCGTAACACCACCTGGACCTTCAGCCGCGACGTGGACCTGAAGTTCGAATTCGTCGGCACCAATTATTATGACGGTCAGGGCTTCATGGTGCCCAAGGCGCTGGGCGTCAGCTCGGCCAAGGATCTGAATGGCGCCACCGTCTGCGTGCAGACAGGTACTACGACCGAACTCAACCTTGCCGACTATTTCCGCAAGAACAACATGGAATACGAGCCCGTTCCGATCGAAACCAATGCCGAAGGCCAGCAGCAGTATCTGGCGGGCGCATGTGACGCTTACACCACCGACATGTCGGGCCTGGCGTCCACCCGCGCGACCTTCGAGAACCCTGGTGAGCACGTTCTGCTGCCCGAGATCATCTCGAAAGAGCCGCTGGCACCGCTGGTCCGCCACGGCGACAGCGAATGGGGCGACGTCGTCCGCTGGACGCTGAACGCCCTGATCGCCGCCGAAGAAGCCGGCATCACCAGTGCCAATATCGGCGAGCTGTCGGCGCAGGCCGGCGACGCGCCCGAGGTCAACCGCATCCTTGGCACCGAAGGTAACCTGGGCGAAATGCTGGGTCTCGACAACGAGTGGGCCAAGCGCGCCATCATGGCAAGCGGCAACTATGGCGAAATCTTCGAGAAGAACATTGGCGAGAACAGCCCTATCGGCCTCGCGCGCGGTCTGAACGCGCAGTGGACCGACGGTGGCCTGATGTACTCGCCCCCCTTCCGCTAAGATCTCTTGAAGGGCGCGGCATTCGCCGCGCCCTTCGATTTTTTAACGACCATCCAAGAAAAAATCCGCGTGAGGCGAGGGACGGATAAACCATCCCCGACATCAATCATCCGGAAAACCAGGGAAGTCACATGAGCTCCATTACCGACCCCGACAAGGGCGGGTTTCGTGTATCGCAACTCCTGAGCGACACACGCTATCGTGCCATCACGTTCCAGGTCATTGCTGCGATTGCTCTGTTTGCGGTCTTTTTCTATCTGGGTCGCAACCTGATCAACAACCTGAACGACGCCGGTCTGAACATCTCGTTCGGCTTCCTCGAAGAAACCGCTGGATATGATGTCGGACAGACACTGATCCCCTATACCAGCCAGTCCTCGAACTGGCAGGCGGCCAAGGTCGGTATCCTCAACACGCTTCTGGTCGCGGTTCTGGGCTGTTTCACGGCCACGATCTTCGGCGTTATCGCGGGCGTGCTGCGCCTCAGTAACAACTGGATCGTATCGCGCCTGATGGCCGCCTATGTCGAGGCGTTCCGAAACGTGCCGGTGCTGATCTGGATCCTGATCATCTACGCGATCATGACCATCTCGCTGCCCGCGCCCAACGCCTTCCGTGGCGAGGATCCGGCCAGTACGATGCTGTTGGGCCTGTTCGCCTTCACCAATCGCGGCATCTATATTCCGGCACCTGTTTGGGGCGCCGGCTCGATGCTGCTGCTGTTTACGTTCATTGCGTCGGTCGTTGGCGTCTTGGCCTACCGCGCCTATGCTAAGAGGCTGCTTTTCGACACCGGCAAGCTGCTGCCGATGGGCTGGCCATCGCTGGCGATCCTGCTGGTGCCGACGATCCTGATGTTCTTCATCCTCGGCCGCCCGGTCGGTCTGGATATTCCGGTGCTCAAGGGCTTCAACTTTGGCGGCGGGATCAAGATCGGCGCGCCGCTGATCGCGCTGTGGTTCGCCCTGTCGATCTATACGGGCGCTTTTATCGCCGAGAACGTGCGCGCGGGCATTCAGGCCGTCAGCCACGGCCAGACCGAGGCCGCCGCCGCCCTTGGCTTGCGCCCCCGCCGGATCATGAATCTGGTGGTGCTGCCGCAGGCCCTCAGGGTCATCATCCCGCCGCTGATCTCGCAATATCTGAACCTGACCAAGAACTCGTCGCTGGCCATTGCCGTCGGCTATGCCGATGTCACCGCGACGCTGGGCGGGATCACCCTGAACCAGACCGGCCGCGCCATCGAATGCGTGCTGCTGTTGATGCTGTTCTATCTCGCGATCTCGCTGGCGATTTCCGCGATCATGAACGTCTACAACAACTCGGTTAAGCTGAAGGAGCGGTAATATGTCTGATACACACGCAGAATCCGTCGCCTTCGTCCGCGAAACCGCCATTCCCGCATCGCCGCCCCCCACCGCCGAGGCCGGTGCGGTCAGATGGGTGCGTGACAACCTCTTCAGTACCTGGGCCAATGCGCTGCTGACCATCGCGTCGCTTTACGTGATTTTCCTGATCCTCCAGGCTATCATGCCTTGGCTGATGAACGGGATCTGGGACGCCCCCAGCCTGACAGCCTGCCGAGAGGTGTTGCAGGGCGAGGTCGGCGCATGTTTCGCCGTTCTGACCGAGCGGTGGAACCAGCTGCTCTTCGGTTTCAAATATCCAAATGACCAGTACTGGCGACCGGGCATCGCGTTCCTGCTGCTCTTTGCCGCCATCGCGCCGGTCATGTTCTACAAGTTGCCGCGCAAGCTGCTCATCATCACGGCGCTCTATCCCTTTGTCGCCTACTGGCTGATCTGGGGCGGCACGACGCTGATCCCCATTTTTGCGCTGTTGGGCTTCATCGCGGGCTACGTGGCCTATGCGCGGCTGGTCAAACGCAACTTTGCAGCCGGTTTCTTCGCGGCCATCGCCGCGGCGGCCATCGTCTGGTGGATCGGTGGCATGATCACCGAAGCCATTGCGCCCTCGACCCCCTGGCTTGAAGTTGTGCCATCGCGCGATATGGGCGGCTTCATGCTGAACCTGATCCTGGGCGTGACCTGCGTGTCGCTGTCGATCCCGCTGGGCATCGTTCTGGCCCTCGGGCGTCAGTCGAACCTGCCGCTGATCAAGGGCATCTGCGTTGTCTTCATCGAGTTTATCCGCGGCGTGCCCCTGATCACGCTGCTCTTTGTCGCCAACGTGGTGCTGGCCTATTTCCTGCCGCCCGGCACGACCTTCGATCTGATCCTGCGGGTGATCATCATGATCACGATGTTCGCCTCGGCCTATATCGCCGAGGTGATCCGGGGCGGACTGGCCGCGCTGGACAAGGGGCAGTATGAGGCGGGCGACAGCCTGGGCCTCGACTATCCGCAGGCGATGCGGCTGATCATCCTGCCGCAGGCGCTCAAGATCTCGATCCCCGGCATCGTCAATATCGCGGTCGGCCTTTTCAAGGACACCACGCTGGTCTCGGTCATCTCGATGTTCGACCTGGTGGGCATGATCCGCGGGCCGATCCTGGCCTCGACCGAATGGAACGGCGTCTATTGGGAGCTGTTCAGCTTTGCCGCGCTGCTCTTCTTCGTCGTCTGCTACGGCATTTCGCAATACTCGCAATGGTTGGAGCGTCAGCTTCAGACCGGTCATCGTTAAGGGAGATCTCCAATGGCCGAAGCTCAAATGAAGGTCTCGGACGAGGTCGCCATCTCGATCCGCAACATGAACAAGTGGTATGGCAGCTTCCACGTGCTGCGCGATATCGACCTGACGGTGAACCGGGGCGAGCGGATCGTGATCTGCGGGCCTTCGGGGTCAGGCAAATCCACACTGATCCGCTGCATCAACGCGCTGGAAGAGCACCAGAAGGGCACGATCGAGGTCGATGGCATCACCCTGTCGTCGGATATCAAGAATATCGACAAGATCCGGCGCGAGGTCGGCATGTGCTTTCAGCACTTCAACCTTTTTCCGCATCTGACCATCCTCGAAAACTGCACCCTGGCCCCCATCTGGGTCCGCAAGGTGCCCAAACGCGAGGCCGAAGAGACGGCGATGCATTTCCTTGAAAAGGTGAAGATCCCCGATCAGGCGAACAAGTATCCCGGCCAGCTTTCGGGCGGCCAGCAGCAGCGCGTGGCGATTGCCCGCTCGCTCTGCATGAAGCCGCGGATCATGCTTTTTGACGAGCCGACATCGGCCCTTGACCCCGAGATGATCAAGGAAGTGCTCGACACCATGATCGAGCTGGCCGAGGAAGGCATGACCATGCTTTGCGTGACCCATGAGATGGGCTTTGCCCGGCAGGTCGCCAACCGCGTGATCTTCATGGATCAGGGCCAGATCGTCGAGCAGAACGAGCCGGAGGAATTCTTCAACAACCCCCGCTCGGATCGCACAAAGCTGTTCCTCAGCCAGATTCTGGGGCATTAGTCATTATCAAGAGACGTTCAAAGGGCGGTCCGATGCGGGCCGCCCTTTGCCGTCCAGCTCAGCGGTGGAAATAGCTCATGTGAAAGGCCGATTGCTCGGGGTCGCGTCCGAAGGCTTGGGAGACTGGGCAGGCGCGCCGGGCCTTGCAGCCTTGGGTCAGGCAATCCGCACCCGCGGGCGTGTCCAAAAACGAATGACAGGCCGCCACGTCATAGCCGCGCTCGGCGCTAAGTGCATCGACCGGGCAGGCGGTCATGCAGGGCTGATCGGCGCAACTCTCGCAGGGCGATGCGCTTGGCGGAGGCAGGGGGATCTCATGGCCAAACCGCAGCGCCCCGCGGTAGGACACCCAGAGGCCTTGGCTGTCATGCACCAGCATACCCGACGGGCTTTGCCATGCGCGCCCTGATGCGATCGCCCACCGCAGGAAAGGCTGATAGGGTGGTCCGCCAAAGGGAAAGAGCGCTTCGGCGTCCAGATCATCCGTCAGCGCGCCAATGACGCGCAAGGACCATCGGTCGACCGGGTCGGCCGCGCCGTCCTGCCATTCGGGACTGGCCTTGAGCGCGGGCCAGAAGCCTTGCGCAGGCCCCAGCAGGATCACCGTGCCGCCATCCTCATGCACGCCGCCCATCACGTCCAGATGCGCCCCGGACGCCGCCTGCGCGATGGCCGCGTAGCGTGTCATGCGCGGATCATCGACCCCGCGCCATGCTCGGTGAAAAGCTCGAGCAGGGGCGCGTTGGGCACGCGCCCGTCAAGGATGACGACCGCGCGCACACCGCCCGCGATGGCATCCAGCGCCGTCTCGGTCTTGGGGATCATGCCGCCGGAAATTGTGCCGTCGGCAGTCATAGCGCGCACCTGATCGGCCTTGAGGTCGGTGATCACATGGCCCGCGGCATCGCGCACGCCATCCACATCGGTCAGTAGCAGCAGCCGGTCCGCCTTGAGCGCGGCGGCAATGGCGCCAGCCATGGTATCACCGTTGATGTTGTACGTCTCGCCCGAGCGGCCCGCGCCGAGGGGCGCGATCACCGGGATCGCGTCATCGCGGAAAAGCGTATGCAGGATACGCGGGTCGACATCCGTGGGGGTGCCCACCAGGCCCAGCGCCGGGTCTGCCGGATCGCAAGTCACCAGATTGGCGTCCTTGCCTGAAAGGCCTACGGCGCGGCCCCCCTGTGCGTTGATCGCCTGCACGATCCGCTTGTTCACACGGCCCGAGAGGACCATCTCGACGACTTCCATCGTCGCCTCGTCGGTCACCCGCTTGCCGTTCACGAAATCGGATTTGATCGCCAGCTTGTCCAGCATCTCGTTGATCATGGGGCCGCCACCATGCACGATCACAGGGTTCACGCCGACCTGCCGCATCAGCACCACGTCGCGGGCAAAGGTCTCCATCGTCTCGTCGTCGCCCATGGCATGCCCGCCGAACTTTATGACGACGATGGCGTCATCATAGCGTTGCAGGTAAGGCAGGGCCTCGCTGAGCGTACGGGCGGTCGAAATCCAGTCGCGGTTCATGTCACGTTGCTTCATCTGTTATCCCTCGTCCGGCCGATTATCGGAGGCGGGGCGGCGGCTTGCAAGAGTCAGACCAGATCGGCGATCGTCGCGCGCAGGGTCGCGATGCCCTCGCCCTTTTCGCTCGAGGTCAGGATCAGCTCGGGGAAGGCGGCGGGGTGGCGCTTGAGCTCACTGCGTACCTGGTTCAGAATCGTCTCCAGTTCCTTGCCGCGCAGCTTGTCGGCCTTGGTCATCACCACCTGGAACGTCACGGCCGAGCTGTCGAGCAGGCTCATGATCTCGTGGTCGACCGGCTTGATCCCGTGACGGGTATCGACCAGCACGAAGGCGCGGCGCAGGTTCTGGCGGCCCGAGAGGTAGCGTTTCAGCAGCGCCTGCCACTTTTCCACCACCGGCAGCGGCGCGTTGGCATAGCCATAGCCGGGCAGGTCAACGAGGTAGTGGCTGTCCGCGAGGGTAAAAAAGTTCACCTCCTGCGTCCGGCCCGGCGTGTTGGACGCCCGTGCCAGCGCCTTGCGGCCGGTAAGCGCATTGATCAGCGTCGATTTCCCGACATTCGAGCGCCCGGCAAAGCAGACCTCGATCCGATCCGCCTCCGGCAGGCCGGACATGGCGACGACGCCCTTCAGAAAATCGGTCTCGCCGGCAAAGAGGATGCGGCCCCGCTCGGCGGCGGCAGCGTCCGGTGCTTCGGCAAGGGGAAAGGGGAGGGCGTCCATCATAGCAGCTCAGCCTTGTCGCCGACGGCAATCTCGCCGCCGCGTGTGACCACACCGTAAAGGCCGAATTCCTGATGGCCCAGTTCTTTCAGCGCGCCCAGCGTGTCTGCGTCCCGCTCGCCCGTGGAGGGGTTCGCGGTGGTGGCGCGGCAGCGGATGATAGCCTCGCGCAGCTCCAGCTCGGCCTCGCCGATGCGCAGGGTGCGGCCCACCCACGCGCGTTCGGCCCACGGCGCCAGCCCGTCCAGGTGGATGTTGGCGCGCCAGCGCAGCGGTGACAGTTCCTGCCCGATGTGCGCGGCCAGATCGCGGCCCGAGGCGAGGTTCACGATGCTGATCGAGGCAAATTCCGAATCCGTCATGCCCTGATCGGGCGCCCGCACGACCCACGCCGATTGCGCACGGCCCTCGGGCATCAGAGGGCGGACCCAATCCAGAAACACCGCCACCTCGGTATCCGGATCGAATGTCAGGTCCTCCCGCTGCGGGTGGCGCAGCGTGACCGTGCCTGCCGCCTCGTCTGTGCTGGCGGAGATCGCCATCAACTGCGGCGCCTTTGCCCCGCGCGAGAAGTTGTTGCAGGGTGCCCAGCCGCGCCCATCGGCCTCGGGCGCGGCCGCGTCATGGGCCACCGCCCAGCGGCGATCCCATGGCAGGGTGCAACCTTCGCTCAGCTGCACGCGCTCCAGCGCCTCAAAGCCATGGGCCTTGATCGGGTGGCGCCAGAGAGCGGCAACCTGTGTCACGATTTGTCGCTCTTGGCCTTCGCCTTCTTGGCGTCTGTAGTGTCGTCCTTTGGCTTGCGCTTGAAGCCTTGAACAATATTGCCGAACACGTCGGGCTTGTACCCTTGGCTGCGCATGATCGCATATTGCTGGGTAAAGGTGATCGTGTTGTTCGCGATCCAGTAGATCACGAGGCCGCTGGCGAACTGGCCCAGCATGAACATGAAGACCCATGGCATCCACGCAAAGATCATCTTTTGCGTCGGATCGGTTGGTGTCGGATTCAGCTTTTGCTGCAGCCACATCGAGATGCCGAGGAGGATCGGCAGGATGCCCAGCGACAGGATCGCCAGCACCGAGTCGGGATTCGGCGGCGCGTAGGGCAAAAGGCCAAAGAGGTTCAGGATGGATGACGGGTCAGGGGCGCTAAGATCCTCGATCCAGCCGATCCACGGCGCGTGGCGCAACTCCAGCGTGACGAAAATCACCTTGTAGAGCGAGAAAAAGATCGGGATCTGCAGAAGGATGGGCAGGCAGCCCGAGGCGGGGTTCACCTTTTCCTTCTTGTAGAGTTCCATGATCGATTTCTGCATCTTCTGCTTGTCGTCACCGGCCTCTTCCTTGATCTTCTCCATCTGGGGGCCAAGCTCTTTCATCTTGGCCATCGAGACGTAGGATTTATAGGCCAGCGGCAGCAACAGCGCCTTGATCAGAAGGGTCAGGCCGATGATGGCCCAGCCCATGTTGCCGATCAGCTGGTTGAGATAGTGCAGCACGGCAAAGATCGGCTTGGTCAGGAAGAAGAACCAACCCCAATCGATCGAATCAAGAAAGCGGTCGACGCCATCCTCGTTCTGGTACTGACGGATTGTCTCCCACTCCTTGGCGCCTGCGAAAACCTCCAGCCGGGTCGTGGCGTTGGCGCCGGGGGCGACGGTTTGCGTCGGCATACGCGCGGTCGTCTGATAGATGTCGCGGCGCGTGTCCTGCAGCGTGGTGACGTTGAAGCCGCCCGTGTCACGCGGGATCAGCGTGGTCATCCAGTATTGATCGGTCAGGCCGGTCCAGCCAGCCTGCTCGACTGCGATGGTCTTGACCCCTGAAATGGGGTCGAAATCGTCGTAATCCGTCTCGGTCAGCTCGCCATCCGCCATGCGGATGCCGCCCTCGTGCAGGATGAAGAAATTCTTGAGATCAGCCGGCAGGCCGTGACGCGCCAGAATGCCATAGGGCGCGAGGGACACGGTGGCGTCGCTGTTGTTTTGGACAGACTGCTCGACACTGAACATGAACTTGTCATCCACCGAGATCACGCGGGTAAACGTGAGCCCCGCTTCGTTGTCCCAAGTCAGCGTAATGGGGCTGTCCGGCGTCAGCGTGCCATCCCCCTCGACCTGCCAGAGTGTATTGGCGCCGGGCACCAGCTCGGGATCCAGCCCTGCACCGGGGGCCCATCCGAAGAGGGCATAATAGGGCTGATCGCTGCCGATGGGCGACAGCAGATCCACGATGGGCGAGTCGGGCTCAATCGTCTCGTGGTAATTCTTGAGCGATAACTGGTCGATGCGCCCACCCTGTAGCGAAATGCTACCTTTGAGGCTGGGCGTGTCGATGGCAACGCGCGGCGCATCGGCAGGCTGGGGGGCGTCTGTCTCGGCGGTCGCGGCGCCGGTGCTGTCGATCGCGCCAGGGGTGCTGGCGATGCTGTCTGCGGCACCATCGGCAGACGTCTCGGCGGTGGTTTCCGCAGGCGGCGTGACCGGCGTCTCAGGCGCCGGGAACAGGACGAACCACAGCATGATCACGAGGAAACTCAGCGCCGTGGCGAGAATTAGGTTCTTGTTCTGATCGTCCATTCCGGGCTGCTACTCATCTGTTAGGGGGCCGCACGCCGCATCGGCCCATCGGGCCCCGGGCACGCAACACGCGCGACTTTATCCGCTCCCCGGTGCGAAATGGCCGTCGCAGCAAAGCTGGCACTGGTCCGAATGCACCACTTGGGGGTCACCGGAGGGTTCAACAGAGTGCGGCCCAAAAGGTCAAGCGGATTCCCGGTGCGATGAGCCGCCTCGCTACGCATTAAGCGGCTTTTTACCCGATTTGGCGGCCGATCGGCGGTGGCATCGCCAGGCGGGACAGGTGGCGCGTTACCCATTCGACAGTTTGGTCCAAAGGGATTGGACGCCCGATGCCATATCCCTGCACATGCCCGCAGCCCAGTTGCGCCATCATCGCATGCTCGCCTGCGGTCTCGACACCCTCGGCCAGAGTGGCAAGGCCCAGCTGCTCGGCCATTGTCAGAATGGCCGACACCATGCGCTGCTGTTCGGGATCGCGGTCGACCTTCATCACGATCGAGCGGTCGATCTTCAGCCGCTGCACATCGAACCGGCGGATCGACGAGATCGATGCGTGGCCGGTGCCGAAATCGTCCAGATCGATGCGGCAGCCCAGATCGGACAGCCCGGCGATGTTGCGCACGACCGTATCGTCGGGCGAGAGCGCGACCACCGTTTCGAGAATTTCGACATTGAGCCGGTGCGCGGGCAGGTCGAACCGGTCAAGCTCCCACTCGATCTTTTTCACGAGGCGCGGATTGCGCAACTCTTCGGGGGAGAAGTTGACGCCGACCTGCGGCACGTCGAGGCCAGCCGCATCCCAAAGCTTGAGCGCCGACAGCGCGTTGTAGAGAATGACCTCGCCCAGCCGCTCCATCGCGCCCGCCTGCTCAAGAAGGGGCAGGAATTCGGCCGGGGCGATCGAACCGCGGTCGGGATGCATCCAGCGGGCCAGCGCCTCGAAACCGCTGACTTGCCCGGTATCGGTGCAGATTTGCGGCTGGAACCATGGCTGGATCTGGCCATTCTCCAGCGCATCGGTGGCCGCCTTGATCAGGTCGGGGGCGGCACTGGTGACGGGCGGTTTCATGTCCCGGCTGAAGGCGCGCATCGACGACGGGCCGTGGCGCCGTGCTTCGGCCAGGGCGGTCGTGGCGCCTGCGGTCACGCCAAGGCCCGTGGCCTCGGGCGCGCTGGCATCCAGCGCAAGGCCGACAGAGGCGGTAACATAGACGGTCGCGCCGTCGATCACGACAGGCTCTTCGATCGCGCCTTGCAGCCGGGCGGCCATCTGAAGCATCACCCCCAGATCCAGCTGGCGCACGGGCGCGATGCAGATGGCCAGCACATCATCCTCGATCCGGCGGACGGTATCGCGGGTGCGCAGGGCCGAGGCGGCGCGCGCCGCCATTTGCGTCATCATCGCATCGCCCGCGGCGCTGCCGAATCTTTCGCGCATCGCCGGAAATTCGTCCAGTTCCAGCAGGATGCAGCCGGTGCGGCGCGATGTCTGGAGCGCGCGGCGCACGGCCGCATCCATAATATGCTCGAATGCCGTCTCTTCCTCATCATCGTCGGGCGCAGACGCAGGGCTGCCCGCGCCCTTGTAAGCCACGGCAAACAGCAGGCAGAGCGGATAGCCAAGCGCCAGCATGACCAGCATCTGTTCGCCGCCCAGCCAGAACCCGGCCAGCACCAGCGCCGGAAACAGCGCGATAAGCATGGGGCCGGTAAGCGCGCCGCGCAGTCGCGCAGTGCGCCCGGTCTTGAGAAAACTGAAATCAGACGGCATTCGGCAAACCCTTTGAGACCCGCTGCAGCCACTCTACGTGCGGTGTCTCAACATGCGCTTAACGCAACCGGGGTGCGCCATCCAAATCTGGGTCGGATTTTATTGAATTGATTGTAAGCCCGGCAAAATCGAAAAGTTGCGGGTCCAGCAAATGGGAGGGGCGCGCATTCATAAGCGCGCGGAACATCACCTGCCGGCGACCGGGGCTGCTCCGCTCCCATCCGTCGAGGATCTGCTTGACCTGCTGGCGTTGCAGCCCGTCCTGGCTGCCGCAAAGATCGCAAGGGATGATCGGATAGCCCATCGCATTGCTGAATTTCTCGCAATCGGCCTCGGCCACATGCGCAAGCGGACGATAGACGAAAAGGTCGCCCTCCTCGTTTACCAGCTTGGGCGGCATCGTGGCGAGGCGCCCGCCGTGAAAAAGGTTCATGAAAAACGTCTCGAGGATATCATCCCGGTGATGGCCCAGCACCACGGCCGAGCAGCCTTCCTCGCGCGCGATGCGGTAAAGGTTGCCGCGCCGCAGACGCGAGCAGAGCGCGCACATCGTGCGGCCCTCGGGTACCTTGTCGACGACGATGGAATAGGTGTCCTGATACTCGATCCGGTGGGGGACCTGCATGGTTTTCAGGAACTCGGGCAGGACCGTCGCCGGAAAATTCGGCTGCCCCTGATCGAGATTGCAGGCCAGCAGGTCTACAGGAAGCATCCCGCGCCACTGCAGCTCGTGCAGGACGGCGAGCAGGGTATAGCTGTCCTTGCCGCCCGAGAGGCAGACCAGCCATCTGGCGCGCGGGCCGTCGCGATCCACCATGCCATATTGATCCACCGCCTCGCGCGTCTGGCGCACGATGCGTTTGCGCAGCTTGCGGAATTCCGTGCTGCGGGGCGCGCCCTGAAAGAGCGGGTGAATATCGTCGGCATCATCCAGCATGGGCAGGCTTTAATTCAGATGAGCCAGCCGGGCAAGGGCCGGAACATGCGGAGGGCTTGCGGCGTTGAACGTGAAATGGCCCCGAAACACAGGAGAAGTTCAATGACCCGTATTGTAATGATCGCCGCCGCCGCGCTTGGCGTCGGAACACCTGCACTTTCTGCCGAGTCCGCTGCGATGGCGATGCTGAAAACCGCCGATGGCAGCGATGCCGGTGTCGTCCAGATCCGGCAAGCGGGGGAGGGCACCCTGTTCCAGGCCGAGCTGTCGGGGCTAACACCCGGTTGGCACAGCTTTCATGTGCATGAGGCCGGAACCTGCGAGGATGGATTTCAGGCCGCCGATGGACACTACGCGCCCGGCGGCAATGGTCACGGCCTGATGGCCGAGGGTGGCGCCCATGCGGGCGATCTGCCTAACATCTATGTGCATGAAAATGGTGAGGCCAAGGCCGAGTTCTACCGCGCCCGGCTCAGTGTCCTGGATGGCGAGGCGCCGTTGATGGATGAGGATGGATCGTCAATCATGCTCCACGCTCAGCCCGACACGTATGAATCCGAGGCCGAGGCGGGTGACCGCGTTGCGTGCGGCGTGATCTCGCAGACCAAGTGAGCGTGAGCTAGTCCGGCACGTTATCGATGCCGGACCCGCCCCACGGGTGGCACCGCGCGATACGCCGCGCGGTCAGCCACGCGCCCTTGATGCCGCCGTGACGCTCCAATGCCTCAAGCGCGTAGGCGCTGCAGGTGGGATGAAACCGGCAGCCATGCCCCACCCACGGGCTGAAGAGCAGGCGATAGCCGCGTACCGGCAGGGCAAAAAGGCGCGCAAGCGGCGTCATTTTTCTGCCCCGTGCAGCTTGCGCAGGGCATAGGTCAGGTCACTTTTCAGCAAATCGAACGGGCGGCTTGCCGTCGCTTCGGCGCGGCCGATCAGTACGTAATCCCAGCCGGGCTTGCCGTGATCCGGGAGAACAGCTCGTGCCGCCTCGCGCAGGCGCCGCTTGGCCCGGTTGCGGGCAACGGCATTGCCGACCTTCTTGGAGCAGGTGAATCCGACGCGGACCCCGGCCGCATCCTCGGATGCGGCGCGTTTGCGGGCCTGCACCATCATCGACGCGGTGCCCTGCCGGCCGGCGCGGGCCGCCATCAAAAAGGTCTTGCGGGTCTTGAGGACGTTGATGCCAGCCGATTTGACACCCGGACACGACGAAACCGCCGGGGGCAGTGTCCCGGTCTGATGATCGGGGGCCTCCGGCGGTGTCATGTCGTCGTCCTTGCGCTGGCGCTTAGGCGCTCAGCGATTTGCGGCCACGGGCGCGGCGCGCATTCAGGATCTTGCGGCCGGCCTTGGTGGCCATGCGCGCACGAAAGCCGTGGCGCCGCTTGCGAACGAGGTTCGAGGGTTGAAAGGTGCGTTTCATCGCTCCGTCTCCAAATTTGTGCGGACACGCGCGCAACTGCGAAGAATCGCGCAAACATCCGGGTATGTCCGAAGCCCGGTCTATAGTAGGCCGGTTTGGCCAAGTCAAACCCCGCGCGGGCATTTCTTGCAACAAATCGGCGCCCCTGTGCGGGGCACATGTTGCAGAAGGGCCTGCGCAGGCTAACATGGAGGGTCAGCAAGTCACTTGCGATCAAGGCGGCGTGATACGGCTATCCAGCGGGGGCCTGACCGGTCATCTATGTCAGGATACCGCATAGCCGGGAGGGATCACTGACATGACCGATACGATCGAAGAAGAGGATGCGGCCCCGCGCAGGCATCCGGTGATGCGCCATGCGCCCCTCGCGCTGATCCTGCTTGTCGCGGCCATTGGCGCCTTCACATTGCGCGACTATCTCAGCTTCGAGACGCTGCGCGAGAACCGTGAGGCGTTGCTTGCCTTTCGCGACATGAATTTCGCGGTGATGGTCGCGGGGTTCATCGGCATCTATTTCCTGATCGTCGCCTTTTCGCTGCCCGGTGCGGCCGTGGCGTCGGTCACGGGCGGGTTCCTTTTCGGGATATGGTCAGGGACGGCCTTCAACGTGCTCGCGGCCACACTGGGCGCCATCGCCATTTTCCAGGCGGCGCGCATGGGGCTGGGCAGGACCCTGGCTGCGCGGATGGAAGCGGGCGAGGGTACGCTCAAGCGGGTCAAGGAGGGGCTGAACGAGAATGAAATCAGCGTGCTCTTCCTGCTGCGTCTGGTGCCGGTCGTGCCGTTCTTCGTGGCCAACCTGCTGCCCGCGTTAGTGGGGGTGAAATTCGGTAATTTTGCCTGGACCACGGCCTTGGGTATTATCCCGGGCGCGCTGGTTTTTACCTGGATCGGTGTGGGCCTGGGCGAGGTGTTCGACCGCGGCGATAGCCCCGACCTCAGTCTTTTGTGGGAGCCGCAGGTGATAGGCCCACTTCTGGGCCTCTGCGCGCTGGCCGCCCTGCCCATCCTCATCAAGGCTGTGCGCGGCAAGAAGGGTCTTTGAGCCAATGAAAAGCGTGAAGACGGACATCCTCGTGATCGGGGCAGGCTCGGGCGGGCTATCGGTGGCGGCGGGTGCGGTGCAAATGGGGGCGCGCGTCGTGCTGCTGGAAGGCCACAAGATGGGCGGCGATTGCCTGAACTACGGCTGCGTGCCCTCCAAGGCGCTGATCGCGAGCGGAAAGGCGGCCCATGCACAGGCCCATTCTGCGCGCTACGGCGTCGCCAACGTGGTGCCGGATGTGGATTATGTCGCCGCCAAGGATCACGTCGCCGATGTCATAGCCACCATCGCGCCCGTCGACAGTGTCGAGCGCTTCGAGGGGCTGGGTGTCGAGGTGATCCAGGAATATGGGCGTTTCATTTCGGAAACCGAGGTGCAGGCCGGTGATACCGTCATCACCGCCCGGCGCATCGTGATCGCCACGGGATCGTCACCGCTGGTGCCGCCCATTCCGGGGCTGGACAGCGTGCCCTATCTGACGAACGAGACCCTCTTTGATCAGCGCGAGCAGCCCGAGCACCTGTTGATCGTCGGCGGCGGCCCGATCGGGATGGAAATGGCGCAGGCGCATCGCCGCTTGGGCAGCAAGGTTACCGTGATTGAGGGCGCCAAGGCGCTGGCCAATGACGACCCCGAGACGGCGGCCATCGTCTTGAACACGCTGCGCGGCGAGGGCACCGAGATCGAGGAAGGTGCGCAAGCGTCCGAGATTCGCGGCACCGCTGGCGCCATCGAGGTCGAGGCGGAGGATGGGCGCGTCTTCAAGGGCAGCCACCTGCTGATGGCCGTGGGGCGCAAGAGCAACGTGGATCGCCTCGATCTGGAGAAGGCGGGGATCGAGACCACCAAGCGCGGCATCAAGGTGGACGAGCGCCTGAAGACCACCAATTCCCGCGTCTATGCCATCGGCGACGTGGCGGGCGGGCTGCAATTTACGCATGTGGCGAATTACCACGCGGGCATCGTCATCCGCTCGGCCGTGCTGGGCCTGCCGGCCAAGGCCAAGACCAGCCATCTCCCTTGGGCGACCTATACCGCACCGGAACTGGCACAAGTCGGACTTACCGAAGCGCAGGCGCGCGAGAAATACGGCGACAAGCTGGAGGTCGTGCGCCACGAATACGCGCATAACGACCGTGCCATCGCCGAGCGCAGCACCCGCGGCCTGATCAAGGTGATGGTCGCCAGGGGTCGCCCCGTGGGGGCGTCCATTGTCGGCACTCAGGCGGGCGAGTTGATCGGGCTTTGGGCATTGGCACTGGCAAATGACATGAAGATGAGCCAGATTGCCGCTATGGTTGCACCCTATCCCACCCTCGGCGAAGTCAACAAACGGGCCGCCGGGGCGTATTTCAGCCCGCGCCTCTTTGACAGCGTCTGGGTCAAGCGGGCGGTGCGCCTTGTTCAGCGATGGCTGCCATAGGCGGTCACAGGGCAAGAGGGCAAGATGAACTCACTCTCAGGCCGGTTCCTGATCCTGACGGCGATCTTCGTGATGCTGGCCGAAGTCCTGATCTTCGTGCCCTCCATCGCGCGATTTCGTGAGGACTACCTGCTGTCTCGGCTGGAGCGGGCGCAAATCGCGTCGCTGGCCCGGCTGGCGGGTGACGAGATCAGCCCTGACCTTGAGGAAGAGCTCTTGGCCAATGCGGGCGTCTACAATGTGGTCTTGCGCCGCAACGATGCGCGGCAACTGGTACTGTCCTCACCGCTGCCCTCGCCCATCGCCGCCACGTATGACCTTCGGGATGCGGGCGCGCTGGAGCTCATGCGCGACGCTTTGCTGCGGCTTTGGCGTACCGAGGATCAGGTGGTGCGCGTCATGGGAATGCCGGTACGCAGCGCAGGGATGCTGATCGAGGTCACGATGGAAACCAGGACGCTGCGCATGGCGATGATCGACTATGGCTTGCGCATCCTCGTGCTATCTGCTGTCATTTCGATCATTACCGCAGTGTTGCTGTTTCTGGCCGTGCGCGTCTTTCTGGTGATCCCGATCAGCCGTGTCGTCGGCTCGATGAAGGCCTATGCCAGCGCGCCCGAGGATGCGCGCGGGGTCATCGCGCCGTCCTCCACAATCACCGAACTGCGCGTGGCCGAAGAAACATTGGCCCTGATGCAGACTGAGCTGATCAGTGCCCTGCGACAGAAAGAGCGCCTTGCCGGCCTCGGCGGCGCCGTTGCCAAGGTCAGCCATGATCTGCGCAACATACTGACTTCGGCGCAGCTCTTCACCGACCGGCTCGAGACGTCAGAGGATCCGATGGTCAAGCGCATGGCGCCCAAGCTGGTCAATTCCATCACCCGCGCCGTGAACCTGTGCGAATCCACGCTGGCCTATGGCAAGGCCGAGGAGCCCGCGCCGCGCCTGTCACGCTTCGCCCTGCTGGACATTGTGACCGACGTGATCGACAGCGAGCGGCTCTCCGCAGGCGACGCCGATATCAGCTTTTCCGAGGATGTACGCGCGGGTTTCCAGCTGCGCGCCGATCCCGAGCAGCTCTACCGGGTGATCGCCAACCTCGTGCGCAACGCCCGGCAGGCCATCGTCACCAGCGGCAAGCCCGGTGAGATCAATGTGCAGGCCGATGAGACCGACGAGGCCGTGACGATCCGCATCAGCGATACCGGTCCCGGACTGCCGCCCAAGGCGCGCGAGCATCTTTTCACCCCTTTCACCGGCGGCGCCACCAAAGGCGGCTCGGGCCTTGGCCTGACAATTTCTTCCGAACTCGTGCGCGGCCACGGCGGCACCTTGACGTTGGAGCATACAGGGCCCAAGGGTACGTCCTTTGTCATCGTCCTTCCCAAGGGGGATCTGGCTTGAGCGCGGATTTCTGGCAATCGGCTATTGCAAAGCCTGAACACAGCCTTTAATGCCTCCCCTCGTGGACCGATAGCTCAGCTGGATAGAGTACTTGACTACGAATCAAGGGGTCGGGGGTTCGAATCCTCCTCGGTCCGCCACAACCTCCTCTTAAGCATATGAGATAAAGATAATTTCTTTAGCTTCATTCCGCCATACCACCATAGATGCAACCATAGAGTTCGCAGTAGCTCGCGGTCCGTTGCAACGGCCTGCTGCACTTTGCAGAGCGACGTCATGACGAGCCGATCTTCGAAGGTCTGCTATCTAACTGGTCGACCAATGGCTCAGTGTGTCCTCGCTGCGACTTCCAACTATGGAAAATAGGAATTCTCTCCGAATTCGCAGGAAATTCTCAAAACAATATACTATAAGCTGGGTTCTACTCATTCAGCACCAAGATCACTCTTCTCCGGACGCGCAATGGTCGTCCGCAGAGGACAATTTTGCGTGCGCAAACAGGAGATATGCGGAAGTGAGCCAGCCCTCGAACACTGTTTATCTGTCTGCTGAACAGGTCGCTATGCGGTTCGGCGTCTCAAAAGACACCATCTGGCGCTGGAGGCGCGACGGTGACTTCCCTGCCGCCGTCAAGCTGGGCGGCACGACCACGCGCTGGCGTCTCAGCGACATCGAAGAGTGGGAAGGTCGGCTGGTAAGCGGCTTTATGACCAGCTTCGATTTCAGGGCGCAGGCCGCCACGGCGATCTAAGTCCAAGTCAATCTCTACATCGCGCCTCGTGAGTGGTGCGCCTGCACTGACCCAACGGCGCGATATACATCGCGCCGAACAATTCCCCTGTGCCATGAGAGCAGCAAATGACCAATCACACCACACCCGCCGACTTCAGCACTATGAGCAACGTCATCAGCCTCCCTGTCGGCGCTGGGATCGTGCGGCAGGCCGCCGAGAGGTATGCCGCCGTAGAGAGCAGCCTGATGGTATCCCCACCAATTTCTCGCTGACTACGGAGAGCATCTTCCAGCTTCGTTCAGACGATGACGAAGATGTTTTGCCTGTTCAGTGAGGGGCTCCCCATTCTTTGGACAGGATCTGGCGCTTTTTAAGCTCTGATGACATGGCAGAGAATCGATCCGAATGGCTTCACGTGTTTCTTACTTGACCTCCGCGTGATCAATCGTAATTCAGCGATCATGGTAGCTTCGTTCCATAATTGCAGGCGAAGGCAGGCCGCCCGACTGGCACAAGCCGTGCTGATGGGCGTCATACTCCTGGCCATCGCGATGCTGCCCGCCGATGCAAATGAGATGATCTGCGCGCCGAGCGACCATATGGAAGCACAGCATGCGGGCGGTCTGGCAGTTGATCATCCCGCGGATTGCATGACGCAGGCGAGCCAATCGGGCCAAAACGCAGCACAGCCTGATGATGCGCCGGACATGTCCATGCACTGCATGCCCGCTATCGGGACGGCGCTCACGTCCCTTGAAATGACGACGCCTGTCCTTGCGGGCACGTTGGTGCAAGGTGACGGCTGGTGCTACAGAGCTTCCACGGGATGATGAAGCGGCTGTAATCGTCCAGGATCGTGCTGAGGTAATAGCAGCCCCATCTGTTACCCGGCAGTGGTTTGCCGCGCAAACCATAAGAGGACGATAATCTTGAAGTAGGTGAAGTCCGTTCGCCACATCCGGTTGATGGCGGTAGTCTTGTCTTGGAACTCGTCGCTCGTCCGTGTCCTCGGACCACTGGCGGAAATGGTCTCGCCCTTGATCACCACATGCGCAGGCGCAGTGATCAGATCAGCTTACTTCAGGGCAACGGCCTCTGAACGCAGTTCCTTCACCTCGGGCGATGTCGCTTGGCGCGCGGCGTCGCCGGGCAATCGACGCTTGCCCGCCTCCGAGAATTCCTTCGACCAATTGTAATACAGGCTCTCGGAAATCCCCTCGCGGCGGCACAGTGCCGAGATGCTTTCCTCGCCGCGAAGGTCCGCCAAAACAAGACTGACCTTTTCCGTCGCCGAATAGGTTTGACGGGTCTTGCGACGGATGTTCTTGACCAGCTTGTCAGCTGCGTCCTTCGACGTTCCGGATTTCTTGTTCACCTTCACTCCATGAAGGCTACGATGAACCGGAAATCCTCGGTTGTTCAAATCCTCAAACCTGCCCCACAGGCGCTGACGTCAGACAACCACCGATCAGGCTGATATTGCGGGCGCGGTGAATCTCTTGCGCAACTAAGGCTCGGCAGTGAAGAACCAGAATGACTTCAAGGGCGTGAACAGCCGGATCGATCCCATTCAGGCTGCTATCCTGGCGGTCAAGCTGGAGGCGCTGGACCCTGTCACCGCGCGGCGGCGCGAGATTGCGGCAACGTACAGCGCGGGTTTTGCTAAGGCGGGCCTGGATCATCCCCATGTACCGGTCTGGCATCTTTACGTCATCCGCCACCCGCAGCGGGATGCGTTCCAGCAGCGCCTCGCCGAGGCCGGGATCGGGACGGTGATTCACTACCCGACCCCGCCGCATCTGCAAAAGGCCTTTGCCGATGAAGGCCATGCCCCCGGTAGCCTCCCCCTGGCCGAGCGTCTCGCGCAGGAGGTCCTCGGCTTGCCGATGTGCCCGGCGCAAACGGATGAGCAGACGGAGTACGCCATCGACCGCGTCACCGCCCTGACCTGACGGGCCCTAGAACAGCAGAAGCCTGATCCCGTAAGCCACCGCCCCCAGCACGGCGATGGACGCCAGCCAGATCGCGGCGAACCATGCCAGCCGCTTCCACAACGGGCCGGGTGCGTGCCCTGCCATCAGTGATAGCCCGCTTCGGGATCGATCTTGCCTCGGAATACCCAGTAGGCATAGGCCGTGTAGGCCAGAATGATGGGCAAGAGGATTGACGCGCCGACCAGCATGAAGATCTGGCTGCGCGCCGGCGCCGCCGCCTCGTAGATCGTCACTTCGGTCGGCACGATATAGGGGAACATCGACACGCCCAAGCCGATAAAGCACAGCGCAAAGAGTGTTAGAGCCAGCACGAAGGGTCGGTATTCATGCTTGTGGATGGTGAGCGAGCGGAACATCATCGCCGCGATCAGCAGCACCCCCGCCCCGACGCCCACGGCCAGCAGGATGTTCCAGCCGCCGAACCAGCGGCTGTAATAGCCATCCTGCAGGAACGGCGTCCAGAGGCTGACCAGCCCGATAAAGACGACGGTGACAACCCCGAGTGGCCAAGCGCGCTTGCGCATCCGCTCTTGCAGCGGGCCCTCGGTCTTGGCGACCAGCCAGGTCGCGCCCAGAAGGGTATAGCCGACCATCACGGCGATGCCGACGGTTAGCGAAAAGGGCGTGGCCCAATCCCACCAGCCGCCCGAATAGGTGCGGGCCGCCTCGTCGATCTGGATGCCCTGCAACAGCGCGCCCAGCGCGATTCCCTGGCTGAGCGATGCCACCGCCGAGCCGCCGATAAAGGCCGCATCCCACGCCCAGCGCCCCCGCTCGGTCCGCCAGCGGAACTCGAACGCGACCCCGCGAAAGATCAGCGCAAGCAGCATGGCGATGATCGGGACGTATAGCGCAGGCAGGATCAGTGCATAGGCCAGCGGGAAGGCGGCAAAGAGGCCGCCACCCCCAAGCACCAGCCATGTTTCGTTACCGTCCCAGACGGGCGCGACCGAGTTCATGATGACGTCCCGATCGCCCTTCTTGCGCTCGACCGCGAAGAGCATCCCGAGTCCCAGATCGAACCCGTCGAGCACGACATAGACCAGCACCGCAAAGGCGATGAGAAACGCCCAGATAGTGGTGAGGTCCAGCGAGAAACCGTCTGTGATGGGCATGGCCTATTCTCCTGCGACAGCATTGGGGCGGCGTGCCGCCTCTTCGGGTGCGGCGGTGATGCCAGCGGTGCGGGTCGGTCCGTCCACGCTGTCTTTCAGCCGCTCCTCGTCGGATTTGGGCGGACGCGACATGAGGCGCATGATGTAGAATGTGCCGGCGCCGAAAACCGCGAAATAAACCACGATGAACGCCACCAGAGATGCCCCTACGGCCGGCGCATCCAGAGGCGCCGCACTGTCGGCGGTGCGCAGAAGGCCATAGACCGTGAAGGGTTGGCGGCCCACCTCGGTCGTGACCCAGCCCGCCAGAACGGCGATCAGGCCCGACGGCCCCATCGCCACCGCCGCGCGGTGCAGCCATGGTGCGTTGTAGATCTGCCCGCGCCAGCGCGCGATCAGCGACCAGACACCGATGCCCAGCATCGCAAAGCCAAGCGCCACCATGATGCGGAACGACCAGAATACGATGGCCACGGGCGGCTGATCGGCATCGGGGATGGTATCGAGCCCCGCCAGCGGCGCGTTCAGGTCATGCTTGAGGATCAATGAGGACAGCTTGGGAATGCCCACTGCATAGTCCAAGGTTTGCGTTTCGTCATTCGGCAGGCCGAAAAGGTAGAGAGGCGCGCCGTCCGGGTGGCTCTCGTAATGGCCCTCCATGGCCATGACCTTGGCCGGCTGATGCTCCAGCGTGTTGATGCCGTGTAGATCGCCGAGAAAGATTTGCACCGGCGCCACGATGGCCGCCATCCACATCGCCATCGAGAACATGGTGCGCGTCGCGGGCGTGGCCGCCTCGCCCCGGCGGCGGTGGCGCAGAAGGTGAAAGGCCGCGACACCGCCCACGATGAAGGCCGTCGTCAGGTAGGCCGCCGTGACCGTGTGCATGAGGCGATAGGGGAAGGATGGGTTGAACACGATCTGCCAGAAATCCTCGGGCAGAAACTGGCCTGTGTCGGGATCGATGCTGAACCCCGCGGGCGTGTGCATCCAGCTGTTCACCGACAAGATCCAGAAGGCCGAGAAGAACGTGCCGAAGGCGACGGCGGCGCAGGCGACCATGTGCAGCTTCTCGCCCACTTTATCGCGCCCAAAGAGCATGATGCCCAGAAATCCCGCTTCGAGGAAGAAGGCCGAGAGCACCTCATAGGCCATCGGCCCGCCGATCACGGGACCGGCCTTGTCCGAAAAAACGCTCCAGTTGGTCCCAAATTGGTAGGACATGACAATGCCCGACACGACGCCCATGGCAAAGGCCAGGGCGAAAATCTTGACCCAATAGCGGAAGAGTTCGAGGTATTTGTGATCGCGTGTCCACAGCCACAGACCGTTCAGCACCGCCAGGTAGCTGGCGAGGCCAATGGTGAAGGCAGGAAAGAGGAAGTGGAAGGAGACGGTGAAGGCAAACTGGATACGCGCCAGCAGCACCGCGTCGAATGATCCAAGCATGGCACACCTCGCAATAGCCGTTGTCAGTCGAGGTAGCGGGCAGGGGGGAGGGGGCAAGGTGGACGAACGGCTTTGAGGCGCGTCAAACAGACGCGCATGCTGCGCGGCAGCATGCGCCGGTTTTCAATGGGTTTTGGGTGTCACGATACTGGCCAGAAGGTCCAGGAACATCGCAAAGAGCTCGGCCTGCGATGAGATCCCCAGCTTGGCATAGGCGTGGCGGCGATGGACCTTGACCGTATCGGCGCTGATATCCAGCTTGAGCGCGATCGCCTCGGTCGAGTGGCCCTTGAGGACCAGCGCGACGACCTGCCTCTGGCGTTGCGACAGCACCGTCTCGCCCAAGGCGGCCAGCGCGGCGGCGATGGGATCTGGGGCGCGCCCCGGCCCTGCTTGCGACGCAAAACCCAGATTGATCCCCGCCCAGTGACACCGTACCAGCGCCGCGATCAGCGGGGCAATGCCGCGCAGCCGCGCCACCTCGGGCGGGGCAAAGACCGGGCTGCCGTGGCGGCGCGTGACGCTATAGACCAGCACCGCGCGGTCCGGCAGCGCCAGAAAGATCCCCGCCTCATCCGTGATGCGGGTGCGGCGGTAGTGCTGCTCGTAATACTCGGAGGCAAAGAATTCATCGGGCGCGATGTCGGCCAGGCAGCACAGGCCCTCCTGCCGGCCCTGCTGCACCTCGCTGTAGAAAGGGTCCAGCAGGAAAGGCCCAAGCAGGTACTGGTCCATTACGATGCGCGCCTCGGCACTGTCCGCGATATCCGTATAGGGGCCGCGCGGACGCTCCCCCGCCTTGTAGGCAAAAAGCATCGCGTTGTCGAAAGGGACAAGGGCGCGCGCCGCCCCGGTCAGCACATCCATGAACTGAGGCGTGCCGATTGCATCGACGGCGCGCGCCATGTCCGCGCCGAGGGTGGCGACCGGATCGGTGTCTGGGTGCGAAGCCGTCATGTCATCTGCGGGGCAAAACCGGTGATCCGGCCTCTAATCCTTTGGGGTTATTGGGGGTGGCACGGGCTTCAGCCTAACCTTCGTCGCAGGAATTAACCAGATGCCGCGTTGCGGCAGGTCAGGCGCGACAAAAGCGGGGCACATGTGACGATCAAGGATGCATCGACCGATCAGGCAGGGCCGGGCGTGCCCCGCAGCCCCGACAATGTGCATATCGGCATTTTCGATGCCAATGGCGTTTTTCGCCACAAGAAGGTAAGCGGCACCAAGGCGGCCAAGCTGGCCAAGACGGGCGGGCCGTTCTGCGACATCCTCTACAGTTGGGACACGGGTGAGGAGCCGCAGGAGACGGGCGCCTTCGTGGACCGGCCCACGAGGATCGATCCCGCCTCGATGCGGGCCTATCCCTTCGCGGCCAGCGATGCGCTGGCGATTTCGGATTTTGATCAGCCCTTCGGCGCGAAAAGTGCGCGCAATCAGGCGATGGCGATGGTCGAGCGCGCGGGTGCCGCCGGGTTTACTGTGCATTCGGCCTTCGAATTCGAATTCACCGTGATGGATGAGACGCCCCGCAGCCTGCGGCAGAAGGGCTATCGCGGGCTGAATCATTTCGCGGAAGGCAACCGCACCTATTCGCTGCAGACCGAGGCGCTGCATCACGATCTGCTGGCGGGGTTCGAGGCGATGATGACCCGCCTCGGCATCACGCTGGATGCGATGCATACCGAGCTGGGGCCGGGTTTTTTCGAGGCGCCGCTCCTTCATGCCGAAGGGTTGCGGGCCGCCGATGATGCGGCCCTCTTCAAGAATTTTGCCAAGGCGTTTTTTCTGCGCAACGGCCTGACGGCGGCCTTTATGGCCAAGCTGTCGCCCGACTTGCCCGGCCAGTCCGGCCATTTGCACATGTCCCTGCGCAAGGGCGGCGCCCCTGCCTTTGCGGATGCCGCGGGCGAGGACGGCCTCAGCCAGACCGCGCGCCATTTCATCGGCGGCATCGTCACGCTGATGCCCGAGATGCTGGCGCTCTGCAGTCACACGATCAACGCCTACAAGCGGATGGTGCCCGGCGCATGGGCGCCCACATGGGCCAGCTGGGGGGTGCAGAACCGGACCGCGGCGCTGCGCGTCATCAATGACGATCCCGCGGCAACCCGCATCGAATTTCGCGTGCCCGCCGCCGATACCAATCCCTTTGCCGCCTATGCGATGTGCCTTGGCGCGGGAATGTACGGGATCGAGAACGCAATCGAGCCGCCCGCCGCCCAGACCGGCGATTGCTATGCTGTGGACGCGCCCGAGGCATTGCGCTTTCCGCGCACGCTGTCGCAGGCCGCCGACCGGCTGGAGGCGTCCAAGCCAGCGCGTGAGATTTTCGGTGATGATTTCATCGCCACCTATGTCAAACTGCGCCGATACGAGGTGGAGGCGCATGAGCGGCAGGTCGGCGCGTGGGAACTGGCCCGCTATCTTGAAGTGGTTTGACCCCCAACACCCACACGTCCAACGATAACCAATAGGGAGACCCGAAAAATGAAAACCGTGAAACATCTGACTGACCGCCGCAGCGTGCTGCGCGGCGGGGCTGCGGCGCTTGGCGCCGCAGCGATGGGCGGCATCGGCAGCCGCGCCCATGCGGCGACCGACATGCGTTACATGTGCTGGGAAGGCTATGACAAGCCCAGCATCATCGATCCTTTCGAGGCGGCCAATGATGCCAATGTTGCGGTCGATCTGATCACCGACAGTGCGGGCGGCTTTGCCAAGCTGGCGGCAGGTGGTTATCGCGATTTCGACGTGGTGTCGTCCGACAGCCCTTGGATTGCGCGCATGGGGCCTGCGGGCATCTGCGAATATCTGGACGATGCCGAGTTTGCCGATGTCTACGCGGATTTCTATCCCCAGTTCCGCGCCCCTTTCGCGCCGCTTCAATATGATGGCCAAACGACCGGTCTGCCGACGCGCTGGGGCTGGGTCGGGCCCACGGTGAACACCAAGTTCGACAAGGTCGAGACCTGGGCCAGCTACGATCCCTGCTTCGATCCGGCCTACAAGGACAAGATCTGCGTTCTGGACTGGGGCGACTGGCCGATCATGCCGATGGCCCTGCATGCCGGCATCGACCCCTACAAAGAGCTGGACGATGCCGAACTGGCCGAGATCCGCAAGGTGCTGCGTGCGCTCTTCAAGAATACCCGCGCGCTGGTTGGGGATCTTTCGGTCGCGCAGAAGGGGCTCATCGACGGCAGCTTCCGCGCGTTGATCGGCGGCGGCAGCTATTGCACCTCGGCGCTGCGCAAGGACGGTCTGGATCACATCCTCAGCATCGTGCCCGAGCCGAAGGACGGCCTTAACCAAGGCATCATCTGGATGGAGGCCACCGGCATCCTCAAGGATACCGGCAACCCCGAGCTTTCGAAGGCGCTGGTCAAGCACATGGTGTCGCCCGATGTCGCGGTCGAGCTGGCCTGGACCGAGGCCACCTGCAACCTCGTGCCCAGCCAGGCCGCCGAGGCCAAGTTCACGGACGAGCAGAAATCGGCTCTGCAGATGGACTACATGTGGGAGGCTTGGGACAAGAGCCATTTCCACTCGGTCGCGCCCAATATCGACGACATGCTGGCCATCTTCCAGGAAGAGCTGGCTGCGTCCAACTGATGCGCCCTGCCCATCCGGCCCAGGCCGGGTCGGCAGCCCTTGACCAAGAGAGCCGGAGAGAACCCGCCAGTGAAAGATTTAGCCACCGCAGCGCCCGTCATCGACGCCCGGAACATCGACAAGTTCTACGAGAGCTTTCAGGCGCTCTCGGGCATCAGCCTGCAGGTGATGGATGGCGAATTCGTGGCCCTTGTCGGCCCCTCCGGCTGCGGCAAGACCTCGCTGCTCAAGATTCTGGCCGGGTTCGAGCAGCCGACGACGGGTACGCTTGATATCGAGGGCAAGTCCGTGGTCGGCCTGCCGCCGTCGCAGCGGCCCACACGCATGGTGTTCCAGAAACTCGCGCTGTTTCCGCACAAGACCGTACGCGACAACATCGCCTTTCCGCTAAAGCTGGCAAAGCTGGACCGCACCGAACAGGACACGCGCGTCGCCGAGATGATGGAGCTGATGCACCTGCCCTCCAGTTACGCCGCCCGCTATCCCGCGCAGCTTTCGGGGGGCGAGCAGCAGCGCGTGGCGCTGGCCCGCTCGATGGTGTCGCGGCCGGGCGTTCTGCTACTGGACGAGCCGTTGAGCGCGCTGGACGTCAAGCTGAAGAAAGTGCTTCAGACCGAGATCAAGCATCTGCACCGCACCGTCGGCACCAGCTTTGTGCATGTCACCCATGATCTGGAAGAGGCGATGATGCTGGCCGATCGCATCTGCGTCATGCGCAAGGGGCGCATCCTGCAGAACGGCTCGCCCTCGGACATCTATTACCGACCCGCCGATGCCTTTGTCGCGGGCTTTATCGGCGAGACGAACCTGATCCCGGCCCAGATCGATGGCGCCGCTTTTGCGCATCCCGCGTTGACATGCGCGCAGCCGATGCTGGACGCCGAGCAATTCAGTCCCGGCCATGCGGGCAGTACCGGCCTTCTGATGATCCGCCCCGAGATGATCACGATGCACACCGGTGTGCCCGAGGCAGGCAGTGACGGCTGCGTCATGGAGGGGACAGTCGAGGAGTTTTTCATCAAGGGCGCGTCGATACAGTATCGCGTGACCGTGGAGGGGATGCGCGAGCCGATGATTGTCGACGTGCTGGGCACGGCCATCCCGCCCGCGGATGTGGCGCAGAAGGTCTGGCTTAGCTTCGCACGCCGCGATCTTTACCTGCTGGGCGAGGGGTAGGCCCATGCGCATCACCCGCAAGGCATGGTCCGAGCCGGGCCTCTGGCTCGCCACGCTGCCGCTGGCGGCGATCATGGCGTTCTTCTTTCTCGTCCCGCTGGTGATGACCGCGCTCCTCAGCTTTCAGGGAACTGAGTACTACCGCCTTGTCTGGACATGGAGCAGCGATACCTGGGTCGACGTGTTCACCCATTGGCACTACTGGTCGATCCTGATCCGCACGCTGACGATGGCGCTGATCTGCGTCGCGCTCTGCGTGTTGATCAGTCTGCCCGTGGCCTATGCAATGGTGCACCGGATGGCGTCGCTATCGAATCACATCACCATCCTCATCGTCTTTGCCTTCCTCACCGATGCGGTGCTCAAGACCTTTGGCTGGGTGCTGTTTCTGGATCGGACGGGCGTGATGAACGGCGCGCTGGATGCGCTGGGCCTTGGTCCGGAGGCGACTGATATCCTGTTCACTCCCGCGGCCACGATGCTGGGTATGGTCTACAACCTGCTGCCCTACACGATCTTCTGCATCTACCTTTCGATGGCGCGGATCGACCGAGACCTGATGCTGGCCGCCTATGACGCGGGCGCCTCGCGGTTTCGCACTTTCTGGGAGGTGACGCTGCCGTTGGCGCGGCCCGGCATCTTCGCGGGCGCCATCTTGGTCTTCGTGCTGGCGCTGGGTGTCTTTCTGGAACCGAAAGTCATGGGCGGAGGCACATCCCCCATGGCGGCCGAACTGATCCGCCAGACCTTCGAGACGCGGGTCAACTGGCCGCTGGGCGCGGCGCTGACGCTGGTGGTCATCACCATCGGCACAATGACGCTGGCCATCGGGGGCGCGCTGGCCGCGCGGGCGATGCGCGCGGCGCCGGGGGCAGGGGAGGGCGCGCCATGATGAGCCACCGTACCGAGGGTATGGTCGCGGGCGCGATCCTCTACGGCGCGGTTGCCGCCGTGCTCGTCTTTTTCTACGTCCCGATCTTCACGCTGATCCTGTTCTCCTTTTCCGAAAGCCGTTTCCTCAGCTTTCCGATCGAAGGTTTTTCGATCCGCTGGTATTTCGAGCTTTTCGCGTCGCGCGAATTCTGGCCTGCGCTGGGCAACTCGGCGCTTCTGGCCAGCATCTCGACGGCGATCGCCACGATCCTCGGCACCGGCGGCGCGATCGCCTGGATACGCTGGCGTTTCCGCTTTCAGCGCAGCTTTCAGGTGGTCAGCTTCGCGCCGCTCCTCTTCCCGCAGCTCCTCTTGGGCGTCGCCATGCTCCTGTGGTTCTCGGTGCTGGGCGGCTGGCTGAATTTCTCGCCCGCGCTCTGGACGGCGATCATCGGGCATGTGGTCTACATCACGCCTTTCGCGCTGATCATCATCGCGGTGCAGGTGCACGGATTTGACGACACTCTCGAGGATGCGGCGCGCGATGCGGGGGCGAATAACTGGCAGGTCTTCCGCGAGGTGACGCTGCCGCTGATCCTGCCGGGCGTCATGTCTGCGGCGATCTTTGCCTTCCTGCTGTCCTGGGGCAATTTCTACGTGACCTACAGCCTTGCCGGCACCGCACGCACGCTGCCCACGTTTGTCTTCAGTGGCATCGCAGTCGGCTCTTCCCCGGTTTACCCGGCACTGGCGACGGTGACGTTCGTGCCTGCGCTCCTGCTATTGGGCCTCGCGGACTGGTTCCGCCGCCGCGCCGCCGCCAGGCAGGCCAGCAGCTTCAAAAGCAGCTGATCCGTAATCACGATTGCGTCAGGTACGCCGCGTTGGCCCCTTTGTGCGGCGTTTAACCCTCTGAAATGGCTCGCGGACCTTTGCCAACTGCGCCCGCGCAGCCTACCGTCCCGCCGCTGAGGCAGCTTTCTGTCGGGAACTCGCTGGCGGGACGAAGGTTGTTCCCCTAGAATCAGCCGAGTTGACACCCAATGTCAGCCGCGAACAGGGACATAAGGATAAATCAGTGGGTTTCAGAACGGATGCGTTTACTCTGCCGAAAATTGCGGCGGTCGCCGCTTTTGCCCTCACCGGATCGGCGGCCCATGCCGTTGAAACGCTCAAATTCGTAATTCCCGCTGATAACGAAGATCTGCGCCAGACGCTGATCGACGCGTCCCTCGTGTTGGCCGCCAAGCAAGATGGTCGCACGGAGCCGCAGGATATCATCGCGGCCGCCAATGCCGATTATGCGCAACTGCTCGGGGTGCTTTACAAATACGGCTATTATAGCGGCGTGATCCGCATTCAGGTCGATGGCCGCGAGGCCGGAAGTCTATCGCCCTTCGCCAAGCCGTCGGGCGTGCGCGAAGTGGTCGTCCGGGTGGAGCCCGGCCCGCTCTTTGCCTTTTCGACCGCGCGTATCGCACCGCTCGCCCCAGAAACCCAGCTGCCCGAGGAATTTGCCCCGGGAAAAGTCGCGCGCGCGCCCATCGTCGGCGCCGCCGCAGATGCGGGCATCGAGGGCTGGCGCGAGGTTGGCCGCGCCAAGGCCGAGATCGCCGGGCAGGACATTGTCGCCGATCACAGGTCAAACACCCTGTCGGCCCAGGTTGCGCTGCGGCCAGGCCCGGTCGTTACCTTCGGCAATCTGGTTCAGACAACGAACAGCTCGGTGCGCCCCGAGCGGTTGCAGCAGATCGCGGGCCTTCCCACGGGCGAGCGGTTCTCGCCGGACGAGCTGGAGAAATCGGCCAAGCGCCTGCGCCGCACCGGCGCGTTCAAATCCGTCGCCCTGACCGAATCCGACACGCTGCGCGACGGCGATGTGATGGACATCCAGATGAACGTCGCGGACGAAAAGCCGCGCCGCTTCGGCTTTGGCGCCGAACTGTCGAGTAATGAGGGCGTCACACTCTCGACCTTCTGGCTGCACCGCAACCTTCTGGGCGGGGCCGAGCGCCTGCGTTTTGATGCGTCGATTGGCGGGCTGGGCAGCGAGACCGGCGGCACTGACGGCGGCGTCGATTACGAGGTCAGCGGCCGGTTCGAGCGGCCCGCGACCTTCGGCGCGGATACAACTCTTTATGTTACCGGCAGAATTGCCCGTGAGGACGAGCCAAACTACCTTTCAGACGTGGCCGAGCTGGGCTTCGGCTTCAGCCGGATCGTGACCGAGGAGTTGACGCTGGAGGCCGGGCTGAGCCTGCGCTATTCGGACGAGACGGACATTTTCGGAAACCAGGAATTCTTTCACCTGCTGATCCCGTTCAGAGCCACCTATGACAGCCGCGACGATCCGCTCGATCCGGCAGGCGGCTATTACGCTCAGGCCGAGGTGATGCCCTTTGTATCCCTCAACGGCGCCGATAGCGGCGGGCGGATCTTTCTGGACGGGCGCGCTTACCGCGAGATCGACGATGGCGGTTTCCTGACGCTGGCCACCCGGCTGCAATTCGGCAGCATCCTTGGGGCCAGCCTTTCGGACACGCCGCAGGATTTCCTGTTCTATTCGGGCGGCGGTAACACGGTGCGGGGCCATCCCTACCAATCGCTGGGCGTGGACGTTGGCAACGGCCTGACCGGCGGGCGCACCTTTGTCGGGGCCTCTGCCGAGGCGAGGATCGACCTTGCCGGGAATTTCGATCCGGTGGCGTTCTTTGACGTGGGTTATGTCGGCGAGGAGAGCATTTACGACGATAGCGGCCGCTGGCACAGCGGCGCGGGCCTCGGTATTCGCTATGATACCGGCATCGGCCCCATCCGCTTTGACGTGGCATTGCCCGTGACGGGCAGCACCGGAGACGGCGTGCAGATCTATATCGGCATCGGACAGGCGTTTTGAGACATATGATACAGTCACTCACAATCCGGGCCTTTCAAATCTGCGCGCTGGCCGCCGCGCTGCTGCTGCCGCAGGTTGCGGCAGCTCAGGACGATGATCGCGGCCTGCTGCAGGGCTTTATCGAGGATAACCTTTCCAGCGCGGGCCGCGAGGTGCGCATCGAAGGGTTCGAGGGCGCTCTGAGCAGCCAGGCGACGCTGGAGCAGTTGACCATTGCCGATGACGCGGGCATCTGGCTGACCCTGCGCGACGTGACGCTGGACTGGAGCCGCCTTGCCCTCTTGCGTGGCCAGTTGCAGGTCTCGCAACTGACCGCTGGTGAGATCCTTCTGCCGCGTCTGCCCCAGGCGGATGATACGATCGACGTGCCCGATGCCGAGGCGACGGGTTTTTCGTTGCCCGATCTGCCTGTCTCGGTGAATGTCGACGAAATCGCGGTCGAGCGGCTGGTTCTGGGCGCACCTTTGCTGGGAGAAGAGGTGACGCTGTCCCTCCTTGGTGCGCTAGAGTTGGCGGATGGTGCAGGCACCGCCAAGCTGGAGGTCAGCCGGCTTGACCGCGCGAATGATGCGATCACGCTGAACGTGGCCTACGCCAACGAGACGCGGAACCTTGGGGTCGATCTGAACTGGACCGAGGCCGAGGGCGGGATCGCGTCCAAGCTGATGGGCATTCCGGGCGCGCCGTCGCTGACACTGACGGTCGAGGGGGATGCGCCACTGTCGGATTTCACTGCTGATATCGCGCTGGATACCGATGGCGAGCGGCGCCTTGGCGGTACGGTCAGCGTGGCCGCGCCCGCACCGCAAGAGGGCAAAACGGATGCGCCGCTGAACTTTGCTGCCGATATTCGCGGCGATATCGCGCCGGTCTTTGCACCAGAATACCGCGACTTCTTCGGCACCGAGATGGCGCTGGTGGTCGAGGGATCGAAACCCGCAAATGGCGGGCTGGGCATCGAGACGCTGTCGCTGACCGCGGCCGCGCTGACGCTGGACGGCAGTCTGCAGATGGGCGCCGATGGCTGGCCCGAGCGGTTTGATCTGACGGGCCGCCTTGCCTCGCGGGATGGCAAGCCGGTGTTGCTCCCCTTGGCGGGTGAACGGACCACGCTGAAGGATATGGATCTTAGTCTGACCTATGATCTGGCGCAGGGCGAGCAGTGGCAGCTGTCACTCAAGGCAGACGGGCTTGAACGGATCGACCTGACGCTCGATCAGGCCTCGCTTGAGGGGGGCGGAACCATCTCGAAGGGCGATGGAGGCGCCCCTGGTCAGGTCGACGGCGCGCTTGACCTGGTGGTCGAGGGACTTGCCATGATCGATGGCAACCTGTCGCGCGCTCTGGGCAAGACTCTGCGCGGAGATATCGTCTTTGACTGGACCGAAGGCCAGCCGTTCAACCTGAGCGAGCTGTCGCTGACCGGGAGCGATTATGACATCACCGGCAAGGCCGCACTGCTGGGATTGGGCACCGACGAGACGCCGCGTGTCACCGCCAACGTCGCCGTCGAGGCCGATGATCTGTCGCGGTTCGCAGGCCTCGCGGGTGCCGATCTGGAAGGCGCGGTGCAGGTGCAGGTCAATGGCGGCTACACCCCGTCGGAGGGGACGATGGAAGCCACTGTTACTGGTAGCGCGCAGGATCTGGCTGTAGGTCAGCCTCGCCTTGATCCGCTACTGCGCGGGCGCACGCAGCTGGATGTGGCGGCGCGGCGCGGCAAGGACGGCACGTTCCTTGACCGGCTGAAGGTCACCTCGCCATCGACCGACCTGACTGCCACCGCCGCTTACAAATCCGACGGCAGCATGGCAGATCTGGAGTTGACGGTGGACGATGCCTCACTGATCGAGCCTGCCTTGCAGGGGCCTGCGCGCCTGACCGCGCGTGCCGATCAGGACGGCAATGTCTGGACCATCAAGGCCGGCGCCTCGGGGCCCGGCGAGGCCACCTTCACCGCGGATGGCACCGTCAACATGATCGGCGGGAAACCCGGTATTTTCGATATGCGCGCCAGCGCGGTCGCCAGTGATTTCGCGCCCTATTCGGCGCTGGCCGGGCGCGATCTGGGCGGTGCGGCCAGTCTGGTCGTCGATGCGCAGGGTAATCTGGAGCAATTGAGCGGGCAGGCCGATCTGGTGCTGAACGGTCAGGACATGGCCGTGGGCATCGCGCAGCTGGACCCCATCCTGCGCGGAACTTCGACCGCCGAAATTTCGGCGCAGCGCAGCGCGGATGGCGCGCTGACGCTCAGCAAGGGCCTCTTGACCACGCCCAAGATCGACGCCGACGTGCAGGGCTATCTGGGAGCGGACGGCAGGGCGCAGGGCACGGCGGATATCACCGGCACCGATCTGGCCGTCGGAATTCCGCAGGTCGACCGCATCCTTGCCGGGCGCTCGCGCGCGCAGATCGAGGCTGTGCGCAGCGCGGAGGGCACCATCACGCTGAAGCGCGGCGAGGTCGAGACCCCGATGCTGGACGCGACGGCAAGTGGCTTTTATGCCGCCGATGGCGCGGCAGAGGCGCAGGTGGACGTGACTGGCTCCGATCTTGCCATCGGCATTCCGCAGGTCGATCAGCTGCTCCGCGGCACCTCCAGCCTCACTGCGGATGTGGCCCGCAGCGCGGAGGGCACGATTACCATCAACCGCGCCGATCTGGACACGTCGCAACTGACCGCGAGCGCCTCGGGGACGCTGGGCACTGACGGATCGTCGGCGGCCAACATCGACGCACGGCTGGCCAATGTCGCCCTGTTTGCGCCGGGCATCCCCGGTCCGGCAACGGTCAACGGCAGCGTGCGCGGCGATGGCAGCGGCTATGTGGTCGATCTGGATGCGACCGGCCCGGCGGGAATTGCCGCAGATGTCTCGGGGCGCATCGCCAATGGCGGCACGCTGGATCTGAACGTGAACGGGCGCGCGCCCCTTGCGCTTGCCAATTCCTTCATCAGCCCCCGAAGCCTGTCGGGCGTCGCGCAGTTCGATCTGCGCATTGACGGCCCGCCAGCGCTCTCCTCCGTGACAGGCACGATCAGCACCAGCGGCGCCGGCCTTGCCCTGCCCAAGGTCAAGATGGCGCTCGAGGGGATCAACGCCAATGTCAATCTCACTGGCGGGGCGGCGCAGATCGATGTCAGCACGGGAGTCAATACCGGCGGCCGTCTGGCGGCGAACGGGCGCATCGGCCTTGCCGCACCCTATCAGGCGGATATCGCCGTCGATCTGCAGAATGTCGGCATCACCGACCCGGGCCTCTATACGACCACGGCGAATGGACGGATCACCTTCAACGGTCCGGCCACGGGTGGCGCGAATATCGCAGGCACCATCAATCTGGGCGAAGTCAATGTGCGCGTGCCCAGCGGCTTGATCGCGTCGGGCGCCAGCCTGCCCGGGCTGCAGCATGTTAACGAGCCTCAGGCGGTGCGCCGCACGCGTGCCTTTGCCAACTTGCTGGACACCGGCAACGGCCTGGGCGCGGACGGGGCAAACGGCGGCGGCGCGGCCTATGGCATGGATGTGCGCATCAATGCGCCCAACCAGATATTCATAAGGGGCCGCGGCCTCGATGCCGAGTTGGGCGGCGCGCTGCGCTTGCGGGGCACCACCGCCAACATCATTCCCGAAGGCCAGTTCGATCTGATCCGCGGGCGTCTGGACCTGCTGGGCAAGCGATTGGACCTGACCGAAGGATATCTGCGGATGCAGGGCAGTTTCGTCCCCTATCTCTACTTGGTGGCCCAAACCACCAGCGGCGATATCCAGGTGTCGATCACGGTGGAAGGGCCGGCCGACGAGCCCGAGATCACCTTCTCGTCGCAACCGGAACTGCCCGAGGACCAGATCGTATCGCAACTGATCTTCGGCCGTGATCTCAGCCAGATTTCCGCTTTTCAGGCGTTGCAATTGGCCTCGGCCGTGGCAACCCTGACGGGCAATGGCGGCGGCGGCCTTGTCGGTAGTCTGCGTCAGGGTGTCGGCCTCGACAATCTGGACGTGACCACCGGCGCGGATGACACGACCGAAGTGCGCGCGGGCAAGTATCTGTCGGAGAATATCTATTCCGAGGTGGAAGTCGACAGTGATGGGCAGACGCAGATCAACTTGAACCTGCAGATCAGCGACAACGTCAAGGCCAAGGGCAGCTTTGGTGCGGGCGGTGACAGCGGCCTCGGCGTGTTCTTCGAAAAAGACTACTGATCGCGCGTCGCGCTTGTGCATCTCAGAGACTGCCCCAATGCGGCAGGCCCGTGACCAAGTGCGACGTCGGGCGCCGCTCGCATAGGAATCAACAAGCCGTGGTCGCGCAACACAGCACGTCATTGAAAATGCCGCGTATTTGCTGGCCAACATGCTTCTGAACATGTGCCTCGGCGTGCTTTCACCATGGCAGCCCAAAAGATACGCGGCATGGCGGAAGCCGGCATACAGGGTTCGTGGCCTCGTCCAGCGCGGCCTGAGTTTCGCGACATCCTTTGGGCCTTGATGGCTCTTCCTTTCGAGGTTCACACGCCCTTCAAAATGTTTCGAGAACCACTTGCTCTCGTGGTCATCGAGCTTGCGTTCTGGGCGATTGTCCTCGGGGCCGAGGGCCTTGTTTTATGCTTCATTTACGGCAAGAGCAGAGAGGCCATGGAGCGATGAATGTTCGGGCCAATGTACTCAGGTGCTCTCGCAGAATTCCGCGAGAGCAAAGATAGACCCGGGTCGAACGGTTTCTGCCAAGTCAACCCGAGGCTGCCGCACCTCTGGTAAAGGGGCTTGCCCATCCGGGCCGTCTTTTTCAATCTGGCACTGCGCGCCCGGCCTCGCTGTTTGCCAGCTTGGCGGGGCAGACGCCTTGCGCTAACCTCGCCCGAACATGGGCCAGGGGAGGATGCCGACATGCAGATGAGTGACACAAGAACGATCGAGGCAGACAAGGCCACCGTCTGGGCGGCGCTGCTCAGCCCCGAGGTTCTGAAGGAATGTGTGCCCGGCGCGACCGAGGTCACCGGCAACCCAGAGGAAGGCTTCGAGGCGGTCGTTACGCAAAAGGTCGGTCCCGTGAAAGCCACCTTTCGCGGGCAGGTCACTGTCAGCAACATGGTCGAGCATGAGAGCCTGACCCTGACCGGCGAGGGCAAGGGTGGCGCCGCAGGCTTTGCCAAGGGCAGCGCCGATGTGCGCCTTGAAGAGGCGGATGGCGTCACCACGCTAAGCTACGATGTCGAAGCCAAGGTGGGCGGTAAACTGGCCCAGCTGGGCAGCCGCATCGTCGATGGCTTTGCCAAGAAGATGGCCGATCAGTTCTTTGTCCGCCTTGAGGAAGTCATCGAGGGCCCCAAGGAAGAGGACGAAGCGCCCGAGGCCGAAAAGAAGGGTTGGCTGAAAAAGCTGATCAGCTGATTTTTGCGGCCATCTGCGCCGCCGTATCCCGCCCGCTGGCATAGGCGCCATGTGCCGTGGCCTGCCACTGGGGCGAGAACGCCTCGCCCGCGAAGGCGACGCGGCCCGTGTCCTGCGCGATCATCTCGCGCCGGAAATTCGCCGAGCCGGGCCGCGCGTGGGAGTAAGAACCGAGGACGAGCGGATCATTGGTCCAGTTGGTCGTGGCGCTGCCAATGATACGGCCCGTTATGTCTGCGCCAAATACCTGAACCAGGGCGCTTTGCGCATAGTCGGTCATCGCATCAGGACCGGCCATGACCAGCGCATGAGCCTTCTTGCCCGCCATGTGGCACAGCATCATGGGCGCATCGCCCTGCACCACCTGAAAATTCGTCGCCATGCCGTCTCGATCCCGCTGCACGGTCAGAAAGCGTGTCTGGGCCAGCTCCTCTGGAATGGCGTCCATCGCGAAGGCGACCTTTTCGTAGACACCGCACGGCACGCGATCGAGCGCGAAGGCCAAGTCGGCGGCAGGGCCATCGCTGAAATGAATGCCGCCGCGCGCCAGCACGTTGGTCGAGGCGGTGACAATCACGCCCGCCGCGTCCATCTCGCCCTCATCGGTGACGACCGTCGCGCCGTCCGTGCGCTGGTGGACCGCGCGCACTGGTAGGCCGGTGCGGATGTTCAGCCCCTCCGCCATCGCGGTGACAAGCGCGCCATATCCCGAGAGCACCGGCCAGTTGTGATCGGTGTCCCGATAGTCGGCATAGGCCGAGGCTGACACGTCTTCGGCATCGTCGCCGGCCATTAGCGCGAGGATCAGGCGCACGGTGGGCGTCCAGCGGCCCGCATCGGGCAGCACATCGGGAATGGCGGTGTCGCGACCTGCGGTGTGGACTGCCTCGAAGGCGCGGTTCACCGCATCGTCGCAGGCGCGCACGCCCTCGGCATCCAGAAACGCGCCTCCCGCCCAGACGCTGAAAGCATCGCTGAGGGTGGCCTGCTTTGCATATCGCGCGCCCACCTTGTCGGCCCAGGCGACCAGCGGATTCTCGTCCGCGCAATGCAGCCAGTGACAACCGTGATCCCATGGCGTCGGCAGCCCAGCGGCTGCCGTGCAGGCTCGCCCGCCGACGCGGTCTGCCGCCTCTAGCACGATATAGGGGATGCCGCGCGCCGCGCATTCCAGTGCCGCGCCGATACCCGCCGCACCCGCGCCGACGATGATGATGTCATGCCTGTCCATGCCCCTGCTCCCTTTGTCCGGCGCAGCATACACCCGGCGCAGACCGCGGCAAGCCTGTGCGCCAGCGCAGACCTCACCCTTGGCGGATGCGCGATTGCCTCCGGGCGCGAATGCTTTAGGTTCGCAGCGATCATCAGATAGGGGGAAGCATGACGGCCATCGTCGACGTGCAAAACATGGGCAAGGTCTATGACGGAGGCTTCACCGCGCTTGGCGGCGTATCGCTTCAGATCAAGGAGGGCGAGATCATCGCGCTGCTTGGCCCCAACGGGGCGGGCAAGACAACGCTGATTTCTGCGCTGTGCGGGATCGTGACGCCAACCAGCGGGCGCGCCACGGTGGGCGGGCATGACGTGGTCACCGGCTACCGCAAGGCGCGCGCGATGATCGGGTTGGTGCCGCAGGAAATCGCGCTGGAGCCGTTCGAGAAGGTGATCAACACGGTCCGCTTCTCGCGCGGGCTGTTCGGCAAGGGGCGCGACGATGCATTGATCGAGCGGATCCTGCGCCAGCTCAGTCTTTGGGACAAGCGCCACGCGCGCATCCGTGAGCTGTCGGGCGGAATGAAACGCCGCGTGCTGATCGCCAAAGCGCTCTGTCACGAGCCGCGCGTTCTCTTCCTCGACGAGCCCACCGCAGGCGTTGACGTGGAGCTGCGCCGCGACATGTGGCAAGTGGTCGAAGAACTGCGCAAGTCCGGCGTCACGATCATCCTGACCACCCATTACATCGAAGAGGCCGAGGCGATTGCCGACCGGATCGCCGTGATCAACAAGGGTCAGATCCTGCTGGTCGAGCCAACCGCCGACCTGATGGCGCGAATGGGCCGGAAGACTCTGCGCATCGACCTGATGCAGAAGCTGGACGCGGCTCCCGCGGCGCTAGCCGAGTATGATCTGACGCTGGCCGAGGACGGCCATTCGCTGAGCTATACCTACGAGGCCGGGGGCGAGCGCACGGGCATAACGCGCCTTTTGCAGGCGATCGCGGCCGAGGGTCTGGCGCTGCGCGATATCCAGACCACGCAAAGCAGCCTCGAGGAGATCTTCGTAGGCCTCATCAAGGAGGGCGAGGCATGAACCTGCCGGCAATCTGGGCGATCTATCTTTATGAGATGAAACGGTTTTTCCGCACCTTGATGGAGAGCCTGCTGTCCCCTGTCATCTCGACCTCGCTTTACTTCGTGGTCTTCGGCGCTGCCATCGGCAGCCGCATCGATGAGGTCGAGGGCGTGAGTTATGGCGCGTTTATCGTGCCTGGCCTGATCATGCTGAGCGTGATGACCCAGTCGATCAGCAACGCCTCCTTCGGGATCTATTTCCCGAAATTCATCGGCACGATCTTTGAACTTCTTTCGGCCCCGGTGAACTTCCTTGAAATCGTGCTGGGCTATGTCGGCGCGGCGGCGACGAAATCGCTGATCATCGGTATCGTCATCCTGATCACGGCGGGCTTCTTTGTCGAAATCCAGGTCTTGCATCCATGGGCGATGCTGGCCTTCCTCTTTCTGACCTGCATCAGTTTCAGCCTCTTCGGTTTCATCATCGGCATCTGGGCCGAGAATTTTCAGCAACTTCAACTGATCCCGCTTCTGGTGATCACGCCGCTGATTTTCCTCGGGGGTGCGTTCTATTCCATCTCGATGCTGCCTGAAAGCTGGCAGACCGTGGCGCTGTTCAACCCGGTCGTCTATCTCGTCTCGGGCTTTCGCTGGTCCTTCTTCGGGGTCGCGGATGTCAGCGTGGGCTGGTCCTTATTGGCCATCGCGGCCTTTACGGGGATCTGCATGGGCATCGTCTGGTGGATCTTCAAGACTGGCTACCGGATCAAGTCCTGAGCGCTCTGCCCTACCTTTTTCATCACAGGAGCACGCGATCTGGCCCCGCTGCCTTGTCTCGGCCCCTTGGGGATTATACATCCCCGGAATGACAAAATGGTCCGCGCTCAAATCCCGCCTGCCTTTCTTCAAGTCCCGCCCGCGTGTCGCGGTCGTCCGGCTGAAAGGCACCATCGGCACCAGCCGCATGGCCTTGAACGATGAGGCGCTGGCGCCCATTCTGGAAAAGGCGTTCAAGCGGGGCAAGCCGAAGGCGGTCGCGCTCATCATCAATTCGCCGGGCGGCTCGCCAGTGCAATCCTCGCTCATCGCCGCGCGCATCCGGCGTTTGGCCGAGGAAAAGAACGTGCCGGTTCACGCCTTCGTAGAGGATGTGGCAGCATCGGGCGGCTATTGGCTGGCAGCGTCGGCAGATGACATCTGGGTCGATTTCGGCTCGATCGTGGGGTCCATCGGAGTCATCTCGGCCGGTTTCGGCGCGCCGGTTTTTCTGGCGCGTCAGGGAATCGAGCGGCGCGTGCATACGTCGGGTAAGTCCAAATCGACGCTGGACCCGTTCCTGCCCCAAAAAGACGAAGACGTCGCGCGGCTGAAAGATATTCTCGAGGATCTGCACAGCGGCTTCATCGCCTATGTCAAGGAACGGCGCGGGGGCAAGCTGGCCGATAATCCCGACATTTTCACCGGCGAGTTCTGGCTGGGCCGCCGCGCGGCCAAATTGGGGCTGGTCGATGGCGAGGCCCATATGATGCCCAAGCTGAAAGAGCTGTACGGCAAGGAAGTGCGCCTGATGCGCTATGGCCTGAGAAAGGGGCTATTTGGCCGCTTTGGAGCCACTATTGCCGAGGATGCCATCGCCGCCGTCGAGGACCGCGCCCAGTTCGCGCGCTTCGGGCTGTAGCCCGTGATCGTCAAGATCGTCTCGCTTTTCCTTGTCGGCATGGTCGTTCTGGCCATGTTCGGAAAACTGCGTTTTCCGGGGCAGAAACGGCTGGCGGCGGCGAAATGCCCGAAATGTGGTAAATACAGGATCGGCAAGGGGCCATGCTCCTGCCGGAAGGGGATTGGCAAATGATGGTCTGGGCGCTTGCGGGCCTTGGTCTGGTCATCCTGCTTCTGGCCGGCGACGCCTTGGTCAGAGGCGCGGTCAACCTCAGCCTGCGGGTGGGCATCCCGGCGCTGATCATCAGTCTGACCATCGTCGCCTTCGGTACCTCCGCGCCCGAGCTTCTGATCTCGATCGATGCTGTTCTGAGGGGTATTCCGGGGCTGGCGCTGGGGAATGTGGTGGGCTCGAACACGGCGAATGTCCTTCTGGTTCTGGGTATTCCCGCCATCCTGTCGGTGCTGCACACCAGCGGTTGCGAAACGCGCAAGACCTATATCTTCATGCTGATCGCATCGGTGCTGTTCATCGCGCTGGCCTTCTTTGGCATCTTCACCTTCTGGTCCGGTCTGATCCTGCTGGCGGCGCTGGCGTATATGCTGTTCGATGCGGCGCGCGATGCGACCCGCCATCGCCGGGCCGAGCGTGCGGGCCCCGTCGAGGAAGAGGTCGAGGGCGCTGATCCCGACATGCCATGGTGGCGCATCGCAGTGTTTCTCGTGCTGGGCCTCGTCGGTCTGCCACTGGGCGCAAGCCTTCTGGTCGATAACGCGTCGATCATCGCGCGCCACTATGGCGTCAGTGACAGCGTGATCGGCCTGACGCTGGTGGCGCTGGGCACATCCCTGCCCGAGCTTGCGACGACGGTCATGGCCGCGCTGCGCAAGCAGGCGGATGTGGCGCTGGGCAATGTCATCGGCTCCAACATGTTCAACCTACTGGCGATCATCGGCATCACCTCGCTGATCGGGCCGATCCCGGTAGGGCGCGAATTCCTGACCTTTGATCTGTGGGTCATGCTGGCCGCGTCGCTGGCGCTGATCCCGTTCGTCTTCTTCCGGGTGGATATCGGCCGCGTCTGGGGCGCTCTCTTGACGGCGGCCTATCTGGCCTATGTCACCATTATATTGTTTTGACAGCAGAGGGGGCTGGCATGGGCCGAGCATTGGTAACCGGGGCAGGCAAACGGCTGGGCCGCGCGATGGCGATCGAGTTGGCGCAGCAGGGCCATGACGTGGCTATCCATTACCACAGCTCGGAAGATGAGGCCGAGACGGTCGCGGGTGAGATACGCGATCTGGGCCGCAAGGCGGTCACCCTTCGGGCAGATATGCTCTCCGAGGACCAGGTCACGCCGCTGATCCCGCACGCCGCCGAGGCGCTGGGAGGACCAATGACCGTACTGGTCAACTCCGCGTCGATTTTTGACCACGACACCCTGGCCAGTGCGACGCGGGACAGCTGGGATAGCCATTTCGAAAGCAACCTGCGCGCGCCCTTCGTGCTGACTCAGGCCTTGGCCGAGCAAGTGCCGGACCCCGTGAACGACGAGAATGGCGAGCCAATGGCTCAGGGCCTTGTCATCAATATGATCGACCAGCGCGTGCGCAAGCTGACGCCCGAATTCATGACCTATACCTTGGCCAAGATGGGCCTCTGGGCCTTCACCCAGACCGCCGCGCAGGCATTGGCTCCGCGCGTGCGGGTGAACGGCATCGGCCCCGGTCCCACACTGCGCGCCGCGCGGCAGAGCCGCGAGCATTTTGCGTCCCAGCGCGCCGCAACGGTGCTGAAACGGGGGGCGAATACATCGGACATCACCGGAGCGCTCAGCTATTTCCTGAACGCGCCTGCGGTCACTGGGCAACTTCTTTGCATCGATGGCGGGCAGCATCTGTGCTGGCAGACCCCCGATGTTCTGGGCGTCGAATAAGGCCGTTTCGCGGCGCCTCAGGTGAAAGTTTTGCACCGCTGGATGAGCGGTCACGATGGCGTTACAAAAAGCCTAGCGATATCAGCATATTGCGTTGTAGCGTAAAAAAATATAAGTGATATCAGTTACTTGCTAACTCGCCTAAAAAATAGGCAAATCGGCGAAGCCTGCGGCGCAAAAGGGAAATTTAACGGTGCAAGAAAGTTACCCGCAGAGTTATCCACAGAAATGGTGGAAAGGATTTCCCTTGTGCGCGCCCGTCGCAGATTGCAGCCCGAGCGCAGAATCATATCTATAGGCCCATGACCGACCAGACCCCGCAATCAGCCCCCGCACCTACCGGGCACAAGGTGATCCAGTCCTATCTGCGCACGCTGGATGCATCGCCCGGCGTCTACCGGATGCTGGATGCGCAGGCGCGCGTTCTCTACGTGGGCAAGGCGCGCAATCTCAAGGCGCGGGTCAGCAGCTATGCGCGGCCGACGGGGCATACGGGGCGCATCATGCGAATGATCGACGCGACCGCGTCGATGATGTTCCTGACCACGGCGACCGAGACCGAGGCGCTGCTGCTGGAGCAGAACCTCATCAAGCAGCTCAAGCCGAAATACAACGTGCTGCTGCGCGACGACAAATCCTTCCCCAATATCCTCGTGACCAAGTCGCATGACTACCCGATGATCAAGAAGCATCGCGGCGCCAAGCGCGAAAAGGGCGCCTATTACGGCCCCTTCGCCAGCGCCGGCGCGGTCAACCGGACGCTGGCGCAGCTTCAGCGCGTGTTCCAGCTGCGCAACTGCAGCGATTCGATGTTCGAGACGCGCACGCGGCCCTGCTTGCAATACCAGATCAAGCGCTGCACGGCGCCTTGCGTCGGCTATATCTCGAAGGCCGAATATGCCGCACAGGTAGGTGATGCCGAGCGGTATCTCAGCGGCAAGTCGACCGAGATCCAAGAGAAGCTGGCGGCCCAGATGGCCGAGGCCAGCGAGGCGATGGAATTCGAACGCGCCGCCGCCCTGCGCGACCGGATCAAGGCGATGACCCAGGTGCAGACCGCGCAGGGCATCAACCCGCGCAGCGTGGACGAGGCCGATATCATCGCGCTGCATCTGGAGAACGGGCAGGCCTGCGTGCAGGTGTTTTTCATTCGCGCCGGGCAGAACTGGGGCAACCGTGATTTCTACCCCCGCGTCGGCGCTGATGTCGAGGCGCCCGAGGTGCTGGAGGCGTTCATCGGCCAGTTCTATGACACCAAGGAGCCGCCCCGCCAGCTGATCCTATCGAACGAGATCGAAAGCCCGGATCTCATGGCCGAGGCGCTGAGCGGCAAGCTGGGCCGCAAGGTGACGATCACCGTCCCGCAGCGCGGCGAGAAGGCCGAGCTGGTGGAGTCTGCGCTGCGCAACGCGCGCGAGAGCCTTGCGCGCAAGATGGCCGAGAGCGCGACGCAGGCTAGATTGCTCAGGGGCGTTGCAGATGCCTTCGGTCTGGACGGCCCGCCCGAGCGGATCGAGGTCTATGACAACAGTCATATTCAGGGCGCCCATGCGGTGGGCGCGATGATTGTGGCGGGCCCCGAGGGGATGCTGAAGAACCAGTATCGCAAGTTCAATATCCGCGGCGACAACCTGACCCCCGGCGACGATTTCGGCATGATGAAGGAGGTGCTGACGCGCCGTTTCAAGCGCCTGCTCAAGGAGGACCCGGACCGGACCAAGGGCATGTGGCCGGGCCTGTTGCTGATCGACGGCGGCGCCGGGCAGGTCAGCGCCGTGCGCGGCATCATGGACGAGATGGGCGTGGGCGACATCCCGATGGTGGGCGTCGCCAAGGGAATCGACCGTGATCTGGGCAAGGAGGAGTTTCACCGCACCGGCCAGCGCCCCATCGCCCTGCCGCGCAATGATCCGGTGCTCTACTTCATCCAGCGCCTGCGCGATGAGGCGCACCGCTTTGCCATCGGCACGCACCGCGCCAAGCGCTCCAAGGCGGTCAGCGCCACGCCGCTGGATGACGTGCCCGGCGTCGGCGCCGCGCGCAAACGCGCGCTCTTGGCGCATTTCGGCAGCGCCAAGGCCGTGGGCCGCGCAAACCTCGCCGATCTCAAGGCAGTGGACGGGGTCAGTGAGGCGCTGGCGCAGAAGGTTTATGACTATTTTCACGACAAGGGCTGAGCACCGGAATATTCAAATATTCCGGGCTGTTTTCCGCGCGGAAAACAGCCGCCCGCTGGCCAAAGCGGGGCTTTCGCAGGCGGGGCTGGCGGGGTAGAGATAGGCCATGACTTGGACGATCCCCAATCTGCTGACGCTTTTGCGTCTCTTGGCCGCCCCCGGCGTGGCGGTCATGTTCCTCTATTTCACGCGCCCTTATGCGGATTGGTTCGCCTTGCTGCTGTTCGTCACCGCCGCGATCACGGACTGGTTCGATGGCTATCTGGCCCGCTCGTGGAAGCAGGAAACACGTCTGGGTGCGATGCTGGATCCCATCGCGGACAAGGCGATGGTGGTTATTGCGCTGATGGTCATCACCGGGTTTTCGGGGATGAATGCGTGGTTCCTGCTGCCTGCAACGGTTATCATGTTCCGCGAAGTGTTCGTCTCGGGGCTGCGTGAGTTTCTGGGCGATACTGCGGGGCTCTTGACGGTCACGAAGCTGGCCAAGTGGAAGACGACATTGCAGATGGTTGCCATCGCTGTGCTATTCTCGACCGGCGTCTTCGAGCATAATATACTCGACCGGACCCGGGGCATGGATACGGCCATGGTCGATGATATCATGGCGGGCCGGGTGGCAGACCGTGTCGGGCTGGTCTGGAATTACTACGCCGCCATGATCACATGGTGGTGCGGTGTCGTCTTGCTGTGGCTGGCGGCGGCGCTGACGCTGGTGACCGGCTGGGATTACATGGTCAAGGCATTGCCCTATCTGAAGGATGATCGCTGATGGATGTGCTTTATTTCGCATGGGTGCGCGAGCGGATTGGTCTGCCGCGCGAGACGCTGACAACGGATGCCGCCACGGTGCAGGATCTGGTGAATGAGTTGAGGGCCCGTGAGGAACGGTACGACATGGCGTTCAGCGATCTTGCCGCATTGCGCGTCGCAGTGGATCAGGAATTGGCCGAATGGGACACCCCGCTGGCAGGTGTGCGCGAGGTCGCGTTCTTTCCGCCCATGACCGGGGGCTAAGGCGATGGACGTGCGCGTGCAGGAATCGGCGTTTGACCTCGGGGCCGAGGCTAATGCTTTCGCTGCGCGCCAGACCCGCATGGGCGCTGTCGTCACCTTTACCGGCATCGTGCGCGATCTGGCTGGCGGTCTCGATCACATGCTGATCGAGCATTATCCCGGCATGACGGAAAAGGCCCTGCAAGACATTGCCGAGCAGGCGCACGCCCGTTGGGATCTGGGCGATAGCCTGATCATCCACCGCTATGGCAACCTGAGCCCCGATGACATGATCATGATGGTTGCTACCGCCTCGCGTCACCGCAAGGATGCATTTGAGGCCGCGATGTATCTGATGGACTACCTCAAATCCCGCGCACCCTTCTGGAAGAAAGAAGTGGCCGGGGGCGATGCCGCATGGGTCGCGGCGCGCGACGAAGACGAGGACGCGCTCAAGGATTGGGAGTGAGACACGCCTAAAGCGTTTCGCGAAAAACCTGGATCACTGATTTTCGCGAAGCGCGTGCCACGCTTCAATGCTGCGCGCGTTTCGTCTTTATCTGATGTCTCAGGCTAAAGGCGAAACGCTTTAACGCATCAGTTCAGGCAAATCGCCTGTCAGGCCTGCCGCCTCGCGCATCATCGCGCGGCGCAGGGGGGCGGCGGCCTGAATGGCCCCCATGCCCAGATCGCGCACCCCCCGCAGCAGCGGATTGTCGTTTGAGAAAAGCCGGTTGCTGAAATCGGTCGTTGCCGCCAGCGCCGCGATGTCGAATCTGCGCCAGCGCTGGTAGCGCTCCAGAACGCCCGCATCGGCGATATCCTCGCCGCGCTCGCGGGCCTCGCCCAGAACCTGGGCCAGGGCGGCCACATCGCGCAGGCCCGCGTTCAGGCCCTGCCCGGCAATGGGATGCATCCCGTGCGCTGCATCGCCCACCAGCGCAAGGCGCGGCGCGATCAGGCTGTTCGCCAGGCTCAGGCCGAGCGGATAGGTGTAGCGTTTTCCCTTGATCGAGATATCGCCCAGAAAATCGCCGAACCGGGGCTGTAGCACGGCCAGAAAATCCTCGTCATCCAGCGCGGCAAAGGCGGCGGCGGTGCTGGCGCGCTCACTCCACACGATGGACGAGACATTGCCGGGCAACGGCAGGATGGCCAGCGGGCCGGACGGCATGAAGAACTGATGCGCGATGCCGTGATGCGGTAACTCATGCGCAACGGCGCAGACCAGCGCGGTCTGCCCATAGCTCCAGCCGGTGCGTGTGATTCCCGCCCGCTGTGCGGTGCCCGAGGCGCGCCCGTCGGCTCCGACGATCAGCCGCGTGCGCAGGCTGCGGCCCGAGGCCAGCGTCAGTGTCGCGCCGGTGCTGTCCACCTGCTGCGCGGTGACGGCATCGCCGGAAATCGTGGTGATGCGGCCCTCGGCATCCATCGCGTCCAGCAGGGCAGGGCGCAGGACACGGTCCTCGCACATATGACCCATCGGGCCTTCCTCCAGCTCGGCATGGTCGAAATGCAGCGCAAAGGGGGTCAGCGGCCCGGCGCCTGCGCGCCCGTCGCTGACCTTGATTTCCAGCATCGGCTGGGTGCGGTCCTCGATCCCGGCCCAGACGCCCAGACGGCGCAACAGGCGCACCGACGCCATCGCCAGCGCATAGGCGCGTCCGTCAAAATCGCTATTAGCGCGGCCCTCGCGCGGCAGCGCGTCGACGACGGTCACGCCGAGCCCCCTCTGCGCCAAGGCCAATGCCAAGGCGGGGCCACCCAGGCCGCCGCCGACGATCACGATATCACTGTCCATTTCCATGGCCCTCAATATGGCCGCGAATGCGGGATTGTCCATGCGCTACCCTGCCGCTACGGTCTGTCCGATTTCAAACGGGTCACGCGGAGACGAGCGATGCAGGACTGGCTTATCATGAGCGCGGCGGATGTGGGTCGCGCGATCGGCGCGGGTCGCATTGATGCGGTCGATCTGACCGAGGCCTTTCTGGAGGCGATTGCCGCGCATCCCGCCGCGCCGCGCATCTATTCCGCCGTCACCCAAAACCGCGCCCGCGCCGAGGCGAAGGCCGCCGCCAGCCGCGCGAGGGAGGGCGAGCGGCGCGGTCTGCTCGATGGCGTGCCGATCAGCTGGAAGGACCTTTTCGACAGTGCGGGCACCGTGACGCAGGCGGGCAGCCGCCTGCTGGAGGGCCGCGTGCCGGCGCGTGACGCAGAGGTGCTGGCCAATGCCACCGCCGCCGGCCTTGTCTGCCTAGGCAAGACGCATATGAGCGAGCTGGCCTTTTCCGGCCTCGGCCTCAATCCGATGACGGCCACGCCCCCTTGCGTACATGATCCCGAGGCGGTCGCGGGTGGCTCCTCCTCGGGCGCGGCGGCCAGCGTGGCGCATGGGCTGGCCGCGGCAGGGATCGGCAGCGATACGGGCGGCTCGGTGCGGGTGCCCGCGGCTTGGAACGATCTGGTGGGGCTGAAAACCACCGCAGGGCGGGTGTCATGCAAAGGCACCGTGCCGCTGGCCGCGCGGTTCGACACGGTCGGGCCGCTGACACGGACTGTCGAGGACGCAGCGCTGCTGCTGGCCGTGCTGGAGGGCCGCACGCCTGTCGATCTTCGGGGGGCCTCGCTGACGGGGATGCGCTTTGCCACGCTGCAAAGCACGGTGATGGACGATCTGCGCGACGCGCCCGCGCGCGCCTATGCAGAGGCCTGCCAGCGCCTCGAGGCCGCGGGCGCCACGCTGACACCTCTGACCGCGCCCGAGGTGGACGAGGCGATGGACCTATCGGCCACGCTTTTCTCGGCAGAGGCCTACGGCACTTGGGGCGACATGATCGAGGCGGATCCGGACAAGATGTTCGACCCCATCCGCGATCGGTTCCGGGGCGGACGTTACGTCACCGCGCCGCAATTCGTCGCCGCCTGGCAGCGGCTGGACGGCTACCGAGCCACCTGGGCCGAGCGTGTGGCCGGCTTTGACGCCGTGCTGATGCCAAGCGCGCCCAATCTGCCGCCCGATGCCGCGCGCTTGATGGAAGACGGTGACTATTATGTCACCGAGAACCTTCTGACCCTGCGCAATACCCGCGTTGGCAACCTGATGGGCGTTGCGGCCATCACCCTGCCAACGGGCGTGCCCAGCTGCGGGATCATGCTGTGCGGCGCGGCGATGGGTGAAGAGCGCCTGCTGCGTGTCGCCAAAGCGGCGGAGGCAGCGCTGGGCTAAGCCGTTGGAATTGGGTATTTTCCCCAAGAAAAAGCCATCCTTGCCAAAAATGCCACAATCGCACGGCTGCGAATATGGTTTCGCTGGACGGACGCGGGCAGAGCGCGTAGTTTTGCGGGATACGGGGCGAAAACGATCCCGAACCTGAGGCAGTAGACATGTATTCCGAGCGGTTTTCGAACCTTGCGGCCCCTTCTGTGGTGCGCCCTTGCCATGAGGCAGGTGCGCAAACCGGGCATGCCGAGGCGCAAACTCCTTTTTCTCAGGTCAAAATTGAAATCAGCCGGGCCGCGCGCGCATGCGTGCTTGGGGCCGGGCAGGGCGGCGCAGTGCGCGGCTTCTGCAGGGCGTAGGGACGAGGGACGAAATGGCATATCAGACACGTGGGCGCGATCCTCTTCTGGACAGCAATATGGCGTTGGCCATCGAGAAACGCGGCAAGGAGCTTCTGGGGCTTGGCCTTTTGGGCGTGGCGGTGCTGGCGGCGATGATGTTCGCCTCCTACAGCCCTGATGATCCAAGCTGGCTGTCGGCGGTCGAGACGCCTGTGCAGAACTGGATGGGGCAGACCGGCGCGACCATCGCAGCCACACTCTTCATGGTGGTGGGTCTTGGCGGCTGGGGCGTCGCGGTCGTGCTGGCGGCGTGGGGTGTGCGCTTCGTGTTGCATCGCGGGCAGGAACGCGTGATGGCCCGCATCATCTTTGCGCCGATCTGGGTCGCGGTCGTGTCGCTATATGCCGCGTCGTTGACGCCGGGTGCGGAGTGGTATGCCAGCCACAGCTTTGGTCTTGGCGGAATTTTCGGTGATACGGTCATGGGTGCGGCGTTGGGCATCCTGCCCATTGGAGCTGCGGCTGGTCTCAAGCTCTTGTCGCTGGTTCTGGGCGGTGCCATGCTGGCGCTGGGCGCCTTCGTCACCGGGTTCGAGCGCAGCGAAATTCGGCGTGGCCTGCGCTGGATGATCCTCGGAGTTGTCATGGCTTACTCGGCTGTTATCGGCCTTGCCACGCGCGGCGCAGCAGGGGCCGCAGGTGCGGCGCGGAATGCGCGCGCCTCGGCGCAAGCGCGCCGGGCTGAACCTGCGATGGCCGAGGGCGCGATCGAGGCGCCGCGCGTCAGCCGCAGCGCCCATGCCAAGGTCTATGACGAGGCTGCCGAGCCGCCGATCTATGCGCCGCGCGCCCCTGCACAATCGCTTCATGCGCCGGAGCGTACCGCACCGCGCGCGCCGGAAAAACAGGGCGGGCTCTTGGGGCGGATCAACCCGCTGGCGCGGAAGCCCGAGGCGATGCCGACCCCCGAGCTCGTCGAGCCGCAATCCATAGCGGGCGATTACGCCATGCCGGGCGAAGACCGCATCAAGGAAAAGATCGCCGATATCATCAAGTCGCGCGTGCGTTCGAGCCCTGCCGCCCCGGTTCAGCAGGCTGCCGCTGCGGCCATCGGACGGAGTGGCCGCCGTGGACCGACGCCGCTGGTTCTGGATACGTCACGGCCGGGCAACTTTCCGCCGGAGCCGCCGCTGACGGCAGGTGCCGCCGCGCTGCCGCCCGAGCCGCGCCTGACCGCGCCCCGCGCTGAGGTCGCGCCCCGCGCGCCCGAACAACAGCCGCAACATGACAGTTTGGACGACGCCTACATTGCCGATGATATGGACGAGGCCGTCATCCTCGATGAGAGCGCGCCCGCCGCGCCGCAACCTGCGCCGCGCGCCCAAGCGCCTGAGTCGCGTAAAGTGGTTCAGCACCTTCAGCGCAAAGCGCCCGCGCCGTCGGCCCGTGCCGCCGCCGAGGCGCAGCCGGCCCTGCAATTCGAAGAGACGCCCACCGTCGAGTATGAGCTGCCGCCGCTGAGCCTGCTGTCGAGCCCTGACAACATCACACGCTATCACCTGAGCGATGAGGCGCTGGAGGAAAACGCGCGGATGCTGGAGGTCGTTCTGGACGATTACGGCGTCAAGGGCGAGATTGTCAGCGTCCGCCCCGGCCCCGTCGTCACCATGTACGAGCTGGAGCCTGCGCCCGGCCTCAAGGCGAGCCGCGTCATCGGTCTGTCGGACGATATCGCGCGCTCGATGTCGGCCCTCTCGGCGCGCGTTTCGACCGTGCCGGGGCGCACCGTGATCGGGATCGAGCTGCCCAATGACAACCGCGAGATGGTCAGCCTGCGCGAGATCCTGTCGAACCGCGATTTCGGCGATGGCAATCACAAGCTGCCGCTGGCGCTGGGCAAGGATATCGGCGGCGACGCGATGATCGCGAACCTTGCCAAGATGCCCCACCTTCTGATCGCGGGTACGACCGGTTCGGGCAAGTCCGTGGCGATCAACACAATGATCCTCAGCCTGCTTTACAAGCTGACGCCGGATGATTGCCGGATGATCATGATCGACCCCAAGATGCTGGAACTCAGCGTCTATGATGGTATTCCGCATCTGCTCAGCCCCGTTGTGACGGACCCGAAAAAGGCGGTCGTGGCGCTGAAATGGACCGTCGCCGAGATGGAAGAGCGCTATCGCAAGATGTCCAAGATGGGCGTGCGCAACATCGACGGCTACAACAGCCGCGTCGCCGATGCGCTGGGAAAGGGCGAGATGTTCAGCCGCACGGTGCAGACCGGCTTTGACGACGAGACCGGCGAGCCGGTGTTCGAGACGGAAAAATTCGCGCCGGAAAAGATGCCTTACATCGTCGTCATCGTTGACGAGATGGCTGACCTTATGATGGTCGCGGGCAAGGAAATCGAGGCCTGCATCCAGCGCCTTGCGCAGATGGCGCGGGCGAGTGGCATCCATATCATCATGGCGACGCAGCGCCCCTCGGTCGACGTCATCACCGGCACGATCAAGGCGAACTTCCCGACGCGCATCAGCTTTCAGGTGACGTCCAAGATCGACAGCCGCACCATCCTGGGCGAAATGGGCGCCGAGCAGCTCCTGGGTATGGGCGACATGCTCTACATGGCTGGCGGCGCCAAGATCACCCGCTGCCACGGTCCCTTTGTCAGTGACGAAGAGGTCGAGGATGTCGTGAACCACCTCAAGAGCCAAGGCCCGCCCGTCTATGTCGGCAGCGTTCTCGAAGGCCCGGACGAGGACAAGGCGAGCAATATCGACGCCGTTCTGGGCCTCTCGACAGGCGGCAATACGGATGGCGAGGACGCGCTCTACGATCAGGCGGTGCAGATCGCGATCACGGACCGCAAGTGCTCGACCTCCTACATCCAGCGCAAGCTGGCCATCGGCTATAACAAGGCGGCGCGCCTGGTCGAGCAGATGGAGGATCAAGGCGTGGTCTCGGCTGCCAACCATGTGGGCAAGCGCGAGATCCTCGTGCCCGAGCAGTAGTTGCCACTCGCGGGGCCTATCCGGGCCTCGCGCAGGCCGGAACTGCACTGATGCCCGCCGCGTTGGACCACGAGCTTGAGGGGTCAGCATGGCAGCAGCGCGAAAAACAAGTGCGGTCGAGGATGTCCTCGACAACATCCGCGACCTGGCGGAACAGGACGGCAAAGAGGACGTCTCCATCGGGGATGTGGCCGATGCGATCGGCGGGCGCGGTTTTGGCCCGCTTCTGTTCGTGCCTGCGCTGTTTGAGGAAACCCCCATCGGCGCCATTCCCGGGGTGCCCACCATCATCGCGACGATCTGCGGGGTCTTTGCCATTCAGCTCGTCATGGGCCGCAAGCATGTCTGGCTTCCCGGTTTAATCGAGAATCGCTCGGTCAGCGCGCAGAAGGTGCGCAATGCCGTCTCATCGCTGCGCGGGATTGCGGAGTGGATGGACCGTCATTTCGGACGGCGGCTGGACGCTCTGGCTGGGCCGGTTGCCGCGCGGGTCGCGGGCATCGCCATTCTCGCCCTCTGCCTGACGGTGCCGCCGCTGGAGCTGATTCCATGGGCGAGTTCGGTGCCGATGCTCTCCATCGCCTTTCTCGGCCTCGCGATGACGGTGCGCGACGGATTGCTCATGCTGCTGGGCTTTGCGGGGGCGGCCATGGCTTCGGTCGCGGTATATTGGTTTCTTGCAGGCAGCGGGGCCGGTGGGTGACAGGGATGTTATCGCATATCATCGCGAAACCTGCGACAAGCGACAATGAAATTATCAAGGACAGGGGCAACCCCATGCATCCAATTCGACATATCGCCGCTGCCGTGGCGCTGACCGTTGCAACCGCGCTACCCGCTGCGGCCCAGAAGCTGCCTCTGACAGAATTGTCGCGCTATCTGAACAGCTTTCAAACGGCCAGCGGCGCATTTACCCAGATCAACGATGACGGCACCATCAGCGAGGGCCGCATCCTGATCAAGCGACCAGGGCGTGTGCGATTTGAATACAAGCCCCCCGAGGACATGCTGGTTGTCGCCGATGGCGACACGGTCGGTATCATTGACGGCAAATCGAACGAGGGCCCGCAGGGCTATCCGCTGAACCGTACGCCCCTGTCGATCATTCTTGCGCGCAATGTGGATCTGACCCGGGCGCGCATGGTTACCGGCCATAGCAGCGATGGCACCACGACCACGGTGCGTGCGCAGGATCCCGAAAACCCGGACTATGGCAGCATCGATCTGGTCTTTACGTCCAACCCGACCGAATTGCGCCAATGGGTGATCAACGATTCCGGCGGCAGCCGAACGACGGTCATCTTGGGAGATCTGACCATGGGCGTCAGCATCGGCAATGACAGCTTCATCATTCCCGGCATCGGGACCGGGAGCACGGGGGACCGCTGAGGCGCTACAGCCTCAGAGCAGCAAAGGGCGATGCAATGCATCGCCCTTTGCACTTGGACCCAAGGCATATGACGTCAGTTGCAGCGCCGCAATTGGGCCTGATAACGCGCCGCGCGCTCCTCGACCGTGCCGGCAACGCGGACCAGCCACGCCTTGCTGTTGTAACTGCCGCGCGAATATCCCGTGCGGCCCTCGTGATACGCCAGGTAGTGGTTGCGCGCGTCATACATCGGGATGTTCAGCGACTCCCGGGACTTGGACATGTACCAACCCATGAAATCGGTTGCGTCATGGATATTGTCCCGCCGCGCCCGGCGTGAGCCGGACTCGGCGACATATTCATCCCAAGTGCCGTCCAACGCCTGACTGTATCCAAAGGCCGAACTTTGCCGGCCCATCGGGATCACGCCCAGCGTATAGCGGTATGGGGTGCGCGCATCCGAGACGAACTTGCTCTCTTGATAGATGGTCGCCATCTGGACATGGGTGGGCACGCCCCAGCGCCGCTCGGCGGCACGGAAGGCGCGTCTATATTCGGGGCGTTCCCGCAAGATTGCGCAAGCATCCTCCATCTGGCGGGGAGATTCCCCGTAGCTGCCACCGCGCCCGCAGGCCGCGACCAGCACCAAAAGAAGGAGCGCGCGAAGCTGTCTGCTCATAGCTGCCTCTGCTCTCGTTTTTGCGGCAGTCTGCGCTGCCTTCGTTTATTGAGCCAGTTTACCCAATTTCGCGCAAATGGGAAATCACGAATTTCGCGGGCTGCGCACAGCTGGCGATGCGCAGCTTTCATAGCTGACAGACTGTTTCCACCCAAACATGCAAGTTCATTGGACAAACCATACTTGAAACCATTACTCTCAACGTTTAAAGGCTGCGAGCTATGCTGAAAACACGTGCAAAATATCATCTCGGGCAGATCGTCCGTCACAAGAACCATCCTTTTCGCGGTGTGATCTTTGACGTTGATCCGGAATTTGCCAATACCGAGGAGTGGTATTCCTCCATTCCGGAGGAGAACCGCCCGGTCAAGGATCAACCTTTTTATCATCTGCTGGCCGAGAATGAGCAAAGCTACTATGTGGCTTATGTCAGCGAGCAGAATTTGATCGCTGACTATTCCGGCGAGCCGGTCGAGCATCCCGATATCGACGACCTGTTCGGCCCGTTCGAAGATGGCCATTATCCGCTGCATTTCCAGCTGAACTAGGGCCGCCCGCGTGGGCAGGGCAGCCCGGCCCGGCGCCTAGTATCCCAGCGCGCAGCCATCCTTGCGCGGGTCCGATGCACCCTCCAGCACACCATCTTCGCGGATCTCGATCGCCTGCGCGCCGCCGATCGCCTCTTGGGGAATCACTACCTTGTGTCCGCGCTCGGCCAGATCGGCGCGCACGGCGTCGGAGTAGCCGCGCTCGACCCGCATCTCGCCCTTGTCGGCAAAGGCGCGCGGCGCGTCGATGGCGGTCTGTGGATCCATCCCGAAATCGGCGAGATTCGAGACGAATCGCGCGTGTCCGGTAGACTGATACGCGCCGCCCATCACGCCAAAGGGCATGACGGCGCGGGCGTCCTTGCACAGCATGCCGGGGATGATGGTGTGGAACGGGCGCTTGCCGCCCGCCAGTTCGTTCGGATGCCCCTCACTCAGCGTAAAGCCCGCGCCGCGGTTCTGCATGAGGATCCCGTATTTTTCGGACGCGATGCCCGAGCCGAAGCCATGGAATATCGAGTAGATCAGCGACACGGCCATGCGGTCCTTGTCGACCACGGTGATGTAGACGGTATCGCGGTGCATCGCCTCGGTCATCTGCGCGGCGGAGGTCATGGCCCGCTTCATATCGATCATCGCGGCAAGGCGCTTCGCGGTGTCCATGCTCAGCATGAATTCGGTCCGCGAGGTGTGATCGGGATCGGCGATAATGCGGCTGCGAGTATCATAGGCCAGCTTGGTCGCCTCGGCCTCCAGGTGGACGCGCTCTGCGCCCAGCGGGTCCATCGCGGCCACGTCGAACTGCGCGAGGATGTTGAGCATGAGGATGGCCGTTGCGCCCTGCCCGTTGGGCGGATGCTCGACCAGCTCGCGGCCCTTGTAGCTGCCGCTGACCGGCCCTGCCGCATCGCTGCGATTTGCGGCGAAATCAGCAGCGGTATGCACCCCTCCGGCGGCGCCGAGTGCGGCCAGCATATCCTCGGCGATCTCGCCCTCGTAAAATGCGCTGGCCCCCTTGGCGGCGACGCGGCGCAGCACTTCGGCCTGACCGGGCGCGCGGAACAGCGTGCCCACCTCGGGCGGCGTGCCGCCGGGCAGGTAGTGCGCCAGCGCGTGACCTTGGAGCGCGGGGGCCGACTTCGCCCAATCCCAAGCGACGCGCGGCGCGACGGGCACGCCCTCATCCGCATAGCGGATAGCGGGGGCAAGGATCGCATCGAGGCCCAGCTTGCCGTGCTCTGCGCTCAGCTCGCAAAAGGCGTGGATCGCACCAGGGATGGTCACGGCGTCGGCGCTGCGCAAGGGCACCGCATCCAGACCGCGCTCGCGCAGGGCCTGGGCACTGGCGGCTGCGGGCGCACGGCCCGAGCCATTGAACGCCTGCACGCCCTCCTTGCCGGGCGTGGTGAAGAGGGCAAAGCAGTCACCGCCGATGCCGGTCATCTGCGGCTCGCAAATCCCCAAGAGGACGGCACCTGCGATGGCGGCATCCATTGCGTTGCCCCCTTGTTCCAAAATGCCGACCGCAGTCTTGGCGGCCAGTGGATGAGAGGTGGCACACATGCCATTGGAGGCAAGGACGGGCGAGCGGCCGGGCAGATGAAAATCGCGCATGAAGGCTCCTGCTTCTGGATTTGCCGACAGGGTAAGACGCGGTTGCGCGATTGCCAAGAGTCCGGCGCCTATAGCAGGGAGAAGGAAGCTGCATATCCGATTGGATGCCTGACGCATGCAAGGGGGGCCTCGACGCCGCGCACTGGGTGGGGGCTGTTAAACACGGCGCCGAGGGAAGCTTTTGCAGCTACAGAAATGTTGTGGCTGCGCAGTCTGTCATGATTAAGAACGTAAAGCGGCAAGTTTGCGGCACGAGATTCCTGCGGTGATGCTCGGGTGGTTGTGCCGGGCGCGCCGGAGCAATCGGCGGCGAGGAAATGCTCAGTCCTGACTGGTCACGTCAAGCACAAGATGGAGATGATTGCGCTCATCTCGCCGCCAGTAGCCAAGCGATGTTGTCAGGCTGTGGATCATGAACCACCCGAACCCGCCTTCGGGCATTTCGGCTTTTGGCTTGTCGATTTGCGGTGAGCACCTCGGAGGCAGGCGGAGGCCGGGCAAAGGCGCGCCCTCGTCAATAATGTCGACGATGAGCTGGGTTTCGGCAAGCCCCGCCTCGATCTGGATCCGGCCCGGTTTATCCGCAGGATAGGCATGCTCGGCCACGTTGTTAAGGGCTTCCGCCAGGACGATCTCGGCCGTGCCGCAGGCATCGGCGCTTAGATGTGCCGCGCGCAGGAAGTCTCGCAGTTGGACCAGCCCATCCCGAACGGCGCTTGGCGATGCGCTGATGGTCAGGAGCAGGCGCCCGGGACGCGGCGTGCGCCCCGGTGCTGCGCGATTGGTTGCAGCCGTCATGGCATCTCTAATCCATCCGGCTACCCGGCGCGCCGGGGAGCCGCATCCTCGAGCGCCTCATGGATTGTGAAGATCGTGTTCATCCGGGTAAGCCGGAACACCTTTTCCACATCCGGCGTCAGTCGCGCCAGATCGAGGCGGCGACCCGGACCGACCAACTTGAGCGCAGCCACAATGGCCCCGAGGCCGCTGGAATCGATGAACTCGACCGCGCCGAGATCCAAAAGCACATCCTCGGACCCGTCCGCCGTTTGCGCGCGCAGCGCCTCCTTGAACGCGATGGCCGCCGCCGCGTCGATGCGCGGTGCGTTGACTGTGATGATTTGGTAGGCGCCTTGCCTGTTGCTTGTCAGATCCATGTGTCGCTCCGCTAAAACCCTTTTGCTCCGCTCCACGCTAGGGCCAATTCGTTACCATCTGGTTCCCGCCTTCCGAAAAAGTTAGACGGACAGGCAAAGACGCAGCGAAAGGGACGATGAGCCATGCGGATCGATTATGACGAGATGTCCAGGGTGCTGGCCTCACTGACCGAGGGCGAGGACGATACCGTATCCTTGATGGCGACGATGGCATGCGAGCTGCATCATGCTGATTCGCGCTTTGACTGGACTGGGTTCTATCGTGTGACCCAGCCCGAGCTGCTGAAAATCGGCCCCTATCAGGGCGGGCATGGGTGCCTTGTGATTCCCTTCTCACGCGGGGTTTGCGGCGCTGCCGCGCGCACGGGCGAGGTGCAGCTGGTCGATGATGTCGAGGCTTTCGAAGGGCATATCGCCTGCTCCAGCAGCACCCGGTCCGAGATCGTGCTGCCAGTGCGAAACGGAGCGGGTGACGTGGTGGGCGTGCTGGATATCGACAGCGACCGCGTCGCGGCTTTTGACGCCAGCGATGCAGAGGGGCTGAACCGCTTGTTAAGGCAAACCTTCGGCGGTTAGGGGCAGATCTCCGGCGTGAAATTATCCTTGCTTTTTTCATTATGCGGACGCAGCGTGAAAATGCAGAACATAATTTCACGTCGAGTCGCCAAATGCTTCAGTCCCAGATCACTGCGCCGCATGCCTCGGGGGCCGATCTGCGTGCCCTGCGCCGGGCGCGGGGCGTTACACTGACGGATCTTGCGCAACGGCTGGGGCGCTCGGTCGGCTGGCTCAGCCAGGTCGAGCGGGACTTGTCGCAACCCAGCGGCGCCGATCTGGGCCTGATCGCCGAGGCGCTGGATGTGCCCCCATCGCTTTTGATGGCGCAGCCGGCAGCGCCCGAGGATGAGGCGGGCTATATCGTGCGCCGGCACGCGCGCCGTCCCATCGACGCGGGCAGGCCGGGCCTTGCCGAAGAACTGCTGTCGCCCGACCTCACCGATGATTTCGAGATGATCCACTCGACCTTCGCGCCCGGCGCCACTGCGCCCGAGACCGTCACCCGGCCCACGCAGGAGGTGGGCTATATCGTCTCGGGTCAGCTGGACCTAACCATCGCGGATCGGGAATTTACCGCCCGCGCGGGTGACAGTTTCCGCATCCGGGGCGAGGCCTTCTCCTGGCGCAACCCTTATCCGAAACCCGCCGTCGCGATCTGGGTCATCGCGCCGCCGGTCTATTGAACGGGGGCGCGATGAGCTGCGAAGGCTGGGATATCTGCACTGCGCTTTCAGGCTTTCAGGCCGTAGCATGGAGGATATGACAATGCGGACCGGTCAGTGCCTTTGCGGCGATGTGAAATTCGAATTGCGCGGCACGCCGTGCGGCGTCTCGGCCTGCCATTGCGGCCAGTGCCGCAAGCAATCGGGCCATGTCTGGGCCTCGGCCTATGTGCCCGAGACCGATCTGACCATTACCGGCGCGCCCGAATGGTTCGCCGCCAGCAGCGTGGCCAAGCGCGGCTTTTGCGCGCGATGCGGCAGCTTCCTTTTCTGGAAAGCGCATGACGAGGACACGATCAGCTTCTCGCTCGGCGCGCTGGACACGCCGACCGGGTTGCGGCTGGAGAAGCATATCTTCTGTGAGGACAAGGGCGACTACTACGACATTGAGGATGGCTTGCCGCAACTGGCGCGCAGCTGACAATAGACGGGAGACGAAACCATGAGCAACTTCCCCAGCACGGCCCGCGTGGTCATCATCGGCGGCGGCGCGGTGGGCGCGTCCGGCCTCTATCATCTGGCCAAGGCGGGCTGGACAGACTGCGTCCTTCTGGAAAAGAACGAGTTGACGGCGGGCAGTACCTGGCACGCGGCGGGCAATGTGCCGACCTTCTCGACGTCCTGGGCGATCATGAACATGCAGCGCTACGGCGCCGAGCTTTATCGCGGGCTGGAGAACGCGGTGGATTACCCGATGAACTACCACGTCACCGGCTCGCTGCGCCTGGGCCACAGCGCGGAGCGTGTGCAGGAATTTCAGCGCGCCTGCGGCATGGGGCGCTCTCAGGGCATGGACATGCAGATGCTGACGCCCGAGGAGGCCAAGGCGATGTACCCCTTCCTCGAAACGCATGATCTGAAGGGTGTGCTCTATGATCCGAATGACGGCGATATCGACCCCTCGCAGCTAACGCAGGCACTGGCCAAGGGCGCGCGCGATCTGGGCGCCCGGATCGAGCGGTTTTGCCCCGCCACCGGCGTCACGCGCGATGGGACAGAGTGGATCGTGCACACTCACAAGGGCGATATCCGCTGCGAATACGTGGTGAATGCCGCCGGATACTATGCGCAGACCGTCGGCGAATGGTTCCGTCCCTATGGCGGTCGCACCGTGCCGATGATGGTGATGAGCCATCAATACCTGCTGACCGACGAGATCCCCGAGATCGCCGAGCATACCGCCCAGCACGGCAAGCTGCCCCTCCTGCGCGATGTCGACAGCTCCTACTACCTCAGGCAGGAGAAAACCGGCCTCAACCTCGGCCCGTATGAGCGGAACTGCAAGGCGCATTGGATCACGCCCGACGACCCATTCCCCGAGGATTTCAGCTTCCAGCTTTATCCCGACGATCTGGAGCGGCTGGAATGGTATATCGAGGACGCGATGGCGCGCGTGCCACTGCTGGGACAGGCGGGAATCAACAAGGTCATCAACGGCCCCATCCCCTACGCGCCCGATGGCCTGCCGCTGCTCGGCCCCATGCCCGGCGTGCCCAATGCGTTCGAGGCCTGCGTTTTCACCTTCGGCATCGCGCAGGCGGGCGGCGCGGGCAAGGTGCTGGCCGAGTGGATCACCGAAAGCGGCACCGAATGGGACATGTGGTCGGTCGATCCGCGCCGCTACACCGATTACACCGATAATGACTACTGCATCGCCAAGGGGATGGAGGTCTATGGCCACGAATACGGCATGCATTTTCCGTGGCACGAATGGCCCGCTGGCCGGGACAAGAAGCTGGGGCCAAATGATGCCATCGTGCGCGAATTGGGCGGCGTCATGGGTGCCTACAATGGCTGGGAGCGCGCCAACTGGTTCGCCAAACCCGGCGATGATCTGAGCGAGGAGGCGACCCAGACCTGGAATCGCGCTGGCCCGTGGGAGCAGCGCATCCGCGAGGAATGCGAGGCGGTCAGGGATCATTGCGGCGTGCTCGATCTGCCCGGCTTCTCCCGCTTCTGGGTGCGGGGGCAGGGCGCCGACGACTGGCTGCGCGGCTGGGTGACGGGCGGCCTGCCCAAGGTGGGGCGCATGAACCTCGTTTACGTCTCCGACAATCGCGGCCGCATCCTGACCGAGCTTTCCTGCATCCGGCTAGCCGAGGACAGCTTCGTTCTGATCACCGCCGCGACCGCGCAATGGCATGATGGCGAGCTGATCCGCCGGGCTGTGCCGGAAGGCGTCACCGTCGAGGAAACGACGAATGAGCGTTCAGCGCTGATCGTCACCGGCCCCGAGAGCCGGAGCATCCTCGCGCCCCTCACCGATGGCGATCTGACCCTGCCATGGCTGAGCCACCAGCATTGCACGGTCGCAGGGCGCAAGGCGTTCCTGATCCGCGTCAGCTTTGCCGGAGAGCTGGGCTGGGAAGTCCATGCCGCCAACGAGGACATGCCCGAGATCTACCGCGCAATTCTGGACGCGGGCGCCAAGCCCTTCGGGATGTATGCGCTCAATTCCTTGCGCATCGAAAAGGGCTACCGTGCGTGGAAGGGCGATCTGAGCACCGATTATTCCCTGCTCGAGGGCGGGCTGGAGCGCTTTGTCAAATTCGACAAGCCGCAGGATTTCCCCGGCAAGGCGGCGCTCTTGAACGAGAAGCAGCGAGGAAGCAAGAAACGCTTTGTCACGCTGACCGTGCAGGCAGGCGAGGCCGACGCGCCCTATATGTCGACGCTTTGGCATGGCGGCGAGATCGTGGGCGAGACGACCTCGGGCGCCTGGGGCCACCGCGTGGGTGCCTCGGTCGCGCTGGGCATGATCCGCGCCGACCTGGCCGAGACCGGGACCGCGCTGGAGGTCGAGATCTATGGCGAACGTTTCCCGGCCACGGTGCAGCCCGACGCGCCGCTCTGGGACGCCGAGAACGAGCGGATCCGCGCCTGATGCTGGACGCGGGCGCAAAACGGATCATTGCGTATTTCCCGCTGGGCTTCGTTGCCACGGTGACGGAGGCTGGACGGCCCGCGGTCAGCCCGAAGGGCACATTCCTCGTGGTGGGTGACGCCTGCGTCGGCTTCGGCAACATCCGCTCGCCGGGCACCCTGCGCAACCTCGCGGGAGCGCCCTATGCCGAGGTGAATTTCATTGACCCCTTCGCGCGCAAGGCCCTGCGCGTGGCGGGCCCGGTGCGCGTTCTGGCAAAGGGCGGCGAGGCGTTTGGCGCGCTGATTGAGCGCTGGGAAGAGGTCTGGGGCGATCTGGCAGGGCGCATCACTGATCTGGTGCTGATCGACATTGAGGCTGCGCGCCACATCACCACGCCGCCCTATGATGACGGCATCACCGAAGAGGCGATGATCGCCACCTACAAGGCCAAATTCGCGGAGATCTACCCATGAGCGAGATCACCCTTCTCGACGGCTCGATCGGGCAGGAGCTGGTTAAGCGCGCGGGGGACAGGCCGACGCCGCTCTGGTCGACCAGCGTGATGCGGGATCGGCCCGGCCTCACCGCCGAGGTGCATCTTGCCTATTTCGACGCGGGAGCGACCGTTGCCAGCACCAATACCTACCCAATTCACCGCGACAGGCTAAGGCGCGCGGGACTCGAGGCTGATTTTCCCGCGCTGGTCGAATGCGCCCTGAGCGAGGCCGAAGCCGCGCGCGCGGCGCATGGCAGCGGCCGTATCGCGGGCACGCTGGGCCCTCTGGGCGCGTCCTACCGCCCCGATATCTGCCCTGCGCCAAAGGTGGCCGCGCCACTTTATGCCGAGCTAGTGGCGATGATGCGGGGCCATGTCGACATCCTGCTGATCGAAAGCGCGGCCTCGGTCGAGCAGGCTACAGGGGCGCTGATGGGTTGCAAGGATGCGGATGTGCCCGTCTGGTTGGCCGTGACGGTGATGGACGACAACGGCAATCGCCTCCGCTCGGGCGAGCGGGTCGATGAACTGGCGGATGCGATTGCCCGGCACAAACCCGAAGCTGTCCTCATAAACTGCACCCGTCCCGAGGTGGTTGGCGCGGGCCTTATCGGCCTGCGCGAGTTTGGCCTGCCCTTCGGCGCCTATGCCAACGGCTTCGATCATATCACCGAGGGCTTTCTCAAGGATGCGCCCACGGTCGACGCGCTGGAAGCGCGCCGCGATCTCACGCCCGAGCTCTATGCCGATTTCGCCATGGGCTGGATCGCGCAAGGGGCCACCATCGTCGGGGGCTGCTGCGAGGTCGGCCCCGATCACATCGCCGAGCTAGCCGCGCGTCTGCGCGCCGCCGGTCACACCATCGTTTAACGCAAGGAGCGTTCTCATGGATCTGCCCACAAAGGCCCGCGTGGTCATCATCGGCGGCGGCGTCGTCGGCTGTTCGGTCGCCTATCATCTGGCCAAGCTCGGCTGGACCGATATCGTCCTGCTGGAGCGCAAGGCGCTGACCAGCGGCACGACATGGCACGCGGCGGGCCTGATCGGGCAGCTGCGCACCTCGAACACGATGACCAAGCTCGCGCGCTATACCGCCGGTCTCTACACCACGCTCGAGGAGGAAACCGGCGTCGCCACAGGCTTCCGGCAGGTCGGGTCGGTCTCGGCCGCGCTGACCTCCGAGCGGCTGGAGGAGCTCTACCGCGCGGCGGCCATGGCGCGCGCCTTCGACGTGCCCGCCGAGGAACTGTCGGCCAGCGAGATCAAGGAGCATTACCCCCATCTCAATCTGGATGGCGTGACGGGCGGCATCTGGTTGCCCACCGATGGGCAGGCCGATCCCGCCAATATCGCGCTGGCGCTGGCCAAGGGCGCGCGGCAGGGCGGCGCGCGCATTCAGGAGCGGGTGCGCGTCACCGGCATCCAGAAGGCGGGTCGCCGCGTCACCGGCGTCGATTGGGCCGCCGACGATGGCAGCTCCGAGGGCCATATCGCCTGCGACATGATCGTCAACTGCGCCGGGATGTGGGGGCACGAGGTGGGCCGCATGGCGGGCATCAACGTTCCGCTCCATGCCTGCGAGCATTTCTACATTGTGACCGAGGCCATCGAGGGGTTGACCCAGCTTCCCGTCCTGCGCGTGCCGGATGAGTGCACCTATTACAAGGAGGACGCAGGCAAGATGCTGGTCGGCGCGTTCGAGCCTTTGGCCAAGCCTTGGGGCATGAACGGCATCCCCGACACCTTTGAATTCGACCAGCTGCCCGAGGATTTCGACCATTTCGAGCCGATCCTCGAGGCCGCCTGCAACCGCCTGCCCATGCTGGCCAGCGCGGGCATCCATACCTTCTTCAACGGCCCCGAAAGCTTTACCCCCGATGATGCCTATCACCTTGGCCTCGCGCCGCAGATGGATAACGTCTGGGTCGCGGCGGGCTTCAACTCGATCGGCATCCAGTCGGCGGGCGGGGCGGGCCACGCGCTGAGCCAGTGGATGGATACCGGCGAAAAGCCATTTGATCTGGGCGGGGTCGACATCGCGCGGATGCAGCCCTTTCAGGGCAACAAGACATATCTCTTCGAGCGGTCCAAGGAAACGCTGGGCCTTCTTTACGCCGATCATTTCCCACACCGCCAAAAGGCCACGGCGCGCGGCATCCGCCGCACACCCTTCCACCACCATCTGCTGGAGCAGGGCGCCGTCATGGGCGAGGCGGCGGGATGGGAGCGCGCCAACTGGTTCGCGCGCGAGGGGCAGGAGCGCGAGTATCGCTATAGCTGGAAGCGGCAGAACTGGTTCGAGAATTCCGCCGCCGAGCACCGCGCGATCCGCGAGAATGTGGGCATGTACGATATGTCCAGCTTCGGCAAGCTGCGCGTCGAAGGGCCGGATGCCGAGGCGTTCCTCAACCATGTCGGTGGCGGCGATTTCAGCGTTCCGGTGGGGCGCATCGTCTATACGCAATTTCTGAACAGCCGCGGCGGGATCGAGGCGGATGTGACCGTCACGCGCCTTTCCGAGACGGCTTATCTGGTCGTCACCCCTGGCGCCACGCGCCTCGCCGATCAGACCTGGATGGAGCGTCACAAGGGTGCGCATAATGTCGTCATCACCAACGTGACGGCGGGCGAAGGTGTGCTCGCGGTCATGGGGCCGAACGCGCGCAAGGTGTTGCAGGCGGTGTCGCCTGCCGATTTTACGAATGCGGCCAACCCTTTCGGCACCGCGCAGGAGATCGAACTGGGTATGGGCCTCGCCCGTGCGCACCGCGTCTCTTACGTGGGCGAGTTGGGCTGGGAGATCTATGTCAGCGCCGATATGGCTGGCCATGCGTTCGAGGTGTTGCGCGAGGCGAGCCGCGCGCATGGCATGACGCTCTGCGGGATGCACGCCATGGACAGCTGCCGGATCGAGAAGGGCTTTCGCCATTTCGGCCACGATATCACCACGGAGGATCACGTGCTGGAGGCGGGTCTGGGCTTTGCGGTCAAGACGGCCAAGCCGGATTTCATCGGGCGCGATGCGGTTCTGCGCAAGAAGGACGAGGGGCTGGCCGCGCGCATGGTGCAATTCCGCCTGACCGACCCCGAGCCGCTGCTATATCATAACGAGCCGATCCTGCGGAATGGCGAGATCGTCGGCTATGTCAGCTCGGGCAATTACGGCCACCATCTGGGTGGTGCCATCGGGATGGGGTACGTTCCCTGCAAGGGGGAGAGCGCCGAGGAGGTGCTGGCCTCGGCCTACGAGATCGACGTTGCGGGCACGCGGGTGCGGGCCGAGGCGAGCCTTAAGCCCATCTATGATCCCAAGAGCGAGCGGGTGCGCATGTAGCGGCGCGTCCCGACGGACAAGGCGATCCTTCATTGCCATGATGCGCCCCATATGGTGAAAAGCTGGGGCGTATCCGCAATGAGGGAGAGACGATTCATGGCGCTCCGCCCGATTTTGGCGACTATTGCCCTGTTTGCCGCCGTGCCCGCCATGGCCGAGGTTTCCAAAGGCGCCGCCGTCTCGATCGAGCTGAACGCGGCCAAAACGGTGGACGGGGCCTGCACGCTGTCATTTCTGGTGCAGAACGGCCATGACGTGCAGATCGATCAGGCCATCTACGAGACTGTCCTTTTCGATGTGTCGGGGCAGGTCGACCGGCTGACCCTTTTCGATCTGGGCAGCCTGCCGCCTGGCCGGCCCCGCGTTCGCCAATTCTCGGTGGCGGCGGTGACCTGCGAGGGGATCGGGAGCATCCTCATTAACGGGGCGCAGACCTGTAGCGGCGTTGGCCTGCCCGAGGGTGCCTGCGAGCGGGGTCTGATCCTCTCCAGCCGCACCGACATCGAGGTGATGGGATGAACACTCTTCTTGATCCGTTCCGCCAGATTGCCGAGATCGGCGGGCCGGTCGTCATCTTGCTGATTGCGGTGTCGGTCGTGACACTGGCCGTGATGCTCTACAAGATATGGCAGTTTTCGGCGGCGGGTGTGGGGCGGCACACCGCGCTCAAGGAGGCCGTGGCCGCGTGGGATCATGGCGACCGCGAGGGCGCGCGCGCCGCGCTGGCCCGGTCGCGCAGCTACCTGGCCCCGGTGGTCGAGATGGCCTTCACCTCCGGGCCAGCCGATACACAGCGGCTGGAAGCCGAGGCCGAGACGCGCTTTGCCAGGCTGGAGCGTGGCTTTCGCCTGCTGGATTCGGTGGCGCAACTGGCGCCTCTGCTGGGCCTGTTCGGCACGGTTTTGGGCATGATCGAGGCGTTTCAGGCGCTGCAGGATGCGGGCGCGCAGGTCGATCCGTCGATCCTCGCAGGCGGTATCTGGGTCGCGCTTCTGACGACGGCTGTCGGGCTGGTGGTGGCGATGCCCACCGCCCTTGTCCTCAGCTGGTTCGAGGGCCGCATGGATGCCGAGCGCGTCACCGCCGAGCGGGCGCTGGCCACCATCCTTCACCCGCGCGGCCCCCGCAGCCACGAGGCCGGCCCGGCTGAAGATGCGGCGGCGGATGAGGCGGCGCCGCAACGTGCCTAGACGGCGCCGGGTGCGGCGGCGGCTGTCGATGACCTCGCTCATCGACGTCATCTTCCTGCTCTTGCTGTTCTTCATGCTCAGCTCGACCTTCTCGAAATTCTCCGAGGTTGAGCTGAGCGCGGCGACCGGGGGCGCGGCGCAAGAGAGCGGTCAGCCCCCTCTTTTCTTGCAACTCCGCAGCGATGATCTGACACTCAATGGCGAGGCGTTGCCGCTGGAGGCACTGGCCGAGACGCTGCGCGCGCGCCCTGCCGCCGATGAGGCGCAACCCTTGCTGATTGCGCTGGGCGACGGCGTCACCGCGCAGCGCCTGACCGATCTGCTGGTGACCCTGCGCGGCATCCCCGGCATCTCTCCGACCGTTCTGGGCGGCGCATGAGACGTTCGCGTCCCTCCTCGCGGCGCGAGCCGACGATCGCGCTGATCAACATCGTCTTTCTGATGCTGGTTTTTTTCATGGTCGCCGGAACGCTGGCCCGGCCGATGGACAATGACGTGACTCTGGTGCGCACCGATGCGCTGGAGGGGCGCCCGCCACCCGATGCGCTGGTGATCCGGGCCGATGCCACACTGAGTTATCGGGGCGAAGAGATGGCGTCCGCGGGCGCGCTGCTGCCGCGCCTCGGGGCCGAGGCCAACCCCGAGGTCCGTCTGGTGCCCGACCGCGACCTGCCGGCCGCTCAACTGGTGCGCATCGCGCGCGAATTGCGCGCAGCGGGGGCGGGCCGCATCGTGATCGTGACCGAGCGCGGATTGAACTAGGCGCTCAGCGGATCAGCCGCTTGATCGTGGCCGCATGTTCGGGCGTCGCTGACAGGGCGTGTTCAGCCAGGCCCATCGCGGCCTCCATCAGCGCCTCGGGCTCTGCAATCCGGTCGAAAAGGCCCCACTCCAGCGCCGTCTGCGCCTCCAGTCGTTCACCAGCCAGAAGGATGCGCCGCGCGCGGCCCGGCCCCACCAGCGCCACGAGGCGCGCGGGATCGGAGGGCTGCGGCAGAAATCCGCGCTTCATCACCGGGTAGAAAACCTGCGCGCCGGGCACCGCGACGCGAAAATCGCAGGCCAGCACCATGCCCATCGCACCGCCCGCAACGGTGCCGTTCAGCGCCGCGATGCTCAGGCAGGGCAGCGCGGCGATGGCCGATGACAGCCGCTCCCACACCGGATGGGTGGCAAGTCCGCTCTCCACCGCGGCCAGGTCGGCACCGGCGGAAAAGACCTTGCCCGCGCCGGTCAGGATCAGCAGGCGCGCGGCGCCGGGGCGGCCTGCGGCCTCGGCAATCTCGGCCAGCCGGGTCAGCATGTCCTCGCTCAGCGCGTTCGCCTTGGCGGCGCGGTCGATGGTGACGGTCCAGATGCCGCCCTGCTCGTCCAGCGTGATCATGGCGCGCCCTACAGCCCGATGGCCTTGCGGATCACCGGGTCGCGTAGCGAGATTTCCTGGCCCAGATGGGCATCCGCCCCCGCGCCGCACATCCAGAGCAGCGCGCGCGCAGGCCAGTCCGCCGGAATATGGTCGGACCAGTCCAGCTGGCTGACCGGATTGATCCCGCTGGCGCGGATGTCGCGCTGCATGTCCGTGGCGACCGTGCCGGGCGACAGTCCCATCGCGCGCAGGCCGAAATCCGCGCCCTCGGCATGGGCCGAGGCGGTCAGCATGGCCGCGCCCGCCTTGGACGCGCAATAGGCGCTCCACCCTTCGAGCGCGCTATGCGCGGCTCCGGAGGAGATCGTCAAGATCGTGCCGCCCCCGGCCTGCCGCATGCCCGGCATGGCCGCGCGCATGCCGTGAAAGACGCCCTTGAGGTTGATATCTATGGCGCGGCCCCAATCATCCGGATCGGCGCTGTCCATCGGACTAATCGGCGAGATGACGCCCGCATTGCCGATCAGCACATCCAGGGCGCCGAACCGCTCCTGCGCCCGCTCTACCGCCTGCGCGACATCGCCGTAGCGGGCCACGTCGCCGGTGACGGCCAGCGCGTCCAGCGGACGGGCAACCTCCCGTAGGGCGTCTTCCGAGCGGGCCATGAGCACCAGATTTGCGCCCGCCTCGGCAAAGACGCGTGCGGCCTCGGCGCCAATGCCCCGGCTGGCGCCGGTGATAAGCACGGTTTTTCCGGTCATGTCTGGGGCGGATGTCATGGCTCTCTCCTGCGGTAATGATAGGCTCTCGGACCTGAGTAGCGCCGGGTAACGCCATGGTCCAGTCTGCGGCTCTTGACGCTGGCCCCTATTGGCCCGAAGCTGAGCGCAAAGTTTCCGGATAAACGAGGTCCCAAATGAATTTCTATGGCACGCACAGGGCCATGACCGCCGCTATGGCGCTGATGGTCACCGGCAGCGCGGCAATGGCCGATGTCACTCCCGCAGACGTCTGGGCCGACTGGCAGGACTACCTGACCGGCTTCGGCTTTGCCGTGACCGCAGATGAGGCGCAGACGGCATCGGGGCTGGAACTGACGAACATTGTCCTGACCCAGACCCTGCCCGATGAGGGGGGTGAGACCACGATCACGGTTCCGCAGATCGCGCTGAATGACAATGGCACGGGCACAGTGCGCATCGTCTATCCCGGCGAGATGCCGATCACCATCGCGGCGGACGCGCCCGAGGCCTATACGCTGGAGCTGCTCTACCGCACCGAAGGCATGGACAGCGTCGTGTCGGGCAATGCCACCCGGATGAGCTATGACTACACGGCCGACAATATTGGCATGACCATGGGCAGTCTGACCGCCGAGGGCGAGGCTGTCGATCTGGGCGATATCCGTTTTGACATGCGCGATGTCGTGGGCCAGACGGTGATGATGCTGGAGGACGGCCGCGCCGCCGAGCAGACGGTGCGCTCCGGTCCTGCAACCTATACCGTGAACTTCGCTGACCCCGAAGGCGGAGCCGTGGCCCTTTCGGGTGAGTTCGAGACGCTGGAGATGATGGGCAATGTCATCATCCCTGACGCCGTCGATATGAATGATATGGCCGCTGCGCTGGAGGCGGGCTTTGCCATGGATGGCGGCTATGTCTTTGGCCCCGGCAACAGCCGCTTCGAGTTCACCGATGAGGGCGATGTGACCACCGGCAGCTCCTCCAGCCAGGGTGGTCAGCTGACCATCCGCATGGACAAGACGGGCTTGGCCTATGGCGGCACGACCAAGGGCACCGCAGTCGAGGCGATGGTGCCCCAGATGCCCTTCGCACTGTCGATGGAAATGGACGAGAGCGCCTTCGATCTGCTCGTCCCGCTGGCCGAAGGGCAGGAGCCGCAGGATTTCGGCCTGACCTTCCTGCTGGGCGGGCTGACGCTGGGCGACAATGTCTGGGGGCTCTTCGATCCCGAGGGCGTGCTGCCCCGCGATCCGGCCACGGTCGCGCTGGATCTGGATGGCGAGGCGAGCGTCTTTGTCAACATCATGGACGCCGCCGCTATGGCCGAGCTGGACTCGGATGACGCGGCCGTCCCCGCCGAGCTGAACGCGCTAACGCTGAACCGCCTTCTGATCAGCCTTGCCGGGGCCGAACTGACCGGGCAGGGAAATGTCACCTTCGACAACAGCGATACGGTCAGCTATGGCGGTCAGCCCAAGCCAGTGGGCAACCTGTCCTTCGTCCTGACGGGCGCCAACACGCTGATGGACAAGCTGATCTCGATGGGCTTGTTGGAACAGGATCAGGCCATGGGCGCACGCATGATGCTGGGCATGGCCGCCGTTCCCGGCGAGGGCGAGGATGTGCTGAAATCCGACATCGAGTTTACCGAGGATGGCGGGATCGTGGCCAATGGTCAGCGGCTGAAGTAACACCGCTCAGGCGGATTGCAGACGGGCCGGGGGTATCCTCCGGCCCGTTTTGCGTTTGCCGCCCGCCCTTGTGCCGGGGGCCGGGGCGGACTACCTCACGAGGTGCATTCGAAAGGCTGATTTTATGACGCATACCCATGATGATCTGGCGCAGGCCCTGTTGGCGGCGGCGCGCCGCGCGGGCGCGGATAGTGCCGATGCGATCGTCGCCACAGGCGCCTCCCAGGTGATCGACGTGCGCGGCGGCGCGCTGGAGCAGGCCGAGAGGTCGGAGGCGACCGATCTGGGCCTGCGCGTGCTGGTCGGGCAGCGGCAGGCGAATGTGTCCTCCTCCGACATCCGGCGCGAGACGCTGGACATCCTGGCCGAGCGTGCAGTCGCCATGGCCCGCGAGGCGCCCGAGGATCCCCATGCCGGACTCGCGGATGCAGACCAGCTTGCCCGCGATTGGGACATGGAGGCGTTGCAGCTGGCCGATCCCGCGCCCGAGCCCGAACCTGCCGAGCTACAGCGCCGCGCCGCCGAGGCCGAGGCGGCGGCTCTTGCCGTGGATGGGGTCAGCCAGGTGCAGGCCTCGACCGCGGGGTATGAGCGGCGGCGTATCTGGCTGGCCGCCAGCAACGGTTTCGCCGCCGGGCACACGCGCACAGATTGGTATGTCTCCTGCGCCGCCATTGCCGGCACGGGCGCGGGGATGGAGCGCGACTCGGACGGCGATGCGCGCATCTGGGACGCCGATATGCGCGATGCCGCCGATATCGGCACCCGTGCGGGCGAGCGCGCCACCGAGCGCCTTGGCGCACGCCGCCCCAAGACGGGCGCGTATCCGGTGCTCTTTGACGAGCGGATTTCGACCTCGCTGATCGGCCATCTGCTGGGTGCTGCAAATGGTGCGGCCGTTGCGCGCGGCGCGACTTGGCTGCGGGACAAGCTGGGCCAGCAGGTGCTGCCGGAAAGCCTCGGCATCGTCGAGGATCCGCACCGGCCCCGCGTCGCCGGATCGCGCCCCTATGACGGCGAGGGCCTGCCGACTCAGCGCCGGGCCATCGTGGAAAACGGTATTCTCACCGGCTGGATTCTGGACCTCGCCAGCGCGCGGCAGCTGGGCATGCAATCGACCGCCAATGCCAAGCGCGGCATGTCCGGCCCGCCGCGCCCCGGCACCTGGAACATCGCGCTGACCCAAGGCAGCGCCAGCCGCGAGGATCTGATCAAGGACATGGGCACCGGTCTGCTGGTGACGTCGATGATCGGCTCGACGATCAATTCCAATACCGGGGATTATTCGCGCGGCGCCTCCGGTTTCTGGATCGAGAATGGCGAGATCGCCTATCCGGTGAACGAGCTGACCATCGCCGGCAATTTGCATGACATGCTGATGCGCCTGACGCCCGCCAATGACGCGCGGACCCATCTCAGCTCGGTCGTGCCGTCGCTTCTGGTCGAGGGGATGACACTTGCCGGCACGTGATCTGCCCCTTCTGATCGACGCGGCCCACAAGGCCGGCGAGGTGGCGACGTCTTTTATCGGCGGTAGCGTGCGGCGCTGGGACAAGCCCGAGGAAGCCGGCCCGGTCACTGAGGCGGATCTGGCCGTGAACGACGCGCTGGAGACCAAGCTGCGCGGTGCGCGGCCTGCCTATGGCTGGCTCAGCGAGGAAAGCGCGCATGATCCGTTGCGCGCCGCAGCGCCGCGCACCTTCATCATCGATCCAATCGACGGCACGCGCAGCTTTATCGACGGCAGCCGCGCCTGGGCACACGCGCTGGCCGTGGTGGATGAGGGCCAGGTGACCGCCGCCGTCGTCTACCTGCCCATGCTTGATCTGATGTATGCCGCCGCGCTGGGCGAGGGCGCAACGCTGAACGGAGCGCCAATCCGCGCCAGCGCGATGGATCGGGCCGAAGGCGCGACCCTGCTGGCCGCGCGCCCCATGCTGGAGGCGCGGCACTGGCGCGGCGCGGTGCCTGCCTTCAAGCGCGAGCATCGCCCGTCACTCGCCTATCGCCTCAGCCTCGTGGCCGAGGGGCGGTTCGATGCGATGCTCACCTTGCGCAAGACGTGGGAATGGGACGTGGCCGCGGGCGATCTGATTCTGCGCGAGGCGGGGGCGCTGTCGACGGACCGGCGCGGCAATGCGCTGCGCTTCAACAACCCGGTTCCGCAGGTGGACGGGATGGTGGCGGCAGGGCCGCTCTTGCATCGCGAGATCGTTAAGGAACTGTCGTGATTGCGATGGCTCAGGCCTGCCTTAGCGCCAGGACGAAGCGCACCACCTTCCCTTCGGGCATCTCGCAGGGCTTCAGCAGCGGCCCCGAGGCCAGGCGATATACATTCATGCTGATGTAATCGTTGCCACCCAGCTCTTCGGCGACCAGCTTCTGCGCCGCTCCGCCGGAAAAGTCGCTGCGGGTGACGACATATCGTCGTCCCTCCGCCACCCGTTGAAACGTGCCAAGGGGAAGCGCATCCCACGCCTCCAGAAACGGCTTCACTTGGCGCCGATCTTCGGCTCGGTTCCGGCACGCAGGCGCGCGATGTTGCTGCGGTGCCGCCAGAGGATCAGCACGGCCAATACCATGCCCAACATCAGCATCGACCGATAGCCCAGCAAAAACATCCAAACCGGCGCGCTGACTGCCGCCACCAGCGCCGAGAGCGACGAGATGCGCATCACTGCCGCCGTCGCCAGCCAAGTCACACAAGCCAGCAGCCCCACCGGCCATGCCAGCGCCAGAATCAGGCCCAGGAAGGTCGCCACCCCCTTGCCCCCGCGAAAGCCCAGCCAGACGGGAAAGCAATGCCCGAGGAATGCAGTGAGACCCGCAAGCTGTGCCGCGTCCTCGCCCGCAATCCAGCGCGCCAGCAGCACCGCCACCGCGCCCTTGAGGCCATCCAGCAGCAGCGTCGCGGCTGCGGCTTTTTTCGATCCGGTGCGCAGCACGTTGGTCGCGCCGATATTGCCTGATCCAATCTTACGCAGGTTACCAAGCCCCATCGCGCGGGCCAAAATCATGCCTGAAGGGATCGAACCCAGAAGGTAGCCGATGACGGCCCAGAGGATCAGAACGACGGCGGAGGTTTCCACTATCGGCATCTATTCGGCCTCGTAAACGGCCGCGCCGCCGACATAGGTCGCCAGCACGCGGCCCTGCATGCGGGCGCCGTCGAATGGTGTGTTCTTGGATTTCGAGCGGAGCGCGAAACGGTCCAGCACAAAGGGCTTCATCGCATCGAACAGCACCAGATCGGCGGGCGCGCCGACAGCCATCCGTCCCGATTGCAGCCCCAGACGCTTGGCCGGGTTCAGCGACAGTGCACGGAAAAGCACGGGCAGTTCCAGCTCGCCCGAGTGAAACAGACGCAGCGCGGCGGGCAGCAGCGTTTCCAGCGCGACCGCGCCCGATGCGGCCTCCTCGAAGGGCAGACGTTTCGACTCCTCGTCCTGCGGCGTGTGCATCGAGCTGATCGTGTCGATCAGGCCGGTGCGGACCGCCTCGATGATCGACTGGCGGTCCTCTTCGCTGCGCAGTGGTGGCTTGACCTTGAAGAAGGTGCGATAGCCCGAAAGGTCCAGCTCGTTCAGCGTGAGGTGATGGATCGACGTGCCGGCGGTGATGTCCAGCTCGTTGCGCTTGGCGCGCTCTAACGCAGGCAGCGCGCGGGCCGTGGTGATCTGGTCCGCGTGATAGCGCGCGCCGGTCATTTCCAAGAGAGCAATATCGCGGTCGAGGCCCATCCGTTCGGCCATGGGGCTGACGGCGGGCAGGCCGTAGAGCGAGGCGAACTTGCCTGACGTGGCGGCGGCGCCCGCGGAGAGTCCCGGCTCTTGGGGGTGGGCGATGACCAGCGCGCCGAGCGCGCGGGCATAGGTCAGCGCGCGGGCAAAGACCTTGGTGTCGCGCACAACATGGTCGCAATCGGTAAAGGCCACGGCGCCGGCATCCATGAGAAAGCCGATCTCGGTCATCTCGCGCCCCTCGCGCCCCTTGGTCAGGGCGGCCATGGGGAGGACATTGACCGGCGCCGCCTCGTTCGCGCGGCGGCGCGTGAATTCCAGCACTTCAGGGCTGTCGATGGCGGGCAGCGTGTCGGGCCGCGTCGCCATGGTGGTCACGCCCCCGGCGGCGGCGGCGAGGCCGGCGGAGCGGAAGGATTCCTTGTGCCGCTCACCGGGCTCGCAGACCTTGACGCCGATATCGACGATGCCGGGCGCCAGATGCTTGCCTCCCGCATCGATCACGCGCGCGCCGGAGGGTGTGCAGGCCTCCGTCCCCTCGGGCGTCACACGGCTGATGCGCCCCTCTTCGATCAAGACGCTGCCGCGCGTGACGGTGCCGCCTTCGGGATCGATCAGCTGGGCGTTGGTGATGAGGGTAGAAATCATGCGGGAGATACTCCGGCGGCTGCGGCTATGCGTGCCTCGACGCGGCGACGGTCTGCGAGGTATTTCAGAAGATGCTTGTCGCCCGCGCGCGTGATCACCTGCACCGCTGAGCCAATGCCGCGCACGGCGCTGATCTGTGCCAGCGGAATCGTGGCAGGACCGGGGCCAATCAGCCGGCTGTCCGTCAGGCGCCACTGGTCATTCAGTGCTTCGCTCGACAGATAAAAAGCCCGCACCGCAATGGCGGCCAGCCCGCCGACTGCGCCGGTCCAGACATGCGGATTGCCAAATGCGGCGAGGATCACCATGCCGGCCGCCATTGCCGCAGCAGCCATCAACGCATGATCGCGCCAATAGGTGGAACGATCGGCGCGAAAGATGTCACGCACGCTCTCTCCCGCGTCGAGCGGGGTGGACGCGGTGTCCGGGGGCAAAATCGGATCGTTCATGCTGCAATCCACACCATCACCACGACCAGTAGCGCCAGAACCAGCAGCACGATCATGGCGACGCGACCAGACATTGCAGCATCCGAGGGCGCCTTGCGCGGCGCGTCGCCTTCGTGCTCGGGCGTGCGCGCCGAGGCATCGGGGAGGGCGCCGAAGGTAATGGGATCATGCGGCTCCTGAAAGGTGGCGATCAGGTTGAGCGGCGCGCGGGGCGTCAGCACCTGCGCGGTGCCCTGGAAGGCGCGCGAGGTGATGACCATTAGCGTGCCCTCCTGCGCCGCGAGCTGGGCGCGCATCGGCTCGATCTGGTCGTCCGGAATGGCGTGCCCGTCGGAAAGATAGCCGGCAAGGCCCACCCCGGTAAGGTCCGAGGCGTCAAACACCTCGATATGGTCGGCATCCAGCGTCTCGGCCCCCAGCGCCTCGCGCAGGGGCCATCGACCGTTGCGGGCGGTGAACGCCGCGATCTGGTCCGCCGGGATATCGACGGCAAAGACACGCACGACCCCGGTCTCGCTTGCCTTGATGTCCATCTTGTCGCTCATGTCAGCACCTTTTCAGACCATTACCGTTGTCGGGGTAGCGCGGGCGCGCAGGTTGCGCGCCAGAAGGTCCATCGCCGCCATGCGCACGGCGACGCCCATCTCCACCTGCTGCTGAATGACGCTGCGGCGGATATCGTCTGCCAACTCGCCGTCGATCTCGACGCCGCGATTCATCGGGCCGGGATGCATGACGATGGCATCGGGCGCAGCATGGGCCAGCTTCTCGGCGTCGAGGCCGTAGCGGTGGTAATATTCGCGCTCGGACGGGATGAAGCCGCCATCCATCCGCTCGCGCTGAAGGCGCAGCATCATCACCACGTCGACCCCCTCGAGGCCCGCCTGCATATCGTCATAGACCTCGACCCCGAACTCGCCGATGCCTGCGGGCATCAGCGTTGGCGGGCCAATGAGGCGGATGCGGTTCTCCATCTTGCCCAGAAGGATGATGTTCGAGCGGGCGACGCGGCTATGGGCGATATCGCCGCAAATGGCGATGCTCAGCCGGTGCAGCCGCCCCTTGGCGCGCCGGATCGTCAGCGCATCCAGCAGGGCCTGCGTGGGATGCTCGTGCCGCCCGTCGCCCGCATTCAGGACCGCACAATTCACCTTTTGCGCCAAAAGGTCTACCGCGCCCGAATGCGGATGGCGCACGACCAGAAGGTCGGGATGCATCGCGTTCAGCGTCATGGCGGTGTCGATCAGCGTCTCTCCCTTCTTGATACTGCTCGCCTGCATCGCCATCGACATGACATCCGCGCCCAGACGCTTGCCCGCCAGCTCGAAACTGGCCTGGGTGCGGGTGGAATTCTCGAAGAACATGTTGATCTGCGTGAGACCGGCCAGCGCATCGCCATGCTTGGCGCCGCTGCGGCCCTGCTCGGCATAGATATCGGCGAGGTCGAGCACCGCGCGGATGTCATGGGGGGCCAAAGGCTCGATCCCCAGAAGGTGGGTGTGGGCAAAGGTCACCGGCATCTCCTGATAAGCTGTGCGCGTTATCGCATGGGCGGGGGCGGCGTTCAATCGGCAAGCCGGAGGCGCGAAGGGCGCGTGCGGGAATTTGAGTATCTTCGCCAAGATGAAGCTGCGGCGCTTTCGGTGCTTTCGCCGGTGGGACGGTGGGGGTAGTTTGGCGGCATGGATTCGGCATTGGATTTTCACGGGTTGCGCGCGCTCCTGCAATGGCAGGTCGAATTGGGCGTCGACGAGGCGATTGGTGATGCACCGGTCAATCGCTACGAAGCGCCTGAAGCTGCGCCCAAGGCGGCGCCGGCTGCTGCTGTCGCGCCCGCCCGTCCGGCGGATGGGCCGGATGCGGTGGAAGCCGCGCGTCAGGCGGCGGGCGCTGCGCAGGATCTGGACGGCTTGCGTGCGGCGCTTGCGGCCTTTGAGCATTGCGAGCTGAAGCGCGGGGCGCGCAATCTGGTCTTCTCTGACGGGGTGCCGGGCGCGCGCGTGATGGTCATTGGCGAGGCGCCGGGGCGGGACGAGGACCGCGAGGGGCGGCCTTTCGTCGGGCGGGCGGGCCAGATGCTGGACCGGATGCTGGCCGCCATCGGGCTGAGCCGCGAAGAGAGCGTTTACATCACCAATATCATGCCTTGGCGCCCGCCCCAGAATGCGGACCCGAAGCCGGACGAGATCGACATGATGCGGCCTTTCGTGCAGCGCCATGTCGAGCTGGCCGCGCCCGAAATCGTGATCCTCATGGGCAATATCAGCTGCCAGACCGTGCTGGACACGCGCGGCATCACCAAGCTGCGGGGGCAGTGGCACGAGGCCTGGGGCAAGCCGGTGATGCCGATGTTCCACCCGGCCTATCTCTTGCGCCTGCCGACCGCCAAGCGGGCGGCATGGGCCGATCTGCTGGCGGTGCAGGCGAAGTTGAGGGAGGGGAAGTAATGATCGATCCGTGGCTCTTGCTGGCCTTTTTGCCTGCCGCGATGGCGCTGAACCTGACGCCGGGGGCGGACATGATGTTCTGCCTCGGCCAGGGTCTGCGGGCGGGACCGCGTCCGGCGATCGCTGCGAGCGCGGGGATCGCGCTCGGCTCGCTGGCGCATGCGGCGGTCGCCGCGCTGGGCCTCGGCGCGGCGGTGGCGGCGGCGCCCTGGCTCTTCGACGTGATCCGTTGGGTGGGGGCGGCCTACCTGATGTGGCTGGCGCTGGGCGCGATGCGGGCCGGGCCGATGAAGGCCAAGGGCCGCCCGATGAGCGCCGCCCGTGCCTTTCGCGAGGGGCTGGTGGTGAACCTGACCAACCCCAAGGTGATCCTCTTCGTCCTCGCCTTCCTGCCGCAATTCGCCGATCCGGCGCGCACGCTTCTGCCGCAATTCTTGGTCCTCGGCGCCATCATGGGCGTCGGCGGGTTGATCATCAATGGCGCGGTTGGCGTCTTTGCCGGTGGGCTGGGCCGGCGCATGGCCGCATCGCCACGCTTTGCGCGGAGCCTTGGCTGGGCCTGCGCCGCGATTTTTACCGCGCTGGCCGCGCGACTAGCCATTCTGGAAAGGGTCTGAGCCATGAGCCGCATCGACGAGAGCCGCGAATTCATCCCCGTGCGCATCGCCGTCCTCACCGTCAGTGATACGCGCGCCGAGGCGAATGACCGCTCGGGCGATACGCTGGTGCAGCGACTGGAGGCGGCAGGGCATGTCCTGGCCGCTCGCAACATTGTGAAGGACGAGCGGGACGCCATCGCGGCGCAGCTGCGCGCATGGTGCAAGGATGAGGGCATCGACGCCATCATTTCGACCGGGGGCACGGGCCTGACGGGCCGCGACGTGACCGTCGAGGCGCACCGCGATGTCTATGAGAAGGAAATCGACGCCTTCGGCACCGTCTTTACCCATGTCAGCATGGCCAAGATCGGCACCAGCGCCGTCCAGAGCCGCGCAACGGCGGGCGTGGCGCATGGTACCTACCTTTTTGCGCTGCCGGGCAGTCCGGGCGCCTGCAAGGATGCTTGGGACGAGATCCTGTCGCTACAGCTGGATTACCGGCACCGCCCCTGCAACTTTGTCGAGATCATGCCGCGCCTGGACGAGCACCGGCGCCGCAAGTAGCGCGCTTGGTATTCGGGCGCGCTGCCTTATATATAGAGCGCTCTATGACACCCCCGCGAGGACCGCTCTGCCATGCATTTTCTGCGCCGCAGCCTGACCGGCCTGATCCTGATGTCGCTGACATTAGGTCTGCTGGTCTATGCGGGCTATATCCTGAGCGCATCGGTGCAGGCCCGGATGGAGCGCACCCCGGGCGCAGGCGCGCGCGAGGAGCGCGAGTTTGCCGTCAAGGTGGCGCTGGCCACGCCCCAGACCATCGCACCCACGCTCACCGCCTATGGCGAGGTGCAGAGCCGCCGCGCTCTGGAACTGCGCGCCAAGGCGGCGGGCACGGTGATCGAGCTGGCCGAAGACTTTGAGGAAGGCGGGCAGGTCGAGGCCGGTCAGCTCCTGGTGCGGATCGACCCGGCGGATACGCGGGCGGCGCGCGACCGTGCGGAGAGCGACCTGATGGATGCCCGCGCCGAGGCGCGCGAGGCGGAGCGTGCGTTGGAATTGGCCCAGGACGAACTGACCGCCGCGCGCGATCAGGCCGATCTGCAGGAGCGCGCCCTGCAGCGTCAGCGCGATCTGGCCGAGCGCGGGGTGGGCACCGCGGCTACCGTTGAAACCGCCGAATTGGCAGCCGCCGCCGCGCGCGGGGCGGTGCTGACCCGCAGGCAGGCCGCGCTGGGCGCTGAGGCGCGCATAGACCAGGCCGCGACCGCGACCGCGCGCGCCGAGATCGCACTGGCCGAGGCCGAGCGGAGGCTGGCCGAGACCGAGATCCGGGCCGAATTTGCGGGAGCGCTGTCGGATGTCACCGTGGATCAAGGCGCGCTGGTCTCGAATGGCGAGCAGCTGGGCACACTGATCGACCGCAATGCACTTGAGGTCGCGTTCCGCGTCTCGACCGCGCAATTTGCCCGGCTGCTGGACGAGGATGGCCAGTTGCGCCGCGCTCCGGTCACCGCCGTTCTCGAGGCCTCCGGCGCGCGGCTGACCGCGCCCGGCGCGATCACCCGCGCCAGCGCCGCGGTGGGCGAGGGGCAGACGGGTCGTCTGGTCTTTGCTCGGCTGGAAGCAGCGCGGGGGCTGAAACCCGGCGATTTCGTCACAGTCGAGGTGGCCGAGCCGCCGCTGGAGCGCGTCGTGCGCCTGCCCGCCAGCGCGCTGGGCAACGACGGCGCGGTGCTTGCGCTGGGCGAAGATGGGCGGCTGCAGCCGGTTGCCGTGACGCTGCTGCGCCGGCAGGGCGATGATGTGCTGATCCGTGCCGCCGAAGGTGCGCCCACGCTGGCGGGCAGGCGGGTCGTCACCCAGCGCTCGCCGCTTCTGGGGGCGGGGATCAAGGTGCGCGCCCTTGGCGATGCTGCCGAGGCTGCGGATGAGAACTCCGAAATGATGGACCTCAGCGCAGAGCGCCGGGCGCGCCTGATTGCCTATGTCGAGGGCAGCCGCGACATGCCCGATGCCATGCGCACCCGCCTTCTGAACCAGTTGGCGCAGGCCCGCGTGCCGGCGAGCGTCGTCGCACGGCTGGAAAACCGGATGGGCGGCTAGGGCGTGGCGCGCGGGATCGGCGAGCGCACGGGCGGTATCCTGTCATGGTTCACGCGTCACCCGACGGCGGCGAACCTCTTGCTGGTCGTCATGGTCGTGCTGGGCCTTGCCGCCGTGCCCAACATGCGCGCGCAGTTCTTCCCTGACGTGATCATCCAGAGCGTCACGGTTTCAGTAGAGTGGGATGGCGCCGGGGCCGAGGATATCGACGCCGCCATTGTGCAGGTTCTGGAGCCTGACCTCTTGGCCATCGAGGGCGTCGAGAGCACGAATGGCTCATCCCGCGAGAATTTCGGCACCATCGCGATCGAATTCCAGCCCGGCTGGGACATGTCGCGCGCGGCCACCGACGTGCAGGCCGCCGTCGATGCGGTGACGACCCTTTCCGAGGCTGCCGAAGAGCCCGAGGTGCGGCGCGGGACGTGGTCCGACCGGGTGACGGATGTGGTGATTACCGGCCCCGTCGGCGCCGATCAGCTGGCGCTCTATGCCGATGAGCTGGTGACGCGCCTCTTTGCCGAGGGCGTCACGCGCACCACGCTGAGGGGCGTTGCCGCGCCGCAGGTCATCGTCGAGGTGCCGGCCACGCAGCTGATACAGCACGATATCACCCTCACCGAGATCGCCGCCGTCATCGCCGCCGAGGTCGATGCCAACCCTGCGGGCGATGTCGAGGGCGCAGGCACCCGCGTGCGCACCGGCAGCGAAAAGCGCGACCCCGAGCAGATCGCCGCCATCACCCTGCGCGGCGGCATCGGCGATACCCGCCTCACCGTGGGCGACGTCGCAGAGGTGCGCGTTCTGGGCGCCGCGCGCGAGCGGGCGTATTTCGTGGGCGACAACCCGGCGATTTCCCTGCGCGTCGACCGCTCGGAAGGCGGCGATGCCATCGGCATTCAGGAAACGGTGGAAGAGGTCGCCGCCGAAATGGCCAACACCCTGCCCGAGGGGGTCAGCGTCGATCTGATCCGCACCCGGTCCGAGGCGATTTCGAGCCGCCTGACCACGCTACTTGACAATGCGGCGACGGGTCTGGCGCTGGTGGTGACGCTGCTCTTCCTTTTCCTCAACGCGCGCACGGCCTTCTGGGTGGCGGCGGGGATACCCGTGGCCCTTCTGGCCGCTGTCGCGCTGATGTATGCGGCGGGGATCACGATCAACATGATCTCGCTTTTCGCGCTGATCATCACGCTTGGCATCGTCGTCGATGATGCCATCGTGGTGGGCGAGCATGCGGATGCGCGTGCGCGAAACCTTGGCGAGTCGCCCGTCGTCGCCGCCGAGAATGCCGCGCGCCGCATGGCGATGCCGGTCTTTTCCGCCACCGCGACGACGATCATCGCCTTCGGTGGACTGATCACCATCGCGGGCCGGTTCGGCGATCTGATCGCCGATATTCCCTTTACGGTGATCGTGGTGCTGATTGCATCGCTGGCCGAATGCTTTCTGATTCTGCCCCACCACATGAGCCATGCGCTGACCGCATCCAGCCGCAGGCACTGGTATGATGCGCCATCGCGGACGGTCAATCGCGGCTTTGAATGGGCGCGTGAACGGGTGTTCCGCCCCGCCATGGCGGGCATCATCTGGGCGCGCTACCCGGTGCTGGCGGGGGTCATCCTGATCCTTGCGTCACAGGCTGCGCTTTTCGTGCGCGGCGACGTGACATGGCGCTTCTTCAATGCGCCCGAGCAGGGCAGCGTCACCGGCAATTTCGCCATGGCGCCGGGGGCCACGCGCGCGGATTCGCTGGAAATGCTGCGCGAGATGCAGCGCGCAACGCAGGAATTGGCCGAGGAATACGAGGCCGAGCATGGCGCGAGCCCGCTGGACTATGTGATCGCCGAGATCGGCGGCAATGCCGGCCGCGGCCTCTCGGGCGCCGAGATGAAAGAGCCCGATCAGCTGGGCGGCATTTCCATCGAGCTGATCGATTCGGACTTGCGTCCCTATAGCAGCTTTGCCTTCGCCGGAGACCTGCAGGAGCGGATCGTGCCCCACCCGCTGGCCGAAACGGTCAGCTTTCGGGGTTGGCGCAGCGGACCGGGGGGCGATGCGCTGGACGTGCAATTCTCGGGCGCGGACGCGCAGACGCTCAAGGCCGCATCACAGCGGTTGAAAGAGGCGCTGTCGGCCTTTCCCGAGGTCAGCGGAGTCGAGGACGACCTGGCCTATGACAAGCAGGAGCTGGTGCTGGACCTGACGCCACAGGGCGCCGCGCTCGGCTTTGGCATTGACGATCTGGGCCGTGAGCTGCGCGCGCGGCTGAACGGGATCGAGGCCGCAACATACCCTGTCGGGCCCCGCAGCGCAGAGATCCGGGTGGAGTTGCCCGACGGCAGCCTGACCGCAGATTTTCTGGAAGAAACGCAGCTGCGCACCCCCGGCGGCGCCTATGTCCCGCTGGCGGAGATCGTCTCGGCCGAGACGCGCGACGGCTTCTCGACCGTGCGGCGCGAGAATGGCGTGCGCGTGATCAGCGTGACGGGCGACATCTCGGAGGATGATCCCGCCCGCGCGTCCGAGATACAGGAGCTGGTGCGCGGCGACATCCTGCCCCGCATCGCTGCCGAGCTTCAAGTCGACTGGGCCATGTCCGGCCTTGCCGAGCAGGAAAGCGATTTTCTGAACGACGCGCTTCTGGGCCTGATGCTGACCCTGATCGGCATCTATCTGGTGCTGTCGCTGGTCTTCGGCAGCTGGACGCGGCCTATGGTGGTGATGGCAATCATTCCTTTCGGCCTGGTGGGCACGATCTATGGCCATCACGCCTGGGACGTGCCGCTGAGCATGTTCACGGTGGTCGGCCTTCTGGGCATGACGGGGATCATCATCAACGACTCGATCGTGCTGGTCACCACGATCGACGAGCATGCCCGCACCCGTGGCCTGATCCCGTCGATCATCGACGGGGCTGCTGACCGGCTGCGCCCTGTGCTGCTGACCACGCTGACGACCGTTCTGGGCCTCACCCCGCTCTTGTTCGAGCGGAGCCAGCAGGCGCAATTCCTGAAACCCACGGTGATCACGCTGGTCTATGGCCTCGGCTTTGGCATGATCCTGGTGCTGCTGGTCGTGCCTGCGTTGATGGCGGTTCAGCATGACGTCGCGCGGCAGATGGCGGCGCTGCGGCGCGGGATGCGCTTTCGGGAGGGACGTGTGCGCGCCGCGATGCTGGCCGGTGCGGCGCTAATTGCCGCGTGGTTCGCGGCGACGATGGGCTGGGCGATCTGGGCGGGCGCTCTGCCCGGCGCGGTGGCCGCTCTTGTGCCCTTTGCGGCGGGAATGGGCGCGGTGCCGGGCGCTCTGCTGGCCTTTTCGCTTGGCGCGGTGGTGCTGGTATTTCTGCTCTACGCGGTGCTGGCCGTTGGGCAAGCGCTTCGCGCGCGGGCCTGATCAGCCGCCGGGGCAGCCCTGGATATCGACCGCGCGGCCGGCGCCAAGAACAGTTATCCGCAATCCCGAGCGGTCGAGCGCAAAGGGCCGGCCTTCGACATGCGCCAGCCGCGTATCCGCCACCATCCTGTTGCCCTGACGGGTGGTGCGGGGCGGGGCAATCCAGATGTTGGGATCGCTCGTCTCGATCACAAGCATCTCGGACGCTGCGATGGGCGGCATGCTGAACTCGGCGCGCAGGGTCAGGCCGTTCTTCTTGCCCGGCGCGACGGAGCAGCGCACCTGCGCCACGCCCGCTTCATCCGCGCTCATCGGGCGGTCGGCTAGAGCCGCGATGATCCGCGGATCGCGCTTTGCATCGGCAGCGGGCAGATCGGCGCCAAGATCCAGCGTAAGCGGGATGCAGACGTCGCGGCAGACCCCGATATCGACTGATCCGTCGAGCGTGATGTTGCGCCCGCCCGATTTGGCCAGCACATGCAGCGGCAGGATGACCGTGCCATGATATCCGATGCTGGACAGGCCGCCCTGATCGATGCGCTCGGGCGTGGGCCAGGCCACCTCTACACCCGCGAGATTGCGCGAGCCGCGCCAGTCGAAGCGTGGCGGGATACCAAGATCACCGGGCGCGCGCCAATAGGTCTTCCATCCCGGCGCGAGGCGCAACTCGAGCGCGGCCATGTGTGTGCCGTCATCCATGCGCCAGCCCGGCAGCAGCCGCGCCGATTGGACGGCATCCAGCGATTGCGCGGCGGCGGGCAGCGCGGCAAGGCAGAGCGCGGCGGCAAGGAGGCGTGAGGCAAGACGTTTCATCCCTCTCCTTTGCGCGAAACCGGGGCGAAAGCCAATTCACAATCGGGTCAGATGCGCCTTTGGCGCATGACTGCATGCCCGGCCCCTTGTAATGGCCGGGGCGAGCCGCCATTGTCAAAAATATGATGACCACCCCCGATACTGCCTCGCTGACGGGCATGGACTTGACGGGCCGTATGCTGATCGCGATGCCGGGCATGGCCGATCCGCGATTCGACCAATCGGTGATTTTCGTCTGTGCACATTCGGATGAGGGCGCGATGGGTCTTGTGATCAACAAGATGGCCGATGACCTGAAGCTGAGCGAACTACTGGAACAGCTGGATATCGAGGCCGGGCCCCGCGCGCGTCGCCTGCCCATCCATTTCGGCGGCCCGGTCGAGCCGGGACGCGGTTTCGTGCTGCACGATGCCGGATATGCCTCATCCATTTCGACGCTGGAGGTCAGCGAGGCTTTCGCCATGACCGCAACGCTGGATATCCTCGAGGACATGGCGGCGGGCGAGGGGCCGGACAGCGCCCTGATCGCGCTGGGTTATGCCGGCTGGGGGCCAGGGCAGCTGGAGGGCGAGATCGCCGAGAATGGCTGGCTGATCTGCGATGCGAGCGCCAAGCTGGTCTTCGGCACGCGTACGCCCGATAAATGGGCGTCGGCGCTGGCCACGCTCGGGATCAGCCCGCTGGCCCTTTCGGCGGATCACGGCACGGCCTGAGAGCGCGGGCCGCGCTCCCCACGGGAGTATTCTTGCCAAGACGAATCAGGCTGCGCGCGCTGGACGGCCCGTGCTGCGCAGGGTAGAGCGGGCGCCATGCAGACACCTTATGATCCGCCCATGACACCGCTGGACGTTGTCCACGAGGACCACGAGGTTCTGGCCGTGACGAAGCCCGACGGCCTTCTGTCGGTGCCCGGCAAGGGCGATCATCTGGCCGATTGCCTTCTGACGCGGGTGCAGGCGGCCTTTCCGACCGCGCTGCTGGTGCACCGGCTGGACCGCGATACCTCGGGGGTGATGGTGTTCGGCCTTACCGGCCATGCGCAGCGGTTCCTGTCCGAGCAGTTCCGCGAGCGAAAGGCGCGCAAGACCTATGTGGCGCGTGTGGCGGGGCGCATGGAGGGCAAGAAGGGTGAGGTCGATCTGCCGCTGATCGTGGATTGGCCAAACCGGCCTCGCCAGATGGTGTGCCATGAGACGGGCAAGCCGTCGCTGACCGAGTATCGCGTGTTGAAGGCAAGTGGCGAGGAGAGCCGTGTGCGGCTCTGGCCCAAGACGGGGCGCACGCATCAGCTGCGGGTGCATATGCTGGCGATGGGGCATCCCATTCTGGGAGATCCGCTCTATGCTTCGGACGCGGCCTACCCGCGCATGATGCTGCATGCCGAGGAGTTGCGCATCAACCATCCCGAGAGCGGGCGCGGCATGTCATTTCGCGCCAAGACGCCGTTCTAGCGCAGCACGCGGTCTGTCAGGTTGAGCCGGCTCGCGATGATAGGGGCGAGGGCGCCCGCCAATTCAGGCTCGCGCGCTTGCAGTTGCGCCAATTCATCGAGCCGATTGGCGGCGATGAGGGCAAGCGCATCGTCCCTGACGCTGCCATCGGCGTGGCGCGGCAGGGCGGTGACGGGCTGAATCGCCTCGGGCTTCGGCTGGGGCGCGAGGTCTGCGAGCGCATCGGCGCGGAGCGTGGTTTCTACAAAGGCGTAAAGCCCGACGCCCTTGGCCGGGAGCGCGTAGGTGGCGAGCGCCACATCTGTCACCTCTGGATGCGCCATCAGCGCCGCCGTCAGGGCAGGGCCATCACGCTGGATGCGGTCCTCGGTGCCCTCGCCATCGGACCAGTTCATCAGGCGGCGCGTGATGAAGTTGTAGGCGCGCTTGCCTGTCGCCATCCAGATGCGCGAGGGCAGGGCTTTTTGCGCCAGCATCCTCGACTCGGACGGGGTCAGCAGATCCGGCGCATAGGCGCGTTTCTGTTTCAGCAGGTGGCGCAGATCCTCGCGCGCCATCACCCGGAAAAGGCGCCCGCGCCGGCGGTGGACCGAGGCGAGTTGGAAGTCGATCACGGCCGCGCGGCCCTCGGGTGTCATCAGCCAGTTTTGCGGTTTGGCGATGTCGTTATGGGTGACGCCTTTGCGCCGCATCTCGCGCAGGAGGCGCTTGGCGTCTTGATACCAGGCAGCATCCGATGGTTGCGCCAGTTGCAAGGGCGTGCCGCGTGTCCAGCTGCGCAAAAGGCCGGTCTTGTCGACGCGCACGAGGGCGGGGCAACCCTCGATCCCCTGCACGGCGCGCAGGCCGCGAATTTCCTTGCGCGCCAGTGCCCAGGCAATCGGCCGCGCATACCACGGCACGGTGTCGAGCTTGCGCAGGACCACGGGGTAGTCGGGGATACCCTCTAGATCGCCCGAAATCGTCTCGGAGAAGATGTCGCGCTTGTGCACCGTCTTCGGAACGAAGGCGGCGTTGGCGATACTTTCGGGGGAGGTTTCGGGCAGGCTCATGGCGCCCTTCTAAAGCGTTTCGGCGGGTGCGCCCAGCCCTTCGAGACGCGAAAGGGGCCGGATCACTCTGTCATCTTACCCGATGTGTTGGAGCGCGCCGAACAGGAGGGCTCTCTCAGGTGTCGCCTTCTACGGTGATCCTGAGTGGCCGCATGCCGGCGGCGTTCATTAGAGCCGCCGACGGCAAGTTGAAGGCGAAGTGTTCTGAACGGATTTTCGAGACGCCGGTGGTGCGCAAGCGGAGCGTCATCTCCTCAATGAGATCCGATGCGACTCCTTGGCCGCGGTATGCTTCGTCGACAGCTACCTGATGGAGAAAACCGATGCGATAGGCCGATTTTAGTGCGGTCGGGCCGTGCTCCTGAACCTCGTAAATCAAATATCCTATGGCATTTTCCTCATCCGAAAGACAGGCCAAGGCCTGGACCTCTTTCTTGGATATGAATTGCCGAAGGAATTCCCGCAGATCAGAGGGCTGCGTATCGTCCCGAAAGATATCGGGATGAGCTTCAACATGGAGTTGTTGAACCTGACCGAGAAGAGGCAGCAGAATGCTTGCTTTATCCGCCGGTAACTCCACGATCTTGTACATCTCGATGCGCCTTTCAAGTTTCCAGATAAGCGTAGGTCGAGTTTCGCAGTCGCGGAAGTCCCTAAGTGGAATACTGGCTCAATTCCCTCTGGTCTAAACCAATTTGCGCGAGACGATAATCGCGAAAAACAAATGCAAAAGGGGCCGGATCGCTCCAGCCCCTTGGAATGCCATGTCGCGCGGTATCAGGCCGCCTTGGGATCGTAGCCCGAGACGGATTTCACCTCGATGAAATCCTCAATGCCCCAAGCACCGCCCTCGCGCCCGTTGCCGGACTGCTTCATGCCGCCGAAGGGCGCGCCCTCGCCGCGGCTCTCGCCGTTGACCTCGACCATGCCGGCACGCAGGGCGCGGGCGACGCGGGCGGCGCGGCCCTTGTCCTGCGTCTGCAGATAGTCGGTGAGGCCGTAGGGCGTGTTGTTGGCGATCTGGATGCCCTCTTCTTCGGTGTCGAAGGGGATGATCGACAGGACGGGGCCAAAGATTTCTTCACGCGCGACAACCATGTTGTTGTTCACATCCGCAAAGACCGTCGGCTTGACGTAGAAGCCGCGGTTGAGGCCGTCGGGGCGGCCCACGCCACCGGCGACAAGGCGCGCGCCCTCGTCGATACCCTGCTGGATCAGGTCCTGGATCTTGTCGAACTGCACCTTGTTGACGACGGGGCCGATGTGATCGCCCTCCTGATCGGCGGGGCCGACCTTGATCGAATTGGCGATCGCGGCGGCCTTCTCAACAGCGGCGTCATAGACCTCGCGCTGAACGATCATGCGGGTCGGTGCGTTGCAGGACTGGCCCGAGTTGTTCATGCAGTGGCGCACGCCGCGCTCGACCGCATCCGCGTCGGCATCGGCAAAGACAAGGTTGGCGCCCTTTCCGCCCAGTTCCAGCGAAACGCGCTTGAGCGTGTCGGCAGCGCCCTTGGAGATCAGCTTGCCCGCGCGGGAAGAGCCGGTGAAGCTGATCATGTCGACATCGGGATGCTCGGTCAGTTGAGTGCCGACACCGGGGCCGTCGCCATTGACCAGGTTGAAGACGCCGGGCGGGAAGCCCGCCTCGTCCATCATCTCGGCAAAGACGATCGAGGACAAAGGCGATTCCTCGCTGGGCTTGAGCACCATCGTGCAGCCTGCGACGGCGGCGGCGATCACCTTCAGCGTGACTTGATTCATCGGCCAGTTCCACGGTGTGATCAGGGCGGTGACGCCGATCGGCTCGTTGCGGATATAGCTGCCGGGGGTGTTGGGGTCGTGCGCATGCTCGAACTCATACTCCTTGGCGGCTTTGATGAAGGCGCCGATATGGCCCGATCCGGCGGCGGCCTGCTGCTGGCGCGCGAGATCGATGGGCGCGCCCATCTCGAGGCTGATCGCCTGCGCCATGTCCTCGGCGCGGGAATCGTAGACCTTCTGCAGCTTTTCGACCAGCGCGATACGCTCGGCCGGGGGGGTGTTCATCCATGCAGGGAAGGCGGCCTTGGCTGCGGCGACGGCAGCATCGGTATCGGCCTGACCGCCGAGGCTGATAACGGCGCAGGCCTCCTCATTGGAGGGGTTGATGACCTCGTGGTCGCTGGGCGACGCAGGGTCGCACCATTTTCCGTTGATGTAGAATTGGCGCTTCTCGATCATGTCGTGTCTCCCGTGCTTTATGTGGTCTGCTGGCGCCAACGCGCCTTGCCCCAAGACATAGACCCGGCCCCTCGGACCTGCAAGGTCACCCGCGCTTTGGCGAGGGGGTGCAATCCACCCGGACGCATCCTATCTTGCGCGGTGCAAGTCCCGTTTACGCAACAAGGAAAGGACAGCCGACATGGCACTTCGTATCAACGACACCGTCCCCGATTTCACCGCCGAGACCGATCAGGGCAAGATCAGCTTTCACGATTTCATCGGCGATAGCTGGGCTATCCTGTTCTCGCATCCCAAGGATTTCACCCCCGTTTGCACCACCGAGTTCGGCGCCGTTGCGAAACTGGCCGACGAGTGGAAGAAACGCGATACCAAGGTCATCGGTGTGTCGGTCGATGGGGTCGAGGAGCACAAGAAATGGAAGGGCGATATCGAGAAGGTCGCGGGCACATCCGCCGGTTTTCCAATCATCGCGGATGAGGAGCTGGAGGTCTCGAAAGCCTTCGACATGCTGCCCGCCGAGGCCTATCTGCCCGATGGCCGCACCCCCAATGACAGCGCCACGGTGCGCAGCGTGTTCATCGTCGGGCCGGACAAGAAGCTGAAGCTGTCGATGACCTATCCCATGAATGTTGGCCGCAACTTTGCAGAGGTGCTGCGCGCGCTCGATGGTCTGCAGACAGCGGCGAAGGCCGGGGTGGCGACCCCCGCTGACTGGCAGGTGGGTCAGGATGTGGTCATTCCGACCGCTCTCAACGATGCCGATGCCAAGGACAAGTTCGGTGAGTTCGATACCGTTCTGCCCTATCTGCGCATGACCAAGCTGAAAGGCTGAGGACAGCCAGGCCTGCCGCCCGCCGCGCATGACTGGGCGGCGGGCCATACCGTCCGGGGCTGCGCCGCCAAGGAAGTGGTGGACAGCGCCGGTAATTTCCTCCTCACTGCGGCCAAATCACCGCGAGGAGGAAGAAATGGCACTGACGGCAATCATCGAAGCGCATGGCGGACCCGAAGAGTTCAAGCTGGTCGACCGCGAGGTGGGCGAGCCCGGCAAAGGTGAGGTGCGCATCGCGCACAAGGCCGTGGGCCTGAATTTCATCGACGTCTATCAGCGCACGGGGCTTTACCCGATGGAGCTGCCCCATGCGATGGGCATGGAGGCCGCCGGCGTGATCGAGGCGGTGGGCGAGGGCGTGACGCATCTCAAGGTAGGGGACCGCGCCGCCTATGCCTCGCAGCCGCCGGGCGCCTATGCCGAGGCGCGCGTCATGCCCGCGGCGCAGGTCTGTCCGCTGCCCGAGGGCATCTCGTTCGAGGAAGGTGCGGCGATGATGCTGAAAGGCATGACGGTGGAGTATCTTTTCCACCGCACGACGCCGCTGAGATCCGGCGATACCGTGCTTTTTCACGCGGCGGCGGGCGGCGTGGGCTTGCTTGCCTGCCAGTGGGCGCGGTCCGAGGGGATCACCCTGATCGGCACCGCCGGCACGGACGAGAAATGTCAGCTCGCGCTGGATCATGGCGCCGCGCATTGCATCAATTATCGCACCGAGGATTGGGTGGCCAAGGTACGCGAATTGACTGGCGGCAAGGGCGTCGACGTGGTGATGGATTCGGTCGGCAAGGACACATTCGACGGCTCGCTCGATTCGCTGAGGCCGCTGGGAATGATGATTTCCTTCGGCAATGCCTCGGGGCCGGTGCCGCCTTTCGAGGTGGGCATACTCGGCAAGAAGGGTTCGCTCAAGATCACGCGCCCGACGCTGTTCACCCATATTTCGGACCAGGAGACATGCCAGTCGATGGCGGCGCATCTGGCCAAGAAGGTGCTGGCCGGAGACGTAAAGATCAATATCGGTCAACGCTTTGCCCTGCGTGATGTGGCCAAGGCGCATGAGGCGCTGGAGGCGCGCAAGACGACCGGCAGCACCGTTCTGGAAATCTGACTGTCGGCTGGGGTGCGCACCAAATGACGGTGTGCACCCGGTTGACGCACCGTCAGCTTTGGGCGGCGCTTTGCCTGGGGCGCCTGTGGACCGGCGAAGTTCCGCGCAGGCAGACCCGCCCGACTTGCCAGATGCGGCGTCTTTGGTCCTTAACGAACGCCAAGATTCCCTTGGAGACACCCCAGATCATGATTTTGCGCGCCGTTCTCGTCGCCTCGCTCGGCCTTCTCGCCGCCTGCGCCAGCACCCCGCCCAAGGATGCGCCGACCGTTTCCAGCAGCTCGCCCGCCTCACTTTATCCCAATGAGACGCCCGAGATCCGGCAGTTAGTCAACAAATACGCTGATCATTATGAGGTGCCGCGCCCGCTGGTGCACAAGGTGATCCAGCGCGAAAGCGACTATCGCCCCAAGGCACGTAATGGTCCTTATTATGGCATGATGCAGATCCTGCCTGCCACCGCGCGCGGTATGGGCTTCTCCGGAAAGGATACGGACCTGCTGGATGCCGAGACGAACCTGCATTTCGCGGTGAAATACCTGCGCGGGGCATGGATGGTGTCGGATGGCGATATGAATAAGGCCGTGATGTGGTATGCGCGCGGTTATTATTACGAGGCGCGCGACCGCTGCCTTCTGGTGGAAACCGAGCTGCAGACGCGCGAAATCGCCAAGCATTGCAGGTAGGCGGCGCTACGGCTTCTTGCGGCTTTGCGCGCCTCTTGAGACAAATTTGCGGCACTTGATCTTTGCGTAACGGCGCGTGCCGAGGTAGTGTCATCTCATCGGGCCAGGACGGCCGGAACCTAATCCAGATACACGTGTGGTGCGTAGGGAGCACGTGGGGTGGCGGAGGGTTTCGGCATGGGCCGGAACCCTTCGTTTTTATATGCGCAGCGGTGGTTTCCGTTGTCGGCATTCGCACATAAAAAAGGCCCCGCAAGACGGGGCCTTATCCATTGAATGCAAGCTGCTGATGGCGCAACTGTGCTGGCGCGCCACTCAGCTCACTTTTGGTGCAGTTCGGTTGTGCACTTACGCACTTCATAAACCGCCGCCGAGGCGCCGGACATGTCCACGATATAGGTCTTCGGCGTTTCGGGGAACACGACCAGCTCTTCACCAGCTTCGATGTCCTTCACGAATTTGGTGTTGTTCACCAAGACGTAGCCGCCTTCATAGCCGTCTTCGATGCTGGCGCCCACGCCGGTCGCCATGCCGGAATAGAGGTTGCCATTCGCAATGAACGCAACCGCCTGATCGCCGGGAACGACGTCGGCATTCTGGCCGAAGAGACCAAGGTAGCCCGCGCTTTCATCCTTGGTGAAGCCGAACTGCACAATGGCGCCCGACTCTGCCTTGTATGAAGCAAAGCATGATCCGCGCGTCACATTCTCGCGAATGGTCCAGGCACCGGCGTCGCGAAATTTGCTAATCTCATCGCCACGCGTGGGCAGAACATCGTCAACGGCGGCTGAGAGCGGTGTTGCAAGGGCCAGGGTCAGGGCGCCGATGGCAGTGTAAAGCTTGGTCATGTGAAACCTCCAGAAAATCATTGTCGCAGGATGCGCACTTCTAATTGCGCGGACATTTCAGTCCGCATGGTCATAGCGTGAGAACGTTGGATCCGAAATTTGGTTCCGCACACCCGTTAATAGCGCCCCTGTCCTTGTTTTCAGTCAATGACTTTCGTCATTTCGCAGATGATGCGCCACGCCTCGGGCGTGACGGGCTGAACCGACAGGCGCGGCTGACGCACCAGCGCCATGTCCGCAAGACGCGGATCAGCCTTGATCTGGTCCAGCGTCACGGGTGTTTCCACCGGCTCTACCGCGCGGATATCGACGCATTCCCAGCGCGGATCGTCTGACGTGCTGTCGGGATGGATGGTCGCGCAAACCTCGACGATGCCGACAATCGCGCGCTCATCCTGGCTGTGGTAGAAAAAGCCGCGATCGCCCAGTTCCATCTGCCGCATGATGTTGCGAGCCTGGTAATTGCGCACGCCGTCCCATTCCTCGCCCGCGTCGCCGCGCGCCTGTTGGTCGGACCAACTCCAGGCAGAGGGTTCGGATTTGAAAAGCCAGTATTGCATGACCTCAGATCACTTTTTTCCAGGGGATCAATTCGACACTCTCGAAAAGGCCAGCATGGGCATAGGGATCCGCCTCGGCCCAGGCCCGGGCCGCGTTCATATCGGGCACGTCCAGCACGACGAGCGAGCCGCACATCTGCCCCGCATCGTCCAAGAGCGGCCCCGCCTGCGACACCGGCCCCGAGGTTTTCAGGTAATCGACATGCGCATCGCGCGTATCGAGGCGGATTTGCAGCGCGCCGGGTTTGTCGCGAGCGATGAGGGCGATCAGCATGTCGGGCTCCTATACAGGCTGTTTGCGCGCAGACTATAGCGGCGCGCGGCCCTGTGCAATTTACGCCTTGGCGCCTTTCTTGCCCGATCCCAGCATCGAGGGCGCGGTGCTGTCCAGTGGCCAGCGAGGGCGTGCCGAAAGGGTCATGTCGTCGCGTTGTCCTGCGCGGTACAGCTCGGCCCCCGCGTAGGCGATCATCGCTGCATTGTCGGTGCAAAGCGCCAGCGGCGGCGCGATAAACGTGGCGCCTGCATTTTCGGCCACCTGCATCAGCGCGCCGCGAATGGCCTGATTGGCCGCGACGCCGCCCGCGACGGCGATCACCCGCAAATCAGGGCAGGCGGCCAGCGCGCGGCGCGTCTTTTCGGCCAGAACGTCGCGCATCGCGGCTTGGAATCCGGCGCAGAGGTCACGCCGATCCTGTACCGTCAGCCCGCCCTTTTCCGCTATGATCCCGTCGCGCGCCCGCAAGAGCGCGGTCTTGAGGCCCGAGAAGGACATGTCGCATCCCGGCCGGTCGAGCATGGGACGCGGGAAAGCATGGCGCGCGGGATCGCCCGCTGCCGCCTCCCGCTCGACCGCCGGGCCGCCGGGCTGCGGCAGGCCCAGAAGGCGCGCGGTCTTGTCAAAGGCCTCGCCGGGCGCGTCGTCGATGGTGCCGCCGAGCCGGGTGAAGTCCTGCGGCCCGTCGACGCGCAGAAACTGGCAATGCCCGCCCGAGACCAGCAGCATCAGGTAGGGATAGGCCACGTTATCGGTCAGGCGCGGGGTCAGAGCATGGCCCGCCAGATGGTTGACGCCGATCAGCGGCAGGCTCGCCCCGGTCGCCAGACCCTTGGCGCACATGACGCCCGACATCACGCCGCCGATCAGGCCTGGCCCGGCAGTGACCGCGATGGCGTCCATATCGCGGAGCTTGAGGCCCGAGGCGCGCAGCACCTCCGCCACGCAGAGGTCCAGTTTTTCCGCATGGGCGCGGGCAGCGATCTCGGGGACGACGCCGCCGAATGCCGCGTGAAGCTGTCCCTGGCTCTGCACCGTTTGGGCCAGGATTTGGGCGGTGCCATTCACGCGCAAGATGGCCGCTGCGGTATCGTCGCAGCTGCTTTCAATTCCGAGGATGGTCAGGGTATCGTTCATCTTGTCTGCCCGTTGCGTGACCGCCGCCATCCGCGTATCACTTGGCCGACCCTGCCACAACTGCGGAGCCGTGCCTTGCCCCCCTGCGTCCTGATCACGCGGCCCGCGCCGTATGGTGTCCAATTCGCGCAAGAACTGCGGCGGCATCCGGGGGGTGACCTGCCCATGGTCCTGTCGCCTGCGCTGGTTATCGAGGGCACGGGCACGCTGCCGGATCTGGAAGGCTATCGCTGGCTGATCTTTACCTCGCGCAGCGCCGTGCGGGAATTTTCAGCGCGCAGTGACCGGCGCGATGTTCCGGTTTACGCCGTCGGCGATGCCACTGCCGAGGAGGCGCGGCGCGCCGGCATGACGGCCATATCCTGCGGCGGCGATGCCCGTGATATGGTGGCGCGCATCAAGGCGGATGAGGGCGATGGCCCGATGCTGCACCTGCGGGGCGCACATGCCGCAGCGGATATTGCCGGACTGCTGAGCGATGCTGGAATTTCTGTGGATGAAGCGGTGATCTATGCGCAGCATCTGGCGCCCCTGACCGCCGAGGCGCAAAGCTGTCTGACGGGCACCGCGCCCGTCATCGCGCCCGTCTTCTCTCCACGCAGTGCCGCCGCGCTTTTTGCCGGTGGCGCGCCCAAGGCGCCCCTCGTCGTGCTGGCGATCAGCGCAGCCGCGGCGGCGCGGGTACCCGAGGGGGCGGCGCAAGCCGTGATCGTGGCGGACCGTCCCGATACCGCCGGAATGTTGCGCGCCTGGCCCGAGGCGGTCGCGGCGGCCTACCGCCTTGAGGGAACAAAGAGCGCGCAGTAAGGTTGTCAAACCGGGTAGTTGGGGCAGATTCGAAAGGGGCAAGCGACGTGGCAGACAAAAAAGGGTCCAAAGACAGCCCGAACGCCGAGACTGGCAGCGACGAGGCGCAAAAACGCACCGACGCCAAAGCGACCGACGCCACATCGACAGGCCCCAAGCCGGGCGTGCCCTCTGCTGATAGCGACGCATCCGCCGGGGAGACGGCCGAGAGCGCGAAAGAGAAACCCGCAGCAAAAAGCGCGTCCAAGACATCGAAGACGGCGGCAAAGCCTGCCGCGAAATCGTCACCCGCCAGGTCATCCTCGTCCAAGACGACAGCGAAATCGTCGACGGCAAGCTCGGCCACCAGCACGAAGGATACAGCGCCGAAGGCGTCTGGTACCAATGAACCCGGCAAGTCGGATAGTGTGTCCGGGGACGCATCATCAAAACCCGGCGCGACTACGGCGACGACCGTTCCCAAAACACAGACATCCAAGCCTGGTACATCCGGCGATACCCCATCCGCCAAATCGGATCACAAACCGTCTGTTGACAAGCCCAGCGCCAGCGCGCAGGCAGGCCCGACGCCCGAGCCGGCCGCGAAACCGGCGACGGTCACCACCAGCTCTACAGCCTCGCGCACTGCCGACAAGCAGCCGGAGAATCCGCCCGCGAGTCCGCCCGCCCGCCGCTCCGGATTCCTGGCGCTTTTCCTCGGTGGCGTCTGCGCCGCGGCCCTCGGGTTTGGCGCCGCCTACTACCTTTTGCCGCAGATGGGGCTGATGACCCCGGTTGGCGCAGACAGCGGTCAGGCAGCGCGCCTCGATGAGCAGGCTCAGCGGATTGACGCGCTGGCCAGCCAGGTGGCGGAGCTGCCCGGCACGCCCGATGCCCCTGACCTCAGCGGGATCGAAGGCAGCCAGCAGGCGCTGGAAGGCTCGCTTGGCGGGCTTTCAGAGAAAATCGCGGAACTGACGGCGCGGCTCGATGCGGTCGAGAACCAACCCGCCGGTGACGGCACCGGCGTCTCCTCCGGGCAGCTCAATGCCCTGCGCAGCACCATCGAGCAGCAGGGCGAGCAACTGGCCGCGCTGACCCAAGAGGCCGAAGAGCGCGACAATGCCGCGCGTGCCGCCGCCCAGCAGGCGTTGCTCCGCGCCGCGGTGACACGGATCCGCACGGCGCTCGACACCGGATCGGAGTTCGCTTCGGCCTTGGGCGATCTTGAAAGGGTTGGCATACCCACCCCCGATGCTTTGCAAGAAGTGGCCGAGACAGGCGTCGCCACCCAACCGGATCTGCAGGAGGCCTTTGCTCCCGCGGCCCGCGCAGCACTGACGGCCGCCCGCCGCGACGGCGCGGATGGCGCGGCGGACGGGGTCTGGTCGTTCATGTCCGACCAGCTGGGCGCACGGTCGCTTGAGCGCAAGGAAGGGCCGGGCACGGACGCCATCCTGTCGCGGGCCGAGGATGATCTGCGGCAGGGCAATTTGCAAAGCGCATTCTCCGAGGTCGAGAGCCTGCCCGAAGTCGCTCGCGCCGAGATGTCGGGCTGGACCGCAGAGCTGCGCGCCCGCATAGAGGCGCTGGACGCCTATGACGCGCTCGCCGAGAAACTGAACTGAAAGGGCCCGCCTCAATGCTGTGGTCAATCATCAAGATTGTAATTTTCCTGGCCCTTGTGGTTCTCGTCACCTTCGGCGCCTCCTACCTTCTGGAGCTGGATGGCGGCGTGCGCATCGTCATGGCGGGGATGGAGTTGAACCTGACGCCGCTCACCGCGGTGATCGCGCTGTCGCTGCTGATCCTCGGGCTTTGGCTGCTGTTGAAACTGGCTGCGCTGCTGATCGCAGTCCTGAAATTCATAAATGGAGACGAAACGGCGCTGTCGCGCTATTTCGATCGCAATCGCCAGGAAAAGGGTTATCGCGCCTTGTCCGAAGGGATGATGGCGCTCGCCTCGGGCGAGGGCGACATCGCTATGGCACGTGCCGCGAGGGCCGAGCGCTATCTGCGCAAGCCTGCGCTCACTAACCTTGTGACGGCCCAGGCTGCCGAGATGCAGGGCAATCGCGCCAAGGCCGAGGAGGTCTATAAACGCTTGCTCAAGGATGACCGGACAAAGTTCGTCGGCGTGCGCGGCATCTTGCGGCAAAAGCTGGCCGACGGTGATACCGACACGGCCCTGCAATTGGCGCAAACGGCCTTTGGCCTCAAACCCGCCCATGCCGAGATACAGGATACGCTGCTGCGTCTCCAGACCGGGCAGGAGGATTGGGCTGGCGCCCGCGCAACGCTGGGCGCCAAGCTGAAGCACGGAAATATCCCGCGCGACGTGCACAAGCGCCGCGATGCGGTGCTGGCCCTGTCGGCGGCGCGCGACATCGCCGTCGAGGGCAAGACCGTCGAGGCGCGCGAGGCCGCGATCGAGGCGAACAAGCTGTCGCCGCATCTCATTCCCGCCGCTGTCATGGCCGCGCGCAGCTATATCGCGCAGGGCGCGCCGCGCTACGCCGCCCGCGTCATTCGCAAGGCTTGGGACCAGCAACCGCATCCCGATCTGGCCGCCGCCTTCGCCGCCATCGCGCCTGACGAGACGCCGCAGCAGCGGCTCAAGCGCTTTGGCAAGCTGATCAACGCGCGCCCCGATCACCGCGAATCAAAACTGGTCGAGGCCGAGCTGAATCTCGCCGCCGAGGATTTCCCCGCCGCGCGCCGCGCACTGGCTGATCTGGTGGAGAAGGATCCCGATGCGCGCGTCCTGACCATCATGGCCGCGATCGAGAAGGGTGAGGGCGCCGCCGACCGTGTCGTAAAAGGCTGGCTGGCCCGCGCCATGGCCGCTCCGCGCGGCCCGCAATGGATCTGCGGCAAGTGCCAGCATATTCACGGTGAATGGGTTCCTGCCTGCGAGCATTGCGGCGCCTTTGATACGCTGGAGTGGAAATCGCCCCCGCAAAGCGACGTGACCTCGCCCACCGGCATCGAAATGCTCCCCCTGATCATGGGCGATCTGGACGATGCCAGCGCAACGGATGTAGCCAGCGTCGTCGATGCCGAGGTGGTTCAGGACCCACCCAAGGATGACGAGGCCAAGGATACCGCCGAGGCCAAAAAATAGACTTGGCCCGCCCGGGCGCCAGTGCTATAGCGCCGTCACCCGAGGTGCCTTGCCGGTATTTTCACGCGCGCAAGACCCCCGCCAAGGGCCGCTGTAGCTCAGCTGGTAGAGCACGTCATTCGTAATGATGGGGTCGTAGGTTCGAGTCCTATCAGCGGCACCACCCCTTTGACCAAGATACAGAATACACTCCGGCTGTTGCGGTGAGCCGATAGCATAGGATCCGATCGGTTAGTGTTCCAGCCGGGGTCATTTTGAAAGAAGGCAGGCCTTTCTTCTTCGGTCGTTGCATCCCGGAATGCCTGAATCGTCGAGGTTCGGCCTCTCAGATCGCCTTGCCTCAGCGCACATGATTTCGCAATGACCGGTGTGGCAAAAGCGTTGACCAAGACGAGACTGTATTCTTTTTCTCGCTGCGTTTCAGTCTCGCGGTCAAAGACGCATCAACACTACCTGACAGCAATTCCTGCCAAAGCCCTCGCCTCGGCCGATGTTTCGCTGATGCGTTCAGGTCAAATCCGGTGATTTCTATGCCTCGCTTGGCTCGTCGTCAGTCGCGCGTCGATAATGCCTTCCGTAGGATACCCGGTTCTCTGCTGCGGCTGTGTCAAGCGGATGAGGGTCCTTTGGGGGGATCCTGCTCTCTCCAAGGCCCGGTGCACCGTTTAGCTTGGTCATTACAATCGGGAGATGGACATATCTGCTTCATTTGGGCGCCTGGGCCGGTTCCAGACTGGTTGTGCGACCTTGGTCTTTGCACCTCGAAGGACTAGCTTGGAGCCATGAAGCCCACGTCTCGAACGGACCATCAAAAGCACAGCCCGATGCAGCAGGCCGGTGCGCCCGGGTTCTTGTGGATCCTCGTCGGGGTCATGGCCGCGATTGAACTGGTTATCAGCCTGTCGGCATCCGGATTGCTTGGATCTCAGAATCTGCGCTGGCCCGCCTTCGCGCTTGGGGCCTTCTGGCAACCGCTTGTCTCCGGGGCAATGTCGCCGGTTTATCCCGGACAGACCGCCTTGATGTTCATTACTTACGCTTTTTTGCACGGTGGGTTCGCGCATCTTGCCATGAACGGCGTTGTCCTGCTGTCGCTGGGAAAGTACGTTTCGGCTCATATCGGACCAGCCAGGACTCTGCTGGCACTGTTCGTGTCGGCGGTCTCCGGCGCGGCGTGTTTCGGATTGCTTTCTACCAGTGCTGCACCGATGATCGGTGCATCCGGCGCAGTATTTGGCTTGATCGGGGTGTGGCAGGCTGCGGATTACCGAATGCGTCGGCGATCCCGGCTTCCCCTGCAGCCGCTGGTGGTGGGGATCCTCGGCCTTGTCGTTGCCAATATAGCCCTGTTCGTGGTCTTTTCCGGCGGGCTCGCCTGGCAGGCGCATCTGGGCGGTTGGATTGCCGGCTGGCTCGCAGGGCAGAGCTTTGCGCGACACTGACACCCGGCCGAGCGCTGCGAGGTGCCCGATATGCTCTATACTCACCTCAAAATGTCAGCATGCCAGGAGCCCCTTCCGCGTGTGGGCATGTTTTCAGTCGTCAGGACTGGCCCGACCGACATTGGTGCCGCGACGATTTCTGCGCCGCGTCACTGGGCTCTCCGAACATTGCCAGTTCAAGGTTTCGCGCCACGCGTTCGGTCCGGACCATCAGATAACGCGCCGCCTCGGTCGTTGGAGCGGTTTCTTCAAGCGTCGCGCGGAACAGTTCCAGCCAGCGTTCGAAATCCTCTCTGTGGACGTCGGGCAGATGTCGATGCTTTTCGAACAGGTCATCAGCGTAATCGCCCGTGTCAAAGGCCACGTTTCGCCAGAATGCGGTCATGCGGGCGACCTGTTGCGCCCTGTGGTGTGGGTCTTCGACCGCGTAGAACCGCTGCAAGCGCTTGTCTGCGCGTACCCGCGCGACGAAGAAATGTATCATTCGCGATAAATAGACGTCGTCGATGCCCATGATCTCCGCCGCCGCGCGACGCTGCGCGCGCGTACGTCCTGGTCGTGCTTGTCCGATCTTGAGCGGGTCACACATGTCGCGCCTCCTTCGCGATTGTCCCTTTTGTCGTAGGCAAGCTCCCGTTCGCTTAGGCGAAGCCCCCCTTTGTTCGGGTGCTTTGTCCGCCCAAGAGCACCTTTGTCGGTGAGCAAAGAACGTGCCATTTTGCTTCGACGTCTGTCCAGAGCATTATTCCTTGGCATCAGCTCGGGAAAGTTGCGCGTTCAAGGTTCGGGCTCCGGCGATTGGCGTCAGACAATGCACTTCGGTCAACTCTGACGGCAAAAGATAATAATTGAATACTATCAAAAATTAAATCATACTTCAAATGAATCGCCATTGGCCTGTGTTTCGAGTGGCGCAGTTGTTTATGCCTTGCCGCTTTCCTTTAGCTTCCTGCGCGACGTCGCGCCCGGAAAAACGCTTTGGGCCGGATGCGGATAGCATAGCAGGTCTGCCTCACGCGGACGCCGGTCGGTAAACGGAGACAGCTTAGTGAACACCCCGCGTCAAAAGAACCTTCCAGCCGACGAGCGTCGCAATGTCACCGTCGAAGCAGTCGTGGACCTGGCCGGCAGAACCAACCCGGATTCCATCACGACCGCGGCCATCGCAAAGCACATGAACCTGACGCAGGGCGCGATCTTTCGACATTTCCCGAACAAGGAAGCGATTTGGCAAGCCGTGATGAAATGGGTGGCCGAACGCCTCATGGCACGCATTGAAAAAGCGTCCGAGGGCATAGAGTCGCCCATCGAGACGATGCAGGCGATGTTTCTGGCCCATGTCGCTTTCGTTTCCGAACATCCCGGAGCACCGCGCATGATGTTCGGTGAGTTGCAAGGCGCCAAGGCCACACCCGCGAAACGCTTGGCGCATGCAATGCTCAAGCAATATGCGGCACGGCTGAATGACCTTATAGAAGCCGGAAAGGCACGCGGCGAATTACGCCCTGACCTTGATGGTGAGGCGGCAGCGACGCTTTTCATCGGCACGATCCAGGGATTGGTCATGCAATCTCTCATAGTCGGCGACATGGGCCACATGACAGAGGCAGCCCCGGGCGTGTTTGCCCTCTATCGGCGCGGCATCGAATCCGATGAAGCGAGCGAAGGCGGGTCCTGATCATGTCGCGCCGGCTTTCGATCATCCTTGTCATTGCGCTTCTTGGAGCATTGATCGGATATGCCTTGTGGAAAGTGTTTCTGGCCCCAAGCGGCTTGCCGCCGGAAGGTTTCGCGCGCGGCAATGGCCGGATAGAAGCGGACCTTGTGGATATTTCCAGCCGCCTGCCGGGCCGGGTGGCGACGATCATGGTGCAGGAAGGCGACCTTGTCGCGCAGGGCGATATCCTCGCCGTGATGGACACTACCGAGTTGGAGGCACAAAAGATGCGTGCGCAAGCCGCAGTTGCCAGCGCCGAGGCCGCGGTGGCTGTGGCCAAGGCCGGTTCGGCCAAGGCCAAGGCAAGCCTTGCCCTGGCAGCAAGTGAGCTGGCCCGCGCGGAAACCCTGAGCGAACGCGATGTCATCTCGCGCGAGAACCTCGACATTCGCCGCACCGAGGCACAGTTGGCCGAGGCAGGGCTCGCCGCCGCCGAGGCCGAGGCCCGAGCCAAGGAGCGCGCCGTCGACGCCGAGGCCGCCAACCTGCGCGAAATCGAGGCGCGGATCGCCGACAGCACGCTCTACGCGCCCGTTCCCGGCCGTATCCTCTATCGCCTGGCCCAGCCCGGCGAGGTGCTGGGCAGCGGCGGCAAGGTGCTGACGCTGGTAAGCCTCGGCAATGTCTATATGGAGTTTTTCCTGTCTGCCGGTGCCGCGCCAAGGGTGCGGCTCGGAGACGAGGCGCGGATCGTTGTCGATGTGCGGCCGGATGCCGCCATTCCCGCTATTGTCAGTTTCGTCGCCCCACAGGCGCAGTTTACGCCGAAACAGGTCGAAACCATCGAAGAGCGTGAAAGCCTGATGTTCCGCATCCGGGTGCGGATTCCGTCGCAGTTGGTCCAGGAGCGTCTGGCGCAGGTCAAGACTGGCGTGCGCGGCGTGGCTTGGGTGCGGCTGGTCGGTGCGGATGGCAGCGTGGCCGACTGGCCCGAGGGACTGACGCCGCCGGTAGTCGCGAGCTTGCCTGCGCCCCTCGTGGCCGGGGACGGGACCGGTGACGAGTCCGGGCAATGACGGCGATTGCCGAAGCCGCTCATCCGGCGGCACAGATCGTCTCTGTCAGCCACCGCTATGGCAAGGTCAGGGCGCTTGACGACCTGACACTGGACATTCCGTCTGGCCGGATGGTCGGGCTGATCGGCCCGGACGGGGTGGGCAAATCCACTCTGATGGGGCTGGTTTCGGGGGCCAAGCGGCTGCAGGCAGGGCAGATCCAGACGCTAGGCGGCGACATGTCCAGTGCTCGCCATCGCGCCGATATCGGGCGGCGGATCGCCTTCATGCCGCAGGGGCTGGGCAGGAACCTTTATCACGATCTGAGCATCCGCGAGAACCTGGAGTTTTTCGGCAAGCTGTTCGGTCAGGGCCGGGCCGAGCGGGCGGCCCGCATCGAGCGCCTGACAGGTGCGACGGGCCTCGCCCCTTTTCTCGACCGCCCGGCGGGCAAGCTTTCGGGTGGGATGAAACAGAAACTTGGGCTTTGCGCCGCACTGATCCACGATCCGGATTTTCTGCTGCTGGATGAACCCACGACCGGCGTCGATCCGCTCTCGCGGCGCCAGTTCTGGGATCTGATTGACGCGATCCGCGAGGATCGCCCCAACATGAGCGTTCTGGTCTCGACCGCCTACATGGAAGAGGCCGAGCGCTTCGAACACCTCATCGCCATGAACGAGGGGACCATTCTGGCCGAGGCGAGCCCCGACGATCTCAAGGCAAAGACAGGAACCGACACCGTCGGCGCGGCCTATGTCGCGCTGCTGGGCGGCGAAACAGACACCTCGGAGGCCAAGCCCTCCGCCCCGGAACAGCCCGACGGGAACGCCGACGAAACACCGGCGATCGAGGCGCGCGAGCTGACCAAGCGGTTCGGGGATTTCACCGCCGTGGATGCGGTCAGCTTTGAGATCAGGCGCGGCGAGATTTTCGGATTTCTCGGCTCCAATGGCTGCGGCAAGACCACGACGATGAAGATGCTGACGGGGCTGACGCCCGCGACGGAGGGCGAGGCGTGGATATTCGGCCAGCCGGTCGATGCGCAGAACCTCGACGCGCGCAGGCGCGTCGGCTTCATGTCGCAATCCTTCTCGCTTTACGGCGAATTGACGGTACGTGAGAACCTGCTTCTACACGCGCGCCTCTTTCATCTGGGCAGCGATCTGACCGCCAGGCGCATGGGCGAGCTGGTGCCGCGCTTCGGGCTGGAGCCCTACCTTGATCAGGGTGCGGCATCGCTGCCGCTGGGAGTGCGCCAACGCCTGTCGCTGGCGGTGGCGGTAATCCATGCACCCGATATCCTGATCCTGGACGAGCCGACCTCGGGCGTCGATCCGCAGGCGCGCGATGCATTCTGGGACATGTTGCTGGAATTGGCACATCGTGACAGGGTGACGATCTTCATCTCGACCCATTTCATGGACGAAGGCATGCGCTGCGACCGGATATCGCTGATGCATGCGGGCAAGGTTCTGGTGACTGACGCGCCCCAGGCGATCATCGCGGCGCGTGGCGTAGAGACGCTTGAGGACGCCTTCATTGCCCACATGTTGGACGCGATACCGCAAGATGAACCAGAGGACGACACCGCGCTGACCGTCAGCGAGACACCTGACCCTCCCAAAGATACGGCGGGCTTCAGCCTGCGCCGGCTTTTCGCCTTCACCACGCGCGAGGCGATGCAGGTGCGCCGTGATCCGGTGCGGCTGGTTTTTTCCTTCGTTGGCAGCGCGGTGTTGCTGCTGATCATGTCCTTTGGCATCTCGCAAGAGGTGCGGGAAATTCCCTTCGCCGCCTTTGACCAGGACCACAGCCCGGAAAGCCGCGCCTATCTGTCGAGCTTCGAGGACTCCGAATGGTTCCTTGAACGGTCGCGCATCGGTGGCGCCGATGAGCTTGAGCGGCGCATGGCTAGCGGCGAATTGGCGCTGGCGCTGCAGATCCCGCCGGATTTCGGCATCTCCGTGCGTCGTGGCGAGACAGCCGAGATCGCCGCGCTGATCGACGGCACCGATACCAGCCGCGCCGGCACAGTGGAAAGCTATGTCGAGGGCGCGCATACCCACGCGATGACCCAAGATGCGCGATCGGCGCTGGCCCTGGCCGACCTGACCAAGACGCAAACACCGGACCAGTTGCCACCCGCAACGCTTGAGCCGCGCTTCCACTACAACCCGGCGATGGAAAGCCTGCCCGCCATCGGCCCCTCGATCCCGCCACTTCTGCTGCTCTTGTTCCCCGCGATCCTGATGGCGGTCAGCGTGGCGCGGGAGAAAGAAATCGGCACGATCACCAATTTCTACGTCACCCCCACCGGGCGTGCCGAATTCCTGATCGGCAAGCAACTGGTTTACATTGCCATCACGCTGCTGAATTTTATCATTCTGACGGTGCTGGTGGTCACGGTGCTGGACGTGCCGCTGAAGGGCAGTCCTGCGGCGCTGGTTTTGGGCGCGCTGCTTTATGCAGTGGCGGCCACGGGGTATGGCTTGCTGGTGTCGACGATGGCCAAGACGCAGGTTACGGCGGTCTTTGCCGCAGCGATCCTGTCGGTGATGCCGACGCTGCAATTTTCGGGCATGATCACGCCGGTTTCCTCGCTGGAAGGACCCGCGCGGATCGTGGGCACGCTCTGGCCCACGACATGGTACATGGGGCTGAGCGTCGGCACATTCACCAAGGGGCTGGGGCTGCCCGAACTGTCGGGCCATCTGTTGCGTCTCGCCGCCTTCGGGCCGGTGCTGACCGGGCTTGCCGTGCTCGCCCTGCGCAAGCAGGAGCGGTAGCGATGCGCAGAATTACCAACATCTTCTGGCTGGCCGGCAAGGAACTGAAAAGCGTCCTTGGCGACCCTGTCATGGTCATCCTCATAATGTGGTCCTTCATCGTCGCAGTTATCCTGGAGGCCAGCGGCGCGGGCGACACGGTCTATAATGCCGCCATCGCCATAGTGGACGAGGACAGCTCGATGCTGACCCGCCAGATCGCCGACGCGCTTCGTCCCCCCTGGTTCCAGCCGCCGGTAATGATCGGAGCGGACCAAATCGCGCCTGAAATGGATGCGGGCCGGATCATGTTCGTCCTTGCCTTTCCGCCCGGTTTCGAAGCCGATGTGATTGCGGGCCTGATGCCCACCGCCCAGCTTGAGGTTGATGCCACGGCCGTGTCCCAGGCTCAACTCGGCACCGATTACATCGCCAATATCCTGGCCTCGGAAACCCGCGCCTTCCTGACGAACACTCCCGACGCACCCGATCCGGCTCTGCGGCTGGAGCTGCGCCGCGCCTTCAATCCCAACGGCGATCCGGTCTGGTTCAAGTCGGTCTCTTCTCTGCTTAATCAGCTGTCGCTTTTGACCATCGCACTCACTGGCGCGGCGATGCTGCGCGAGCGTGAACAGGGCACGATCGAGCATCTCATGGTGATGCCCCTCACACCGCTGGAGATCGCGCTGTCCAAGGTGCTGGCCAACGTGGTGGTCGTGCTGGCAGCCTTCACGCTGTCACTCCTCTTCGTGGTGCAGGGCGTGCTGGATGTGCCGATGGCCGGATCTGTGGCATTGCTGCTGGCGGGTACCGCTATTTATCTGGCCGCCGCCGCAGCCATCGGCATGTTCCTGGGCGCGATGGCGCAAAGCATGGCGCAATTCGCGCTGCTCGTGATCATGGTCATTATCCCCATCATCATGCTGTCGGGCGGCATGGGCGCCGTTGAGAGTCAGCCCGACATCGTTCAGCGTCTGACCATGTCCCTACCCTCGCGCCATTTCCTGGCCTTCGCCAAGGCGGTCGTCTTCCGCGGCGCGGGGCTGGATACCGTCTGGGTCCAACTGGCGCTCATGGGCGGGTTGGGACTGGCGTTCTTCGCGGCAAGTCTCCTGCTGTTTCGCCGGTCGATGAACTTGGCCGGGTAAAACCATGTGCTCAGAGCCCACGCGAGTCATGAGAAATGGGCCCTGGCCAGATCGAAACCGCTGCTATCCGGCGCACGCAGGTCGGAGCGGCAAGGCCGCTCTTGCTGCTGGTCCTTTTCGTTCTGGTGGACTGTAAATCGCGGCCGGGCCCGGAGGTTCGCAAGCGATGTCCTGACCTCACCTTTCTTCTGATTTACTGACCTGCGAGGCCCTGGTTTGCTTGGTCGCGCGGGGATTGTTGCATGGCGCACTCAAGGGAACTTCTCATGGGGCCGGATGTAGTAGTCGGATGAGCTGAAAGCGCGGAGTGTGGCCGAGATGCTGATCGATGGGGAGACGGTTGTGGATATATGGCACGGTATGATCTGCGGCCCAATCACCTATCGGCGTGGCGGCGGCTGGCGCGGGATGGAACGTTGGTTTCACCTGCGTTGCCGGAACGGGCGCCTGCGTTGGCGCCGATGGTTACCGATAAGATAACCGACCTTGCGCAGGGACCCCGGAACACACGCCTCAAAGCCCCGGCAGACCAGCCGGGGTCCATTATCGGCATCGGCCGCATCGTTTTTCTGACGCTTCACGAAGGGCTTCACACAGGCGGGTGGATCAGCCTCACCTCATGTCCAAGCCTGCCGATTCCCCGTCCCCGGAAATTGGCCTCACCACAGGCTTCCATCGCAACGATGCAGCGCGCTAGCCGTCCGAAAAACTCAGGGATCTGATCCTGTCTTAGCCTCTTGCGAAACACCGCTCGGCCAGAGCCATCTACTCCAAGAGCTTGGAACACGTTCATCGCCAGATCGAGCCCGACCCTGAGAATCTCCGACAGGACCGCCCTTCTTTGGGGATCATCGCACACACACCTTGGCACATTGATGCCGTCGGGGAGGGAAGCACATCATCAAGGCCCGGCCTCTAGAGCCGCGTGTCGAATTTGCCGGCGCCGCAAAGGTGCTCGTGAGCATCGGCGTACTCCACGGGCTCCCCTAGGTTATTGTGGGCGTGGTTTTCGGCTGCCGAGCACGTTTTTCCTTGGTTCGATGCCTTTTAATTCAGCGCTGGGAGTCTGTCAGCCCGGCGGAACCGGAGCGAGGGCGATATCGGCAAGAGTCGAATGATCGAGATCGGCGAAAAACGCGGCCTCGGCCGACTTTAGCCGCCCTTTGAGATGGCAGCGCCCGTCGATCACGCAATTTCCGCCCTCTGCGCTCAGGCATTCGACCAGGGGCTGGCCCTCTTCAAGGGACCGAACGACCGAGCCGAGCCGGATCTCGCCCGCTGGCCTCGCAAGCAGCGCACCACCTCCACCGCCGCGCCGCGTCTCGATCAGTCCCGCGCGGGCGAGGTGCTGCATGATCTTGGCCAGATGATTGCGTGAGAGGCCGAACTCTTCCGACAACTCGGCGGTCGAGAATGCACGCTCGGGCGCGCTCGCCATGCGCATCAGCATGCGCAGGCCGAAATCGGTAAAGGAGGTGAGGCGCATTGTCGCTGGTCTCATGATTGTATCGGTATTTACAATGCCAATTAGCAAACATAGGCTGAAATGAAAACCATGAAGACGGAAGTCCCATGACAATCTTCAGCGCATCACCGCAGATCGAATCCATCCGGCCCGGAACCGTCCCTGATGCCGGTCCCGACTTTCGCTAACGCAAGGATGACCCGATGGCCGAAGCCGCCCCGATCCACGACGCTGCGGAACTGACCCGCTACATCGAAACCCGCTACCATGCGCGCCATCGCGAACAGCTGCCGCGTCTCGCCGATATGGCGGAGACGGTCGAAAACGTGCACGTCGGCGATGACGATGTGCCCGACGGGCTTTCCAGCGTCCTGCGCCGCATGATCGGCGAGATGGAGGTGCACATGAAGAAGGAAGAACTGATCCTCTTTCCCGCCATCCGCAACGGCGGCGCACCGGGTATCGAGGCCCCCATTGCCGTGATGCGCGCCGATCATGACGACCATGCGACAGAGGTCGCCGATATCCGGCGGCTGACGGGCGGCCTCTCAACGCCGAAAGGGGCCTGCGGCACCTGGACCGCCCTTTATGACGGGCTGGGCACGTTCATCAGCGATCTGGAAGAGCATATGCGGCTGGAAAACGACGTGCTCTTCCCGCAGTTTGAGCAAGGGTGAGGTCCGACGATGGCGCTTGCGAGTGTGAGATCGGGCGAACGCGGGGCGACGGATCGCCTGCTGGACGCCGTCGTGTCCCGTCTCATCGACGATGGGATCCGGGTCGCGGGTGCCTTGCGCGCCCTGGCGCAGGGGGGCGGAAACGGACATTGCGACAGCGACCTGCGGCTTCTGCCCGATGGACCGGTTGTGCGGATCACGCAGGATCTTGGCGCAGGATCGACCGCATGCCGGATGGATGCTGGCGCGCTCGAAGCTGCCGTCGGCCTTGCGACCGCGCAGCTGTCTGCGGAAGGGGCCGATCTGGTCGTGCTGAACAAGTTTGGCCTGAGCGAGGCGGAGGGGCGCGGGTTTCGCGCGCTGATCGCGGAGGCGCTCGGGCGCGGCGTGCCGGTGCTGATCGGTGTGTCCGATACGCATCGCGCAGCCTTCGAGCGTTTTGCAGATGGCATGGCCACCACGCTGCCGCCTGATGAGGAGAGCGTCCTCGCGTGGTGCCGGGAGATGGCCCAACCGGCCACTGATGTCACGGAGAAAGTCTGAATGTACGATTCCGCCAACGATGCGCCGACACCAGTCCTTACCGAACATGTCCGCATACGCTATCATCAGGCGCGCCGGCAGGAGTTGCCCGATCTGATCGCCTTGGCGCGCAAGGTCGAAGCCGTCCATGCCGACGACATCAATGCGCCGCACGGATTGACACAGGCGCTCGAGGGCGTGGTCGCGGCTCTCGACGCTCATATACGCATGGAAGAGGCGATTGTCTTTCCGGCGCTGGCCGCCGGCGAGACCGCGAAGATGCTGGGCGCGCTGGCGGGCGTGCAGGATGACCGCGATGGACGACAGGTAGCGAAGAACCGGATCGCGGCGATCACGCATGGAATGAGGCTGCCTCTGGATGCCTGCGGCGCGTGGCGGCTGCTTTATGCCAAGCTGGGCGAGCTGGCTGCGGACCTTGACGAGCACATGTACCTTGAGAACGACGTGCTCTTTTCCCGGCTTCAGGCTCACGCATGAGCGAGCCGGGAGCATACACGTCGCCGCCCTGCATGGCGGGTGAGGTCGATCCGATCGGTTTCCATCAGCTCGGCGAGGGTTCGGAGCAGGCTCGAGGCATCGGGCGTGAGACAGTCCTGGCAGGCTATCGGCACATCAAGGCGGAACTCGACCTGGGCCCACATCTGACCACGATCTATCCCCACCCACCCCATGACATTCCGCTCGATCTGATCGCGACCAAGGCGGGCGTCACTGCAGAACGGGACTTCTGACCATGAGCATCAGCGCTGACACTTTCCCCCGAACCCCTGGGCCCCGGCCGAAGCCCTTTTCGCGGCTTGCCTGCACCTTGGTGCAGCCGATCCTGTCCCGCACCGTGCGGCGGATCGCGCGGCGGCATCCCTCGCTTTTCGCGCGGCTGGGTCCGCATCAGGGAACGGATTTCCTGATCGACCCGGTCGAGTTGCCTTTCGCGCTGCATCTGCGGCCCGATCCGCACGCGCTGATCTTTCGCGCGGTCCCGCGCGAAAACGCGCCCGAGGCAGGGGCGGTGATCCGTGGACGGTTCCTACTGCTGCTGGAATTGATGGACTCCGAAGAGGATGGCGATGCTGCTTTCTTCTCGCGCGACCTGGAGGTCTCCGGCGATACCGAGGCGGTGGTGCGGCTGCGCAATGCGCTCGACGATGTTGACGGCTCCATCGCCGAGGAAACCGCCGAGATGTTCGGCGCGCCCGGACGCGCGATCCTTGCCCGCCTGCGCAAGAGCTATTCCAACGACACGAAAGGATACCCGGACCGATGAGCATAGCCGAACTGATCTGCCCCGCCGGCACACCCGCCGCGCTGCGCACTGCCGTCGATGCTGGCGCGGATGCTGTCTATTGCGGTTTTCAGGATGCGACCAACGCGCGGAACTTTCCGGGGTTGAATTTCACACCCGACGAACTGGCCGCCTCCGTTGCCTACGCGCATGAAAAGGGCGCCAAGGTACTGCTGGCGCTGAATACCTATCCTCCCGCAGGCAAGATGGATCTCTGGCGCCAAGCGGCAGATACCGGCGCGAGGCTGGGTGTCGATGCCTTCATCGTCGCCGATATGGGTGTGGCAGAATACATAGCGCGCACGCATCCCGATGCGCGGCTGCACCTTTCGGTGCAGGCCGCCGCATCCAGCCCCGAGGCGATCCGCTACTATTGCGAGAGTTTCGGCGTCAAGCGGGTTGTCCTGCCGCGCATCCTGACCATCCCCGAGATCCGCCAGATCCGCAAGGAAATCCCCTGTGAGATCGAGACCTTCATCTTCGGCAATCATGGTCTGATGGTCGAGGGGCGCTGCAGCCTGACCAACTACCTGACGGGGCAATCGACCAATATGGACGGGGTCTGCTCTCCGGCGTCGGATGTCGAATACGCGCGGCACCAGGACGGATCGATGTCCTCACAGCTTGCCGGTTTCACCATCGACTGCTTCGGCGCGGACGAAAAGGCCGGCTATCCCACGATCTGCAAGGGCCGCTACACCGCGCCGCACCGGCCCGAGGGCTACTACGCTTTCGAAGAGCCCGTGAGCCTGAACCTCTCGCGGCTTCTGCCCGAGTTGATCGACGCGGGCGTCCATGCCTTCAAGATCGAGGGACGGCAACGGTCCAAAAGCTATGTGCGCGGCGTGGTTTCGGCGTTCCGTCGGGCGGTCGATGATATCCGCGCGGGCGGCACCGCGGATATGGCGGATCTGGTGGCGCTGACTGAAGGGCAGAAACAGACGCAAGGCGCGTTCGAGACAAAGAAATGGCGGTGAAAAAGATGACGAAACTGACCCTTGGCCCGATTGCCTATCACTGGTCCGCTGATACGCGCCGCGATTTCTACGCCCGCATCGCCGACGAGGCGCCGGTGGACGAGGTCTATCTGGGTGAGGTGATCTGCTCCAAGCGTGCGCCTTTCCACGAAATGGACCTGCCCGCCACGATCGAACGCCTCGAGCGCGCGGGCAAGACGGTGATCCTGTCCACGCTGGCGGAGGTCATGCTGAAGCGCGAGCGCAAGGCGACCGAGGATCTGGCGGCGATGGAGACCCCGGAAATCGAGATCAACAACGCCGCCGGCCTGTTCGCGCGCGGGCGGCGTCCGCATCGTATCGGGCCGTTCATGAACGCCTATAACGAGGCCACTATCGCCTGGATGGCCGGGCAGGGTGCGACTCATGTCTGCCTGCCTGCCGAAATGCCGGCCCCTGCGATTGCCGTCGCCGCCGCGGCCGCGCGCGAGCTGGGCCTCGGCGTCGAAGTGCAGGTCTTCGGCCGCGCGTCGCTTGCGGTATCGGCGCGCTGCTATCATGCACGTGCGCATGGTCGCACCAAGGATAACTGCCAATTCGTCTGCGACAAGGATGCCGACGGTATGCCGCTGCGCACCACTGATGATCGCCCGATCCTGCGGGTCAACGGCATCCAGACCCAGTCCGAAAGCTATATCGATCTGCTGCCCGAAACTGCGCGGCTGGCGGGCGATGGTGTCACCCATCTCCGGCTGATGCCGCAGGCGGTGGACATGGTCGCGATCGCTGCGGCGTTTCAGGATGTTCTGGCCGGAAAGATCGCCGTCGACGATGCGACCGCGTTGCTGCAAGAAACCTGTGGGCCGACGCCATTCAGCAACGGGTTCTATCACGGCAAGGCTGGCTATCGCCGCATCGCCATGGCGTCGGAAGCCTGATTGCGCGAAGGATCTCACCAACAAGGTTGCGGCGACACATGTGAGCTACCCGCTGAAAATGGGCCAGTGACATAAAGTGCGATTTGCCGTTTTCCGGTTTTCAAGACCGAGGAGATCAGGCGATGTCAAAACGCAGAAATCATGGTGCTGGCTTCAAGGCTCGCGCGGCGCTGGAAGCCGTGAAGAACGAGCGCACCGTGTCAGAGCCGGTGTCCGAATACGGGTTGAATCCGACGACGATCCATAGGTGAAAGAAGCTGCTGAACGACCGGCAGTTCCTCGAAACGCCGTTTCATGGTGTCCGGCAGATGATCCGGCTCCTGAAAAAATATGGGCAATTCTTTAAATCAGAAGCGCATCCGGCGGCTGATGCGGCTTATGCGCCCGATGCCGATCTGCCAGAGACCCAAAACCGCGACGCCTGCCGAGAGGCTTAAAACCTACCCTTACCTGCTGGATGGCCTGCGGATTGGTCGGCTCAACCAGGTCTGGTGTGCCGACATCACGTACCTGCCGATGCCGCAGGAGTTCGTCCACCTGGTCGCCATCATGGATTGGTTCACCCGCAAGGTGCTGGCCGGGCGCATCTCGGGTACGGTGTAGGCCGACTTCTGCATCGAGGCGCTGAACGAGGCGATCGACCGCTTCGGCCAGCTGGGGATCGAGCATTCGGATAGTCATATGATGGCCACCAGTTCTCGGGTGGTTTGACTCGAACACTGATCGACCGTTCGCTGGGTTGGTGCCCGACCACACCTTCATCGAGCGCCTGTGGCGGTCCCAGAAGCATGGGTGCGTCTGCCTGCATGCTTGGAATACCGGTTCTCAGCCGAAGGAGGGCGTGGGCCGATGGACCATCAGCTACAATCACCAGCGGCCGCACACCGCCCATGGCGGACAGCCGCGCGCCGTGGTCTTTTTCAACCAAATCGAAAGCGACCAGCATGGAGAGAGAATAGCTGAAATCTTTTCGGAAAGTGTCCAACAGATTTGGAGCAGCCCAGTGTTCGCTGACCTTGAAGCAGCAGGCGAATGCAGAAAAGCTTTTTCACCGATGTTCAAACTATCAGCGTGATCAAGGAGCAGGAGGTTTGAATGTATGCGCCCAACGAAGGCTGGCTCTCTCCCATTTAAATCGCAATAACTCCACCTGTCCACATCGCCTGTTCACATCGCCCGCGGCCAAGGCAATGCCGGGAGGGCGTGCTGCGCCTGAGAGATTTGAGGGCTTCGTGCCCGGATTGCTTGCTCAGAAACCGAAATTCGACGACCACTCCAAAACCGGTGATCTCTTGTCACGGAGAAGGAGCCACCCAACAGCAGGTTAGTTCTGCTGGAATTGAAGAAGAGCGCGCCAACGAGGATTATCGTCGCCCAAGTGACGCAGATGTCCCCAGCTTCCTGATTTTGTAGGAACCAGCACATCTGAGTAGGGCGTGAACAGCCCTACACCCAAGTTCTTCCACCCGGCAATCAAGTTCTCGTAGAGCCGCCCCATCTCGGGCGTATAATTCAGGTGGGTAAAGAAGTCCGTCAGCGTTTCGGCTTCCATCTGGAGACCGGTGCCAACGACATGCGTGCCGCCCTCATACATGATCATTTCTAGGTCGTAGCTTCGAGCAATGTTAACGTGGTAGGGCAGTACGCGGTCAAGCAGATCGGCGAGTGAGCCCTCGCGCTCCTCGGTTATCGATCCGTCGTACAGTTCCTGCGCGGCCCATTCACTGGCGGCATCGTAGCGGTGTTTCCGGATGTGCGCCTCCTTCGCCTCCCCGGCCAGACCTTTTCCGTCCGCGTCCTGCAGCGCGATCTCGTGACTGCTTTCTATCCAGGACTCAACAAGATCCCGGCGTTTGTCCGTGCCCAAAGCGTGGCCAAAGTACCCGGTGACGGCGTAGGCATCGAAATATTCATGTGGCGGAGCGTTGCTCTCGGGATTCTCGGCAACCCAAAGCGGCGCCTCAAGAATATCCTTCTCAAGCCCCATCCAGCCGGTCTGGGTCGAGATCACATTGATCAGGCGGTCTCTTTTCGCGGCAAAGACATCCGACCAGATTTGTGCGATCTGCGCCGCGCGCATCCCGTAATGTTCGACAAAGCGATGTTCGCGCCCCCAGCGCGCGCGCGCTTGCGTTTCAGCCCATCTCGTCTGGTCGAATTGAAAATTCCACATCTCGTTGGAGTATTCGACATAGACATCCAGACCGCCATCCAACCCGTCCGAGACCGCCCGGGCGAAAGCACGACAATAGGCGTCGTCCGCCAGGTGAGGCATATTGAACCACGGCGCCGCGTTCAGTCTGTTTGCCAGCGCGAGCATTACCTCCAATGGCACGCCGCGCCAGCTGTAGGAGAAATCCGATAGGCGCGGGCGGTCTTCCCAACGCTCTTGCGTGGAGTTGTTGGTGTTCATCCAATTCATGAAACGGATCGCCTCGAACCCTTCCATATGTCGGAGCCAGTCGGGGTTGAACACCGCGCCGGCCTGCCAGGCTTGCGCATTCTCCTGCTTCATCACCGAGATGTTGCGGACGTAGTCCCCGGTCCGGGACGGATCGGTGCGCTGAATTTTCAGCAGGACGGCGCCCCCCGGCGAGAAATCGAACGTCACCTGGCCGGTGCCATACCGAACATTCTGCGCTCCACCGCCAACCTCCACGATGCCTTCACCGGCAAAACTCAGAACATAGCGGCCCGCATAAACAGCAGCATCCTCCGGCAGATCCGTCAATATAAGTGTGCCAATTGAAGATAGGTCAGCCGGTATCTCTATGGGCCAGCCATTTTCATCGAGTAGACCGCGTTCCTCCAACTCGTCGTATTGGACCCCGCCCCATTGACCGGGTTTATGCCCGATCCATCGGCGTGCGGTCTTCATCACATCGATAAACGGTTGCTGCGCACTCCAGTCATTCACTCGCGAGAGGTTCATCGCCATCGGGACGTCCTGCGCGCGGACTGAAAGCGGCGCAAGGACAAGGGTCAGTATGAAAGCGAGAATACGGATCATTATGGGACACCTTTCTTGTGATGCGCGTGCACCGCTTGCCAGACGGATGCCTGCATCAGCTGAGTAACCTCATCCAAAGACGCATCTCCGAGCCGTAGGGCTGCAGGTTATTACGCACTGGAGCCACGCGCAAAGTATCTGCCGCATTTTTGACATGTGATTGCATATGCGCCCCGTGCCGGTTTCGCCGGCGATATCGTTTGATGCAAAGAACGGCAAAAGATCAGCGAGAAGAAGACAGCCCAAGATGAGGCGATGACGGTGATCACTGGGGAGCACGCGATCATACCCCGGGCGTCAGGTTAGTCTCGTTCTCGACGCTTGCCCAAATCATTCTGGTGTGATCTACTCAATGCCAGTAGTTTGCCTGTTTATATTTTTATTTCAGCGGGTTAGTAATGAGTAGATTGCTGTTTTACCTCTATGCAGGCGTCATCACATTGATGCCTGCGCTGTTGTTGATACCAGTTCTGGGGTCACAGTCGGTATTCTCCCTATTGGCGGGTGACGCCTACCTTTATCTAGGTATTGCACAGAACTCATCGCTCGCGATGTTTAGTTTTGACGGCGAAGCCGCGACGAACGGGTTTCACCCGCTTTGGCAAGTGATGGTCTGGGTTCTGGCGCAGATCACCGGCGACCCGGTTCTTTTAATGAACCTTACGGCATGGTTGGCGGTGGCGCTGACGCTGGCGGGTGTCCTGATGATCGGAACGGCCATCGGGCGCGCGACGGGGTCCTGGCTTCTGGCCGGGCTGGTCACGCCGGGCGTCTATTTTCTCGTGGTTGGACAAGGTCTTGGAAACCTTGCAGTCTGGGATTTCTTTTCCGGCATGGAGGCGGGACTGTCGCTGGCGATCACCGGAATCCTGTCCCTTCAAATCGTGTCGGCTCGGCATGAGCGCGCGACCGCGCGCCACTGGCTATCGATGGGAGTGGTCCTGGGCTTGCTGGTGCTTGCGAGGCTGGACGAGGTGTTCGTTGTTCTTGCCATCGCCTTGACGTGGACGCTCTGGCATCCGCGCCGGTTTTTCTCACGCGTTCCTTCGGCGATCCTGTTGGTCTTACCGTCAGTGGCGTTTCTGTGCCTCTACTGGGCCTATAATTGGGCCACTATCGGTTTGTTGATGCCGATCAGCGGCGCGGCAAAGGGCGAAGGCGCGCTGATTGGCAACGGCTGGATCACCCTCGCCACTTTCTTTGGCCCCCTGCTAGATCTGCGGGCCGGGCTGACCGACTATACCGCTGCGCATGATGTCGTCCGCGGGGCGGGTTTTCGGGTGGCCGAGTTGATCTTTCCGGCGCTTTTCGCCGCAACGTTCATCCTGCTGATCCACGGGCGTTTTCGCGACGAAAACTGGGCACCCCTGGTGGCCGGCATGTCCGGTGCCATCCTGCTCAAGGCGGCTTATGGATTTATAGCCGTCAATTACTGGGATCAGGCACCCTGGTACTATGCCTTCGCAATCGGCACGCTCAGCCTGACCGCGGCGTTGCTGTTGTCTCCGGTGCTGACCAATTTGCGGCGCGTGGCGCCCTCTGCCGTCCCGTGGCTCGCGCTGATCATAGGCCTCGTCGGCTGCCTGCAAGCGAGCCAAGCCTATCTCGCCAATGCCTCCGGGCGCTACAGCGCCCCGCGCGCGATGTTCTGGGAGGACCGCGGCAAAGTCGACGCCGCCCTCGCGGAGGCGCGCCCGGAGGCCAAGCTGGTCGAATTCGGAGACGGGATGCTCAACTTCGCACTCGATCTGCCGGTGCGGCACGGTTTCGTATTTGCGGGCGATATCGGCAGTCTTGAGGCCCTGAGACGTCGCTCGCTTTTGCGCGCCTCGCACGAGGATGGCTATACCATGCTCTCCTCATACGAATATCTGAACTGGCCGGGCGCCTCGCTCGATAAGAGCTCGGATGACATCCGCGCCTTCCTGCTCGGATCGACACTCGATGACAGGGTGAAAGCCGAGCTGAACGAGTTCGAATTCGAAATGGTCTATATCTACGAGCCGCTCTCCATTCCGTTCATCGCATTCCACCCCCTCCCTGCCACCTAAGCCGCGAGCGTTGCCAGCGCGCGGGGTTTCGGGGCTATGTTCGCACCACCTCATGTCGAAAAGAAGCACGCCTATGCAGCCGGACAAGCGCGAAATCCTCGTTGTCGATCTCGACGGAACGCTTTTGCGCAGCGACATGCTCTATGAAAGTTTCTGGTCGGCTTTCGGGCGGGACTGGCGTAGCCCGTTCCTGTCGCTCGCAGCACTGATGAAGGGAAGGGCCTTCTTGAAACGCCATCTTGCGCGTGCCGCTTCCGTCAATGCGGAAACCCTTCCCTACGATGCCAAGGTCATCGCATTTGTCGAAGAATGGCGGGAGGCGAATGGGCGAACGGCGCTGGTCACCGCCAGCGACCAGACCCTGGCCGAGGCAATAGCCAACCGGCTGGGCATCTTCGACGAGGTCCACGGGTCCAATGGCTCGCTCAATCTCAAGGGAGAATACAAGGCGCAATTCCTTGAGGATCGTTTCGGCGCAAGGCGCTTTGTCTACATTGGCGACTCTGCCGCGGATTTGCCCGTATGGAAACGCGCGGCAAGGGCCATTACCATGAACGCGTCCGCATCACTGCGCAGCAACGTCGAGCGCACCTGCGGCTCGGCCATACACCTCGCGTCCGAGGTCGCTGTACCGAGGACCTATCTCAGGGCGCTGCGGCCGCATCAATGGCTGAAGAATATCCTCGTTTTCCTGCCGATGCTCACGGCGCATCAACTGGACGGCCAGACGATGCTGCTGTCGCTTCTGGCGTTCATCTGCTTCAATCTCGTGGCATCGAGTGGCTATGTGCTCAACGATCTGATCGACCTTGCCGCTGATCGCGCGCACCCGCGCAAGTGTCGCAGGCCCTTCGCCTCGGGCGATATCCCGATCGCACACGGAACGTGGATGGCGGCCGGATTGGCCGCCGCCGGAGCGATCCTGGCGATCGCCATCGGCGGTATGTTTCCGCTCGTCATGGCTGCCTATTTTGCGCTTTCAATGGCCTATTCGCTCAACCTGAAACGGCGGATGGTGATCGACATCTGCGTTCTTGCGGGCCTTTATTCCAGCCGCATCATCGCCGGAGGCTTCGCGACAGGTATCCCGCTTTCGATCTGGCTTCTCGCGTTCTCGATCTTCTTCTTCCTCTCTCTGGCCGCCGTCAAGCGGCAGGCCGAGCTGATCGACAGCGCCGCCCGCGGAAATCTGGCGATCACCGGGCGCGGTTACGAGGTCGAGGATCTTCCCATCATCTCGATGATCGCCATCGCATCTGGCTATGTCTCCGTGCTGGTCATGATGATGTACGTGAATTCACCCGCCGTGATGGAGCTTTATGCCTATCCCGAAGTGCTCTGGGGCGTCTGCGCCGTCCTGCTCTACTGGATCACGCGGACGGTGATGAAGGCCCATCGCGGGCAGATGGATGACGATCCGGTCGTCTATGCCACGAAGGATCGGATCAGCCAGGTGTGCTTCATCATCATCCTCGTCTTGCTGTTGGGCGGGGCGCTTGCATGACCCTACGAGGCCTCGTTCTGCGCTATGCCGCCTTCGCCGCCGTCGCAACGCTCGTGAACATCGCCACGCAGCGGGCCGTTCTGCAGCTGGGAGAGACGGGCGATTACCTGGCGCTGGGGATCGGCGCGGGCACGGTCACCGGCCTTGTCGTGAAATACCTGCTCGACAAGCGCTGGATCTTCTACGACGACGCGCGCGGGCTGCGGAACCATGGGCGGCAATTCTCGATCTACACATCCATGGGCATCGTCACCACCGCGATTTTCTGGGGCACTGAAACCGCGTTCTGGTATATCTGGCAGACGGATGCGATGCGCGAGCTGGGCGCGGTCATCGGCCTCGGCATCGGCTATGTTGTGAAATACAATCTCGACCGGCGCTTCGTCTTTACTAACCGGCAGTCAGGAAACACCGCATGAAACTGTCAGGTTGGGGGCGCTACCCCGTGATCGAGGCGAAGGTTCACGCGCCGCGCAGCGTCGAGGCGCTGCGGCAACTGGTCTTGTCCGAGCCGAGCGTGATCGCGCGGGGGAATGGCCGGGCCTATGGGGACAGCGCCATCAACCCCGCCGCCACGATCGTCATGCGCCATCTGAACCGGATGATCGCTTTTGATACGCAAACCGGGCAGCTCGTTGCCGAGGCGGGCGTGCTGCTGAAGGATGTGATCGGCGCCTTCCTTCCCCGGGGTTGGTTCCCGCTTGTCACACCGGGCACCAAGTTCGTGTCGCTCGGCGGCGCTCTGGCAGCAGATGTTCATGGCAAGAACCACCACAGGGACGGCAGTTTCCGGGAATGTGTCGACTGGCTCGATGTGATGGGGGCCGACGGAAATCTTGTCAGATGTTCGAACAATGAAAACGTGGAGATGTTCGAAAACACTCTTGGGGGCATGGGACTGACCGGAATTATCCTGCGCGCCGCGATACGCCTGAAAGCGGTCGACAGCGGCTGGATCCGGCAGAAAACCATCGCGGCCCCCAATTTGCCGGCGGCGATGGCTGCGTTCGAGCAGGCCAAGGATACGACCTACTCGGTGGCCTGGCTCGATTGCCTGGCATCCGGCGACAGTCTCGGGCGGTCCGTTGTCATGGTTGGCGAACACGCGTCGCGGGCGGAGCTTGCGTCCGAGCAGGCACAAGTGCCCTTTCCCCGCGGAAAAAGGCGCAAGCTGGGAGTTCCCTTCGATTTTCCGTCCTTCACACTCAACCGTTTCACCATTCGCGCGTTCAACGCGCTCTACTATCGGATCGGAGCGCGCAAATCCGGCTCGGAGATTGTTGACTGGGACAGCTATTTCTATCCTTTGGATGCAATCCGTGGCTGGAACAGGATCTATGGACGAAAGGGGTTTGTGCAATTTCAATGTGTCCTGCCTCTTGAGCGTTCAGAAAAGGGGCTGACGGCGCTGCTGAAGGCAAGTTCGGATGCGGGCGCGGGGTCCTTCCTGACCGTCCTCAAGCGTTTCGGTCCGCAACAAAGCCCATTCTCGTTCCCAATGGAGGGCTACACGCTGGCCATAGACTATCCGGTCACGGCACGGACGCTCGACCTCTTGCCGCGCCTCGACCGGATCACGCTGGATCATGGCGGGCGCTTCTACCTTGCGAAAGACAGCCGCATGTCGGCAGAAACGCTGCAAGCCTCAGATCATCGCATCGAAAGCTTCCTGCGGATGAGGCGCGAGAGCAGCGCGGGCGGCAAGTTCCGCTCGGCTCAATCGGAAAGGTTATCGCTATGAGCAAGGCACCCGTCTTGATCCTTGGCGCCCGCTCGGACATTGCCAAGGCCGTTGCGCACAAGTTCGCCTCGCTCGGGCATCCTCTACAGCTTGCGGCACGCGACGCCGCAACGCTCGAAGCGGACAGGGCAGACCTGGCATTGCGCTACAACGTGTCCGTCACCCTTCATGAGTTTGATGCGCTGCGAACCGAAACACATGACACGTTTGTCGGGAGCCTGCCCGAACTGCCCATGATCGCAATCTGTGCGGTCGGCCTTCTCGGAGAGCAGGAAACGTCCGAGGGGGACAGTGCATCGGCCTGCCGCGTGGTGCGGAGCAATTACGAGGGTCCGGCAAGCATTCTCGCGAGCCTCGCAAACAGTTTCGAACAGCGGCGATCCGGCACACTTGTCGGCATCAGTTCTGTTGCAGGGGAACGCGGACGCGCTACCAACTATGTCTATGGGTCGGCAAAAGCAGGGTTCACAGCCTTCCTGTCGGGCCTTCGCAACCGTCTGGCAAGGAACGGCGTTCACGTCGTGACTGTCCTTCCCGGTTTCGTCTCCACCCGGATGACGGAGGGAATGGATCTACCTGCACGGCTCACGGCTGAGCCCGATGAGGTCGCCGAGGCCATCGCCGGCGCTGTTCAGTACAAGAAGAACATCATCTACGTGCGGCCGGTGTGGAAGCTTGTGATGTTCATAATTCGGTCTATTCCTGAGAGGATTTTCAAGGGAATGAAGATTTGAGGTGAAGGACTCCCGCATCCGTGCCATCAGGGCGCCATGATCGTCGGCCTTCTGATCCAGGCGGTCATGCACCCTGGAGTTGGCGCGTTCTGACAGTCGCTAAGGCTAAGGCCGTTCGGTGTCGAGATGGAAGTTGCCCTCCATCATATCCGCCACATAGGCACAGCCATCTTCTCTTTGCGAAAAATGCGCCCAAACGTTTCGCGCGAACTGATCAGGGGCCATGAAAAGAGCGACAGAACTGATGTCGTAGCGGCTGACCGGGCTATTCATGGGCGCACCGGCTTCGAAAGCCGCTCGGTCTTTGGGCGGCAATGAATATACCTGCATCGCATAGGCCACATACTCACTGGTCAGCAGGCAGTCTGGAAACGGGCAGGGCACTGCGTCATATGCCGCGTGCGCGAGTTCGTGTGTCAAGATGCTGTCAAAATAGCTTGGCGTTGATATTGAACGAAAAGCGCTATCGTCACTTCGCAGACGTTTGATGCCCTCGGGTGACAGCATCTCAATTCGTTCAGTGCCGCAGTGATAGACACCCATGCAATTCCTGGATCCCGGAATCGTTTCCTTGACCTCGATGTAATACGGCTGGGTTAGAACAACGCCGCAGGATGTGATCAGAGGTAAGGTGCGTGCTGCGGCGTTGCAGGTGCGCTGGGCAATGGCAAAGCTCGGAGCGTTGACGGTGAGGGGGATGCTCTTGCATGACATCTCTGCAGCCGCCGCCGCAGAGATGAAGAAGGCCAGCGATACTGATGTTGAAATACCAATTTTGACGCTGATGACGCTCTTCCCCCCTAGGTAATAGATTATCTGATGATCAGAGCCGGTCAAACCAATGACATGCGGTTCTGCCGAAAATCCGTTTTGAAACGCACTGGGCTACTCTTTTCTTGGGCAGGCTGGTGGCAGGTTACTCACTCTGGATCAGAGACGAGTATATGAGTTCTCTGTCACCAGAAGAAACCGCACAACCGGCCGGGCGCGGCAAAATCTGAACCATGCCCGGGTCAGGCGCCGCGCCGGCAAGGCCGCCTCCGCGCTGACGAGCGGAGGCCTGATATGAGCAAACGCCCGCCGTCTTCTATGCAGCGTCAGGGCGGGTGCGTCCTGATCCTGCCGGATGCGAACCTATATTACTCGGTCACATCCTCGATCCATGTTTTTGAGGCCACCGCCCGCGGCAATCCCAGCGGTCCTATGGCGAGCATCGCGACCTGCGTCAGCGCAGCCGCCTCGATCCCCTCACCCTTCGCGCGGCGGGTGTGCGAGTGCACGGCGCCCTCGGACCCGGCACCGATGGCAAGCGCGAGCTTGACCAGCCGTCTTTCGCGTGCCGTCAGCGGGCCGCAGTCGGCGGTGGCCTTTCCCAAGGCTGAATAGGCGCTCCAAATTTCGGGGTGCTCTTCGGCGAGGTCTCCGGCGGCGCCGGGCAAGGGTTTGGTCATCTATCGCTCCTTCAGGTTGATGAATCGTCGATCAGGGGGTTGGGCTTGGCGAAACTCTCCAGTTCAGACTGATTGCCTATGGTGATCTGCGTGCCATTCACCGTGACGCCATAAGGCTGGAGGCCCTTGAACGCGCGGCTGAGGTTTTCAGGCGTCATGCCCAGAACCGAGGCAAGCCGGCGTTTTTCAAATTCGAGCTTGAACGTCGCGTCACCGCCAACGCGTCTTTGCTGCCGCAGCAGGTAGTTCGCCAGACGCTCAAGCGAGCTTCTGAGCTTGAGATCTTTCTGTGCCTTGATGACCGAGCGGTAGCATTGTGCGAGTTCGGACACGATCGCGCGGGCAAAATTGCTGTCGAGATCGAAAATGGCGCGGACATTCTGGCTGGGGATCAGCGCGATCCGGCTTTTCTCCAATGTGCGGGCCGACATCAGATACGCCGCGTCATTGATCGTCGCGGCCAAAATGAAGGTCGAAACCGGTCTCACCGTGGCCATGCTGGTCTCCCGGCCGTTCCATGTCGAGAAGAGATCCACCGATCCCGACAGCACGATATGCAGGAAATCGCTCGGTTCGCCCTCGGCGATCAAATCGACCTGGGTGGGGAAGGTCTGGACATAAGCGACGCGCATGAGCGAGGCAAAATGCTCCTCCGTCATCTGTGAAAACACGTCGAGCTTTCGAATGTCGCGGAACTCCGAATCGGGCATGGCGTTCTCTCCGCTTTCGTTTTGGACAGGAATTTATAGATTGATAAATATCAAACTATAAATTGATTTATGCGGATATGCAATTGACACATTACCACAGCTGCACTGATAAATTTCCGTAAGTGATTTATTTCGCTGCGCTTTTCCCCATTTAATGATCTAGATCAATTCGGCTTTGCGACCCATGCCGCAGGTGTGATGCCAATCCCCTTTTTTTAGGGGGAAGCATCCCTTTGACGGAGACCCCGCCATGCAAACCGTAGCCACAGCCTCCCGCGCGGATCAGACCCGCGCCTTGAGCTTGAGCACGATTGCCTTCACCGCCTGTTTCGCGGTCTGGACAATCTTTTCAATTATTGGTGTCGCTATCAAGTCAGAGTTGGGCCTGACCGAAGCCCAGTTCGGCCTGCTGGTTGCAACGCCGATCCTGACCGGCTCCATAACTCGCCTGTTCCTGGGCGTGTGGACCGAGAAATATGGCGGGCGGCTGGTCTTTGCAGCGCAGATGCTGCTGACGGCGCTGGCCACCTGGGCGCTGACGCTGGCGGATACCTACATCATGTATCTGGTTGCGGCACTTGGCATCGGCCTTGCGGGCGGCTCGTTCATCATCGGCGTGGCCTATGTCAGCCGCTGGTACGATGCGGGCCACCAGGGCACGGCGTTGGGTATCTTCGGCGCAGGCAATGTGGGCGCGGCGGTGACCAAGTTCGTCGCTCCCTTCGTCATGGTCGCCTATGGCTGGCACGGTGTGGCCTATGTCTGGGCGGCAGGGCTGGCCATCATCGGCGTGCTCTTCTTTATTTTCGCCAAGGACGACCCTGAGCTGGTCGAGCGGCGCAAGGCCGGCACCAAGGCACCCACGCTGGCCGAGCAGTTCGCACCGCTGAAGAACCTGCAGGTCTGGCGCTTCTCGCTCTACTACTTCTTTGTTTTCGGCGCCTTCGTGGCGCTGGCGCTCTGGATGCCGCACTACCTGATCGACGTCTACAGTGTCGATGTGAAGACCGCGGGCATGGCGGCGGCCTCGTTTAGCCTCTCGGCCTCGCTTTTCCGGGCCTATGGCGGTCATCTCAGCGACAAGTTCGGCGCGCGCCAGGTCATGTACTGGACCTTCGGCTTTTCGCTCGTGCTGCTGTTCATGCTGTCCTACCCGCCCACCGATTACGTGATCCAGGGCAAGTCGGGCGCGATTGCCTTTTCGACTTCGATGGGGTTCTGGCCGTTCATCGCCGTTCTCTTCGCCCTCGGCTTCTTCATGAGCCTCGGCAAGGCGGCCGTGTTCAAGCACATTCCCGTTTATTACCCCAAGCATGTCGGCGCGGTCGGCGGCCTGGTGGGCATGATCGGCGGTCTGGGCGGCTTTATCCTGCCGATCATCTTCGGCGCCGCGCTGGACCTGACGGGCATCTACACCTCAAGCTTTGCGATCCTCTTTGCCATCGTCGCCGTTTCACTGACCTGGATGCACCTGTCGATCCGCAGAATGGAGCGTGCGGCGCAAGGCGAGGCACTGGACCAACTGCCGGCACTGCCTGAAATGCTGGAAATCCATAACCCCGCGACGACGGCCATGCCGCGCGTGCTGGAAGACTGGCGGCCCGAGGATGATACGTTCTGGGCCGACAAGGGACGTGCCGTGGCGCGGCGCAACCTCTGGATCTCGATCCCCGCGCTGCTGCTGGCCTTCTCGGTCTGGATGGTGTGGTCGATGGTCGTGGCCAAACTGCCGGCCATCGGGTTCGAGTTCTCGACGGGTCAGCTCTTCTGGCTTGCGGCGCTGCCGGGCCTTTCAGGCGCGACCTTGCGCATCTTCTACAGCTTCATGGTCCCGATCTTCGGCGGCCGGCTCTGGACCACGCTGTCGACCGCGTCGCTGCTGCTGCCGGCGATGGGTATCGGCTATGCGGTGCAGAACCCCGACACGCCCTACCTGATCTTCCTGACGTTGGCGCTGCTCTGCGGTTTCGGTGGCGGCAACTTCGCGTCGTCCATGGCCAATATCGCCTACTTCTTTCCCAAGGCGGAAAAGGGCAACGCCCTGGCCCTGAACGCGGGTCTGGGCAATCTGGGCGTGTCGGTCATGCAGTTCCTCGTGCCGATCGTCATCACCGCCGGTGTCTTTGGCGCAATGGGCGGCGAGGCTGTGCAACTGACCGATGGTGGCCAGCTCTGGCTGCAGAACGCGGGCTTTGTCTGGGTGCCCTTCATCCTGCTCGCCACGGCTGCGGCCTGGCTCGGGATGAACGACATCGCCGATGCCAAGGCCAGCTTCCGCGAGCAGGCGATCATCTTCAGCCGCAAGCATAACTGGCTGATGTGCATCCTCTATACCGGCACCTTCGGCAGCTTCATCGGCTACTCGGCTGGCTTCCCGCTTCTGACACGGATCGCCTTCCCCGAAGTGAACGCGCTGCAATACGTGTTCCTCGGGCCGCTTGTCGGGGCGCTCAGCCGCGCCGCGACGGGCTGGGTCTCGGACAAGTGGGGCGGCGGGCGTGTGACCTTCTGGGTCTTCGGCGGGATGATCGTCGCGGTCTTCGGTGTCATCGCTTCGCTGGGTGCGGGCAGTTTCCTGGGCTTCTTCGTGGCCTTCATGGCGCTGTTCTTCCTGACGGGTGTGGGCAACGCGTCCACCTTCCAGATGATCCCGGCGATCATGGGCAAGGAAATCCGCCGCCTGATGCCGCATCTGGATGCCACCGCAAGCCGCAAGCAGGGCGAGCGGGAAAGCGCCGCGATCATCGCCTTCACCAGCGCGATCGCCGCCTATGGCGCCTTCTTCATCCCGAAGGCTTACGGCACCTCGATCGCGATGACCGGCTCGCCGGTGGGGGCGCTCTGGGGCTTCCTGATCTTCTACGTGGTCTGCCTCATGATCACCTGGGCCGTCTACACGCGCCCCGGTGGCCTGCTGCACGACATTGAAAAAGGCGGCGGCGCGGCGGGATCCACCGCCCAGCCCGCACAATAACATCTTTGAATTCGCGGGCGGCGCAGGCCGCCGCCCCCGGCTTGAACATCGAAAGGACAGCAAGATGAGCCATCTGCTCGACAGACTGAACTTCTTCCAGAGCAAGGAACTGGAGCAATTCTCGGATGGTTGGGGTCAGACCACCAGCGAGAGCCGCGATTGGGAGGACACCTACCGGAACCGTTGGCGGCACGACAAGATCGTCCGCTCGACCCACGGGGTGAACTGCACCGGGTCGTGCTCGTGGAAGATCTACGTGAAATCCGGCATCGTCACCTGGGAGACTCAGCAGACCGATTATCCGCGCACCCGCGCCGGCCTGCCCAACCACGAGCCGCGCGGATGCGCGCGCGGCGCCTCCTATAGCTGGTATCTCTACTCGGCCAACCGCGTGAAGAACCCGCTGATCCGCGGCAGCCTGATGCGCGCTTGGCGCAAGATGCGCGAGACGATGACGCCCGTGGCCGCCTGGGCGGCAATCCAGAATGATCCCAAGCTGCGCGCCTCCTATGTCAAGACCCGCGGCAAGGGCGGTTTTGTTCGCGCCACATGGGACGAGGCAACCGAGATCGTCGGCGCGGCGAACGCCCATACCGCCAAGGTCCACGGCCCAGACCGGGTGTTCGGCTTTTCCCCGATCCCGGCCATGTCGATGGTCAGCTATGCTGCCGGATCGCGCTATCTCAGCCTTCTGGGCGGCACCTGCATGTCCTTCTATGACTGGTATTGCGATCTGCCTCCCGCCTCGCCGCAGACCTGGGGCGAGCAGACGGACGTGCCGGAATCGGCCGATTGGTACAATGCGGGCTTCCTGATGCTCTGGGGTTCGAACGTGCCGCAGACCCGCACGCCGGATGCGCATTTCTATACCGAGGTGCGCTATCGCGGCACCAAATCCGCCGTGGTCAGCCCGGACTATTCCGAGGCCGCCAAGTTCGGCGATATCTGGCTGAACCCGCAGGCGGGCACCGATGCCGCGCTGGCCATGGCCATGGGTCATGTCATCCTGCGCGAGTATCATCTGGACCGGCAGGCTGAGTATTTTGAGGAATACGCACGCAAATACACGGATATGCCGATGCTTGTCCGCCTTGACGAAACGGATGGGCGGCTTGTCCCCGGCCGGATGCTGCGCGCCGAGGATTTCGACGACAAGCTGGGCGAGACCAACAACCCCGACTGGAAAACCGTCGCCTATGACACGGCCACGGGTAAGATCGTGGCGCCCAACGGCTCTATCGGTTTCCGCTGGGGCGAAGAGGGCAAATGGAACCTCGAGCAGCAGGCCAAGGGCGCCGAGGCGCAACTGCGCCTGAGCCAGATCCTGGAAGAGGATCACGATGAAGTGGTCGGGGTCGATTTCCCCTATTTCGGCGGCGCCGCAACCGGCGATTTCGTCAAATGCGATCACCCCGAGGTGCTGACCCGCAACATTCCCGCACAGCGCGTCACGCTGGCCGATGGCACCGAGGCGCTGGTTGCGACGGTCTTTGACCTCTTCTGCGCGAATTACGGCCTCGATCGTGGTCTTGGCGGTGATTGGGTGTCGAAAGACTTCAACGATGACAGCCCCTACACCCCCGCCTGGGCCGAAAAGATCACTGGCCTCGAGCGCGAGAAGATCATCGCGGTCGCCCGTGAATTCGCATCCAACGCCGAAAAGACTGAAGGCAAGTCGATGGTCATCCTCGGGGCCGGTGTGAACCACTGGTATCACATGGACATGAACTATCGCGGCATCATCAACATGCTGGTGATGTGTGGCTGCATCGGCAAGGAAGGCGGCGGCTGGTCGCATTACGTTGGCCAGGAGAAGCTGCGCCCGCAAACCGGCTGGCAGCCTCTGGCCTTCGCGCTGGACTGGAACCGCCCGCCGCGGCACATGAACGCGACCAGCGCCTGGTATGCCCACACTGATCAGTGGCGCTACGAGACGCTGCGCGCGGGCGAGATCCTGTCGCCCACCGCGCCCGAGGGCGATTGGGATATCAGCCTGATCGACTACAATATCCGGGCCGAGCGCATGGGTTGGCTGCCCTCCGCGCCGCAGCTGAAAACCAACCCGCTGGAAGTGGCGAAAGCGGCCAAGAAAGCCGGCAAGGAGATCAAGGATTACGTTGCCGAGCAGCTGAAATCCGGCGACCTGCAGATGTCCTGCGAAGATCCCGACGCGCCGGAAAACTGGCCGCGCAACCTCTTCGTCTGGCGCTCGAACCTCTTGGGTTCGTCCGGCAAGGGGCATGAGTATTTCCTCAAGCATCTCTTGGGCACCGATCACGGCGTGATGGGCAAGGACCTGGGCGAGGAAGGCGGCGTGATGCCGAAGGAGGCCGTCTGGCATGACGAGGCGCCCAAGGGCAAGCTCGATCTGCTGGTCACCATCGACTTCCGCATGTCCACCACCTGCGTCTATTCAGACATCGTGCTGCCGACGGCCAGCTGGTATGAAAAGGACGATCTGAACACGTCCGACATGCACCCGTTCATCCATCCGCTGCAGGCAGCCGTGGATCCGGCCTATGAAAGCCGCTCGGACTGGGAGATCTTCAAGACGATCGCCAAGAAATTCAGCGAGGTGGCGCCCGAGGTGCTGGGGGTGGAGACGGATATCGTCCAGCTACCGCTGCTGCACGACACACCCGGCGAATTGGCGCAGGCCCATGTGAAGGACTGGAAAAAGGGCGAGTGCGAGCTGATCCCCGGAAAGACCGCGCCGAACTATATAGCGGTCGAGCGGGATTATCCGAACCTCTACAAGAAGTTCACGTCGGTCGGCCCGCTTTTGGAAAAGCTGGGCAATGGCGGCAAGGGGATCACTTGGGACACCAAGGTTGAGGTCGGGCATCTGCGCGATCTGAACGGCGAGGTTCTGGACGAGGGCGTGTCGAAAGGCCAGCCCAAGCTGAACACCGCTATCGACGCGGCCGAGATGATCCTGATGCTGGCGCCCGAGACCAACGGCGAAGTTGCCGTCAAGGCATGGGAAGAGCTCGAAAAACCCACCGGCCGGCACCACGCGCATCTGGCCGAGGGCGCGCATCACACCAAGATCCGCTTCCGCGATATCGCGGCCCAACCGCGCAAGATCATCTCGTCGCCCACATGGTCGGGCATCGAGAGCGAGGAGGTCTGCTATAACGCCGGCTATACCAACGTGCACGAGCTGATCCCGTGGCGGACCCTCACGGGCCGGCAGCAACTCTATCAGGATCACCTGTGGATGCGGGCCTTTGGCGAGGGTTTCGTCAGCTATCGGCCTCCGGTAGACCTCAAGACCATCACCAAGGCCGTCAACAACGACGCGGCCGAGGGCAGTCCGCATGTGGTGCTGAACTTTATCACGCCTCACCAGAAATGGGGTATCCACAGCACCTATACCGACAACCTGCTGATGCTGACGCTGAACAGGGGCGGGCCCGTGGTCTGGATGTCCGAGGTGGACGCGCAGAAGGCCGGGCTGGTCGATAACGACTGGATCGAGGCCTACAACACCAACGGCGCGCTGACCGCGCGGGTGGTGGTGAGCCAGCGGATCAAGCAAGGCACGCTGTTCATGTATCACGCGCAGGAAAAGATCGTGAATACGCCCGGCTCGGAAAAGACCGGCAATCGCGGCGGCATCCACAACTCGGTCACGCGCACCACGCTGAAACCGACGCATATGATCGGCGGCTACGCGCAGCTGTCCTACGGCTTCAACTATTACGGCACCGTGGGCAGCAACCGCGACGAGTTCGTGATCGTGCGCAAGATGAAGAAGATCGACTGGCTGGACACCCCCGCAGCCCAGTCCTCAACCGATAAAGTGGAGGCAGCAGAATGAGAGTTCGCGCACAAATCGGCAAGGTTCTGAACCTGGACAAATGCATCGGGTGTCACACCTGCTCTGTTACCTGCAAGAACGTCTGGACGAGCCGCGACGGCGTGGAATACGCTTGGTTCAACAACGTCGAGAGCAAACCCGGCACCGGCTATCCGACCGACTGGGAAAATCAGGCGCGCTGGAATGGCGGCTGGTCCCGCTCGGCCAGCGGCAAGCTGCACCCCAAGCAGGGCAGCAAGTGGCGGATTCTGGCGAATATCTTTGCCAACCCGTCCATGCCCGAGATTGACGACTACTACGAGCCGTTCGATTTCGACTATGACCACCTGAAATCCGCGCCCGACATGAATGCCTTTCCCAGCGCGCGCCCCCGGTCCAGGATCACCGGCGAGCGGATGGAAAAGATCGAGAAGGGCCCGAACTGGGAGGAAATCCTGGGCGGTGAATTCTCGAAGCGCTCGAAGGACTACAACTTCGAGAACGTGCAGAAGGAGATCTATGGAGAGTATGAAAATACCTTCATGCTGTATCTGCCGCGCCTGTGCGAGCATTGCCTCAACCCCACCTGTTCCGCATCCTGCCCGTCGGGCGCGATCTACAAGCGCGAGGAGGACGGCATCGTCCTGATCGACCAGGAGAAATGCCGGGGCTGGCGGATGTGCATCTCGGGCTGCCCCTACAAGAAGGTCTATTACAACTGGGATACCGGCAAATCCGAGAAATGCACCTTCTGCTATCCGCGCATCGAGTCCGGCAACCCGACGGTCTGCTCGGAAACCTGCGTGGGGCGCATCCGCTATCTGGGGGTCATCCTCTATGACGCGGACAAGATCGAGGCAGCGGCAAGTGCCGAGCGCGAGACCGATCTTTACGGTGCGCAGATGGACGTCTTCCTCGACCCGAACGATCCCGAAGTGATCGCCGCGGCCCGCCGCGACGGTGTGCCTGACGACTGGATCGAGGCGGCCAAGGTCAGCCCCGTCTGGAAGATGGCGATGGACTGGAAGGTCGCCTTCCCGCTGCATCCCGAATACCGGACGCTGCCGATGGTGTGGTACATCCCGCCGCTTTCGCCGATCCAGAACGCGGCCGAGGCCGGCCAGATCGCGATGAGCGACCAGATGCCCGATGTACGCAGCCTGCGCATTCCGGTCAAATACCTCGCCAACTTGCTGACCGCAGGTGACGAGGAGCCGATCGTGCATGCGCTTGAGCGCATGTCGGCCATGCGTCTCTACATGCGCGCGCTCAGCGTCGATGGCGTGCGGGACGAGGCGATTGCCGCCCGCGTCGGCATGTCGGGCCGCGTGATCGAGGACATGTACAAGATCATGGCCATCGCCGATTACGAGGATCGTTTCGCGATCCCCACGGCGCACCGCGAACAGAACGAGGCAGGCGCGGACATCCGTGGCGGTTGCGGTTTCACCGATGGCAACGGCTGTTCTTCCGGCAGCGCCGGCAAGACCACCCTGTTCGGCGGCAAGAAGAAATCCTTTGCCCTACCTACGGAGACATTCTGATGATGGACCGCACACTCAAGGCGCTGTCGCTGATCCTCAGCTATCCGACAGCCGAACATCAAGGCGCCATGCACGAAATCGCGGGCGTTCTGGCCGCTGATCCGCGCCTCGGTTCTGCCGTGAAGGCAGAGCTGGACGCGCTGGCACGCCGGTTGGCGCAGGGCGACCTTTATGACCTGCAGGAGGGCTACGTCATGCTCTTTGATCGGTCGCGCACCCTGTCGCTGAACCTTTTCGAGCATGTTCACGGCGAAAGCCGTGACCGGGGCGGAGCAATGGTCAGCCTGATCGAAACCTACCGCGAAAGCGGCTTTGAGCCCGCGACGACGGAATTGCCGGATCACCTGCCGGTGCTTCTGGAATTTCTTGCCTCGCGGCCCACGGCAGAGGCGCAGGAGATCCTGGCGGATGCCGCCCATATCCTCGACGCGCTCAGCACCCGGCTGGCCCGCCGCGAAAGCGGCTATGCAGCTGTATTCACCGCACTTCTGCAGCTTTCGGGCGAGCAGGCCGATGCCGAAGCAGTGGCGGATATGCTGGCGCAGCCCGACGACGATCCAAGCGATCTGGAAGCCCTCGACGCCGTCTGGGAGGAAACCGAAGTCACTTTCGGCCCCGATCCCAACGGAGGATGCCCCCAGGTCCGTGACATGCTGGCCTCGATGGACAGACCGGCCCCCTCCGCAACCGGTGCCTCCCGGCACCCGCATGCAGCCGAATAGGAGCGCAGATCATGTTTGACAATTTCGATATCAACTTCCTGATCTTCGGCATCCTTCCCTATGCCGTGCTTGCCGTGGCGCTTATCGGCACCATCGCAAGGTATGAGCGCGACCCGTTCACGTGGAAAACCTCCTCCAGCCAGCTCTTGCGCCGCAAGCAGCTGTTCTGGGGCTCCATCCTCTTTCATGCGGGCATCATCGTGCTGTTCTTCGGTCACCTGATCGGGCTCTTTACCCCGATCTGGGTTCTGGACGCGCTGATGATCCCCTACGCGGCCAAGCAATGGCTGGCAGTGATCCTTGGCGGCGTGGCGGGCCTGTCCACCTTTGTCGGCGCGACCATACTCCTGCATCGGCGCCTCTTCGACTCGCGGATCCGGCTCAATTCCAGCTTTGCCGACATCGCCATCCTGGTGATCCTCTGGATTCAGGTTGTGGTGGGACTGGGAACCATCATCATCACGCTCGAACACATGGATGGCGTGGAAATGGTGCGCTTCATGACCTGGTCGCAAAGCGTCATGAGCCTTGAGTTGAACGCATGGGCCGAAGTGATCAATGTTCATTGGCTCTTCAAGCTGCATATCTTCCTTGGCATGGTGATCGTGGCCCTGTTCCCGTTCACCCGGCTGGTGCACATGCTGTCGGTGCCGATCCGCTACGTGACGCTGCGCCCGGGCTACCAGATGGTCCGCTCGCGTCGCCGCCGCCCTCTTGAGGAGTCGCGCCGCGACTATGATGCCCGTCAGGCCAAGCGCGGCCCCTCGACGACGACCCCTGCGGAGTGACTGCGATGAACGTAGCTCTTTTCCCCGATGTCGTCGTCAACGGCGAAACCATTCCCTCGGCGGCAATTGCCGCCGAGGCCCAGAACCACGCCGCCCCCAAGGACAAGCCCGGCATCGCTTGGCGCAAGGCGGCGCAGGCCCTCGCCATTCGTGCGCTGCTTTTGCAGGAGGCGAACCGCCGCCAGCTTGAAGCCGACCCGGAGGAGTTGGCTCCGGGGCGGGTCGAGACCGACGACGAAGCCCGCATTCGCGCCCTGCTGGACGAGGCGCTTGCCATCGACCCGGTGACGGAGGAGGCGGTCCGCGCCGAATGGGCCAAGGATCCGTCCCGCTACCGCTCGGCGCCGCTCTGGGATGTTTCGCATATCCTGTTTGCTTGCGATCCCCGCGACGAGGCCACGCGCGACATGGCCGAGGCACGCGCCAAAGCCGTTCTGGCGCGGTTGGACGGCGACGCCAAGGGATTTGCCCAGGCAGCGCGTGAAAGCGATTGCGACTCCAAGGCCTCCGGCGGGCAGCTGGGCCAAGTTGGCCCCGGCGACACCGTGCCCGAATTCGAGGCCGCGCTGCGAACCCTTGATGAGGGCGGCCTGACGCCCGAGCCGGTCCTGTCGCGCCACGGATGGCACATCATCCGCCTGAACGCCACGGCGCCCGGTCAGGTCCTTCCGTATGAGACGGTGCGGCCCAAGATCGCCCAAGCGCTGGAAAAGGCGGCTTGGGCGCGCGCGTCGCGGGAGTTCATCGAGGGGCTTGCAGAGGGGGCGGACATCAAGGGCGCCAGCCTCGCTCCGATCTGACCCGCGCGAAAGGGCGTGCCATGAAACAGTCAGAGCCGACGCCGCGCGAAGGCGGTCTGCCGCCGTCAGACCACGCGCTGCTGCTGAGTCCGCTTGATTTCATCAGCGAAGATCATCTGCGCGAGCGGCAAATATGCGCGGTGATTGACGGGCTTGCCGGGGGCGCGCGCATCGAAAGGCAGGCCGCGCTGACCGTGCTGCGCTTTGTCAACGAAGAGCTGAACATGCACATGCGCGACGAGGCGGAGGACCTTTTCCCCATCCTCTCGCGGCGCTGCAAGGCTGAGGACGAGATCGAGAAGACGATCTCTCGCATCCGGCATGATCTGGACGCGGCCTCACGCCTGCTGCCGAAGGTTCGCGCCATCCTGTGCCGGTGCCTTGACACCGGGTCTGATCTGGCGCCCGAGGAGCGCGAGACGCTCTCGCAATTCGCGGGCCATGTTCGCGAGCATCTCGTGGCCGAGAACGCGATCCTCTTGCCGATTGCCCGCGCGCGCCTGACGCCGGCTGATCTGCGAAAATTGTCGCAGCATATGCGGCGGCGGCGGGGGTTGCCGGTCAGTGTGGAGGATAAGCATGCTGAATGATATTCTGGCGCGCAACCGCGACTGGTCGGCGCGGCGCCACGCCGAGGAGCCTGATTATTTCACCCGGCTCGCAGCGTTGCAGGCACCCGAGTTCTTCTGGATAGGCTGCTCGGACAGCCGGGTTCCGGCAAACGTGGTCGCGGGGCTGGATCCGGGCGAGGTCTTCGTTCATCGCAACGTCGCCAATATCGTGCATTCCTCGGACATGAACCTGCTATCGGCCCTCGAGTTCGCCGTCGACGCCCTGAGCGTGAGCGAGATCATAGTCTGCGGTCATTACGGCTGCGGCGGCGTCCGGGCCGCGACCGAGGATCTGCCCCATGGCCTTGCCGATCACTGGCTGGAGCCGATCCGCCGCCTCGCGCGCAGCTATGCCGTCGATCTGGGGCGCGAGCCCGATCTGGAGGCGCGGCGCGACAGGCTGGCCGAGTTGAACGTCGTCGAGGGCGTCCGGCGTGTTTGCGAATCCCCGATCCTGCAACGGGCATGGGGGCGCCGCGCCAATATCCGCGTGCACGGCCTGATCTACGGATTGAAAGATGGCCGCCTGCGCGACCTCGATTGCAGCATCGGACCGGGCCATTTCGAACAGGAGACCACAGAATGACCATCCACGAGGCGATCGCGTCAACCGGCTGTGGCTGCGACGGCCATGACATACTCCGCCCCCTGATCAGCATCGACGAGGCGCTGGGCCGGATTGCCGCGCATGTCGCCCCGGTGGCAAGGATCGAGGCTGTGCCGCTGGGCGAGGCCATCGGCCGTATCCTGATGCAGCCGATCCGGTCGCACGCGATGGCGCCCGCTTTCGACAATGCGGCGATGGATGGCTATGCGGTTATGCAATCCTCCCTGACCGGCGACGGACCTTGGGCGCTGCAGGTGATCGCGCGCATGCCAGCGGGGCAGGCGGTGTCCGGGAAAATCGCTGGGGCCACGGCGGCCCGCATCTTTACCGGTGCCCCGATCCCCGAGGGCGCAGATGCCGTCGTGATGCAGGAGGAGGTCACGCGGGTCGCGGATGTCGTTCACCTGCACCGTCGCCCCGCGCCCGGCCTCAACATTCGCCGCGCTGGAAGCGACATGGTCGCCGGCGCGACCGTCCTGGACCGGGGTTGCCGCCTTGGGCCAAGGGAAATCGCCGCCTGCGCGGCTGCGGGTGTCAGCGTGGTCCGTGTTCGCCAGCGGCTGCGCGTCGCACTTCTGGTCACGGGCGACGAGGTGCGCGCGGCGGGCGGGGCGCGCAGCGCGGCACAGATATGGGATGTGAATACGCCGATGCTGACCGCCGCTCTGAGCGCCGCGCATCTGGATCTTGTGGCCATCGCGCATGGCGCTGACAGCCGCGCCGTCCTTGCGCGTCAGCTGGACGATCTGGCGGGCCGGGCTGATCTGGTCGTCACAACTGGTGGTATATCGGTCGGCGAAGAAGACCATGTCAAACCCGCCCTTGCCGATCTGGGCGCCACCACATTTTTCAGCGGCGTCGCGATCAAGCCGGGCAAGCCGGTTTCGTTCGGACGGATCGGATCGACCTTCTGGCTTGGTCTGCCGGGCAATCCCCTGTCGGCTTTTGTCACATGGCAGATTTTCGGCGCAGCGCTGATCCGGGCATTGGCGGGGGAGGCGGGCAGCGGTGCGTCCCGCCGCCATGTTGTGACCTCTGCGGCGATCCAACGCAAGCCCGGCCGCTGCGAGTTGCGCTCTGCCACCCTTGCCGGGTTCGATGCCTTGGGCCGCGAAATCGTTGAATTTCAGGATGCCACCCACTCGGGGCGTGTCGGCCTCTTGCCACAGGCGGACGGGTTGATATTCCTGCCCGCGGAGGCCGATCATCTGCCCGCCGGGGCGCTTGTCGAATTCCAACCCTTCTGCCAGATCCAAGGAGCAGGATCATGATGCTAGCCTACACGATGGCGCCGGGACGCGGCGATACGGACCTGATCCTCGAACGCTTGGCCACTGATCTTGCGGCGCAGGGCGTGCGGTGCTGCGGCACCGTCCAGATCAACACCGAGCGCTGCACTGCAGGCCTGTGCGACATGGATATACGTGTCTTGCCGGATGGCCCCATCCTGCGCATCAGTCAGGATCTTGGCCCCTCGGCGCGTGGATGCCGCCTCGACCCTGCTGCGCTGGAAACGGCTGTGGGGCTGGTCGGGGCGCAGCTGTCAGAGGGTGCCGATCTGCTGATCATCAACAAATTCGGCAAGCAAGAGGCCGACGGACGCGGCTTTCGCGATGTAATCGCGCAGGCGGTCGAACTGGATGTGCCGGTTCTCGTCGGCCTCAACAAACTCAACCGCGCGGGGTTCGAGGCTTTCGCGTCGGGGATGGCCACCCAGCTCCCTCCTGATGGGGCGGCGCTGAGAAAATGGGCCCGGACCGCGACTGAAACCGAGATTGCATGACCTCATCTGGGCCCCAGCCCGCTGACCTGCCTTCAGTCGCCGCCGGTCACGGTCAGCCCTAGCAACCGCCAGGTCTGCATACCGCCGCGGTAGTAGAATATGCGGTCCGCGGGATAGCCTTCCTCGATCATATGGCGGATCGCGGTGGGCGACTGGCCGCACCACAGCCCATTGCAGAAAAGTGCCACGGGTTTTGCGTCCTGACACTCCCAGCCATCGAAATCCGGCTCGCACCCCAACCGTGCCAGCTCGTCCACGACATAGGTGTACGGGATGTTGATCGCACCCGGGATGGTTCCGCCGTCGAACCAATCGCGCGTGCGGCTGTCGACGACCACGGCCTCCGGATCTTGCAGCATGTCGAGAAGTTCCAACTCGCCAATGGTCACAACGCCATCCGCCGCGCTTTGTGGCTGGATGCAGAATTCGGGGCAGGGGCGCGAGGTCAGCGCCCATTCACCGCTGATCTCATTTGACGGATCCTGAATCCGTTCGATCGTGATTGGACCGGAATTGGTCTGCACGGTGACTGACGGCACGGTCTTGGTGATGCCGACCTCATTCTGCGCTGATGCGGCACCTCCCGCGAAGCTGATGGCGATGACCAAGACAAGGTTTCTCATGGCTTTATCCTCCCAGATGATTGTCCTCTTCCCCAAAGCCTAGCCGTCGATTCCTCGCTCGTCATTGACAGGTTGCAGGTTTCCTATGGGTAAATCGAAAAATTTCGGGATGACAGACGTGCGGAATATGGCTCTGCAGGAACTTCCTGCGGCCCGCATCGGATCTTGTATGTTTCAGCGGCAAAAAAACGGCGCCCACAGAGGGGCGCCGTTCAAGGTTTCTTGCGATGGAAAGCCGACGCTTAAAATTCGACGTTCAATCCAACCTGCAACCCGTGGCTTTCGTAGTCACTGCCGAAGGCTCCACGATATCCGGTTTGCAGCACGATCTTGCGTGACGCGCTTGACGAGACGACACTTTCAAAGCCGAGGTTCAAGCTGACCAGGTCCTCGCTCAAACCGTCCACCTGGTAGGCGACGCCGGGAAGGCCCGCCAGCCCGGCCTGGACGGCGATGTCGTCCCCGGACGCCTTGGTGTATTCAAGGCTACCTGTGAGACGCATATCGTTTTTGGCTTTTTGAATGTCATATGCGCCGCGCACACCGATTGATCCCATGAATGTATTACCCGACTGCTCGCCGACAGTCAGGTTCCAGATGCCCGCCCCGGTTTCGGTGAAGGCATCCGTTTCCACGTCATAATATTCGACTGAAGCGGTCGGCCCGAAGCTGAAAGCACCATAATCTTTCATGTAGTCGACCTCGATGGCCGCGAATATCTGCTTGCCGTCGGTATCGCCCCGCGCCGTTTGACCGGCCACGATGCGCGAGGTGTCGTAAGACAGATCCTGGTAGCCGAGCAGGGCCTGGACAAGACCGCCGTCGCCAAAACGCGTCCGTGTGAAGGCCGTCAGGGATATGCCGTCAGTGTCGATATCGCCAAGCCCCTGATTGGCGTCTGCCGTCCCGGTGGTGCCGCCGATAAGCACACCAATGGATGTATCCATACCGCTCAGGCGCTTCTCGATGCCGGCCGAAAAGGATGCCAGATCAATGTCGTATCCGACAGAACCGGTCGTCGGATCATAAGAGCTTCGCGATCCGCCCAGCGAGAAGAGACCATAAAGTCCGTCGCCCATCGCCCAAGGCCCGGCGGTGCCCCGGCTGGAGACGACGCCCGCGTCCTCGCCATTGGCTTCCCACGGCGCTGCGTAGTCCAGCACGGTGGCAACCTGGTCGCGCGCCGCCTCGAAGGCAAGGCTCGACAAGGCAGGGGCAAAGCTGAATCCCACGCTGTTCAACGCCTGCGATCGGGCTGTCGGGTCCATCTCGAGAATGTCGGCAATCGCGGTCTGATAATCTGCCGCATTGCCCAGATCCCAATAGGGAACATTCGCCGCTGCATCGAGGTTGCCGGCAATCTTGAATTGATAGGAATCCTGGGCGCTGGCCACAATGGGGGCAAAGACCGGTACCAGACGCAGAGTGAATTCACCGTCATCGATGGCGCCGACCGTTATCGTGTAGTTCAGGTTGGCGTTACGCAGATCCTCCACGGGATCCACCGCAAAAAGACCATTGGCCTGCGCCAGTGCCACGATCTCGTCTGGAACCAGCCCGCCATCGACATATCCCAGATCGGCCGTATCGACACCCAGCGTCGAGGCCAGTTCCGCCAGCCGCGTGTTGAGATTTGCGGCGGTGTCCAGCGTGCCATAGGTCCAGCCGCCAGCGGATGGGTTATTCCAGGCAACAAGGGAAGACTCGTCGGTGGGGTCGTCGTTGTCGTCCCAAAAGAGGCCGTTCGGAACCATCGAGTTGTCTAGAAACGCTGTCCCGAAATTTGCGACATATTCGGTATTGCTAAGGGCGCCGAAGGCCAGCTCGTTTGCCGAAGGCGTAAGGTCAAGCCGCGCCTTGTCTGACGAAAAAAAGCCGATCTCGCCTTCGTTCCCGCCAGAACCGAAAAGACCGTCGGGCAAGCCCGAACCCAAGCCGATCGCCGTGGCGGCCTGATTGAACAACACGGCATTTGCCGGGTCGGCCGCGTCCATCAACTCGCCGTCTGCGTTCAATAGCTGCAGGGAAAATCCGGTCATGCGTGCGCCAGTGAAGTTCGACACTTTGCCGAAGGTGAAATAGTCCACCAACGGGTTGTCAGCGCTTGCCGTCGTGCGCAGCTGCATGTCAAACGGAGTGGGGCCGGTGATGTATGTCTTGATCCGCTTGCCGGAACCGCGGGCGGAGTCGCAGTAAATATCAGGATTGCTGGCCATCAGGCAATTCGTGACATCTCCGCGCGACGTGAGGCCGGAGAAATCCGTGATGATCTCTTCGTAAGGATCAACAAAGGTGAAGCCACCCGATCCGTCCGACACGCGTGTGCGCGTGAAAGTAACGGCCTTGATGCCCGGCTCTTCCACGCCTTCATCCGGATCGGAAAAGATCAAACCGTCACCGGATGTGCCGATCAGCACATTCTCTGGCAAAGTGTCGGCCCAAGCCACACCACACGAAAACATCAGAAGTGCTGCGGGCGCAACAGATCCGAGTTTATAACCTTTTACTTTCATCGACGCATTCCTTCTTATTCTAACGTCTCTCTTGCGGCGGAACTATTGATCCGCAGATGCTGCTTCATCACATCGCGCCAAGTTAAAACCATTGACCGAAATCAATAAGGGCGGTCAAAGCATCAATGTGTATGGAAATGTTGCATAAATCCCTCAGGGTGGCGTTTGGAAATCCATCGCTGCGAGATCGTGATCGCATATTTGAGTCAAGACGATTTGATGATTTCGCTTTTGACGGGCGGGGCAACGTAATCTGTGAAACAAAACGGGAGATCGCGTGGATTTGCCACTGAATCCGAAATTTCTCCTGCAGCGATTTTTAAACTTTGGCGGAGAAATGCTGCGAATGTCAGCAGGCTTTGATTCTGGAATCAGGCTTCGTGAGTCACCGTTTGGATCTAAATTCCGTTCCACCAAGACGATCAATCGATTCAAAACTCGGGAAATTCTGATCCGATCCTTTTTTTGGAGCGAGCCACCTATCGCGTGCCGAGCAGTGCCGGATTAAAGGATGTACCCGAATATGCGGACACTACCTTCGCATAGAACTGATTCGTCGATGAGAACCTGCCGACGGACCAATGACAGTCTGGCCCTCGGAAACACGCAGCTGGACAGAATCCGAAAAGCGCGCACGCCATGCCGGCACCGAGACGCGCGGCGCCCAAGGCGTGTCCCGCTTTCAGTCAGGAATGGCGGGCAATCGTGAGGAAGAGGTGTCCAAGATACTCGACATTGCCAAACACCTTATCCAATGCCCGGGTTGATCGGCGCCCAAGCGCGCCTCAGTCGCCCGCCTCCGCTTCCAGCGTCAGGGGCACCGGCTTGGTGCGCAGATCGTCGATGCGCAGCGCGTGCTCGGGCTTGGACAACCGATTGCGGACCACCCAGTGCAGACGCTCTTCGGCGCGGGTGATGGCGACATAGGCGAGACGCTTCCAGAGAGGTTGGCCCGCCTCGCTGCGGCCCATGCGGGCGGCGGCGTAGAGATCAGGGGCAAAGACCTGCACATCCTTCCATTGCGAACCCTGCGCCTTATGGATCGTGACGGCGGCGCCGTGCAGGAAGGTGGCGCCCATATTGGCGGCGAAAGGTATGAACGGCTCTTCCTCGCCCGGCTTCTCGATCTTGACGATGCTCGCCGCGCTCAGCTGCGGATCTTCGGCACCCATGACATGCAGGCGGGAAAACCCCGGTTTGCGGCCCGGACCGAGGTAGATGACCTGCGCGCCCTTGATGAGGCCGCGCGCTTCCAGATCGAGGCGTTTCTTGCGGTGCTTGAGCGGCAGCTCGATCCCGTCGCAGATCAGCGGCTCACCCTCCAGCAGCGCGTCAACCGGGGCGTTGTGGACGGAGCGGAATGCATTGATCAGCTTGATTCGCGTGACGTTGCGCCAGACCAGAACGGGGCTGCGCGCCATCAGATCAACCTCTACGCGCTGGGCCCATCTCACGCGGTCGTCGCGCTTGGCGGCCTCTTCGATCATGCGCTCGAAATCGTGGAATTCCAGCGCTGGATCGGCCAGCGCATGGGCGAGATCCAGAATGGGGTTGTCGGCATCCTGCCGGTGGATGCGGTGCAGCTCCAGCTTGGATTTCTCGGGCAGCGCCTCGAACACCATGCCGCCGGTGCTGTTCACCGGGGCGAGCTGCGCCGGATCGCCGAAGAGCAGGAGCGTCGGGAAAATCTCCTTCAGATCGTCCATCTGGCGCGTGTCCAGCATCGACGCCTCGTCGATGAAGCCGATATCCAGAGGTTCCTCGCGGCGCTTCCAGCCGGTGATGAAATCGCTGCCTTTGAGGCCAGCCGCCGCCAGCGCGCCGGGAATCGACTTGTTGGTCTGGTAGAAGGCGAAGGCCCGGTCCAGCGCGGTTTCGGACATCTCGACGATCTCGGGCCGCTCGCCATTGCCGGCCAGCCACTCGGCGATCTTCTCGTATTCCGGATCATAGACGGGCGTGTAAAGGATGCGGTGGATCGTCGTCGCGGGCACGCCGCGCATCCGCAGAACGCTTGCCGCCTTGTTGGTGGGCGCAAGGATAGCCAGCGTGCGCCGATCCTTGCGTTTCTTGCCCTCGTAATCGCCCGACACGATGTCGACGCCCGCTTCCTCCAGCGCATGATAGAGCGCGGCCAGAAGCAGTGTCTTGCCCGATCCGGCTTTGCCGATCACGGCCATCACGCTCTCTTTTCCCTCGCGCGGCGGCGTGGTCGTTCCGTTTTCCAGGTCGACGCCAGCGGCGCGCAGAGCGTCGGCGATGCGGTCATGCGCCTCGGCTTGGTCGGCGGAATAGGTGACGGTGGTCTGGGGCAATTCGGTCATGCGCGCGACCCTATAACGGAGGTGCACCCGGGGCCAGCGAAAGGGGCGCCGGACGGGCGCCGCTTATGCCGCCTCAAATCGTCTGGTCATACTCCCCGACCGAGGGCTCGGTGCGGATCACTGCGTCGATATCGGCGAAGATGGCACGCATCTCGGCCTCGCTTTCGCTGCTTTCGCAGACGACCACCAGATTCGGCGTGTTGGACGATGCGCGCACCAGACCCCAGCTGCCATTGTCCAGAATGACGCGCGCGCCATTCACGGTAACAACCTGCGCGATCTTGCGGCCCGCCAGCGGCAGCCCCGCCTCATGCTGTGCGACCAGTTTGGCCACCAGGCGATCCAGCACCTCGTATTTCTCCAGATCGGCGCAATAGGGTGACATGGTGGGTGTCGACCATGTGACGGGAAGGGCGCGGCGCAGGTCGGCCATGGATTTATCCGCATTGCGGTCCATCAGCTTGCAAATCTCGACGGCCACGCGCAGGCCGCAATCGTACCCGCGTCCGACAGGCTCGGCGAGGAAGTAGTGGCCCGATTTCTCGAACCCCGCCAGCGCGCCCAGTTCCTTGACGCGGCGCTTCATGTGGCTGTGGCCAGTCTTCCAGTAGTCGGCTTTGGCGCCATGGGCCTGCAGCTCGGGATCCGAGGCGAAAAGCCCGGTGGATTTGACGTCGGCCACAAATGTGCTGCCGGGGTAGAGCCGCGCGAGATCGCGGGCCATGATGACGCCCATCTTGTCGGCGAAAATCTCCTCGCCTTCATTGTCGACAACACCGCAGCGATCGCCATCGCCGTCGAAGCCCAGCGCGAAATCCGCGCCCGAGGCGCGCACGGCATCGGCCATGTCGTGCAGCATTTCCATCGCCTCGGGGTTTGGATTGTAATGCGGAAAGGTGTAGTCCAGCTCGTTATGCGAGGGCACCACCTCGACTCCCATGCGCGCGAAGAGTTCGGGCGCAAAGGCCGATGCAGTGCCGTTGCCTGTGGCGCAGACCACCTTGAGCGGGCGCGTCATGCGGAAATCGCCGACGAGGTCATCGAGATAAGCCTCGCGCACGCCCTCAACGAACTCGTAGCTGCCACCGGGCCGCGCCTTGCCGCGTCCCTCCAGAACGATGGATTTGAGCTCGGCCATCTCATCGGGGCCGTGGGTGAGGGGCCGCTCGAAACCCATTTTCACGCCGGTCCAGCCGTTGGGATTATGCGAAGCCGTGACCATCGCAACGGCGGGCGCATCCAGGTGAAACTGCGCGAAATAGGCCATCGGGCTAAGCGCCGGGCCGATATCCAGCACCTTGATCCCGGCCTGCATCAGGCCCAGCATGAGCGCGTTCTTGATGCTGAGCGAATAGTCGCGATAGTCGTTGCCGACCGCGATCACCGGATCGATCCCGCGTGCGATCATCTGCGTGCCAAGGCCAAGGCCCAGCGCCGTCATGCCGGGCAGGTTGATTTCCTCGGGGTATTTCCAGCGGGCGTCATATTCGCGAAACCCCGTTGGTGCGATCATCGGATCGCGCAGGAATTCCCAGGTGTTCGGGGTGACGGTGCTGGCAGGTGTCATCAAGTCGTGTCTTTCTTTGGAGTGGAAGCGGCGCGTCAGGACGAGACCTGTTCGCGCAGGATCGACGCGGTGAGCGAGATCATCAGATAAATGCCCGCAAATACGAGAAACGCGAGGATCGTGTTCTCGAAAGCGCGCGGGTAGGAGGCGTCCTGCGAAGCGACGGGGCGCACGCTGACGGTGAGGTAGCGCACCTGCTTGTTCGCCTCGCTCGCGCTCATTCTCTGCGCCTCGAGCGCGCCTTGCAGGACCATGTCGGCGGTCAGAAGATCGGCCTGCGCCATCTGGATATCGGCCGTCTGCGAGGCGAGTGAGGCGCTCTCGTCGGTCGCGTCGGTAAGACGCGCGCGTTGCTTGTCGAGCTCGGTCTGCAGCACCTCGATCTCGCTCGTCAGGGCCTCGACACGCGCCTCGTTGGGGCGCGAATTGTTCAGCTGTGTGTTCAGCGCCAGTTGCTTTTCCTGCAGTTGCAATTCCACGTTGCCGATCAGCTGTCGGATATTGGCGATCTCGCCCTCGGGGTCGAGGACGGTGCCCTCCTGCATCGCGACCAGTTGACGCTGCGCTTCGCGGCGGTCCTCCTTGGCCTCCTCGAGGCTTTCGGTCGAAGAGGCGAGCGCGTCCTCGCGTTTGCGCTTGGACAGATCATCGACACGCTCTTCGGCATAAGCGATCAGCTTTTCCGAGAACTCGGCGCTGACCTCGGGATCGGCGGTCGAAACCTCCATGCGCAGCACGCCCTCGGTCGGATCGTAGCCGATCTTCATGTATTTCTTGTAGAGCTTGTAGGCCTCTTCATTGCTGGCATCGGCATCGAGGCGTTGGATCGGATCGATCCAAGGCTGACTGAAATGCTCGCGAAAGCCGACATCGCGGTCAAGGCGCAGCATCGCGTCCTTGGACAGAAGATAGGATTGCGTCGCGATGGCATCCTGCCCCGTGGCGAACTGGCTGGGCAGTTTGAACCCGCCCAGACCGCCGCCCCCACCGCCGTCATTCGACAGGATCAGGAATTCGGATTTGGTCGAATACATCGGCGTGGCGACGCCGTAATAGTAGTAGCCTGCCAACAGCGTCGGCAGGAACACGAAGGCGGCCAGCCGCGTGAACAGCAACAGCAGTTTGCGCCGGCGCCGTTTGCCGATGTCACGTTGGATTCGGCCGATTTCCTCGCTACGCCGCTCGGCCGGGCTGAGATGTGTCGACGGCAGCGTTGTCTGTGCGGGCATTGTCTGGGGCAGATGAACGCGCTGCGCCTCGACTTCGCGGCTCTTGGCGGGCACCAGATCGCCGATATCGCCCTCGTTCTGATCATTGGCTACCAGTTCGAGAATGCTGGAGCGCTGGAAGGGGTCGATCCCACGCTCGCGCAAAAGGCGCACGGCATCGAAATCCGAGGTCGGGGCCAGCCCGTGCTTTTGCGCGACGCGCCGCGCCATGCGCAACTGCCGGCCGGTCAGGCCCTCACGGCGGATCTCGTCTATGCTGGTGGCGCTGCCCATCTCTCGCGCGCTGGAGACCTGGCCTGACCGGGGCGCGTCACTGGCTGCGGCGCGCTCGGACACCGCATCTTGGGACTGCGCCTCGGACGATTGCCCGGACCCATCATATGCTGCGCCCTCCTCGGAGAGTGGCGTGCGGCGAATTCGGAATTTTCTAGCCTTGGGTTTCGTAATCATAAAGCTGCTTGGCCTCTTCCAAGGTGTCGAACATATGTAGCTGGCCGCCCATCAAAACGGCCGCCGATGTCGCGAATTTCTCCAGCACAGCGGGCTGGTGCGACACGATCACGACGGTGGTGGTTGCCAGCCGCTCGCGCAAAATCTCGCCCGCTTTCTTGTTGAACTCGACATCGGTCGAACTGGGCATGCCCTCATCAATCAGGTAGATGTCAAAGTCCAGTGCCAGCATCAGCGCAAAGCTGAAACGCGATCTCATCCCGGCACTATATGTACCCAGCGGCTGGTCGAAATATTCGCCCAGGTTGCACATCCAGCGGCAGAACGCCTCGACATAATCCGGATCGAGGCCATAAAGCCGGGCGATATAGCGGCTGTTCTCCATCGCGGAGATCTTGGAAATGACGCCGCCCATGAATCCCAAGGGGAAGCTGATGCGGCTGCCGCGGCGGATTTCGCCCTCGTCAGGCTTCTCGAGGCCGGCCATCATGTTGATTACCGTCGTCTTCCCAGTTCCGTTCGGTGCTAGAATTCCCATGGAACGCCCCAATTCGACGCGAAAGCTGACCTTTTCCAGGATCACCTTGCGCTGGGTGCCGGTCCAGAAGGACTTGCTGACATTGTCGAACTCGAGCATGAAGGCTCCGAAAACTGCTATTGTCGCCCTCTTATAGTGGGGCTGTGCCGGGAAAGGCCCGTTCGACCCTATCCTGATTTGCGTCGTGGCTATGGGTTTATACAGCTATTCAAGGCAGAATTATGCCCAAACGGTAAAAATGTCCTCTCCGAAATAAGCTTTTTATGCGTGATTGGAAACAATTCGGTGCGGCTCCGCGGCAATCGGGCGTGGCAGGTGGAATTTGGAGCCGCGCCATACTATTTCGGATCGATGAGCGCGCTTGCCAACCAGATCGTCAGATGCCGCCTCTGCGCCGCGCGCTTTGCCGCGACGGCCACGCGCCATGCGCCGCGCCCCGTGCCATGGTTCGATCCCGGCGCGCGCATGCTGGTCGCCGGGCAGGCGCCGGGGGCTCGAGTACATGCCTCGGGCGTGCCCTTTGACGATGCGTCGGGTGACCGGCTGCGCGATTGGCTGGGGTTGGACCGGGAAGCCTTTTATGATCGTGCCCGCGTGGCGATTGTGCCGATGGCGTTCTGCTTTCCGGGGTATGATGCGCGCGGCTCTGACCTGCCGCCGCCGCCCATTTGCCGCGAGACGTGGCACGACACGGTGATGGAGGCACTGGCGCCGATCCGGCTGCGGGTGGTGGTCGGCGCCCATGCGCAGCGCTATCATCTGGACACACGCGGAAGCGTGACGCAGACGGTTGCCGATTGGCGCGCTCGCGCGCCCGGGACATTCGCGTTGCCTCACCCGTCATGGCGCAATACGGGATGGCTCAGGAAAAATCCGTGGTTCGAGGCCGAGGTTCTGCCCGCCCTGCGCGCCCGTGTGAAGGAGGTGATGCAAGATGATTGAGACAGCATTGGACCGTGCCCATGCCGCGATGGAGGCGGCGGGCGACGATGGCGCGCCGCGCCTTGTCTTCTACCATTGCCTCGCCGACACGCAGCTGTTCGTCCTGCTGACGGGCGAGCCCGAGGGTGATCACGTCACGCCGCAGACCTTCGATCTGGAGGGCACCGGTTATGCGCTGGCCTTCGATACCGAGGAGCGACTCTCGGGCTTTGCCGGGGGGGCCGCGCCCTATGCGATGCTGCCCGGGCGCACGCTGGCCGGGATGCTGGCAGATGCCGGGGCGGGGCTGGGTCTGAACCTCGATGCCGGGCCCTCGTCCATCCTCCTGCCGCCCGAGGCGCTGGGCTGGCTGGCCGAGACGCTGGGGCAGGGCGGCGGCGCCGAGGCGCAGACCCGCCCCGAAGCCGTCACCGCACCGGAAGGTGTGCCGCAAGCCCTGCTGAGCGCGCTGGATGCCAAGCTGGCCCGCGCCGAGGGGCTGGCCAGCCATGCCTGCCTTGCCGGCGCGCGCTATTCGGGCGGGGCGACGGGCCATGTGCTGATGTTCATCGGCGCCGCACCGGGCGCCGAGGGGACGCTGACACGGGCGGTTTCCGAGGCGCTGACATTTTCGGGGATCGAGGCGGGCGCGCTGGATGTGGGGTTCGCCACAGCCGAAAGCGCGCTGGCGGTGCGGCTGGAAAAGGTCGGCCTGCGCTTTGATCTGCCCCGTGCCTCAGCGCCGCTGGAACGGGCTGCGCCGGGATCCGACCCATCGCGCCCGCCCCGGTTGAAATAGCGGGCCAGAGCGTTTCGCCTTTAACCTGCGACATCAGATAAAGGTGAAACGCGCGCCACATTGAAGCGTGGCACGCGTTTCGCGAAAATCAGTGAGTCAGGTTTTTCGCGAAACGCATTAGTAGCCCAGTTTCGGGTCCACCAGATGCAAGAACGGCTCGCCCGCCTCGCCGCGCCGGATATTCTCGGCGATGACCTGGCTGGCCGTCTCGTCTCGCGTTTCGGAGGCGATATGCGGTGTCACCGTCACCGAGGGATGCGCCCAGTAAGGATGCTCGGGCGGCAGCGGCTCCACCCGAAAGACGTCCAGCGTGGCATGAGAGAGACGCCCCGCATCCAGCGCCTCCAGCAGAGCCTGATCGTCGATCAGTGGTCCGCGCCCCGGATTGATGATGACCGCCCCGCGCGGCAACAGCGCAAGGCGCTGCTCGTTCAGCAGGTTCTCCGTCTCGGGCGTTTTTGGCAAAAGCAGCACAAGGATCTCGGCGGTGCTGAGCGCCTTGCGCAGGCCGCCCTCGCCATTGAGGCATCGGATGCCGTCGATTTTCTTGGGCGAACGGCTCCACCCGGTGACGTCAAAACCCAGGTAGGCCAGCGCATCGGCGCAAGCGGCGCCAAGCTCGCCCAGGCCCAGAATGGTGACGCCGCGCTGCTCGGCCAGCGGAGGGATATCCTGGCGCCATTCGCCGTCCTGCCCGAGGATATGCGTATCCATCCCCAGGTGATGGCGCAGCACATGGCCCGTCACCCACTCGACCATCCCGCGTGTGAGACCGTGATCGACCATGCGCGCCAATGGCATGTGCAGCGTCGGGTTGCCGATGATGTTCTCGACCCCGGCCCAAAGGTTCAGCGCCGCCTTGCAGCGGGTGTAGGGCGTGAAATCCTGCACCGGCCCGTTCGGGGCGACCACGATGTAATCCACCCGCTCGGGCGCGATATCACGCGACAGGTTGAAATCGCTGAGACCTGCATCCGCCAGCGCCTTGCGCAGCGGTGCCTCGTATTGCGGCCAGCGTTCTTCCCGCGCGGCAAAAAGGATCTGGATGGTCATGTGGTGCTACCTTGGCTTGTGGACATGCGCACTTTGGACCATGCCGAAGCCGATCATGAGGATCAACATCGCAGATCCGCCATAGCTGACCAGCGGCAGGGGCACACCTACCACCGGCGCAAGGCCCATTACCATCGACATGTTGACCGCGAAGAAGAGGAAGAACGTCGCCGCAATGCCCAGCGTCAGCAGGGACGAGAACCGGTCCCGGTTCGTTACCGCCGTGCTGATGCAAAAGACGATGATCAGCGCATAAAGGCCCAGTAGCGAGATCGCCCCAACGAAGCCGAATTCCTCGGCCAGCGTCGTAAAGATGAAGTCGGTATGCTTCTCGGGCAGGAAATTCAGACGCGACTGCGTGCCTTGCATGAAGCCGCGCCCCGTCCAGCCGCCCGAGCCGAGCGCGATCTTTGATTGGGTGATGTGGTAGCCCGCGCCCAATGGATCCTGGCTGGGATCGAGGAACGTGTCGATGCGGCGAAACTGGTAATCGGCCAAGAGCTGCCAATCGGTACCCCGGCTTTTGAAAACGGCTGTGACAAGGCCGATTCCAGCGGCGATGACACCGGCAAAATAGGCCCAGTGTACGCCCGCCAGAAACATCATGCCGCCGCCCGCCGTGATTAGCAGGATCGACGTGCCAAGATCAGGCTGTTTCAGAACCAGATAAACGGGGATCAGAATGAGCACGACGGGCAGGATCACCCAGAGGGGCCGCGATGTCTTGTTCAGGGGCAACCAATCATAATAGGCCGCCAGCAGCATCACCAGCGTGATCTTCATCAGCTCCGAGGGTTGCAGCCGCATGAATCCAAGGTCGATCCAGCGCTGCGCGCCCATGCCGATCGTGCCGAAGAACTCGACCGCTACCAGAAGCGCCAGCGACACCGCGTAGGCCAGCCCCGCTATGTTGCGCCAGAACCAGATCGGCACCATGGCGACCGTCAGCATGGCGGCAAAGCCAAGGCCGAACCGCTTCACCTGCGGATCCATCCAGGGGGTCCGCGCGCCGCCTGCAACGGAATAGAGCATCAAAAAGCCGACGCAGGCCACCGCCGCCAGCAGCACGGCCAGCGGCCAGTTGACGTAGAGGATCTTGCGCAGACCCGTCGGAACGCTTTTGACCGAGTATTCAAGATAGCTCATGCGCGGTTGCTCGGCTTGGGGCCATGATGCGGGCGCGCGTTGCGCAGCTGTTCCTGCTGCGTTTCAATGCGGCCCCGATCGGCGGCGGGGTAGGCCTCCAGCGGCGGATCGCCCTTGTAGAGCGCCTGAAGCGTGATGTCCCGCGCGATCGGTGCCGCGACGGCCGAACCGCCGCCGCCATGCTCGACCACGACGCAGACTGCGACCTTGGGATTGTCGAAGGGCGCGAAGTCGACGAAGAGCGCGTGGTCACGCCGCTCCCACGGCAGATCCTCGTTGCGGCGCACGCCCTGCGCGCGCTCGGCGGCGGTGATGTTGCGGACCTGGCTGGTGCCGGTCTTGCCCGCCATCCGCATCCCCTCGGCCACGATGCGGCTGCGATAGGCGGTGCCGCGCCTGTTGTTGGATACGTCATACATGGCGCGCCGCACGTTGCGCAGGTTGTTCTCGTTGATGCCCATGTCATCGCCATGACCGGTCGGCGTTTCCACCCCGTCCACGGATTTGATCAAGCGCGGCGTAACGGCGCGCCCGGTGGCCAGCCGCGCGGTCATCACCGCCAGTTGCAGCGGCGAAGTCAGCACAAAACCCTGCCCGATGGACGAGTTGACGCTGTCGCCGATCACCCATTCGGCCCCGCGCGACGAGCGCTTCCACTCCTTGGTGGGAATCAGCCCCTCGGCCACGCTGGTCATGGGCAGATCATGCGCCATGCCGAGTCCGAGGCGGCGCGCCATCGCGCTGATTTTCTCGATCCCGGTGCGCAGGGCCATTTCGTAGAAATAAACGTCGCAGCTTTCGCGCAGGGCCCCACCCAAGTCCATGTTGCCATGGCCCGCGCGCTTCCAGCAGTGGAACCGGCGTCCGCTGACCTCCAGATGGCCGGGGCAATAGACGGTATCCTCGGCGGTGGCGTTGCCATCCTCCAGCGCGGCGAGGGCCGTGACCATTTTGAACGTCGAGCCGGGCGGATAGATACCCTGCACCGCCTTGTTGGGCAGCGGGCGATATTTGTTCTCCAGCAGCGCGTTGTAATCGCTCACCGAAATGCCGCGCACGAAGAGGTTGCTGTCAAAGCCGGGGGTCGAGACGGTAGCAAGGATATCGCCGCTCTCGCAATCCATGACCACGGCGGCGGCGCTTTCGCCCTCCAGCCGCGCATGGATGTAGCTTTGCAGATTGCTGTCGGTGGTGATCTGCACATCTTTGCCCGGCTCGCCCTCGCGGCGATCAAGCTCGCGCATGACGCGGCCTGCGGCGTTCTGCTCGATCCGCTTGGTCCCGGCCTTGCCGCGCAAGAGATCCTCCTGCATTGCCTCGAGGCCGACCTTGCCGATCTGGAAACGCGGGATCAGCAAGAGCTGGTCCGGCGCCTCGATCTTGCCAAGATCATAATCGCTGACCGGGCCGACATAGCCCAGCACATGGGCATATTCCTGCTCCATCGGATAGCGGCGCGACAGGCCCACTTCGGGCCGCACACCGGGAAGGGCGGGGGCGTTGACTGCAACGCGGCTCAGCTCTTCCCAGCTGATGCGGTCGGCGATGGTGACGGGATGCACGCGCGAGCGGCGCATCTCCTCGCGGGCGCGCTCCAGCTCTTCGGGGTCGAGATGGATCAGGCGGCCCAGCCGCGCGATCGTATCCTCGACATCGCCCGCCTCCTCGCGCTCCAACATGATGCGGTAGCTGGGCACGTTTTCCGCGACGACGATACCGTTGCGGTCGAATATCTGGCCGCGCGCGGGCGGAATCAGGCGGATCTTGATGCGGTTTTCCTCGGCCAGCAGGCGGAACTGATCGGCCTGATCGACCTGCAGATGCCGCATCCGCCACGCCAGAAGGCCCAGGAACCCGGCCTGTCCCGCGCCCAGAATCAGGCCCCGGCGCGTGATGCGCCGCTGACTGACTGCCGTGTCGCGCGTCTGACGTTTCATATGCGCCCCCTTCCGCCTTCGCTGGGCCTTGCCTTGCGCACCCCAAGAAGGAATGACGAGACCATGACCACCAAGGGATAACATAGCACCGTCATTGCCATTTGCATCAGGCTGAGACCCAATGGTGCCTGCGGAACCAGCAAAATGGCAAGGCTCAGCCGATAGAGCAGCGTGATCCCCAGCGCCGTGATCCCGACCATCAGCCATTCAGGGCCAAACCCCATATCCCGCAGTCCGGGCGCGCGCGCCTTCAGAGTCTCGCAACCCAGCACAACCAGCGCGGCCCAAAGGCCGGGGGGGCGCTGAAACATCAGGTCGGTCAGCAGGACGATCAGCGCAATCAATAGCGGTGGCACGAATTGCGGGCGGCGCAGCACCCAGGCAAAGGCCAGCGCGGTGATGATGTCAGGCCCGGCCCATCCGGCGGGCACGGTGCTGAGCGGCAGCACGCGCCAGAAGATGACCAACGCGCAAAGCGCGGCGAAAAGGGCGCGCATGGCCCAGATATGTGCGCGCGCATTCTCAGCCATCGGGACCGGCCAAAGGTGCGCCCACGATCGGGGCGCCCGGCAAGGCGTCCGGCGCTGTCGGTGGCACATCGGGCGCAATCAGATCGCCGGTATCGTCGATCCGTGTGCCGCCGTGATTGCGCAGCACCCGCAAAAATTCCAACCGTTCGTAGTCGGCGGCAAGGCGCAGGCGCAGGCGCCCTCCCGGATCCTGCGCGACGCGGCCCACCAGCAGGCCGGCGGGAAACACGCCGCCATCGCCCGAGGAGATCACCCGGTCACCGGGGCGCACGCTGGCCGCATCCTCCAGGAAATCAATAGGCGGTGCGACGGTGTTATCGCCCAGGATCAACGCGCGCTGGCCCGATGGCTGTACTGTTACGGGGATGCGGCTGGATGTATCGGTCAGCAGGATCACGCGCGACGAATTCTCGCCCACGCCGGAAATCCGCCCGACAAGGCCGAGGCCATCCATCGCGGCCCAGCCATCGACGATCCCATCGCGCGCACCCACATTGAGCAGCACGGATTGCCGAAAGGGTGAGCCGCTATCGGCGGTGACGACGCCAGTGACATAGGTCAGGCGCGGGTCCAGCCGCACGTTGTTGAGGTCCAGAAGGCGGGCATTTTCCTGCTCCAGCTGCAGCGCCGCCTCTTTCCACGCCTGCATCTGCTGCAACTCGCGGCGCAGCTCCTGATTCTGGCTGTAGATGCGCTGATAACTCTGGAAATCGCGAAGAAGGTTCACGGTGCCAGTGACCGGCGCCATCGCCCAATCCAGATTGGGTACGACCTTGTCGATGACCGCCGCGCGAAACCGCTCGACCCGCGGGCTGTCGATCCGCCACAACAGGAAGAGAGCCAGCAGGCACACGATCAGAACACCAAGCAGCAGCCGCTTGAGCGGGCCGGCGTAATCGTCGGAGTGTTTGCGATCCTTGGCCAAAAAGGGATCCCTGAGGTGAGAGGGGCCGCGCCCCGGCCCCTAGGCTATAGCGCGCCGCGCCGCCTCGCAATCTTGCGGGCGGCCGCGCGGCGCGGACGCATCAGCTGTCGTAGTCTATCGCGTGACGCAGCTGTTTTTCGAATTCCAGCGCCTTTCCGGTGCCGAGCGCCACGCAATTCAGGCTCTCATCCGCGATGCTGACGGCAAGGCCGGTCTGCTCGCGCAGCGCCAGATCCAGATCGCCCAGCAGCGCGCCGCCCCCGGTCAGCATGACGCCCCGGTCGACGATATCCGCCGCCAGATCCGGCGGCGTGGCTTCGAGCGCGGTCATCACGGCCTCGCAGATCTGCTGCACCGGCTCCGACAGCGCCTCGGCGACTTGTGCCTGACTGATCTCGGTCTCTTTTGGCACGCCGTTCAGCAGGTCACGGCCCCGGATACGCATCGTCTCGCCGCGCCCGTCATCGGGCATGCGAGCGGTGCCGATCGAGGTTTTGATCCGCTCGGCCGTGGCATCGCCGATCAGCAGGTTTTGCTGACGGCGCAGGTAGTTGATGATCGCCTCATCCATCCGGTCACCGCCGACGCGCACCGAGCGGGCATAGACGATGTCGCCCAGTGACAGGACCGCCACCTCGGTCGTGCCGCCGCCGATATCCACGACCATGTTGCCGGTGGGATCGGTGATGGGCATGCCCGCGCCGATGGCCGCCGCGATGGGTTCGGCGATCAGGCCCGCGCGGCGCGCGCCGGCGCTCAGCACCGATTGGCGGATCGCGCGTTTCTCGACCGGGGTCGCGCCGTGGGGCACGCAGACGATGATCTTGGGCTTGGAGAAGGTCGTGCGCTTGTGCACCTTGCGGATGAAATGCTTGATCATCGCCTCGGCTGTGTCGAAATCGGCAATGACGCCCTCGCGCATGGGGCGGATCGCCTCGATGCTGCCGGGCGTGCGGCCCAGCATCAGCTTGGCATCCTCGCCCACGGCCAGCACCTTCCGCACGCCGTCCTTGACGTGATAGGCCACGACGGAAGGCTCGGACAGGATGATCCCGCGGCCCTTGACGTAGACCAGCGTATTCGCCGTGCCGAGGTCGATGGCCATGTCCGAGGTGAACATTCCCGGAATTCTGCTCAGTATGGACATGAGAGGCGGTGTCCTGTCTTTGGGTGCAAACGCAAAAGGGCGACTCTGGGCCGCTGATATCTGGCCCTTATAGAGAGGGGCAGGGCGCGGATAAAGGGGCTGTTTCGCGCCTTTCAGCGTCAATTCGCCGGTATCCATGATGATGCCCCGGCTTGAGTGCGGCGCCGTGCCGCGCTACCCCTAGCCGGGCTGAGTGGTCAGGAGGGCGAAGGCAGGTGTTTGTCGTAATCGGACTGGTGGTCGCGTTCGTCCTGCTCGTGATCTTTTCGAACGCACGCACGCGCAATTGCCGCTGGCGCGAGGACCGGACACGCGACCGGGGCGGCCAGCGCTATTTTCGCTGTCTGCAATGCGGCCATGAGACCTATACGGAAACGGGCAAACCGCCCAAAATCTGCCTGGCGAACACGCCCGGGCCCTGAACGCGCAAGAGGATCAAGATGATAGAGCCACAAGATGCCGATGCGCGCCGCGACGTCGCCCCCGTAATCTGCTACCCGAACGAGACGCTGCCGGTGCCTGACATGGCGCTATACGAGGCTGCCCGCGCAGGTGCAGTCAAGACTGGCGAGGTTCTGGTCCCCCCGCGCGAGGCCAAGGCGTTCCGCGTCGGGGCCGGGCAGTTCTTTCGCATCACGTCGGTGGACGGGCCGCAGGTGGGCGATCTGAACCTCTGGAACGCGGCCGATCTGACCGAGCGGTTCTATTCCGGCAAGACGCGCGCGCTGCATGGCACTCATATCACGCGGGGCGAGCGCATGTGGTCCAGCCTGCCCTCTCTGCGCCCCATGGCGACTATCCTCAGCGATACGCTGGAATGGTATGGTATCGACCGGTTCGGCGGGTCCGTGCATGACGTGATCGGTACGCGCTGCGATCCCTACACGCATAATCTGCTGGCGGGCGGGCAGTATCACCATTGCTGCCATTCCAACCTCACCCGCGCCCTGGCGGATGAGGTGGGGTTGAGCCTGGCCGAGGCCGAGCGCCACGTGCATGACGTGCTCAACGTCTTCATGTGCACCGGATTCACCCACGACACGGGGCAGTACTTCATGAAGGCCAGCCCCGTGCGCCCTGGCGATTATCTGGAGTTCTTCGCCGAAATCGACCTGATCGGCGCGCTCTCGGCCTGTCCGGGGGGCGATTGCTCGGCCCAGCATTCCAGCGACCGCGCAGCCTGCTACCCCTTGCTGGTCGAGACCTTTGCGCCCGCGCCCGGCGCGCTGGAGGGCTGGGCCGCGCCGGAGCCAAACGGATATGACCGCAGCCACGGGCGCGGGCCGGTGGCAGGGCGCGCCGGATGATCGGCTATGCGCCCGGCTGCGATGTCGGCCCGCTTGAGGAGTGGCCGATGACCGCCGCCGCCAGCGATTACGTGATCCTGCGGGGCGCGCCGCGCACCTTCGGGCGGCTGGACGCAGGCGGGTCGGGGCATGTCACGCGCTTCGGCATCTGGCGCTGCACGCCCGGCGCCTTTCAATGCACCGAGCAGGGCGACGAGTTGATGACGGTCCTCTCCGGGCGCTGCGTCCTGACGGATCACGGCACCGGCGAGAAGCGCGCGCTGCGCGCGGGCGACAGCCTGTTCCTTCGGGATGGCAGCCGTGTAACCTGGGACGTGACCGAGGAGCTGACCAAGGTCTTCTTCGGGCAGAAGCCCGGCGGGTATTGAGGCCGCGTCATCCGGCAAGCGCGCGGTCTGCGGGCAAGTCTGGCGGGCGGATCAGCGGCTTGCGGTTCTTGATGTGCCGCTTGATCAACTGACGCCACCGGTTTCCGCGGGTGGGGCAGGGCCGCGCCAGAACGTCCGAGCTGATGCGCATGCCGGGCCGCGCCTGCAGCGTGCGGATCTGATCCATTGCCTGCGGGCCCAGGGCCAGCATGGCTTGTTCCCCAAGCAGCAGGCTTTCGCAGGGCAAGCCTTCGGCAAAGATCACTTCATGTACGTCAAAAAGCAGGTGGTAATAATGCACTTCCCCCGACTCGCCCAGCTGCCGGATGCCGCCGAGCGCCGTCAGCTTCTTGGCAGGCAGGAGAATCTCGGGCTGGCCGAAAATCCGCTCGGCAATGGGTGAGGCGATGCAGATACGATGCTGGGGCGACACCCGCAAGGAGCGGTCCGGTAGCCCCGGGCCCATCGCGCCCGCGTCGATGCAGACGGGCGACTGATGCGGATTGCGCTTCAGGTACTCGGCCTCAAGCACCTGCAGGCCGAGCCAGCGCAACGGTTGAAGCCCGTGATCGGTCGTCCGAACCAGGTCGCCGACTGCCAGCGTCTCGACAGGGCAGGGCCCGTCCGCCGTGTCGATCAACGTGCCTTGGGCAAAACAGACGATATTCGTGGTCTCGATATTGCTGGTTTTATCGGGTGTGCTGGCGGTAAAGAGCGTATCGCCGCCATTGCCGCCGTCCAGTTCCTTGATTGCCCCATCATTGGCGATGAAGATCCGGTCATTGCCGTCTTCGGTCTTGATCTTGTCCGCCGAGGCATCATCGCCGAGGCGGACTGTGTCATCGCCTTTTCCGGTCTCGACATCCTGCAAACTGGCCCGGTCCCCCACGATCAGGATATCGTCGGCCTCGCCCAATTTCAGGCCGCTGAGGATCGTGAAATCATCGCCCAGTGTGACGGTGTTCGGGCCATTCGCGGCGCCGTCAATCTTTTCGATAGAGACGCCGTCCCCTGCGTCGACGACAAGGCCGTCGGCGGATTTCGCGTCGATCTTGATGCTCGACAGGTCGACATTGTCCGCAATGCTGAAGGTCGGGGTCAGGCTTGCGCCGATCTTGATGTCGAAGTCATTCGCATTGCTACTGTCGATGCGCAGCTCGAAATCCACGTTGCTGCCGGTGGTCTGGAAGTCGATTTTGTCCGCAGCCGAGGACGACAGGATGAATACATCCCCGTCAGAGACCTGAATTTGGCCGCCCGCCCGGATTTCGCCGGGGCCGAGTGTAACGCTATCCTTGTCGACGATTGTATAGGTTGGCATCTGATCCCCCACATCCGGCAGCGTTGGTGCAGGGGAATATGACAATGAGTCGTAAAGCGGGTTTTAACCGGACAATTTGCCAGAATTTCGGCCGGTGTCCGCCCGATATGGCCCGCTATGTTTGGGCAGTATCGATCACGAATTCCAGCGCGAGCCTCAGGCCCTCGGGCGACGATACCACCTCCAGATCCGTATTCAGCTCGGCGGTGATGACCTGCGCGATCAGCGTGCCAAGGCCGCCTTCCTCCGTCTTGGTCTCGGGCGGAAGGCCGACACCCGTATCACTGCAGGAGATGCGCATTGTGCCCGCCGCCTTGCCTGGCTCGGCGCGCACGGTGACGGTGCCTCGCCTGCCGTCCGGGAAGGCGTGCTTGAAGGAGTTGGCGACAAACTCGTTGACCAGCGTTCCAACGGCCACGGCCTGACCCGCAGGCGCCTGAGATGCACTGGCCTCCAGGTTCAGGGTCACGCCAACCGGTGCCATCGCGCCGAGATACCCGACCAGCTCGGTCAGGTAGGCCTGCAGATCCACGATCGAGCCGTTGTCGTTCAGGTAGAGCTGCCGATGCAGTTGCGAGACCGCCTCGATCCGAGACCGCACGGTGCGAAGTGCGCGGCGTGCCTCGGTGCCAACCGCGCGCCGCTCCTGGATCGAGACAAGCGAGGAGAGCGATTGCAGCGAATTCTTGACGCGGTGATCGACCTCCTGCCGCAGCAGCTTGTTGCCGTTCAGCGCGCGCCGCATGTCGAGCTGCGCCATCACTTGCCGGGCCAGAACGCGCAAGGTATCGCGCTGCAGCGGGGTTAATTCGCGCGGCTGGTAATCCAGAACGCAGAGCGTTCCAAGCGGCAGCCCATCGTCGGATTTCAGCAGGGCACCCGCGTAGAATCGCAGGCCCGGAGTGCCCGTACAGAGCGGATTGTCGACCATGCGCGGATCGTGCAGCGTGTCTGGGATCTCGACGAAATCCTCCTCAAGGATGACATGGCTGCAAATCGAGGTGGCAAGGGGCGCCTCACGCACGCCAAGGCCCACCTCGGCCTTGAACCATTGCCGGTCCGCGTCGATCAGGTTGACTACCGAAATGGCGGTGCCGCAAATCTGCGAGGCAAGCTGCGCGATGTCGTCGAAATCGGCCTCTCGGTCCGTGTCCAGAATTTCGTAGCTCTGCAAAAGCTCAAGCCGCTTGTCTTGCTGAGGGTGCTTGAGAGCTTCCAAATCGCCATCCTGTTCTGCGGGCCGCCGCCGTGCAATCAGCGCGTATTGTTCAGGTTTCTCTGCGAGCGTCAATTCCTGTTTACCTTTTGCCCCGCTCAGCCGGGCAAACGAGAAAGGCCCCGAATCTCTCCGGGGCCTTTTGAGTTTTGCAGTCCGGCGACGCCTAGTGCGCGTGGCCCTTGTCCCAGTCTTCCCGCTGAGGAAGCTGCTCGAACGTATGCTCGGGCGGCGGGCTGGGCAGGGTCCATTCCAGCGTGTCGGCATACTCGTTCCACGGGTTCTTCTCGGTGGCCTTCTTGCCCTTGAACAGCGCATAAAGAATCACGACGAAGAAGAACACGAAGCTGGCGAAGCTGAGGAATGCACCGATCGAGGACCAGTAATTCCAGGTCGCGAATGCCTCGGGATAGTCGATATAGCGACGGGGCATGCCCTGACGGCCCAGGAAGTGCTGCGGGAAGAACGTGAGGTTCGCACCGATGAACATCGCGTAGAAGTGCAGCTGACCGGCCCATTCTGGATACATGCGGCCCGTCATCTTGGGGAAGTAGAAGTAGATCCCCGCAAAGATGGCGAAGACGGCACCAAGGCTCATCACGTAGTGGAAATGCGCGACGACATAATAAGTGTCGTGATACGCGCGGTCGATCCCGGCCTGGCTGAGCACGATGCCCGTCACGCCGCCCACGGTGAAGAGGAAGAGGAAGCCGAACGCCCAAAGCATCGGCGTCTTGAACTCGATCGAGCCGCCCCACATTGTCGCGATCCAGCTAAACACCTTCACGCCTGTCGGCACCGCGATCACCATGGTGGCCAGCATGAAGTAGGACTGCTGCGTCAGCGACATGCCTACGGTGTACATGTGGTGCGCCCAGACGACGAAGCCCAGCGCGCCAATGGCGATCAAGGCCCATACCATCGGCAGATAGCCAAAGATCGGCTTGCGGCTGAACGTTGCGATGACGTGGCTGATGATGCCGAAACCGGGCAGGATGATGATGTAAACTTCCGGGTGCCCGAAGAACCACAGGATATGCTGATAAAGCACCGGATCGCCGCCACCTGCGGGGTCAAAGAAAGTCGTCCCGAAGTTGCGGTCCGTCAGCAACATGGTGATGGCGCCCGCCAGGACGGGTAGCGACAGCAGGATCAGCCACGCGGTAACGAAGATGGACCAGGCAAAAAGCGGCACCTTGAAGAGGGTCATGCCCGGCGCACGCATGTTGAGGAATGTCGTGATCATGTTGATCGCGCCCAGGATCGAGCTGGCGCCCGACACGTGGACGGCAAAGATCGCGAGGTCCATCGAGATGCCCGGCGAGTTGGTCGAGAGCGGTGGATAGAGAACCCAGCCGACACCAGCGCCCAGCTCTCCGCCCAAGCCGCCCGGCGTCAGCAGCGATGCAACACCCAGCGCGGTTCCGGCCACATACATCCAGTAGCTGAGGTTGTTCATCCGCGGGAACGCCATGTCGGGCGCCCCGATCTGCAACGGCATCAGGTAGTTGCCGAAGCCGCCGAACAGGGCGGGAATCACCACGAAGAACATCATCAGGACGCCGTGATAGGTGATCATCACGTTCCACAGATGTCCGTCCGGCGTGCATGTCGCAGCAGAATCGGCGATGAATCGCGCGCCTTCGAGGCACATGTACTGAACGCCGGGCTCCATGAGCTCGAGACGCATATAGACGGTGAAAAGAACCGAGAGCAGGCCGACAATCGCCGACGTGATCAGGTAAAGGATACCGATATCCTTGTGGTTCGTGGACATGAACCACCGGGTGAAGAACCCTCGTTCGTCGTGGTGGTCTTGGCCATGAATGGCTGCATCTGCCATTGGGTGCCTCCTGCTGGTATGAATCCGGACGCACCTTTACTGCCGTGCGCACGCGGTATGCTGAAGGCTGTTTTAATCCGCCGGGCCGCGCCCGGCAACGCTGTAGTGGCCCGTTTGGCAAATAAAATTGTCGCACCCCCTTAGTGTTTCGCGCCCCGTTTGCCCGGCGTTGGCCCCCAATGCCGCGAAAAAATATCGGGCTGGCCGGAACCTGATCGCGATGCGCCGTGTTGTGCACTCAAGCGACGCAAGACCCCGGCATGACGCAGGGAAGCGTTGTCTGAAAAGAACATAGGAGATTGTAATGACAAACTTTCGTAAACTGAGCACCGCCGCCGCCGCACTCGCCCTGACCACCGCAATGTCGACCGGTGCATTCGCCGCAAGCCACGGTGACCACGACATGACGTGTGGTGAGTACAACGCCATGAGCGCGGACGATCAGCTTTCTGCACGTTCGGAAATGGGCCGCGAAGGCGCGCGCGATGCGGCAATGGGCGAAGACTCCACGGAAGCCGGCGTCGCCACCGAGCAGGCAAACGATGACGGCACTCAGAACGATGATGCCGGTCGCGAGGGCATGCGCGACGAAGCGATGGGCGATGACGAAGCCTATGCCGCATCGATCGTCGAGCACTGCAAAGGCGGCGATGACCTGATGGTCAAGGACGCCATGCACCCGACCGCCAAAGCCGAATAACGCTGCCCGCTCGCGCAGCCGCCGGTCCCGTCCCTTCTGAACGGCGGCCTGCACGACCAAGCGTTAAGGCTCGCAACCCCCCAAAGGTTGCGGGCCGTTTCATTTTCCAATGGATGCCTTGCCGGCGGAGGCGTTAGACGCCCGATCAGCCCTCGAAAATATCGTCAAAGCGGCGCCGCAGGGCGACGTCGACATCTTCCATCGTGACGGGCAGGCCCAGATCCACGAGGCTGGTGACGCCGTGCTGGGCGATGCCACAGGGCACGATGCCGCTGAAATGCTCGAGGTCCGGCTCGACATTGATCGAGATGCCGTGAAAGCTGATCCACTTGCGCAGGCGCACGCCAATCGCGGCAATCTTCTCTTCGGGCGGAGTCCCATCCGGTCCCAGCGGTTTGTCCTGCCGGGTGACCCAGACACCGACGCGGCCCTCGCGCAGCTCGCCGGTAACGTTGAACTCGTCCAATACCACGATCACCCACGCCTCGAGCTGGCGGACAAAGGCGCGGACGTCGCGCCCTCGCGCGCCCACATTCAGCATGACATAGACCACCCGCTGACCCGGACCGTGATAGGTATACTGCCCACCGCGCCGTGCCTCGAAGACGGGGAATCGCGTGGGATCGATCAGGTCCTCGGGGCGCGCGGAAGTGCCGGAGGTATAGAGGGGCGGATGCTCCAGCAGCCAGACAAGCTCGGGCGCGGTGCCGTCGGCGATCCCCGCGACACGCGCCTCCATCTCGGCCAGGGCCTCATCATAACCGGTCAGGCCGGGCGATATCTTCCATTCCACCATGGGCCGGGTGATACACCGCCCTCGCGCGCAGGAAAAGCGCGCGTTACGCGCGATCCAGACAGATTTGCCGTCAACAGAATTTGCTCTTCACAAAGCGATCCAGAGTCGCTAAACGCCGTGGCACACCATGACAGTGCGGTCGTGGCGGAATGGTAGACGCGCAGCGTTGAGGTCGCTGTGGGGTAAAACCCGTGGAAGTTCGAGTCTTCTCGACCGCACCAGCTCTTCTTAGATGTGACGGCGATGCGCGCGCTCCGGGGGCTCCTTGGGGCCGTGGGCTGTATCATTCGCCGAGCAGACCCCGGGACATCAATCCGTTGAATAGCTCTTGAAAGCCGCCGAGGTCATTTTCCGGGCGTCCGTTGAAGAGCGCGACGAGAGTAGAACCGTTCGCGCTTCGCGCGACCAGCGAGAAGGTGCCGGGCATGCTGCCGTAATGGGTCAACACGGTGCCTTCGTCAATATTCCAGATCCGCCAGCCCAGACCGTAATACTGCGTTCCTTCCGCGAAACCGGGGGACAGAAACACATCCTCGTCGAGCGGGCCCGCTGCGAAGGCGAGGTAGTCTTCGGCGCTTCCGATCCAGCCGCCGGCCGCGGCGATGATTTCGGGGCGTAGGGCCGCGAATTCGCCTTCCTGCTGCGCGACAGCATGGGCCACAGTCACATCGCCATTTTCCATCGTGAGTCCGTCCAGTCGCCCTGAAAGAAGTTGCCGCGCCGCGGCCTCGTAGGACATTCCTGTGCGCTTCTCGATTATCCGCCCAAGCCAGCAATAGCCGATATTTGAATAGGCGTAGGCGGCGCCCGGATCAGCGTCGAGGGGCAGGGCCAGCATGGCATCGGCATAGGGTGCGCAGCCCTGCGTGGACGGCGCGTCCAGATCTAAGCGGGCGCGAAGTTCGGCGCCGGTCAGGAAAAAGGCGTCGAATGAGGCTGCACGGTCCCAACCGCCGCTGTGATGCAACAGATGCTCTATCGTCACGTCGGCCATGCGTGGATCGACGCTGCGTGCGACTTGCGGAAAGAGTGACGCCAGCGTCGTTGCGAGCGCTATTTCATCGTCCTTCCGGATCAGCGCAAGCATCGCCGCCGAGGTGATGGGCTTGGATAGACTCGCCAGCTTGAAACGGTCCGAGACGGTCATCTCGCGCCCGGTTTCAGGGTCGGCCAATCCGAAGGCGCGCAGCGTGGGCGCCTTGCCTGCGCTGCCATAAGCTACAACGGCGCCCGGAATGTCGTGCCGCTTCATGAAACGCGCGATCAGGTTCGCGGTGCGCTTTTCGTGCGACGGAAAAGCTGGGATGAAAAAGACAGCTGCGAGCGCGATTGCAGCGAGAAGAACCAGGAAGAGGAGCTTGCGGGAGAGGGTCATGTCGGTCTTGCGTCTCGCTGTACGGCCCGTGGGCGCGGAATTCCAACGTACCGCATTCGCCGCAAGAATCCCGCCCGAGTTTCGAGTCGCGATGTATTGCGCCCGAAGGAGAGACTGTGCAACGTCGCCCCGGCCCGTTTTTGGGCCTGCCTCGCTGCCCGAAAGACCATATCATGCGCATGTCCGTCATTGTTTCGGCCCTCGTGGCAGTCCTCGTGGGCTTTGGCGGCTCAGTCGCGATCATCCTGTCGGCAGCGGATGCGTTGGGCGCCACCGAAGGCCAGAAGGCGACGTGGATCACTGTGCTCTGCCTGTCAATGATGGCAACCACGGCGATTCTCAGCATCCGGCACCGCCTGCCGATCGTCACGGCGTGGTCGACGCCGGGCGCGGCGGTGCTGGCGGCGGTCAGCTCGACATCGATGGATGTGGCGGTCGGGGCTTTCGTGATCGCGGCGCTCATGCTGATCGCGACGGGCCTTGTCCCGGCGCTGGAGAAGGCGGTGGCTCGCATTCCGGGCGAGGTCGCCTCGGCCATGCTGGCGGGTGTTCTGTTCAGCTTTGTCGCGCAGGCGGCGCTGGTGATACCGGGGGCAGAGGCGCTGGTGCTGCCGCTGCTTGCACTTTTCTTCGTGGTGCGGGCCTTCTCGCCGATCTGGGCGGTGCTGGCCGTGCTGGCGGCGGGTGTGCCGCTGGCAATCGCGCTTGGGCTGGCGGATCCTGTCTGGCAGGGCGGGTTGCCGCCGATGCAGCTCATCCGGCCCGAATGGGATGCGGGCGCGGTGCTGGGCGTCGCGATTCCGCTTTATCTGGTGACGATGGCCTCGCAGAACCTGCCCGGCTTTGCCGTGCTGCGCGCGGCGGGCTACCCGGTGCCGGGGCGCTCGATCCTCACGGTAACGGGGCTGGCCTCGCTCGTCTCGGCGCCCTTCGGCGCGCATAGCACGAATCTTGCCGCCATCACCGCGTCGATCTGCACCGGTCCCGACGCGCATCCTGATCCGGCCAGACGCTGGCTCACGGGGCCGGTCTATGCGGCGGGCTACGCCGCGATCACGCTGGTCGCGATGCCGCTTGTTCTTCTGTTCGCCAGCTTCCCGCCCGAGCTGATTGCGGTGGTCGCGGGCGTGGCGCTGCTCGGACCTTTTATCGGCGCGCTGGGCGGGGCGCTTGCGACGGGCACCTATGCGGCGCCGGCGGCGGTCACGTTCGTCGTCACCGCCTCGGGCCTGACGCTCATGGGTGTGGGCGCCGCCTTCTGGGGCCTGATCGCCGGACTGGCGCTGACGGGCGTGGAGGCTGCGCGTGCGGCGCTTCGCCGGGGCTGACACATTCCAAGACTCCCCTTGCGCGCAATGCGGTGCGCCCCTAGAAAGCGCTTGATTTTGACCGCCGCGGACGCCTCCGCGGCCCGAATGCAATGGATAAGGACGAACAATGCAGGTCACCGAGACCCAGAACGAAGGCCTCAAGCGCGCCTATACGATGCTCCTCACCGCTCAGGAGCTGGACGCCAAGGTCATGGACAAGCTGAAAGAAGCGCAGCCGGACGTCGAGATGAAGGGCTTTCGCAAGGGCAAGGTGCCCCTCGCGCTGCTCAAGAAGAACTTTGGCCAGCGCGTGATGGGCGAAGCCATGCAAGAGGCCGTCGATGACGCCATGAAGGCGCATTTCGCCGAAGCCGGTGTGCGCCCCGCCGCCGAGCCTGCGATGAAGATGACCAACGAGGATTGGAAAGAGGGCGACGACGTCGAGGTCGAAATGTCCTACGAGGCGCTGCCCGAGATCCCCGATCTCGACCTTTCCAAGATCAAGCTGGAGCGTCTGAAGGTCGTTCCCGACGATGCAGCCGTTGACGAGGCGTTGCAGAACCTCGCGTCGAACGCGCAGGATTTCGAGGACCGCAAGAAAGGCTCCAAGGCCAAGGACGGCGACCAGATCACGATGGATTTCGTCGGCAAGGTCGACGGCGAGGCGTTCGAGGGTGGCTCGGCCGAGGATTACCCTCTGGTGCTGGGCAGCAATAGCTTCATCCCCGGCTTCGAAGAGCAGCTGGTCGGCGTGAAGGCCGATGAGGAAAAGGACGTCACCGTCAACTTCCCCGAGGACTATCAGGCCGAGCATCTGGCCGGCAAAGAGGCCGTTTTCAGTTGCACCATCAAGGCCGTGAAGGCCCCCAAGGATGCCGAGATCGACGACGAGTTGGCCAAGAAATTCGGCTCGGAAGATCTGGACGCGCTGAAAGGCCAGATCCGCGAGCGCCTCGAGGCCGAGTATGGCAGCGCCGCTCGCGCCGTCATGAAGCGCGCCATGCTGGACGAGTTGGACAAGATGGTCAGCTTTGATCTGCCCCCCTCGATGGTCGAGCAGGAAGCCAAGCAGATCGCGCATCAACTGTGGCATGACGACAACCCGGACGTGAAGGGTCACGATCACCCCGAGATCGAGACCACGGACGAGCACAACAAGCTGGCCGAGCGTCGCGTGCGTCTGGGCCTTCTGCTCGCCGAGCTGGGCCAGCGCGCAGAGATCCAGGTGACCGATCAGGAAATGACGCAGGCCATCATGGAGCAGGCCCGCCAGTATCCGGGGCAAGAGCGTCAGTTCTTTGAGTTCATCCAGCAGAACCAGCAGATGCAGCAGCAGATGCGCGCGCCGATCTTCGAGGACAAGGTCATCGATTATGTCGCCGAGCAGGCCAAGGTGACCGAGAAAGAGGTCTCGAAAGCCGAACTGGAGAAAGAGATCGAGAAGCTGGACGAAGAGGCGTAAGCGCTTCTATCGTTAGCCAGAATTGGGAAGGGCGGGCCGATTGGTCCGCCCTTTTGCGTTTGATGGTGGAGCCTGCGGCGAAGGGCCCCTTTGAGCCGATTCTGTGGAAAAACTAACGTTTGCGAGCGCAGAAATGGCTGTTCCAAATGCGGCGCGAGCGCCTTTTCTATCAGGCTTTTCGCGTTTGCTGCGGTGCGGGAAAGACCTTGGCCAGTTTCCGGAGGTTTTGGGCGGTGGCGGCGAGGAGGAATTCGTCATTTGCACCGCATGGGCCACGTAATCGCAGTCGGCCCAGGCCGAGGATCCGTTTGAGGTGCGCGAAGAGCATCTCGACCTTTTTCCGGAGCTTCATCGAGATGTCGTATTGGCGGGTCTTGGCGATGTCGCGGGCGACCTGGCGGGCGTCTTCATGCTCTTCGCGGGTGATCTTGCGCGCCTCGGCGTTGGGGCAGCATTTGGCTTTGGATGGGCACGCCTGGCAGACGACCTTCAATGCGCGGTAGCGGGCCGTTCCTTTGCCGGTCGGCCCCCGGCTCGGGTCTGAGTAGTTGCGTCGGAACTGCTTGAGCTCATGGCCCTCGGGGCAGGTGTATTGGTCGTTCTCGGCGTCCCACTCGAAGTCCGCCCGCGTCCAAGTGCCGTCGCTGTGCCCGGACTTGTCGAACACCGGTATGTGCGGGGCGATCTTGCGGTCGACCAGCCAGCCCAGCATCGGCCCGGTGCCATAGGCCGTATCCGCAATCAGGCGTTCTGGATGCAGCTCGAAGCGGTCCTTCACCCTCTTCAACATCGTCTTGGTCGATCCAACCTCTGCCTGCCGGATCGATCGCGTGGCTTCGACATCGACGATCACGCCGTGGTCGGTGTCGATTAGGTAATTGTCGGAATAACTGAAGAATGCCGGCCCCTTGCGGGCTGCGGTCCACTGGCTGGCCGGGTCGGAATGCGAGGTGAACTTGGGCTGCACCTCGCTGGCCGCGCCAAATGCGGCCTCATCCAGCGTGTCGAGATACTCGCGCACGGCACGGGGCGCGTCAGCCGGGTTGATCCGCGCCACGTCCCAGTCGTCCTTCGGCGTGGAGTTCTGCTTGTTCGCATCGGCCTCGATCAGGCTGGCATCGATGGCCATGCGTTGGCCACTGACCAGACCTTCCGCGATGCAGCGCGCAACCGTTGTCTCAAACAGGTGTCGTAGAAGTTGGCTCTCGCGGAAACGCCCATGTCGGTTCTTGGAAAATGTCGAGTGATCCGGCACACGGTCGTTCAGATCGAGGCGGCAAAACCAGCGATACGCCAGGTTCAGGTGGACCTCTTCACAAAGCCGCCGCTCGGACCGGATGCCAAAGCAATAGCCCACCAACAGCATCCGGATCAGCAGCTCGGGATCGACCGACGGACGGCCGGTATGGCTGTGAAATTCGGTCAGATGGGCACGAATGCTGCTCAGGTCGACGAACCGATCAATGGAGCGAAGAAGATGGTCTTGCGGAACGTGATCTTCCAGCGAGAACTCATAGAAAAGTGCTGCCTGCGCTTCCTGTCTCGGTCCCAACATTGCTCAATTCTCCCGCTGGCCAGAAGAATTGAATCAGCAACTTACGCTTCGATCAAGCACGAGTTTTTCAACAAAATAAGCCCATAGCGACCGATGCTGCGTTAGGCGGATATGTCCGCTATTCAACAAGTGCTTAACTATGTGACGGAATAGAGCGTGGTTTATCTCCAAATATACAGCACGAGAAAATCCAAAGACCTTGCGGACGGAGCTGCAAATGAGAAATGCGACCCACCACCAACACGGATCAAGCGTCTTCGAACGCCCCTGATTGTCCCAGGTTGCAATCAACCGGATATTGGGTATGTTTTTTCCAAACAATGTCACGTTCGATGACATGACCAAGAGGTCGCTGAAAATAGTGCGACCGATCATGTGAATAACGCTGATCCAATGGGGTGACCGATGGCAGTATTCCTTGATGTTGACTACTCGGGCCCGCATTGGAACAAATTCAGGCTGGAACCCGCGACAGATAGAGATAAAGCGCGCATCGCTGCTGGCAAGGCCAAACTGAAGGCAGATCGCACGGCGTTCCTCGTCGACAAGGACAAGGATGTTCCAAGTCACGCCTTTGGCGCGCAGGAACGTCCAAGGAACCCAGAGTTTTTGCCCCACGCCCTGAGACTGGTGAAAGGCAGAAAATTGCCTGATTATGATCATTGTTTTTCGGGCGGAAGCACGGGATATGCAAATGCTCCGCTCGTAAGCGAAGCCATGAAGGACCTTATCGAGGCGCACCGCAGCACGGCGGACGGGTGGCAGTTCTTCCCAATCGAGATCGTAGGCAAGGACGACACAGCTCTTACCACCTACCATGCGTGGTGCGTGCATCGGGTCCGCGATGCGATCGACGAGGCCTCCACAGGGGTCGAACCCGTTTCAGGCGGGTCGAGTCCTCTCACCCATTACTTGAGTTACACCGGACCGCGCGTCCAGGAGCGTCTGATGCTGCACAAGTCGGTGATCGAAGGTCTGAACGCGTGGATCGACAACCGCTTTTTCCCGGGCAGCTATTTTTTCGTGTCCGACAAATTGTTCGCTGCGTTGCAAGACGCCGGGTTCAGCGGATTCGCGGCACAATCGAAATGGTCCGAAGCCTAGATCGCCGAGAAAGTCCTGCTTGGATGGATTGGTACACAGCGATGAAACCAGTCCTTTTTTGCCTCGCGATACCTTTCGGAAAGCGGCCCTTGGCGCAGCCGCAGCGAATTCCCGCTGTGTCCGCCATAGCGGACACGGGCCGTCCAAGATCACACTCGGGCGCGAAATTGCCTTCCAAGGTTCATCGACAGCCTGCCTATATCAAGTTGGCATAGCCCTATCGCCTCGCCGCGTCCGCTACTCCCTCACGCCCGAAAACCGCGCATGCCATTCCTCACGCTGCTCATCCGTAATCTTGGCAAACGCCACGTCCGGCACTGCAAAGGCGTGCCCCGGCTCTAGCACACCCAGCGCTGCGCGCACATCATCAGGCCAGCTGTCATCCTCGGTCCGCATCGCCTTCAGCATGTCGGCGGCGGCATCGGGCACGAACGGCGCGCTCAGCACGCCGTAGAGGCGCACGAGGTTCAGCGCGAGGCGGATCTGTGCGGCCGCCTTGTCGGGATCGGTCTTGAACGTGGTCCAGGGCGCGACCGATTGCAGATACTCGTTGCCGGCCACCCAGATCCCGCGCAGCTCGGCGGCGGATTTGCGGACTTCCATCGCCTCCATATGCTGCTCATAGGCGCGCACGCGGGTGGTGATGTTCTCGATCAGTGCCTCTTCCTCGGGGCCGAACGCGCCTGCCTCGGGCACCGCCTCGCCGAATTTCGAGCGGCAGAACTTGGTCACGCGGCTGACGAAATTGCCCAGGACGTCGGCCAGATCCTTGTTCACGGAAGCCTGGAAATTCTCCCATGTGAATTCGGCATCGCTCGACTCGGGCGCATGGCTCAGCAGCCACCAGCGCCAGTAATCCGGCGGCAGGATGTCCAGCGCCTGATCCATGAAGACGCCGCGACCTTGGGACGTGCTGAACTGCCCGCCATCGTAATTGAGGTAGTTGAACGACTTGATGTAATCGACCAGCTTCCACGGCTCGCCGCTGCCCAGAATGGTAGCGGGAAAGCTGAGCGTGTGGAAGGGCACGTTATCCTTGCCCATGAACTGCGTATAGCGCACGTCGTCGGCGCCTTTGTCGGTGCGCCACCACCGCTCCCACGCGTCATCATTCAGGCCATGCGCCTCGGCCCATTCACCGGCGCAGGCGATATATTCGATTGGCGCATCGAACCACACGTAGAAGACCTTGCCCTCCATGCCGGGCCAATCCTTGTCGCCGCGCTTGACCGGGATGCCCCAATCCAGATCGCGGGTGATACCCCGGTCCTGCAGGCCGTCGCCATCATTCAGCCATTTGCGAGCGATCGAGGTGGTCAGGATAGGCCAGTCGGTCTGCTCGTCGATCCAGGCATTCAGCTGATCGCGCATGCCGGACTGCATGAGATAGAGGTGCTTGGTCTCGCGCACCTCCAGATCGGTCGAGCCGGAAATGGCGCTGCGCGGGTCGATGAGGTCGGTCGGGTCCAGCTGCTTGGTGCAATTCTCGCACTGGTCGCCGCGTGCCTTGTCATAGCCGCAGTTGGGGCAGGTGCCCTCGATATAGCGGTCGGGCAGGAAGCGGCCATCGGCCTTGGAGTAGACCTGACTTTCCGTCACTTCACGGATCAGGCCCTGATCGGCGAGGCGGCCCGCGAAATGCTGGGTCAGCGCATGGTTCTGCTTGCTGGACGAACGCCCGAAATGATCAAAGCTGAGACGAAAGCCCTTGGCGATCTCGGCCTGGACGCCGTGCATCTCGGCGCAATATTGCGCCACGGGCTTGCCGGCCTTCTTGGCGGCCAGCTCGGCGGGGGTGCCATGCTCATCCGTCGCGCAGAGGAACATCACCTCGTGGCCGCGCCCGCGCAGGTAGCGTGCATAAAGGTCCGCAGGCAGCTGGCTGCCCACAAGATTGCCCAGATGCTTGATCCCGTTGATATAGGGAATTGCCGATGTGATCAGATGCCGTGCCATGCCGCGCCCCTCTTGGTGTCTTGGGGCCCGCTTTAGCGCAGGCAGTCTTGCTTTGCCAGAGGATCGGCGGCCTTGGCCCCGGCCCTTCAGCCCTTGTCGCGAAAGCGCTGCGTCAGGCGGCCCACGATGAACGAGGTGCGCGGACTCCACACATAGCGGGTGCGCGCGGCCTTGGTTGGCCGCACGCGCATCCGCGTCAGGCCAAAGACGATCAGCACCCCATGTGCCACCGCGATCATGATGAACATGGCCGAGGGGCCAAAGCCCGCGATCAGCTTGGACGCGACCAGCGGCGCCGCAATCGCGCCGAGCGCGTAGAAGAACATCAGCGCCGCCGACAGCTCGACCCGCTGGTCCGAGGTGGCGAAGTCATTGGCATGGGCCACCGATACCGAATAGATCGGAAAGGACGTCAGACCAAAGAAGAACGCCGTCAGCATCACCCCATTGGCCGAGAGAGCGCCCAGCCACGCGGTCACGATGCAGCAGATCACGGCGGCGATGGACAAACCTATCAGCACGTGGCGCCTGTCATACTTGTCCGCCAGCCATCCCACCGGAACCTGCGCCAGCGCGCCGCCCAGAACGAAGGCGGCCAGAAACCATGCGATCTGCTCGACCGCCAATCCCACCTGCTGGCCGTAAAGCGGGCCGACCATGCGAAAGGTCGCGCTGCTGAGCGCTGCGGTGACCACGCCCGCCGCCGCGAGGGGCGAGCAGGCGATGGCCAGCATGGGCCGCAGGCGCGGCGCGCTGGGCGTCGCGGGCTGCTCGGCCTTGGTCAGTGTAATGGGCAGAAGGGCCGCACAGCAGATCAGCGCGAGGATGTTGTAGGAGATGTAGGACGCGGGCTCGAGCACCGAGATCAGCATCTGCGCAAAGAGCGACGCGCCCATGTCCGCGACGCGGTAGACGCCCATCGCCCGCCCGCGCGTCTCATTCGTGACCTTGGCCTGCAGCCATGCTTCCAGCACCGTGTAGCAGCCCGCAACGCAAAGCCCCATCGCGACCCGCATCAGCGCCCAGGCATAGGCGTCGATCACCATCATATGGGCGATCAGCGACATCGCCCCGGCGGCGGTAAAGGCGGCGAAGGCGCGGCTGTGTCCGACGCTGCCCATCAGGCGCGGCGCCCACCAGCAGCCGATGAAGAACCCCAGGAAATGCGCCGAGCCAAGAAGGCCGATTTCAGCCGTGCTGAAGCTGAGGGCAAGGCCGCTGAGCGCATCGAGCGGGCCGACGCCCCCCGACGATAGCTGCATCAGGACGACCGACAGGAACAGCGCCGCGAAAGAGATGATCATGCGCATGGTGCTGCTTTCCCGCTTGGATGTGCCACCGGCTGCCGGTGAGATTGCACAGCCCCGCATGGAAAGCCAAGCCCGCCCCGTTCTTCTTGCTGCAAATATCCCGGCCGGAGGCTCCGGCGCGAGCGGCAGGCGGTGGCGCTTGCGTGTCAGGCCTCGGCCGCGTCCATGCGCCAGCGCCCCGGCGCGCCCGACAGATGCCATGAGGCGGGCGGCGCGGTGCGCGCGCGGGTGCGGGTCAAACTCCACCCCGGCGCGCCGGGGCGATGCGCGGGAGCCATGTGCCAGCGCGTCTCGATGCCGGGCGCGCCGCCTGCGCCGGGGGTCAGGATCAAGCCCAGAGGGGCGCCCATCTTCATTGCAGCGCCCGCTTCGGCGGCCAGGTGTAGGCGCCGCACCGGTGTCAGGCCCGGCGGGCCGGGCAGATCGGCCACCACCAGCGGAGCCGCGCCGCTGCGCAGCGCTTCTTCCAGGGTCCAGAGGGTATCGGCGGGCCGCTCGGGTGCGACCCAGATGAACCGCTCGGGGCCGGTAAAGGCGGCCATGCCATCGGGGTTCAGTGCGCCCGCCTGCCAGGGGGGCGCAATCCACAGCACCGGCCCCTGCGTGGCAGCGGCGATCAGCATGGCCAGCATGTGCCGCGCCGGCCCGCACGCTTCGTGCAGGCGGGCCAGCGGCAGGGCGATATCGCCTAGAACGGGCAGGGCCGCGTGGCCTTTTTTGGCGTCGAGATTCGGAAGTATGGACATGAGATAATAATATTTTGTTCGCTAAATGTTCTCAACCGGCATTTTGCGCGTGACGCCGCGCGCCCAGACGTTACCCTGCGCGCGAAATAATAAGGGACTATGCGTGATGAAGATGAATCCGCTTGGCCGCACCGGCCTGATGGTGAGCGAGCTGTGCCTCGGCTCGATGACATGGGGCAGCCAGAACACCGAAGCCGAGGGTCACGCCCAGATAGACCGCTCGCTGGAGCGCGGGGTCAATTTCATCGACACCGCCGAGATGTATCCGACCAACCCCAAGATCGCCGAAACGCAGGGCGATACCGAAGAGATCATCGGCACTTGGCTGGCCAAGACCGGGCGGCGCAGCGACGTGATCCTTGCCAGCAAGGTGTCGGGCACCGGCCTCATGCATGTGCGCGGCGGCGCGCCCATTTCGGCCCAGAGCATCCCCGAGGCGGTCGAAGGCTCGCTGAAACGCCTTCAGACCGACCATATCGACCTCTATCAGTTTCACTGGCCCAATCGCGGCAGCTACATGTTCCGCCAGAACTGGACCTATGACCCATCGACCCAGAACACGGCCGAGGTACTGGACGACATGCACGCCACGCTGGAGGCGGTCGAGCGCGAGGTGGCACGCGGCACCATCGGCCATTTCGGCCTCTCGAATGAAAGCGCCTGGGGCACAGCGCAATTCCTGGCGCTGTCCGAGGCCAATGGCTGGCCCCGCGTTGCCAGCATCCAGAACGAATACTCGCTGCTCTGCCGCCTCTATGACACCGATCTGGCCGAGCTGAGCGTGCATGAGGATGTGGGCCTTCTGGCTTTCACACCGCTGGCGGCGGGCCTCTTGTCGGGCAAGTATCAGGGCGGTGCGGTGCCCAAGGGCTCGCGCAAGTCGATTACCGAGGATCTGGGTGGGCGTATCACGCCGCGCGTCTTCGAAGCGGTCGATGCTTATCTGGGTATCGCCAAGCGGCACGGGCTGGACCCGTCGCAGATGGCTCTGGCCTGGACGCTGACGCGGCCCTTCATGACTTCCTGCATCTTTGGCGCGACCACGATGGAGCAGCTGGACATTGCGCTGGGCGCGGGCGATCTGACCCTCAGCGATGAGGTGATGGAGGAGATCGACGCGGCCCACCGCGCCCATCCGATGCCGTTCTGACCACCCTGCGCGGCGCTAGTCGGCGATCTCGCCCGCAAGGTCGCGCAGGAAGTCCGGCATCTCGCGGTCCGACACGGTGGCCTCGCGCAGCAGGTGATCGAAATGCCCGGTCAGCGCCTGAACCCGCTCGGTATCGCGAAAGGCCAAATAATTGCGCCCGATATAGATCACCGCCAGAAGCGGGCCGAAAACCGTGACCGGCGCGGAATAGACGCGCCGCGCATCGAAGAGCGACAGACGCAGGCGGGGATAAAGCGCCTCGGTCACGTCGATCAGGCGGGCGATCTGGGCGCGCCGGACGGGCAGGGGCAGGCCCCGATAATATCCCTCGCCGCGCGCAAAGCTCTGCATCTCATGCAGCGGCAGGGTCACCTCATAATCCGATTGCGTCCCGCGCATCCAGTTCAGCCTGTCTTCGGACGCGCCGATCACCTGATCGGTGCTGCGCCCCAGATGCGGCTCGTATTCCCATTCCAGCATCGCGCGCGTTTTCAGCATGTCGGGCAGGGCGGCGGGCACATGGCGAATCTTGTAGCCTGCTGCCTCCTTGTGCCACTCGAAGATCTGCGCATCGACTAGCGCGCGGGGCGCCTCGGTTAGCGACAGCGAAGTGGCAAGGATATCCGCCGCCGTTTCGGGGCGGTCGGTCAGGCCCAGCAGCCAATCGGCCGAAATTCCCAAAACACGGGCGCATTCACCCACGACCTGCGCATTGGGCAGACGCGCGCCCGCCCCCGCCAGAAGTTGCGAAACGGTCGAGCGATCCACGCCGATGGCACGGGCCAGCGCGCTCTGGCTGAGACGGCGCATCGCCATAGCCTCGCCCAGACGCGAGCGAAAGAGGGTGGCGCGTGCGCGCTTGTCTGTTTTGACCATCATTGGTGATAATTATCACTAATGTCTTGGAATGTTAACTACAAACAGAATGGGCGCGGGGCGGCGACTGGGATATCCGGGTGTCATCAAGACATTGAAATCATTTGGAGGATCTATGGAACGGCCCCGCCGCACCTTGGTCAAGGCGATCATCTGGAATATCAACGGTCTCTTCATGATGAGCCTCGTGGGCTACCTCATGACCGGATCGGCGGGCGCGGGCGGCGCGATGGCGGTGATCAACACCGCAATCGGCCTGAGCCTCTATTTTCTCTACGAGCGGATCTGGTCGCGCATCTCCTGGGGTCGCGTGGACATGCACGGCTGATCCGGCCTTCCGGGTGTTGCCCATGTCACCTATATCTGCTCTGGCTCCGGGCCTGATTTGAAGGCATGAGGGGCCATGTCTGCATGGGTTCTTCTCGCCATATCCGCCGCCGCGTTCCAGACGCTGCGCTTTGTGCTGCAAAAACATCTGAGCATGGGACCGCTGTCCGTGGGCGGCGCGACCTTCGCGCGCTTCGCCTATTCGATGCCTTTCGTGCTGGTGCTGGCGGCGGCGTATCTCTGGCAGACGGACGCAGCGCTGCCGCGCCTCACGCCGCTTTTCTGGACCTACGCGCTGTCAGGCGGGCTGGCGCAGATCCTCGCCACATGGTGCATGGTCGCGCTCTTTGCCGCGCGCAACTTTGCCGTCGGGATCACCTTCAAGAAAACTGAAACGGTACAAACTGCGCTGATCGGGCTTGTCGTGCTGGGCGACCGCGTCAGTCTACCGGGCATGGCGGCCATCCTCATCGGCCTTGTCGGCGTGGTGATCCTGTCGGGCGGCGCGGGGGCGGATCGCTGGCGCATCTTCAACCGGGCGGCGGCGCTGGGGTTGATCGCGGGGGCGCTCTTTGCGGTGTCAGCCGTGGGCTATCGCGGCGCGACGCTGCAAGTGGCGTCAAGCGATGCGCTGATGCGCGCGCTGATCACGCTGGCCGCAGTCACGATCTCGCAGGCGCTGGGCATGGCGCTCTGGTTGCGCTGGCGCGATGCGGGAGAGATCGGGCGCGTCATCGCCGCGCGTCGCACCGCCGTCTGGATGGGCCTGACCGGGCTGGGCGGCAGCCTTTGCTGGTTCACCGCCTTCACGCTGCAGAATGCCGCCTATGTTTTCGCGGTTGGGCAGGTCGAGGTGATCTTTTCGCTGATCGCCGCGCGCGTGTTCTTTGGCGAGCGGATCACGCCGCGCGATGGCGTCGGCGTGGCACTTGTCACCTGTTCGGTGCTTGCAGTGGGCTTCTTCCGCTGAGGCGCAGAAAAAGGCTCTGCTCGTCATCATTGCGAAAGAACGGCACCGAGACGGGCGGCGCGGGATCATGCGCACGGGCCGCCACCTCGGCCAGGACGACCTCGGTGATGAAGGGCAGATCGAACCGGCGCGCCTCGGGCAGGGGCACCCATTGCAGGTGGCTCAACTCATCCGTCGCGGCGCTGAAATCATCCAGATCGCCGCTTATATGCGCCGCGTCGATCAGGAAGAACCGCGCATCGAAGCGGCGCGGCCGGCCCGGCGGCGTGATCGCGCGAAAGACGAATTGCAGCGCGCCCGCATCGGGCACATGGCCGCGCGCGGCAAAGCTGGCCCAATCCGCTGGGATTGCGCCGGGCCAAGCGCCAGGGCGCCCGACGATCAGGCCCGCCTCCTCCCAGAGCTCGCGTATGGCGGCGGCGGCGAGGGCCACGGAGCGGCCCGGCGCGCAGGCCTCATCCAGCCGGTCCGAACAGAGCGCGGGCAGCGGTGTGACCAAAGGCACCTTCGCATCCGCCGGGTCCACGGCGCCGCCCGGAAAGACGAATTTCGACGGCATGAACGCTGCCGCCGCGCCGCGCTGCCCCATCAGAACGCTGGGGGCTGGGCCATCCTTGCGCAGAAGAATGACGGCCGCGGCATCGCGAACAGGCACTGGCGGCTGGGTCATAGATGCCCTCCGTACCTGGGCCTCAGGCGCGTGAGCCAAAGCCGTGCATCTGCCGCGCCCATTGGAACGCAACTACCGCGCCCTTGAGGCGCGGCAGCAGATACAGCGACAGGCCCACGCAGCCGATAGCGAAGATGGTAAAGAGCACCAGCGGCTCGGGGCGGAACTGGACGAATGCGATATGCAGCGCCGGCGCCATGATATGGCCGACGATCAGGATCGTGAGATACGCGGGGCCGTCATCGGCGCGGTGCTGGGACAGATCTTCGCGGCAGACGGGGCAGGTATCGCGCACCTTGAGATAGCTTTTCAGCAGCGGGCCCGAGCCGCAATTGGGGCACTTACAACGGAAGCCCTTGCGCAAAGCGGGCCAGAGCGCGCGCTCGTCCGTCTGTATGCTGTCGTCAGTCATGTCGTCCTCGAACCTGTCAATCGGCGCAATCTGCGTCAAGTTGGCCGGAATTGAAAGAGGCAAGGACGTGTTCGCGCGCCGTCGCGCCGATTTGCCGCGCAGCAGCGCGGCGCGCGGCAGATCAGGCGGCGGGCCGCGCGCTGATGGTGACCGTGTTGCGCCCGCGGGCCTTGGCCCGATAGAGCGCGCGGTCGGCTTCCTCCAGCAGCGCCTCTACATGCTCGCCCGCGGCCTTTTCATCTTTCTGCGCGCGGCCCATAGCGACGCCGATGCTGACGGTGACATGCGCCGTTTGGGGCTGTCCTCGCAGTGTGATCCCGGCCTCGCCGATGCGGCGGCAGAGCCGATCTGCGGCGCGGCGTGCCTCAGTGCCATCGGCGCCGGGCATGACGATCAGAAACTCCTCGCCTCCGATGCGAGCCACCAGATCGACCTCGCGCACGCTGCTGCCCAGAAGGTCGGCGACATGGCACAGCACGCGGTCGCCCGCCGCATGGCCCAGACGGTCATTGATCTGCTTGAAATGGTCCAGATCGGCCAGCATCACCGCAAAGCCCGAGCCGCCATCCTCCTGCGCCATGGCCAGGCCCTTGAGGAAAGGCATTGCAAAGCGGCGATTGTAGAGGCCGGTCAGCGGGTCGATCATGGCCGCGCGCAGCCCGTCATGTAGCCGCGCGCGCAGGTGGTCGACCGCCTGCTTGCGCTGAATCTGGCGGCCAAGGCGGAGCGTCAGCTCGCCCAGATCGGTCGGCCCTACGATCACGTCGCTTGCGCCCATGTCCAGAAGACTGGCCGCCTGCCCGCGCCCTTCGGTGTCGAGCAGGCAGATGATGCGCCCATGCCGCGCCTCGGGCGAGGCGCGCAGCTCGGCCATCATCTCGAGGCCGGTCGCCTGGGCGGCATCAGGGATCATCAGCACGAAGACATCCGCCGCGGGCGCGCCCGGTGTTGCGGTGACGGGTCCGCCGGCAGGAAGGGCGGTGATCTGGTGGCGACAGGCGCTGCGCAGGCGGGTGCGCAAGGCCATCGCCTCGGCCATCTGCACACCGATGATGGTGATACGCCCTGGGCGCAAAAGGCCGCCCTGCGCCTCGCCGAACCCGGCGGCGCAGTCAGGCCCGGCATTCAGCCGCATATCCTGCAGCGCGTGATGCTGGCGCAGCAGGCCGCGCAGCCGGGCCAGCATGATCCGCTCGTCGATAGGCTGGGTGATCACATCATCGGCCCCCGCCTCAAGCGCGCCAATGCGGGCAGAGCCGGTATCCTCGGAGAGGAGCGCAACGATAGGAACGGCGGCCAGATCGTGCCGAGTCCGCAGCGCGCCGATGAGGTCCGCGCAGCTCATGTCGCAAAGCGCAGCACCCAGAATGATGAGGTCCGGGCGCAGCTCGCGCGCCAACGCGACCGCCGCGCTGCCGGTCGACGCCTGATGCACCTCGAAATGCGCCGCCGAAAGTTTCACTTTCAGCACGATCCGGTTGGTCGCCACGGCGTCCACGATCAAAATTTTGCCTGACATGGGCGTCCGCCTTTCTGACTTGCCCTATTCTCACGCCCGACTATCCGTGCCAGAAGTTAAGAAAACCTTTCCGGGATTTTCATCATTATGAAGTATACGCGAGATTCCGCCGAAACGATTGCGCTCAAATGCCTTGGCTGGCTGATCGCAAATGACGAGTTGATGCCTGTTTTCATGGGTGCAACGGGCGCGAGTGAGGATGATCTGCGCCAGGGGGCCTCTGATCCGGTCTTCCTCGGAGCGGTGCTGGATTTCTTAACCATGAATGACGAGTGGGTCATCGACTTCTGCCGCGACGCGGGACTGCCTACCGAGGCACCAATGCAGGCGCGCACCCTTCTGCCCGGCGGGCAGGTGGAGCATTGGACATGAGCCGCGCCCTGCTCATCGAAGGCATCGTCTTTGACAAGGACGGAACGCTCTTTGATTTTCACACCACCTGGGCCGACTGGACGCGCAATTTGCTGGTGCATCTGGCCGAGGCTCATGACGGCGATGCCCAGGCTTTGGCCGATGCCGTCCAGTTCGATCTGGGGGCCTGCCGGTTCCTGCCGACCAGCCCGCTGATCGGCGCGACCAACCGCGAGGGGGCCGAAACGCTGGCCGCCGTTTTGAGGGGCGTGGATGCGGACCAGATCGAAGAGCATATGCGGCTCAGCTCGGGCGAGGCGCCGTTGCAACCTGCCGTTCCGCTGGTGCCGTTCCTGACGGATCTGGCGGCACGCGGGTTGAAGGTGGGCCTGGTCACCAATGATACGGATCACGGCGCGCGCACTCATCTGGGCACGGCGGGCGTTCTGGATCATTTCGATTTCGTCGCCGGATACGATTCCGGCCACGGCGCCAAGCCCGAGGCCGGCCCGCTTCTGGCCTTTGCGCTGCAATCCGGTCTCGATCCCGCGCGCTGCGTCATGGTGGGCGATAGCACCCATGATCTGAGGGCGGGCCGCGCGGCGGGCATGTGGACGCTCGGCGTGCTGACCGGCATCGCGAACCGGAATGAGCTGACGCCTCTGTCGGATGCGGTGTTGCCCGATATCGGCCACATCCCCGCCTGGCTAGACAGGTGAGACGCCATCCGTCCTTCGGCCTTGCGCTGGCTGTGTTTGGTGCGCTGGTTCTGACGCCCGACGCGATGTTCCTGCGCCTGTCCGAGATGTCGGGCCCCCAGATGATGGGCTGGCGCGGGATCTTCATGGGCACGTCGCTGATCCTTCTGTGGCTGCTCAGCAGCCGCGGGCGCATGGCCGATCTGGCCCTGCTGGCCAGCGGTGCGGGCCTTGCCATCGTCGCCTGCCAGTTCGTCAACTCGGCGCTCTTCGCGCTGGGGATCGGGGCCGCGCCGGTGGCGATCATCCTTTTTGGCGTGGCAACCACCCCGATCTGGGCGGCCCTCCTGGCATGGGTCCTGCTGGGGGAGCGAACGGCGCGCGCGACATGGATCACAATCGCGATCGTGGCCTTCGGCATCAGCATCGCCGTGCTGGGCGGAGAGGATATGTCAGGAGCGCCGGGCGCCGTCCTTTTCGGCGCCTTCGCGGGGCTTGGCGTGGCGATGATGCTGGCGCTGAATTTCGTGGTGCTGCGCGCACGGCCCGCGCTGCCCATCCCGCTGCTGATCGGTCTGGGCGCGCTTTGCGCCGGGGCGGCGGGCGTCACGGCCACCGGCCCCGCGCAGATGACGGACGGCAATATCTGGGCCATCGCCATCACCGGTTGCATCATCCTGCCGGTCTCGTTCCTGTCGCTGTCCATCGCGTCGCGCCATACGGCGGCCTCGAATGTCAGCTTGCTGCTACTTCTGGAAACGGTGCTGGGGCCGGCCTGGGTCTGGCTGGCGCTGGGCGAGGCGCTGACACCCCGGATGCTGCTGGGCGGGACCATCGTCGTGGTCGCGATTGCCGTCTATCTGCTGCACGCGCGGCGCATTGCGCGGCGCGGCGTGGCAAAAACGACACCGGTTGCCGCAAAGTGAACATCGCTCCCCTCATGCCCGTGGTTCGGTAAACCCGGCACGAAGGCAATGGGAGGCGCCCGATGACCGAGGAACCGAAGCGACGACAGCGCAGCGGCGGGCGGGCAGGCAATGCGGGTCGGCGCGGCACCGCCGCGATCGAGCAGATGCCATGGGCACCCCCGATCAATATCGACCGACCGACCGAGCCGCTGGGTGATGAGGGTGTCGCCGCCATCCATAATGGGGCAATGCGCATCCTCGAGGAGATCGGGATCGAGATACTGAACGCCGAGGCGCTGGAGATCTTCCGCGCCTCGACCGGCTGCACGATTTCGGGCACGAACCTGCGCATGGGCCGTGACTTCGTGATGGAGCAGATCGCTCTCGCGCCCGAACAATGGACCATCACACCGCGCAACCCCGAGCGGCAGATCACGATGGGCGGGCGGCACCTCAATTTCGGCAACGTGTCGTCGCCGCCCAGCTACTGGGACATGACGCTGGGTCGCAAGGTGACTGGCACGCGGCTGATGTGCGCGAACCTTTTGAAACTCAGCCAGTATTTCAACTGCATCCATTTCGTCGGAGGCTATCCGGTCGAGCCGCAGGACATTCACGCCTCGGTGCGGCATCTCGACGTGCTTTATGACAAGCTGACGCTGACCGACAAGGTGGCGCATGCCTACTCCTTGGGAAAGGAGCGCGTGGAGGACGTGATGGAAATGGTGCGCATCGCTGGAGGGCTGAGCGATGCCGAGTTCGATGCGACGCCGCGCATGTATACCAATATCAACTCCACCTCGCCGCTCAAGCATGACGAGCCGATGCTGGACGGCTGGATGCGCCTCGCGCGGCGGGGGCAGGGCCTCGTGGTGACGCCCTTCACTCTCGCGGGCGCGATGGCGCCGGTGACCATGTCGGGCGCAGTCGCGCAATCCCTGGCCGAGGCGCTGGTGGCGGTGGTGCTGGCGCAGTTGGTACGTCCCGGCGCGCCCTGCGCCATCGGCACATTCACCTCCAATGTCGACATGAAATCCGGCGCGCCCGCCTTCGGCACGCCGGAATACATGCGTGCGACGCAAATGACCGGGCAGATGTGCCGCCTCTACAAGCTGCCCATGCGCGCCAGCGGTGTCTGCGCCGCCAATGTGCCCGACGCGCAGGCGACATGGGAGACGTCGAACAGCCTCTGGTCGGCGGTCCAGTCGGGCGCACACATGGTCTACCACGCGGCTGGCTGGCTGGAGGGCGGTCTGATCGCCAGCCCCGAGAAATTCGTGATGGATTGTGAGATCCTACAGCAAATCCAGCGCTACATGGATCCCATGCTGACGGCGACCGGCCCCGACGAGATCGCGGTCGAGGCCATTGCCGAGGTGGGCAATCAAGGGCATTTCTTCGGCACCCAGCACACGCAGGACCGCTATGAGGCGGCCTTTTATCAACCCTTCCTCAGCGATTGGCGCAATTTCGAGGCATGGGAGGCGGCGGGCGGCATCTGGACACCCCAGCGGGCGCATCAGATCGTGCACGACATCCTGGCCAGCTTCGAGCCGCCGCCCATGGACGCGGCGATCCGCGACGAGTTGGCGGATTTCGTTGCCCGCCGCAAATCCGAGGGTGGCGCGCCCACGGATTTCTAAAGCGTTTCGCCTTTAACCTGAGACATCAGATAAAGGCGAAACGCGCGCCACATTGAAGCGTGGAAGGCGTTTCGCGAAAATCAGTGATTCAGGTTTTTCACGAAACGCTTTAGGACAGTGCCTGCCGCTGACCAGCGATCGCAACGCTGTGCGGTCAGGCGTTCTTGTCCAGCGTGGCGCGGCAGGCGCGGTCGACGGCGGCGTGAAGGAGCACCGTGAAGACGGCGAGCACGATGAGCGCCGCGAACATCAGGTCCGTCTTCGCGCGGCCGCTGGCCAATAGCATCAGGTAGCCAAGACCCTTTGACGCGCCGACCCATTCGCCGATGATCGCGCCGATGGGCGCGTAGACCGCCGCAAGGCGCAGGCCCGAGGCGAAGCCCGGAAGGGCCGCCGGGATGCGGATATGGCGCATGATCCGGGCGGGGTTGGCGCCCATGAGGCGGGCCATATCGATCCAGTCCTGCGGCGTGCGCATCAGTGCATCGAAGAAGGCGGAGGTGACCGGGAAGTAGATGACCAACAGCGTCATCACCACCTTGGAGCCGATACCATAGCCGAACCAAAGGGTGAGAATGGGCGCGAGCGCAAAGACAGGCACCGCCTGGCTGAAGATCAGCATGGGGCGCACGAGGCTGCGCGCGATGGGCGAGGCGGCAAGGCCGATGGCCGTCAGCCCGCCGAAGAGCGCGCCGAGCGCGAGACCCGCCAGCACTTCGATGGCCGTGATCACCGTGTGATGCGCGATCAGCGCACGGCTGTCCCATAGCGTTTCCGCGACCAGCGCAGGGCCGGGCAGGATGAAGCGGGGCACACCCGTGGCGATGATCAGTCCCTGCCAGACGGCAATGGCGACCAACGCAGAGGCGGTGACGCTGATGAGGCGGCTCATGGCGCGCCTCGCAATGCAGCCAGAAGCGCGCCTTGGGTTTCGAGGGTTTTCGCGTCGTCGACAGGCCGCGGCGGGGTGCCCGGCGGTGCGGGCCAGGAGCTGAGGCCATCATCGCCCAGCACGAGGATCGTGGTGCCCAGCCGTGCGGCCTCGGCCGGGTCATGGGTGACCATCAGCACCGTGTGATCGCCTAGCAACTGCGCGGTCAGATCCTGCATCTGGGCGCGGGTGCGCGCGTCGAGAGCCGAGAACGGCTCGTCCAGCAGGATCACCGGGCGGTCCTCCATCAAGGTCCTGGCGAGGGCGGCGCGCTGGCGTTGCCCGCCCGAAAGCTGCGCGGGCCGTTTCTGCGCATGCTGGCTCAGGCCCACCTGCTCGATCAGTGCGGCGGCGCGCTCCGGCTGTGACGCCTCACCGCGCAGGCGTGCGCCCAGCATGATGTTCTCGGTGACGCTGAGCCAGGGCAAAAGCAGATCGCTTTGCGACATCAGCGCGACGCGACTCGTGAGCGGGGTGCCATCGCTGGTGGTCAGCGTGCCTGACAGCTCGGCCTCGTCCGCGATGCCCGCGATCACGCGCAGGAGAGTCGATTTGCCGATGCCCGAGGGGCCAAGCAGGCAGGTCCATCCGCCGGGCGCCACCCGCAGCGAAATGCGCGGGACAAGGGGCGCGCCCGCGACCGAGACGGAACCTTCCAGAGAGACGCCCGGATAGGTCATTCTGAATACGCCATGTCCCAAAAGCCGATTTCCAGCCGGGTGGCCGTGGCGAAGCGCTGCGATAGCTGTTGCCAACGCGGGCTGTGCTCGGCGCTGTTGCCGAGGCGGTGGGTCACTGCCGCGTCCAGAAGCGCGCCGACCTCGTGGCAGACCTGTTGGTTGCCCGGCCCGGCATAAGTTTCGATCCAGTCGCCATAGGGCGTATCGCCGCGCAGGTCAGCAAGGCGGAGGCCAATCTCGCCATAGCCCAGAACGCAGGGGGCGAGCGCCGCCAGCAAGTCAAGAAAATCGCCTGAATGGCCCGCATCGAGGACGTAGCGTGTATAGGCGATGTTCTGCGGCAGTTCCTCGGCGGCGAAAAGCGTAGCCTCGTCCAGCCCTTCGGCGGCGCAGGTCGCGACATGCAGCGCGATCTCTTCGTTCAGCAGGGCATGGAGCGTGCGCGCGGCAAAGCGCATTTCCTCCACCGTGCCGGCCTTATGGACCGCCAGCGCCCAGGCACGGGAGAAATGGATCAGGAAGAGATAGTCCTGCACTAGATAGCGCAGATAGGCCGCGCGCGACAGGCTGCCGTCGCCCAGCCCCTCGACAAAGGCATGGCGCGTATAGGCGTGCCACGGCTCGGCTGCCGCATCGCGCCATGCAGTGAAGGTCGCTCCGTACATCAGCGCGCGCCGGGGTCGATTGCCAGTTCAGAGACGGGACGTGTGCCCTGAATGAGGCCAGCCTCGCTGAGAAACCGCTCGAATTCAGTATACCGTGCGGTATCGACGGCAGCGGGGCGCAGGGCAAAGCGCGGCAGCGTGTCGGCCCAGGCCCGCGCGTTCAGCTCGTCATCCAGCTCGGCGCTGGTGGATTTGAAGATTTCCCAGCTCTCGTCGGGATGGTTGACGATGTATTGCGTCGCCAGTTCGGTCGCGCGCATGAAGCGCGAGATCATGTCTGCGTCCATCGTCTCGGGGTTGGCGACATAGATCAGTTCGTCATAGGGCGGCACGCCTTCCTCCTCGATGAAGAAGCATTTGCCGGGCACGCCCTCGATCGCCATCTGGTTCAGCTCGAAATTGCGGTACGCCCCGATGACGGCATCGACTTGGCCCGACATGACCGAGGGGCCGAGCGACCAGTTGACGTTGATCATCTCGACATCACTGAGGGCGATGTCATTCGCGCCAAGGATGGCCTCCAGCAGCGCCTCTTCGACACCGGCGACGGAATAGCCGATCTTGGCGCCCTTGAGGTCGGCGATCTCCTTGATCGGGCCATCCTCCAGCACCAGCAGGCAATTGAGCGGGCTGGCGATCAGTGTGCCGACGCGGATCAATGGCAGGCCCTCGGCCACCTGCAAATGCAGTTGCGGCTGATACGACAGGCCCAGATCGGCCTGGCCAGCCGCTACCATCTTGGGCGGGGAGGAGGCATCGGCAGGCGCCACCACCTCGACCGTGAGGCCGGCATCGGCGAAATACCCCCGCTCCTGCGCAATGATGATAGGGCCGTGATTGGGGTTCACGAACCAGTCCAGCACCAGGGTCATCTGGTCCTGCGCGAGGGCGGGCGTGCTGGCGAGAAGGGCGGCGGCGAGGGCGAGGGGCTTCATCGTGGCTCCGGGTCTTGTGCTCTCTGCGAGGGACGGCTGCGCGCTGCACAAGGCCGGATCCCCCGCAAGACAGCGGTGCAATTCATGGCCGGACCGGCGGAGTGCGGGCAGATGAGTAGCCGATGCACGTCTACCGCGCGTGGCTCGCTCCGTTCCCTCCGCCGGTATTGACCGGATCAGGTTCGATGGGTCGGCATCATCGCCTCTCAGCCCCGGCATTGCGGAGCACCCCAACGGATGCGCGTAGCCTAGCGGTGGTGGAGGCACGTTGCAAGCGGAGAAGGCGGGCCTGTCTGCGCCATGGCGCCGATCGGATCGGCATGGTCAAATCACCCGTTCAGCTTGCCGGTCAAAGCCGTTACGCTGCGCGCGAACAGCCGGAGCGCACCACGCATGATCACCGCCAGCCAAACCGCAACGACGCGTATCATCTACTCCTTCATCGGGGGGGCGGCCGGCCTTGCGACCTATGGGCTGATCGAACTCGTGCCGGACGTGGTTGAAAACGCTCGGGTCGTGCTGTTCCTGATCGCTTTTGGGCTGGGGTTTCTGGGGGTTCTGCTGGGGCTGATGGGGCCGCTGCGCCTGCGGATTGCCGCCGCAACGGCGCTGGGCATGGCCCTGCCGGCATCGTTGCTCTTGCTCTGGGCCAGCTTTCGGCACGATAACGCGGCCGATTTCCTGGAGGGCGGTTACGAGATTTCCGCTTATATCTACCTTTTGTTCATCTCCGTGCCCTTCGCCATCGCGCAACTGCAGCAGCATGGCGGGTGGCGGCATTACGGCCTGCTTTTCGATGCGGCGTGGGAGCTCGTGGTGCGGATCGCCTCGGCCCTCTTGTTCGTCGGAGTGACATGGACGGTGCTGATGCTCTCGGACCAGCTATTGGGACTGGTCGGGCTGACCGTGATCGAGTGGCTGATCGAGCTTGATCCGGTGCCTTACCTAATCAGCGGTGTTGCGCTGGGCCTGAGCCTCGCCATCGTCTTTGAGCTGCGAGACTATGTCTCGCCCTTCCTGATAATCCAGCTGCTGCGGGTTTTGCTGCCCGCGCTGCTGGTCGTGCTGGCGGTCTTTATCCTCGCTCTGCCAGTACGCGGGCTGAGCAGCCTTTTTGGGCAGCTCTCGGCGGCAGCGATCCTGCTGGGCGTGACAGGGGCGGGGGTAACCCTGATCACCACGGCGATTCACCGCGACGACCCGCTGTCGGTGCAGGGGCCGCTGATGCGCGGCGCGGCGCAGGCGCTGAGCGTTTTGCTGGTGGTTCCGGCGCTTCTGGCGCTCTGGGCGGTCTGGCTGCGGGTCGATCAATACGGGCTGACGCCCAACCGCATCGCCGCCCTCGTGGCTGCCGGTGTCGCCTCGATATATGCGCTGGCCTATGCGGGCGCCGTCCTGCGCCGCCGCGGCTGGCGCACCCGGCAGCGGCACGTCAATCGCAGCATGGCTGTTTTTACGCTGGTCGTCGCCGCCGTCTGGATGACGCCCCTCTTGAATGCCGAGCGTCTGGCGACTGCCAGCCAACTGGCCCGCGCCGCAGAAGGCACGCCGCCTGACACCTTGCCCCTGTGGGAACTGGCCCATGACTGGGGGCGGGCAGGGCAGCGTGGGCTGGCCATGTTGGAGACACGCTCGCAAGACGCGCCTGCGACGCTCGACCTGATCGAGAAGGCCCGCAGGAGCGAGACGAAATGGGCCTATGCCGAGGCGGGCGACGCCGAAATTTCCATCTCGGGCCGCGTGCCTTTGCGCCCTGAAGGGGTCCGCCTGCCGCAGGGCGCGCTCGATACACTGCCGCCCGAAGAGCGGCGTATGATCGAGACTGCCTGCAACCGGCGCGCGCCGGGCGATCATCCCGGCTGCGTGGTGGTGCGGGGCACGTTCGAGCCGGTTGACGGCGTGGATCACGTGATCGGTTTCTTCATGACGTCGGACACGCATGTTCACATCACGTCCTACACCCTGCGCGGCGACGCGCTCGAGCGGGGCGGCTTTCCGCGTGATCTGAAATCCGGGACCTTTGCCACGGCATCGCCCCGCATCATAACGGACATTCTTGAAGGCCGCTTTGCCATGGCGCCAGCGGCGCGCAACGTGCTTGAGGTGGATGGAATGCGCCTCTCGCCCTGAAATCCGGTCCGCGTTGGCATTTTGTTAACACACCGGATGCATAACCGAGGGTGGATGCAGCGGAGACTGACATGCACGGGCTTATCAATCGGGCCATCGAACGATTCGTGCGCGACACCTACGGACGGGATGTCTGGGGTGCCGTGATGCGTTCGGCCGGGTTGGAATTCACCGAATTCGAATCGATGCTGAGCTATGAGGCGGACGTGACGCAGCGCGTTCTGGTCGCGCTGGCCGCGCAGCTGGACAGGCCCTTGCCCGAGATCCTGGAGGATGTGGGGACCTATCTCGTCTCGCATCCCAAGCTTGAGGCTTTGCGCCGCCTTCTGCGCTTTGGCGGCCCGACCTTCACCGAATTTCTGCACTCACTGGACGATCTGCCGGCGCGGGCGAAGCTGGCGGTGCCGGATCTGGATCTGCCCGAACTGGAGCTGCGCGAATACGGGCAGGATGTCTACGCCATCGACTGCCACAGTGGTCGGCCGGGCTTTGGCTATGTTATCGTCGGATTGTTGCGCGCTCTGGCCGATGATTACGGCGCTCTTGCCCTGCTCGAGCACAAGGGACTGCGCGACGGCTGCGAAGTCATCGAAGTTCGGCTTCTGGCGGCAGAGCATGCCCGCGGCCGAAGCTTTGATCTGGGGGCGAGGATAGCGTGACGATAACCGAAGGACAGGCAGGCGAATGCGCCGCCGGGCAGGTCGCTGCCGCAGCAGTCACCGCGGCGACCTCGCACGCGGCCATGATGGATGTGCTATGCCCCATGCATGTGATGCTGGACGCGACGGGCCATGTCGTCCATGCCGGACCGACCCTGTTCAAACTGTTCGAGACGCGGCCCCTGATCGGCGTGCGATTTGCAGAGCTTTTCGAGATCAAGCGCCCGCGCGGTGACGGCTCAATGGCGGCGCTGCTTGGGGCCGCAGGTAGCAAGATGCATCTGAGGGTCCGGGGCGGACCGCGCACGGATCTCAAAGGCGTCCTTGTCCCCCTACCGGCGAGCGTCGGACCCGAGGGGGGCGCCATGGTCAATCTGTCCTTTGGGATTTCCGTCGTGGCGGCGGTGCGCGATTTCGGCCTGACGGGCAGTGATTTCGCTCCGACGGACCTCGCGGTCGAGATGCTCTACCTCGTCGAGGCCAAGAATGCCGCGATGGAGGCGTCGCGTACGCTGAACCTTCGGCTACAGGGCGCGATGATAGCCGCAGAGGAGCAGGCCTATACCGATACGCTTACCGGCCTGCGCAACCGCCGGGCGCTGGACTATGTCCTGGGTCGGCTGGTCGACCTTGAACAGGATTTCGCGCTGATCCACATGGATCTGGATTTCTTCAAAGCGGTGAACGACACCGGCGGTCATCCCGCCGGGGACCACGTCCTGTGCGAGGTCGCGCGTATCATGGTCGAGGAAACGCGCAGTGATGATACCGTCGCGCGGGTGGGCGGCGATGAGTTCGTGCTGGCGCTTAAGCGGCTGACCGACCCGGCCAAGGTGCACGACATCGCGACCCGTGTGATCGCGCGTCTGCAGCAGCCGATTGCCTATGCCGGGCAGACCTACCATATTTCGGCCAGCGCAGGATCGGTCCTGTCTTGCCACTATGGTCGCGCCAATATCTCCCTGATGATGAAGCAAGCGGATAGCGCGCTCTATCAGGCCAAGCATCGCGGGCGCGGCCGTCACGTGGCCTTTGGCGGCGAGACCGGCTAAGCGCACCGATAAAGCTCTGCCTGCAAAAACGATGGGCGCGCTTTGTGCGCTCAGTCCTCGGCCTGCTCGGCAAGTTCGCGGTCAGCCTCGGGCACATTCAGGGTAGACCAAGTTTCATCCGTGTGTGGCGCGGGCGGCGTGTCGCACTCGCGGCGGTGCAGATTGACCTTGGCCATGAAGTTGGCCGAGATCGGCGCCGTAACAAACAGGAACGCCATGATCAGGATTTCGTGCAGCACGCCCTCGCCGATCAGGTAGGAATGGATCATCGCTGCCAGCAGCAACGCGCCGATGCCGACCGTGCCGACCTTGGTCGGAGCGTGCAGTCGCGTCATTGCGTCGTTGAACTTGAGCAGTCCAATCGAGCCGATCAGGGAAAAGGCGGCCCCGACAATGAGGCAGGCCGCAACAGCGTAGGTGGCCACGATATCCCAGGTCATTCGATGATATCCCCCCGCAGGACAAAACGCGCGTAGGCAACGGTGCTGACAAATCCCAGCATCGCGATGATCAGCGTCACTTCGAAATAGATGGCTGTGCCCTGCGCGATGCCAAGCAGCACCATGAGGCCGATGGAGTTGACCACCATCGTATCCAGCGCAAGGATCCGGTCGCCGACACCCGGCCCGATCATCAGCCGTATCATCGCCATGATTTGCGCCGAGGCGACGGCGCCAAAGGCGATCCACACCGCCAGGTTCATGATGTCGGTCGCCTGTGTCATGTGAAAATCTCCTTCAGGCGGCGCTCGTACCGATGCTTGATGTCGTCCCGCACCGCATCCGGATCGTCGGTATGAAGCGCATGGACCAGCAGGCTGTGGCCTTCGTCCGACAGGTCCGCCGACACGGTGCCGGGGGTCAGTGTAATGGTCCCTGCAAGGATCGTGATCGCCTCGGGCTGGCGCAGTTCCAAGGGCACGACGACCCATGCGGGGCGCAACTTGGAGTTGGGCTTGGTCAGAACGATCCAGGCGACCTGGACGTTGGCGACCATGATGTCCCAGAGCACGATGATGACATAGATCGCCATACGGCCTGGCCGGAAGCTTTGTGGGGTTTCTGGCCACCAGGCCGAAGTGATCCAAGGGATCAGTACGCCCAGGATCACGCCGAAGACGATCATGCCGGGCGAGACGGTCTTTTGCAGCAGCAACCAGACGATCGTCAGCAGAACGGTCAGAAGGGGGTGAGGAAAAAGCCAGTAAAATGCGCGGTTCATGTCAATGTCCCTCCGCTCCGCCGCTCAGTTTGCCGGGGGTCTCCATGACCTCGGTGATGTAATCGTTCGCCTCGAAAAGCTGCGCGGCGATGGACGCGGTGTAGTCATAGGCGGGTCCGGCAAAAACGGTCAGCGCGATCAGCAGAGTCAGCAGCCCGCCGACCGAAACATAGGCCAAAATACTGGGCGCGGGCGGCACTTCGGCATCCTCGGGCAGGGTCGAGGCGCTGGCCTTCCAAAAGACGGTGCTGCCCGCGCGGGAAAAGCCGACGAGGCCGATCAGGCTGGTGCCGAGGATGATCGCCCAAATCCAGACCATCAGGGGCGACACGCTTGCCGCGTCCAGCACCAGAAGCTTGCCGATAAATCCCGAAAGCGGCGGCAGGCCGACCATCGCGATGGCCGCGACAAAGAACATCCCGGCGATCAGCGGCGCGCCGGGCACCGGCGGCGCGGCCTTGAGCGCGAGATCCGCGCGACCGCTGCGCACCATGTCGGTGATCAGGAAGAGCGCCGCGGCGGCCAGCGTCGAGTGCACGATGTAATAGAGCGCGGCGGCGATACCTTCGGGGGTGAAGAGCGCAATGGACACCATGACCATCCCCATCGAGCCGATGACGGAATAGGTCACCAGGCGATCCAGATGCCGCGCGGCCAGGATGCCGATCATGCCGATGGCGATAGAGATCAGCGCGGCAGGCAGCAGCCAGAGGCCCTGCAGGCCCGCCGTCACCTCAAGGTCGGGCGGAAAGATCAGCGTATAAACGCGGATGATGGCGTAGGCGCCGACTTTGGTCATAATGGCAAAAAGCGCGGCCACCGGGCCGGGCGCTTCGGCATAGCTGGAGGGCAGCCAGAAATGCAGCGGCACGACCGCCGCCTTGACCGCAAAGACGAGGATCAGGAGCACCGCGGCCACGCGGATCCCCACGCTGTTGCCCAGATCGATCATCTGCACGCGTCCGGCGAGATCGGCCATGTTGAGTGTACCCGTCTCGGCATAAATTGCGCCGAGGGCAAAGAGAAAGAGGGTCGAGCCAAGTAGGTTGTAGAGCACGTACTGCACGCCCGCGCGCAGCCGCACGGCGCCGCCCGAGTGAATCATCAGGCCATAGGAGGCGATCAGCAGAACCTCGAAAAAGACGAAGAGGTTAAAGAGGTCGCCCGTCAGGAAGGCCCCGACGATACCCATCATCTGGAACTGGAAAAGTGCATGGAAATGTCGCCCCCGCTCGTCCCATTTCGAGCCGATGGCGTAGAGCAGGACGAAAAAGCCCAGAAGTGTCGTCAGCAGCACCATGAAGGTCGACAGCCGGTCCGCGACCAGCACGATCCCGAAAGGAGCGGCCCAATCACCCAGTTGGTAGAGCGTGACGGTGCCGTCCGAGGCGACCCACGCTTGCCCCGCCGCGAGGCCAATCAGCGCCAGCGCCCCGGCGGTCGAGAGCACCCTCTGGATGCCGATGTGATAGCGCGCCGCCAGCACGATGAAGGGCGCGAGCAGCGCAGGCAGGATGATGGGCAGGACGATCCAGTGGCTCATGCCGCGCCCTCCTTCGATTCGGGCTGGGGTTCCGGCTCGGGATCGTTCACCTGATCGTCATTCGCCCCCAGATAGGACCCTAGCGCCATGACCACGACGACCGCCGTCATCCCGAAGGAGATCACGATCGCCGTCAGCACCAACGCCTGCGGAAGCGGATCGGTATAGCGCGTCGCATCCGTCAGGATGGGCGGCGCGCCCACCGTCAGGCGGCCCGACGCGAAGAGAAACACGTTGACCGCATAAGTCAGCAGGGAGATGCCCATGATCACCGGAAAGGTGCGCAGGCGCAGCACCAGGTAAAGACCGGCGCCAGTCAGCATACCGATGGCGGAGGCGACGAGCAGTTCCATCCTACACCTCCTTCGCTGTTGCGTCTGCGTCGCGCGACGGGTCGATATCCATAGCGTGTTCGCTATCTTCGGTATGCGCCCGGCGGGCGAGTCGCGAGAAACTTTCGAGCGACAGCATCACGGCGCCGACCACGGCAAGGAACACGCCTAGGTCAAAGAGCGCGGCGGTGGCCAGCTCGAATTTCTCGAAGGGCGGGATGCGCACATAGGTGAAATCCGAGGTCAGGAATGGCTTGCCGAAGAACCAGCTGCCGATACCCGTGAGGCCTGCGACCAGCACGCCGGTGCCGATGACGCCGTGATAGGGATATCGCAACCGCGCCGAGGCCCAGCCAAAGCCGCTGGCCATATACTGCATCACCACCGCGATAGACACGATCAGGCCGGCGATGAAACCGCCGCCCGGTTCGTTATGGCCGCGCAGGAAGATGTAGAAGCCGACCATCAGCACCACGGGCATGGTCACGCGCGTCAGAATCACCATCATCAGCGGGTGAATATCGCCTGCGCGCGGCTGGTCCGGCTTGCGATTCAGCAGCTTGGCGCGGGCCGGGCCGGACAGCAGCGCCTCGGTCAGCGCGTAGATCACCAACGCGGCGATGCCCAAAACGATGATCTCGCCGAACGTGTCAAAGCCACGGAAATCGACAAGGATCACGTTGACCACGTTCGTGCCGCCGCCGCCCTTGTAGGAATTGGCCAGGTGAAACTCCGAGATCGATGCCGCAACCGGATCACGCAGCAGGTAGTGCCAGGACAGCGCCGTCGCGGCGAGGCCGCCCGCAATGGCGATCGCTGCGTCGCGGGTGCGGCGTAGCACGGTCGATTCGACGGGTGTGCGGTTGGGCAGGAAGTTGAGCGCCAGCAGCAAGAGGATGATCGTCACCACCTCGACGGTGAATTGCGTGAGCGCAAGGTCCGGCGCGCTGAAATGCACGAAAGCGATGGAAACCATCAGCCCGACGATGCCGATCAGGATCAGCGACAGCAGGCGATTGCGGTGCAGGAACACCAGGCCCAGCGTCGCGGCGACCAGCATCATCCACCCGGCAACGGTGATCGTGTCGAGCGGGCTCATCTGGTAGGCGGCTGGCCCGATGGTGCCGGTCGCCCAGGCATGCACCCCGGCGGCGATGATCGTGGTCGCCATGATGGCTGCATAGCGCGAGAACGCGCCGTCATGCAGCGGATGGATGATGGTCCGCGCGCCAAGGACGGCCCATCGGATCAACCCGTCAAAGATCGCCTTGGCCTCGGGGCGGGGGGCCGCGTCCCACAGACGCAGTGCGGGGGTGAAGATCGCCAGCATGATCAGGCCGCCGACAACCGCGGCGATGGACATGTAAAGAGCCGGAACAAGCCCGTGCCAGATCTTGAAATAAGCTTTCGGCACTTCGGCAGCCTCGCCCAGCACGGCGGAGGTCACCAGCTTGACGAAAGGCTCGGCCAGGAAGGGCGCGACACCGATAGCGACCACGGGGATCATCAAGAGCGCCGGGGGCAGCCACATTCCCGCGCCGGGGTCATGCGGCTTGGCCGGGTAATCGTCGCGCTTGGGGCCAAGGAACGTGTGCCCGATCAGGCGAAAGCAATAGGCCGCCGAGAAGAGCGAGCCGACCACGGCCAGCGCTGGCACCAGCCACGGCACGCCGAAGAGGGTGGTGTGATAGGCCTCCTCCAGCATCATCTCTTTGCTGAGGAACCCGTTCAACAGCGGGATCCCCGCCATCGACAGCGCCGCAAGCGTTGCGATCACGAAGGTGATGGGCATGAGGTGCCGCAACCCGCCAAGGCGGCGGATATCGCGGGTATGCGCCTCGTGGTCGATGATGCCCGCCGACATGAAAAGCGCGGCCTTGAACGTCGCGTGATTGAGGATGTGAAACACCGCCGCCATGGCGCCAAACGCGGTGCCTGTCCCCAGCAGCATGGTGATGAGGCCCAGATGGCTGACGGTCGAAAAGGCCAGAAGCGCCTTTAGGTCGTGCTTGAAAAGGGCGATGACGGCGCCCAGCACCATCGTTATCAGGCCCGCCGTGGTCACGATCATGAACCATTCCGGCGTTCCCGACAGGACCGGCCACATGCGCGCCATAAGGAAGATGCCCGCCTTAACCATAGTGGCCGAGTGCAGATAAGCGCTGACCGGCGTCGGCGCGGCCATCGCGTGCGGCAGCCAGAAGTGGAACGGGAACTGCGCCGACTTGGTGAAGCACCCTAGCAGGATCAGGATCAGCGCCGGCACATAAAGCGGTGATGCCTGGATCAGATCGCGCTGCTGAAGGATCACGCTCAGATCATAGCTGCCGACGATCTGCCCAAGGATCAGCATGCCCGCGATCATCGCAAGGCCGCCCATCCCGGTCACCGCCAGCGCCATGCGCGCGCCTTGCCGGCCTTCGGGCAAATGCTTCCAATAGCCGATCAGCAGGAAGGAGGACAGCGATGTAAGCTCCCAGAAAATCAGCAAAAGCAGGATGTTGTCGCTCAGGACAATGCCAACCATGGCACCTTGAAATAGCAGCAAATAAGTAAAGAATTCGCCCATATTGTCGTCGCGCGACAGGTAGAAGCGTGCATAGGCAATGATCAGCAGGCCGATCCCGAGGATGAGACAGGCAAAGAAAAAGCCAAGTGGATCCAGCATCAGCGTCAGGTTCAGCCCGATCGCCGGTAACCAGTCGAACCCTGCCGTTACCACTTCGCCGCCGAAGACCGCCGGAGCGTTCGTCAAGAGGCCGATAATAGCTGTCAGCGTCACCATCAGTGTCACGCCTGCGCAGGCTTGTCGTCCGGCGGAGTTCATCAATCCGGGCAGCAGCGCCCCGATAAACGGCAAAGCGACGACGAGAAAGAGGGACACGGACACTCCTGACTTGCTTGCCTTTGAGGCTCCGACCATGTGTGGTGAAATTTTCCCGTATTCTCAAGCAAAACCGACAGGGCTTCCCTGCGGAATCGCCGCAATCCACACGGTAAAACCGCCCGATACGCAGCTGGCTAAGCACAGTTGCGGCCCCGTGTCGCACAAGGTTTGCAGGGCTGAGCGTGCGAATGACCCGCCGATGATGGGGTGGGCAGAAGAGTGCGGATGGTGATGCGGGGAGGGGCAGCCCACAGGAGCCTGCCCCAAGCGCCCATAATTTCAATAAAGTTTAGACATAGGTGTCACAGGATTTGGCGAATTCGATAGAATAGAAATCAGTGAGTTTCCGTGCGGATTTCACATGGCATCTCGGACTGTCTGTCGCCAAGAGAACCCTTGATGCGAACCTTTTTTTGGCCGTTCGTTGGCTGACCGAGATTTTTGCAAGCTGCGACTGCACAAAATCGGTTTCACTCTTCATTTCGCCACCCTGATGCCTTTTCTCACGGCCAAGGGCAACCGAGCGCTGGTGCTGCGCCTGGCCTGAAAAACCGCGGCTGCGGCACCCGTCTGCACACTAGCCAACCGCCCCCGCATCATTCTGGCGGACGAGCCGACGGCGGCGCGGGACAGCAAGCGACCCGGCATCGCCATGGTCCTCATGCATAAGCCGGTGGGCGAGCAGGACACCAGCAACGTTGCCATCACGCTGGGCGAAAGAAAATATTACCGCTTCGATTGTCAGGCGCATTTGCCCGATGGCATGCTGGAGCAGAGCGCGAGGCCCCGAGGGCCTGCCGGATATCTCAGGACAGATGCACCAGCCGCAGTTTCAATGCGTTCACGGCGCTCCGGATCGCAGCGCGATCCATCAGGCAGGCAGCAGTGGTCAGACCATCAGCCATCGCCGCACTGGGGCCAGAGATTGAGATCTGCCGCCATGGAGTATCCGCTGGCTGCCCGGTGACCGGGCTGAGGATATGGCCTGCTGTCCCCGCGGCGTCGAAGCAGGTGCCGCGCGGCGCGGATGTGGCCAACGCCATGTCGCGCAGATGGGCCTGCCCGCTCGACTTCAGCGTCACGGGCCAATCGCCGCCTGCGGGATGGCCGCCGATGGCGGCCAATTCGCCAGTGTCGACCATGACGTTCGTCAGTCCTTCGGCACGCAGCATCGCCGCGATGCGATCCGCGATATAACCCTGCGCGATTCCGTTCAGCGTCAGTGCCATACCGGTGCGATCCAGCCGCACGGTGTCGCTGCCAAAGCTGACATTTTGCCAGCCGGTCAACGCCTGCGCCTGCGCCACGTCCGGCCCGCTTGTATCGTTGGTATAATGCCGCGCCCAGGCAGACCAGAGCGGCTGGATCGTCGGATCGAACAGCCCGCCGGTCAGGGTGTGGACTCGGTCGCAAAGCGACAGGCATTCCAGCAATTCGAAGGGCGGCGCGGCAAGGTGACCATCCGCGTTGAGGCGCGACAGGGCTGAGTCCGGCTTGTAAAGGCTGAAGATATCCTCCAGTCGCGCCAATTCACGTGTCACATCATCCGCAATACGGCCAGCATCGGCATGAGCCAGCGTCAGCGTGGTGCGCGCACCCAGTGCCGTGCCGCGCCATTGGGTGATATCAGGCTGAGCCGCGGCCCGGCGTGATCCGGCAAAGACGCCAGCAGAGGTCGCGGCGGCACCCGCGCTGATGGTCAGGAAGCGGCGGCGGGTCAATCGGGACATCTCAGTTCTTCCTCTCATTTGAAAGTTTGCGAAGCCTGTTCGAAAAATCGGCATCGTCATGCGCAGTGCTCTGGGGCCCGTCAGCAACGGGCGCCAAGACGGCTTCATCGGGGATCTGGGCGAGGCGCAGAATCTGGCCACCATGCGCGGTCACGAACGCCTTGGCGGCCTCTTCATCGGCAAATGACACCGTCTCGGGCGCGCCCATGCCGCCCACGCGATCCGAGCCGAGCACGTAATAGGCGTTCTCGGCTGCGATCCAGTGATCTTGCCCCGGCGCGTCCCAGCTGGGCACGCTACCCACGTCCTGCACGTATATCGCGGTGATCGCGTGGCTCTGCTCGGGCATGCGCTGATACGCGATGGCATCGCGCACCTGGCTGAAAAAGAGCGGCATACCGGGCAGCCCCTCCAGATGGACCTGCGCCTTCGGGCCGGGATGTTCCAGCAGGTTCATCTGGCAGAAATGGCCGACGGCATCTTGCGTCATGCGGACCGGATCGGGCGCTTTGGCCTCTTCGCGGCAGGCGGTCAGCGCAAGGACGCACAGAATTGCAAACAGAACCCTCATGGTGTCACCTTGCGAAAGGCCAGCACCGAGGCGGCAAGTGCCAGCAGGGGCCAGAAAAGGATCGAGAGCAGCGCATAGAGCGGTGGGATCGCATTGGCCGCGCCACCGATGCCTGCTGCCGCTGCCGTGGCATCCGAAGCCGCAAGATTGAAGAGGCGGAATGCATCGGCCGGGTTGGCGACCAGAAGCCACGGGAAGAGGTCGGTGGTGAACCATCCGCCGCTATCGGCGACGATGGCGGCAAGAAGGCCAAGATCATAGAGCACGATCATGCCCAGCCACAGCCCGATCGCCAGACCCGCCGCACCCGAGGGGCGCCGCGAGAGGGCCGACAGCGCATAGCCAAGGCAGAGGAACGTGGCGCCCAGAAGGGTGGAACTCCAGACCAGTCGCAGGAGTGCAGGCAGGCCCTGCACCGCCTCCGGATCGACCAGCCAGGCGGCGATTGCGGCGCTGCCATAGCCCGCGATGATGGCTAGCGTGAGCACCGCCAGATGCGCGGCCAGTTTGCCTACGAGCAGCTCGGCGCGGTTGCCGGGATAGGTCAGCAAAAGGGGCAGCGTGCCGCGCTCGACCTCGCCGGCAATGGCGTCGAAGGACATGAGCAGCGCGACCAGCGGCACGAGATAGACGCTGAGCGAGGTGAGACTGGCCACTGTCACCGAGAGGCGGTCGGTCCCCAGCGCGCCCGTGGGCGCCGATCCGGCAGCCGAGAGGACGAGCGAGAAGACCACCATCATCAGCACCGCGATTGCCACCCAGCGGTTGCGCAGCGCGATGCGGAATTCGGTTGCGGCGGTGGAAAGGATACGTGTCATTGCCCGTCCCTCCGGCTGTAATGGCTGTAGATATCCTCAAGGCTGGGCGGGGTGATCTCGATATCGGCCACCAGATCCTTGAGGGCGGTGATCTGCGACAGAACTGGCAGCTTGTCATTCTGCGCCACATCCAGATGCAGGCCCGTGCCGTTCATGCGCCCTTGCGGCAGGGCCGCCGCCAGCTTGCCCTCGGCGCCGGCCTGCGGAATGACGTGCAGCGTCACGGAGAGGTTCGCGGCGCGGCGCAGGTCGGGCAGGGTGCCTTGGGTGACGACGCGGCCTTGCGACAGGATGATGAGGCGATCGGTGCGCGCCTCGACCTCGGTCAGCGCGTGGCTGGACAAAAGGATCGCGGCGCCTTCTGCGGCCAGCCCATCCAGCAGCGTGTAGAAATCGCGGCGCGAAACGGGATCGAGGCCGCTAGTCGGCTCGTCCAGCACCAGAAGGCGGGGCTGACCGATCAGCGCCTGCGCGAGGCCGATCCGCTGTCGCATCCCCTTGGAATAGGTGCCGATGCGCCGCTTGGCCGCATCCGCCAGCCCGACACGGGCAAGAAGGTCGATCGCGCCACTCGCAGGCAGGCCGCGCAGGCGCAGGAAATGGCGGATCTGCTCCAGCCCGCTCAGCGCAGGGTGGAAGGCCACGTTTTCGGGCAGATAGGCGACCTGCGCGCGCGCGCCCGTCGATCCGGGCGCGGCGCCCAGAACCTCGACCCGGCCGCTGTCATAGGGGATCAGGCCCAGGATGATCTTCATCATCGTGGATTTGCCGGCACCATTATGGCCCAGCAGTGCAACACGCTCGCCCGGGGCGACCTCGAGCGCGACATCGCGCAGCGCAGGAGTGCCTGCGTAGGTCTTAGTGAGTTGCGAGAGGATCAAACTCTTCGTCATTCGTCTTTCCATCGCGCCAGCGTCCGGCGCTTTCCTTTGCCAGTTCGGCCATGTCATCGGGCACGGCGATCTTGACCGGTGCCATCATCGGGTGACTGTCCAGCACACCGCCGGGCAGGGTGGCGGGAAAGCTGCTTTGCGACCAGCGTATCAGCTGTACCGCCGGCGCGCCCATCAGAAGGGCCGCCGAAGGCTGCGACCAGAGGATATGATCCATCAGGTCATTGGGGCGAAACGCGCTGTCGGCGCGCCCGTCTCCATCCAGATCGAAGGCCGGATGATCGGACCAGTAATTGCCGCGGCCCTCGAAACTCCATTCCACATCAGTGGTGCCGACATATTTCACCTGCGTGCGGTTGCCAACAAAGGCGTTCCCGGTCAGCGCGTTACGTTCGGAGCCCGCTGTAAAATGGATGCCGATATCGCAGCCCTCAAAGCGGTTGTCGGCGATCAGGTTGCGGTGGGCGTTGTAGATGAACGTGCATTTCTCGGCGCCGCCCTGCACCAGATTGCCCTGAATGTCGGACTGGTTGGCGTAGTTCAGCATGATGCCGTGATCGCGGTCATTCAGCGACAGATTATCCAGCACCTGCACCCGGTCGGAAAACATCAGCGCATAGCCCAGATGGTTGCCGATGGATACGTTGTCCGACACTTCGCTGTCATTGGCATACATGTAATGCACCGCGAACCGCAGATCGCGGAAAAGATTGCCACGAAAGACGTTGCGCCGCGAGGTGTTGACGAAGATGCCGTCCCGGCCATAGCGAATGTCGTTGCCGATGACCTCGGCGCCGGTGGCATTCCAGACATAGACGCCGTTGCCGCGATCATTCATGCGCCGGTCCAAGCGGCCGACGATGGTGTTGCCCCGCACGATACTATTGTTTGCGCCGTGGACGTCGACGCCAAAGAGATTGCCGACAATGGTGTTGTTTTCGATCAGCCCGCGCCGCGCCGTTTTGGTCAGCTGCACGCCGCTGTCGATGGTCGTGTGGCTGCTGCCCGATCCGGTGATCGTCAGCCCGCGCACGGTGATGTCATTGCCGGTCACTGTCACGACGGATCCGGTTTCATTTCCCACAAGTTCGGCTTCGCCCTGTCCGTCGAGGGTGATTGTGTCGTCCAGGGTTACCGGGCCGTCGTGACGGCCCGGCGCGAGGATCAGCACATCGCCGGGGGCAGCCCCGGCGATGGCTGTTTGCAACGCCCCGCCGCCTGCCGGAACCGTGATGGTTTCGGCCTGAACCGGCATCGCCATAAGGCAGGCGGCCAGCAGAAGGCGGAGCGTTGCCATGGTTCAGGCGCCCTTCGGCTTGACCATCATCCGGCCGCGCATCTCCATGTGGAGCGCGTGGCAGAACCACTGGCAATAGTACCAGTAGACGCCCGGCTTGGCCGCCGTGAACGTGACCGACGATGTCTGCTGTGGAGAGATTTCCATCGCCACGCCGTGGTTGTTCAGCGTGAAGCCGTGGCTAAGATCGTCGATATCATCGAGGTTGGTGATGATGACCGTCACCTCGTTGCCCTCTTCCACCTCGAACTTGTCGAGCGAGAACATCGGCGCCTGGCTCGACATGTAGACGCGCACCTTGTTGCCGTCGCGAATGACCGTGTCCATGTAGTCGTCGATATCGACGCCATCGGCCTCGGCCTGCTCGCGCGTCTTCGCCCACATCTTGTCGTTGCGGTCCCAGATGTCGACGGGGTTGACGATATCGCGCCGCACCAGAACCACGTCGTGAGGCTCGGCGAAGGTCGGGCCGTCATGCACCACTTTCATCTCATCGGTCGAGATGTCGATGATCTGCTCGTTCTCGGGCTTGAGCGGGCCGACATTGAGGAAGCGGTCCTTGGAGAACTTGTTGAGCGACAAAAGCCAGCGGCCATCCGCCTCTTTCGTCTCGCCCATGGTGGTGTGGTTGTGGCCCGGCTGGTAATGTACGTCCACCTTCGAGACGATCGGATCGATATCCTCGCCGTTATAGAGCTTGATGGCCTCTTCGATGTGCCATTTGACCATCTGGCTGTCGAGGAAGAGCGTGGTGTAGGCATAGCCCTTTCCGTCGAACGCAGTGTGAAGCGGCCCAAGACCCAACTCCGGCTCCGCCACGACGCAAGAGCGCGGATCGACGTCCTCATCGAAAAGGGCGTCCATCTTGCGCACGTCCAGCACCGAGCAGGTTGGCGACAGCTTGCCGTTCACCACGACATACTTCATGTCCGGTGCGGTGTTGATGCCGTGCGGGCTGCTGGGGATCGGCACGTAGCGGGTGTATTTCTTGTTCTGGCCCTTGCGCCCGTCGATCACCTTGACGCCGTTCATCTCCTGATAGTCGCCGTTCTCGATGCCCTTCTCGATTTCCTTGAGGTTGAAGATCACGACATGGTCACGTTCGGCCTCGGTCATCTCGGCCAGGGTCATACCCATTTCCGAGTTATAGGAGGTCGAGAAGGCGTATTTGCCCTGATAGTCGCAATCGGTATTGTCGAGGTTGCCCGACACCATCACCTGCCACGCGATATCCATCGTGTCACCGTCAAGCGCGGTGAAGAAGTTCACGTAGTTCGAGATGTCGTCCATGTTGGTGCCGTCATTGACCATCGGCGTCTCGTCCTCGCCATTGGCAAAGACATAGCCCGTGCGCGGGAATTTCTGCGGCCGCAGGCCGTGGATCGCCTTGGCGTTGGGGATCTCGGTGATCTTGTCGGTCTTCATCACGTCGCAGCGTACCCGCGCGACGCGCGTGTTGGCCTTGTCGTTCATGAAAAGGTAGCGCCCGTCATAGGTGCCGTCGGTGAAGGACATGTGCGGGTGGTGCAAATCGCCATTGTCATGCACGCGCTTGCCATTAGCGGCCAGAAACGCCTTGGTTTCGGGCAGCATGCCCTCTTCAAAGATCGCAAGGCTCTCGTTCGTCTGCCCCCAGCCGGTGGCCGAGCAGCGGTTGAAGACCGGGACGCGCATCAACTCGCGCATGGACGGAAAGCCCAGGATGCGCAACTCGCCGGTCTGGCCCGAGGACCAGAAGCCATAATATTCATCGAGCTCTCCCGGCTCCAGGTTGATACCGGGGACCGCAGCCGAGGCTTTGCCAGTCGAGGCGGCAGTGGCCACACCGGCCGCGCCGCCAAGCATCGCCATGCGCGCTGCGCCCGAACCGCCCAAGAGGGCGGCGCCGCCCGTGGCGCCCAAAAGGCCCCGGCGGCTGATGCCGTGTTTTTTTGTGTCGTCAGACATTGGAAGTCTCCTTCAGGTTGGGGTGGTTCTTGATCGCCCGATCCAGCTCCGCCGAGCCGCGCGACGCGGTCTCGCGCCGTTTGAGCTTGCGGATCACGACCGGGCATTTCTCCTTGGATTGATACAGAACCTGGCAATGCATGCAGTTCAGGCATTCATTGGGGTTGATCTCTCCAGTCGGATGGATGGCCTGCACGAAGCATTCATGCGCACAGGTCTGGCAGGGGTTGCCGCATTCCTTGTAGCGCTTCAGCCAGTCGAACATGCGCAGCCGCGCCGGGATGGCCAGCCCAGCGCCGAGCGGGCAGAGGTAGCGGCAGAAGAACCGCTCGACGAAGAGCCCCGCCACCAGCAGCGCCACGACATAGGCCACGAAGGGCCATGCGCGCATGAAATTGAGGATGATCGCGGTCTTGAACGGCTCGACCTCGGCATAGACTTCGGCCTGTTCGATCGACGCCAGCGAGACGCCAAAAAGGCCAAGAAAGATCATGTACTTGATCGGCCACAGCCGCTCGTGGAGGCCCCAGGGCAGGGTCCATTGCGGAATGCCCAGCTTGCGGCCGATCTGGTTCAGCAGCTCTTGCAGCGCGCCAAATGGGCAGAGCCATCCGCAATAGGCCCCGCGCCCCCAGAAAATCAGGGCTGCGGCGACTGCGAACCATAGGATGAAGGTTAGCGGATCCAGCAGAAAGGCCTGCCAGCTGAAATCGCTGGTCAGCGCGCCAAAGAGCGCCATGAGGTTGACCACCGAAAGCTGCGCATTGGCATACCATCCCAGATAGACCAGCGTGACGGTCAGGAAGCTCATGCGGAACCAGTAGGTGACGCGCTCGGACCGGGTCAGGAAACCTTGAAAGAAAAACGCGCCCGTCAGGATCGTCAGCATCACCGCCAGCACGATGATTTCCTGTGTCTTGTCCTTCCAGAGCCGCTTCCACAGGGCCGATTGTGCGGCCATCTCGTCCTGATCGGCCGCAAGCTGCGCATCGGAAGGCGCTGCCGGGGCCGGGGCGCTGCCCGGCACTTTCTGCATGTAATGAGCGGGCAAGTCATAGCTCATCTCGAAGGTGGTAAAGATCCGCTCGATCGCCGCCACGTCGCGCTGAACCAGAAGTTGCAGGCGAAACGGCTCGGTCGGATCGAACCCTGCATCGGCGGGGATCTTGAACAGGTCTGTCTCGCTGAAATCCGGTGCGCCCTCGGCTGCGACCGCGCCCAGCCGGCGGTGCATCTTGTCGCGGAACCGCACCGAGGTATCGCCCTGGATCAGCACGATCCGATCAAAGATCCCGCCCCGGACATAGCCCGACCCCTTGAAGGAATAGATGCCGTCCCCGGCCACCATGATGGCGTGCTCGCCCTCCTCCAGCCAGTCCTGCAGATTGGCGTTCTCGGCGCTACCCAGCAGGGCCTCGCCCACAGCGGGAACCGACACGAGGCCCATATACATGTCGATGAAATTCGTCTCGGGCGGGTCTTTCAGCGCGCGCTTCGCGGCGCGCGGGTCGTCCATCGCCTCGAAGGCCGCGTTGACCTCGCCCACGTTCAGCGACAGGCGGCGCAGTGTGCCGTCGCCTGCCAGAGTTTCCCAGTCCTGCGGGGCGGTAGCCTCGAAGTTGATCTCGAATGTCGGCCCTGTGGGCGCGTCGGGGGCGGTCAGCCCGCCAAGGCCCAGATCGCGCGCCACCTTGAGGCCGGCGCGCACGATCGAATCGTCGATCACCATGATCGTCACGGTTGCGCCGGCGATGATGTCCAGCTCATGCGCCGTGCCGCCCGATTCCGCCTCCTTCACCAGATCCAGCCCGGCATAATCAGCCGCCAGCGCCTGGATCTTGGAATCGGGAATACCGATCAGAACGATCGGCTCGGAATGCTTGACCAGTTTGACGCCCAGAACGATGGCATCGTCGTCGACAGCGACCATCGTGTGAATGGGCTTGCCCGAATAGCCGGTCGTGCCCACGTAATCGGACGCGATAAAGGCCCAGCCGATCCGCTCGCCCCCCTGCAGCAGCGGTGCCACCGGCATATCGTCGCGAATGGGACCAAAGGCATCGGCGCCCGGTGCCAGATCGCCGGGCGCCACGTCGCCGATATATTCCCCGAGCACCGATTGTGCGACCTGCGCGCGCGCGCCATCGGCAGGCATCAGCGCGGCCAACAACAGCGCGGTCAGGCCGATTAGGCAGGAAACCATGTAAGAAAGGCGGGGGTGCCGGGCAATCGGGGCCGTGTTGGCAGGCGTTGCCGGGCGAGGGGTGCGAGGGGTGCAGACAATCATATCAGATATTCTTCAGTTTTGGGGGTGGGCCGCGTGCATGAGCGCGGTGGACGGACGCGCCCCGCGGCGGGAAAGCTGCATCGCCGGCAGCTCGGACAGCCGTGAAAGAGGCGGCGAGAACAGGAACGTCCGACTGTGTCGGCGCGGCAGTGCCTGTCAGCGCGCAGGCGGGGCAAGAGTCGCAAGCGACGGTTGGATCATGCGGGACGGGCTGGCCATCCGAATCGACTACGACGTCGACTGCTGCGCCGTTGATGCAGATTACGACCATATCGACGCCAGCCGCCGTGGCCGGCATGGCCGCACGCGCCATCGGGCCGCTGGCCATGGCCATGGCCAGAAGCGCAGTAATCAACAATAGCAAGCGGGCGAATCCTATGACCATGGCACTGGATCTCACATTTTTTCTGTCTGGAGTTTGCTATAGATCAAGTTCGACCCCAGAATAAATCCTGTTACCGTGAGGTCAACCGAATGGCAGCGCCGCGCTGATGACGTCGAGCCTCATCACGTCGCGATTGATATCATTGCATCACCTGTGACAACCAGATGATTTCAAGATCGCCGTGACCGGCGCCCAAGTTGAAAAACGCTTTCCCAATGCGGAAAAGGGCCCAACCGTCCTTATGGCACCCGTCAGGATCGTGGCGAGTTCTCGATTGATTGATGCCCTTGATGACCGCTAAGAGGTCATCGTCGACATAAGAAGGCTGGCCGGAGAACGCTGCCGAGGCTTTCGGACCGGTCTATGAGGTTACGGCTTATCCGTCGCATATCGCCCCCGGAATCGCAGCCGTCTAAATCAAGCGTATCGACGGGGTAAAGCTTGCTGAGCGTGCTGCGGTGCGCGCGGAAAAGGTTCTCTCAGACAAAGATGTTCAACGCCCCGAGACCGATGAGACACTTTCCGGCCTAAGTATCTGTAAAATGAGGAAAGGTGACGGAAAGTGGCAGCCCGTAGGGGAGTGCCAAAAGTCAAGAAAAGTGAATGAAAACAATGCAGATGTGGACCACGATGGGTGCTGGTACAGGTAAATGAGTTCAATGGGTTAGGATGAAGGTGGACCACGGCTTGAGACCAACGCTTCCGGAGTAAAACTGGATTGCGATCAACATGTTCCTGATCACCTACATCCTCGGCACCTTTGATTTCGGATCGCTCTTCGGCTTTGTCACGCGGCTGTCCTTTGGCAGCATCCCGATCTCCTCGCTTCTCATTAACCTGCTGATCATCCGCCGCCGAACCTGAGGGAGAACCAAATTGTCTGTTTCCAAAACCGCCTCCGTCGCCAGGCTTCCGCTCTCCCTGCCGGCCTCATTACGACCAGTCCAGATCGGGCTGGCGCTTCTGGTTGCGATCGTCATCACGGCCGATGTGCTGGTCGACCGGTTCTTCTCGTCGCGGAACGTCCGCTCGGCGCGATCGACTCCAAGTTCCGCAACGCCGGTAGACCTGTGTGTGTGCGCCAACCGCATCTATCTGCAATCCGGCATCCACGTACCTTCTTCGAGAAATTCCCCAATCCGTGACGGCGATGAAGACTGGTGACGGGTTCGAGAAGGACACAGTTTCCGGCCCGATAACCTTGGAAAGGTCGGTCCGGAAATACGAGACGCATGTCAAGGATGCGCTCGACAAGGGCGCGCGTGTGGCCGTGTGGGCAACGCTCATCCAAAGGGTGGGAAATGGGTGCTTCCCACAATTTTGACCCACATGACGCCACACATGGTCGCGTCGCGGGAAGAAACTTTTGCGCCGCTTGCGCCGATCGACAGCTTCGACACGACCGAAGATGTTATCCGTCTCGCCAATGACACCATTTTCGGGCTCGCGGCCTAGTTCTTTGCGCGGGACCTCCATCATGTCTGGAAAGTCGTGGAGGCGCTAGGATTCGGAATGGTAGGAGTCAATACCGGCTTAATCTCGACAGAGGTAGCACCCTTTTGCGGTGTCAAACAATCAAGCTATGCGCGTGAGAGATCGCGTTACGGCCTCGATGACTTTCTGAGCATGAAATTGTTTGTCTCGGCGGGATGGCGTGACCGGCCCTGAGAAGGACCTCTTGCCCGAAGCGCGGGCGTAACTGAAAGTGGGCAGACCAAACCGGTCGGTCGAAACAACGGAGACTAAAAATGATCAAATTTGACGACGAACTGTTCCTCAAGGGGCTTGAGCAGCGCAAAAGCACGCTAGGCGCTGAATACGTGGAAAAGAACCTTGCTGCAGCAGACGGATTCACACAGCCTTTCCAAGAAGCAATGACCGCTTGGTGCTGGGGCTTCGGCTGGGGCGATGAGGTAATTGATCCCAAGACGCGATCAATGATGAACCTGGCCATGATCGGTGCTCTTGGTAAGATGCATGAATGGGAAATCCATTGCCGCGGCGCGATCAACAATGGAGTTTCTAAGGAAGAAATCCGAGCCATAATCCACGTGGTCGGGATCTATTGCGGCGTTCCGCAAGCACTCGAATGTTTCCGAGTGGCGCGCAATATCGTGGATGAAATATGATCGAAGGTAGAGGGCGTTGATAATGTAACTGACCTCCGACGGCATCGATGTGCCAAGGTGGGTCTGCTACGAGCCACTGGAGAGCGGCCATGTCAAAGATTATCACGGTCGGATTCAATCTGGCGAAGAATGTGTTTTAGCTTCACGGTGCGGATGGCACGGGCCGAGCGGTTCTGCGCAAGGGTGGTGTCCCGTTCTCTAATCGCCATGATCAAGAGCTGATTTCTCTGCGGTTCATTCTGCGTGTCGGCCCCTTGGTTCTCTTCGCGGTCATCGCACGGGACGCCACATGTTTGCATTCAGGATTGGGTGGATCGAAGGTAAGCGTCAGCTGAGCAGCACATCGATTTCACGTTGACGGGTTGAAGTTCCAAGGCAGCAATTCGTCGATACGGTTTTGGGGATGCCCGCGTGCGGTGGCCTCGAGGGTGGCCTTGAGATAGGCGAAGGGTTCGACGCCGTTAATCTTGGCGGTTTCAATCAGCGAAGCGATGCGGCCCCAAGTTTTTCCGCCCTTGTCATGACCCGCAAACAAGGCGTTTTTCCTGATGAGCGCGATTGGGCGGATCATGTTCTCGACGCTGTTGGAGTCGATTTCGACGCGGCCGTCATGAAGGAAGGTCTGCAGGCCATCCCAATGGCGGTGGATATAGGCAAGCTTTTCGCCAAGCCGGGATTTGGCCGAGACGCGCAGCCGTTGCTTCTGCAACCAGTCGCCGAAGGCAGAGACCAGCGGAGCGGCCCGCGCCTGACGGGCGGAGAGACGCTGGCCGGAAGGTATCCCGCGGATTTCGGCTTCAACGGCGTAGATCTCGGCTATACGGCGTAGGCCTTCGGCCGCGATCATTCTGCCGCAGTTGATCTGCGCGCCTCCAGCGCTCTGACCTTGCGCCAGTCAAGTCCGTAAAACAGCGGCTCGAACTGCGCTCGGTTCAGCGTCATCGCGCCATCCCGGATCGCAGGCCAGGTGAACGTCGTATCCTCCAGACGCTTGTAGGCCATCACCAGCCCGGTCCCGTCCCAGAACAGGATCTTCAGCCTGTCGGCGCGCTTCGCGCGGAATACGAACACCTTACCGGTGAAAGGGTCTTCCTGCAAAACCGACTGCACCAGCGCGGCCAGACCGTCATGCCCTTTCCTAAAGTCGACCGGCTGCGTCGCCACCAGAATGCGCACTCTGTGCGAGGGCATCATCTTGTTCGGGCACCCACGGCCCGGACGATCTCCGCGATCCGCGCTGCCGAAGTGCCCGCGTCCAAGCGGATCGACACTTTTCCAACCATGATCTCGATCGAAGACGCGACCGGGGCCGGTGTCGTCTCCGACGATGAACTCGAAGGCTCCTCATCGCGAGGCATCAGCGGTGCATATCCCGGTGGTTCCGGCACAGCCGGCAGAACCAGCTTGCCGTCCTGCGCGAGACGCCGCCATTCCGAAATCCGGTTCGCGCGCAGCCCGTATCTGTCGGCAACATCGCGAACCGCCACCCCAGGCTCAAGAGTCTCAGCCACAATCTGCGCCTTGAGATCATCAGGCCATCGCCGTCGGCCCGCAGCGGAGGCGTCGCCTCCGCCCGACCGGAAAACTCCAACGTATCTTCCATGGAGAAACTCCATCCCTGTTCCAAAACAGGTATGGCTTCCCAAAAAAGGTGGATCAAGAATAGGTGGGGGCAAGCTACCGCTTACGATCGAAGTGGTGTGCGCGGTCTATGTCGCAGCCTTGAAAATGATCTCACCCTCGCCGCGCTTCCCGGCTGGACGCATTCTGTCGCGCTGAAGATCAGCCCATTTCAGGTCTGCCTCATGCCATGGTCTCCCGCCGGTACGCCGCATGGCGTGCAGCGCGACGGCCAGCCTTCGCGCCAATGCGACCTTCGTCTTTCTTGGACCTGTCCGTTCAGCAATCGCCTTGGCACAGTTGCGCAGCCTCGAGTCGCCGAGGTTCCTGCAGAAGATCGCGTTCGCCGCCTAGTAGAGGCATTTCCTCGTGACCATGTCTCCTCGCTTGGAGACCCGCCCGTTCAGACTTATTTCACCGGGGCGTCAAGCCGAGATAGGCAGCCTCGCTGGAAGATCGTCGAAACCGGGCGGCACCGTCGAAGGCCGCAACCACTGCCCTGGCGGTGATCGGTCCCAAGCCGGGGGTTGGCGCGACGGGCGACCTCTATATTGAGCTTGCCGATCTCTGCCTACAACTGCGTCAGTGCCGAGACCAGAACCTTGAGCGTAAGGACGGCGTCGGCAGGCAGATCGCATTCTGCGATTTGCCCCGCGACGTGGTCAGCTTTTACTCCGCAGTTGACTGGCGAGGCACGCTACCTCGAGATCCAAGGAGATCAGGCGAGAATAAAAGCCGTTGCTGCCAAGAGAAAACCTTACTTGTAGCGGATCAATCGCTTTTTGGTCGTAGAGTCATCGCACGGCTTGGGTTTTGCGTGCTTTTAAACATTGAATATCTGCTCATGCGCCGCGGGTTACTCTATCTGCTGGCGATAAAAGGTTTCGGCAATGGCGAGGACCGCGGCATGAATTGGCCCTGCGGTAAGGCTGGGCATGACCGACGCGTCCACAACCCAGAGGTTGTCCAAAGATCTAAGGCACAGGTTGGGATCAACGACAGACGCGTCATCTTTGCCCATTCTGCACGTGCCACAAGGGTGATGATGGGTGATCGCGGCCTTTGCGATGAAGGCGTCTACCGCAGCTCGGCTGGTAAGGAGACCAGGGTAGATTTCATGGTCGCGCCATTCGGCAAGCCCATCTGCGTGCCCGATGGTGCGCGCCGCTGCCAGGGCCTTGCGGAACATGGTGCGGTCGTGATCTGTCTGCAGGTAAGCTGGATCAATGATCAACCGATCATCCAGATCCGGCCCGCTGATACCAAGGTTGCCGCGACTGGTGGGGTGGGTAATGCCAAAAAGCAGGGAATAGGCCGCTCCGGCATTCGGTGCTTGTAGGCGCTCGGACACGATCGGCGCGACGCCACAGCCAACGACGATTTCCGGCTGCCCTGTCGCCGTGAAATCATCCGCCCGCATATAGGCCATGGATTCCGAATGCTGAAGGCGCGAAGGTGGTAGATGTTTGCGGGTTGCATAAAGGTTACCGGCACCCAACAGGTGATCCTGAAGGTTCCGACCGATTTCGGGCATGTCGATCAGGCAGTTGACAGAGGCCGCTTTCAGCATGTCGTGCGGCCCGATGCCTGACCGCATCAGCAAGGCCGGACTTTCCAGAGATCCGGCGCATAGTATCACCTGATCCGACTGAATTTCCAGAGTGCCTTGCGGCCCCAATGCCTCGATCCGGTGGACCTTGTTAGAGCGAAACAGCAACCGGCGGGCACGTGTCCCGGTCAGGATCCGCAAGTTCTTGCGGGCGCGCACGTCCGGTGTCAGCCATGCATCGGCCACAGTCACACGTTTGCTGTGACGAATGTTCAGGGCGTTCGGCGTGACGCCGACCATCCTGCCATCGTTGTGATTTGGCAAGCGCGGCAAGCCGAGAGATTCGCCGGTTTCAAGAAATGCGCGGGTGAGGGGGCTGAGTTCTGCGTTGGGCATGTAGACGGGCAGGGCGCCGCCGGTGCCCGTGGCCGGTTCTTCGTTCGCCTGGAAGGCGGGCAACAGTGCGTCCCAACCCCACCGGGATTCGCCCGTTGCGTCGACCCATGCCTGATAATCGTCGGGATGGCCGCGCATGTAACCCATCGCATGCAGGCAGCTTGATCCACCGATCAAACGGCCCCGCGCCCAATGGTGAATGCGGCCATGCGTGCCGCTTTGGGGTTCGGTTCGGTAATCCCAATCATAGCTGCGTCCCTGAAGCGCGGGCCATGCCGAAGGTGTCCATATGTCCGGATCCTGAGGTTCTTCGCCCGCTTCGATCAGCAGGACAATCCGCGATGGATCCTCGCTGAGCCGTGCAGCCAGCAGCGCGCCCGATGAGCCAGCGCCGACAATCGCCACATCAGCGGTCGCTGTGCCCTGACAGGGAGATTTTGACATCGCCGGGTTCTGTGACATGGATGCCCTTCACATTGAGGATCTGCTGGGAGGTTCCGGAAGGCGACCGTGCCACCGATGGTCTTAGCTCGCGGTTTCCATCGCCTTCTTTGCGGCGGCCATCGCATTGAGGATGTGCCGTCTGGACGCGTTTCTGGCGGCTTTCTCATCCCCCGAAGCGATGGCTTCGTATATGGCTTTCATCTCGGCCAGGCTGCTGATGGCGCGGCCTTTCAGTGACATCGAGCGCGACCGAAACAAGCTGATCCTGGCGACGAGGCCGCGATGGATTTCTTCCAGGATCGGATTGCCGCAATTCGCAAGGATGATCGAATAGAACACCTCGGTCGTGGTGATGCGCGCCACACTGTCGTTGCTGGAAGCGGCGTCCTCGAAAGCCGAAAGCGATTTCTCCAATTCCTGCAGTTGGTCTTTGGAGATCCTCTGCGAGCATCGCCCGACTGCGTCCACCTCCAGCATTTCGCGCACTTCGTAGATGGCCGTCACCTCTTCCCATGTCAGGATGGGGACAGAGGGGCCACGATTGGGTACCAGATCGATCAGGCGTTCGGCAGCAAGACTGCGCAACGCCTCGCGCAGGGACGGGCGGCTAATGCCCAGTTGCGTGCAAAGCTGGCTTTCGACCAGGCGGCTCCCGGGTTCGAAATGACCCGAGAATATCGCCTGTCTCAGCGTGTCGACCGTCTCTTGCTGCACGGTCCGTGGCAATACTCGCAAATTAATAGTTTGTGACATCGTTAGGGTCTCGCGAGCCAGGGATTTAATCAAGGATATAATAGGGCCTTCTTTCAATTTTGACAGTAAAACGGCGCATTCTGTCAACATGTATTATT
>NZ_JBHFPF020000004.1:0-257723 GCF_043355895.2 Roseovarius maritimus
CGTGGGAGAGTAGGTCGTCGCCAAACCTAGTAAAACCTTGAGATAAACGTATCTCTCTTTCGATGAAATTCCTCACAAAACCGCAACCCGTGAGGAAATTGGCGCGGGATGGAGCAGCCCGGTAGCTCGTCAGGCTCATAACCTGAAGGTCGTAGGTTCAAATCCTACTCCCGCAACCAACTTTAGCGAACTTTCGCAATCAGCCAAGCCCGCCGCACCGGCGGGCTTTTTTGTTTGCAGCAACTCCAACAGCTTGCCACGCAATTCCAGACGGTGAACCCGTTCTTCGCCGTCCCAATCGACCACCACGGTGTCGATCAGGCTATGCAGTTCCTCGCTGGCGCGCCCCGATACATCCTCGTCGGACAAGGTATCCGCAAGATCATCAATATGGGCTCGGTAGATCCCCGGCAGATCTTCGGGTAACTCGACCGGCTCTGGTGCCTCTGTCGCACGTCTCGCGCGCGCTTCCGCCAGATCCGCATCCACCCTGTTGAGCTGGGCGATGATCGGCGCGGAATAGTCGCCATCCTCAACGGCCTTCATCAGGTTTGCGTGCCTGACCTCCAACTGCCGGATGCTCTGATCCTGGAGCCGCAACATATCATCGCGTTCTTTCTTCTCGGCCTTCCTGCGGGCCAGGTAGGGCCGCCTTTTGGGCGCATTCCTTTGGTCGGTGCCGTCCGCGATCGGGAAGCGGAATAGAACGACATCGCCGCGCTGTGGGTTGGTGGCCCAGTCGGCAGCCGGAAAGAGAGGTTGGGGTTGGTGAAACATTTTGGGTCTCCTTGGTGTGAAAAATCGACACCAGCGGTGGAAACCTTATGAAGAAAGCTTCCGTTTTGCTGCGCGTCGCAAGAAGCGCGCGGCAAAACGGAGGCTGGGATCGGGAGAGCGGCGAGAGGGTGTCCCTCTCGTCAAACTTTGGGCAATGTGTAAGCGATCTGATGCAACGGCGAGGCCAGCTGTCTAACCACTGCGGCTACCGGCCCCGGGCTTGGGAGACGCGTGCAGGCAGGGTCGATGTGAATACCCCGAAATTGCGCAAGGGGAGCTACTTACCCGACTTCCTGGAACCCCGCCGCGCAGCGGAGACGGCCATGACGCCGTCATCCAGGAAGCCTATGTCCAGGGCCTCTCGACACGCTCCGTGGACGACCTGGTCAAGGCGATGGGCATGACCGGGGTGTCCAAGAGCCAGGTCTCACGGCTCTGCGGCGAGATCGACGAAAGGGTCGATGCGTTCCTGGGGCGACCGCTGGAACGCGAATGGCCCTACCTTTGGTTCGACGCCACTTACATCAAGGTGCGCCGGGGCGGCCGGATCGTCAGCGTTGCGGCCATAGTGGCCGTCGCCGTCAACCTGGACGGCCGCTGCGAGGTTCTGGGCATCGCCGTCCAGTCCAGCGAAGCCGAGGTATCCTGGGACGAGTTTCTGCGCTCTCTCGCCGATCGTGGCCTGCGCGGCACACGCCTGGACGCCCGTGACAGCGGGCGCAATCGCGCGTAACGAGGCACTGCGAGCTTCGAAATACCTCGGTCGCGCGATCTGGCGAAACTGGAGCGGATACCACCGTCGAAGCCGCGTCGGAACGAAGATGGACTGCATGGAACTTCTCGGACAGCGCCTCATGGCGCGGGACTTCGATCGTCAGGTCGCCGAAATCCAAGTCCGCATTGCCGTCCTCAACGGCTACACCGCGCTCGGCATACCCGTCACGAAAGCTGTAGAATAGGTCTGTCCGGGGAAAGGGGCAGCACGGCCATCACCCGATTTGTGCAACAGAGTCTATTGTGGGCTTTCGTGCATTCGTGACCTTGCGAGAGGCGATCTCGCCGGCATTGGTAGGTGGGCTTTCCTGAGCGCCGCCACCCTAGCCTTGCCTCGCATCGTTCGGTACGAAAAGGGCGGGCCCATCGTCGGGACCGGCTACTCGACCTGAAGCTATCTTAGCCCACCAAGGATGAGACCATATATGACTGAAGACAGCAGACCGCGCCCCGAGGTGACCGCTTTCGGTCCCGATTTCACCTTCGCCTATGATTCATGGATAACCCATGCTGACGGCATCGGCAGTCTTCCTGCAGAAAACCACGGCAAGAAGGTCGGTGTAATTGGGGCGGGCATGGCCGGGATGGTCTGCGCCTACGAGTTGATGAAACTCGGCCTGCATCCGGTTGTCTATGAAGCCGGGCAACTGGGTGGGCGGTTGCGCAGCCAGGCCTTCGAAGGTGCCAATGACGCGATCGCAGAGCTCGGCGGCATGAGGTTTCCGATCTCCTCGACTGCTTTCTATCACTATGCTGACACCTTGGGTCTTGAGTCCCGTCCCTTTCCCAACCCGCTGACCGACGCGGCCGGATCGACGGTGATCGACCTTGCGGGCGAGACACTCTACGCCGAATCCCTCGATGACCTGCCACCGCTCTATCGCGAGGTGAGCGCCGCCTATGACCAGGCGCTGGAGGATCATGCGCAATTCTCCGAGCTGCGCGCCGCCGTGAAGGACCGAGATGCCGCACGGGTGAAAGAGCTGTGGAACCCCATTGTCCGGGACTGGGACGATCGCAGTTTCTATGACTTCATCGCGTCTTCGGACGCGTTCCGGCGCCTGTCCTTCCGGCACCGCGAGGTTTTCGGTCAGGTCGGCTTCGGCACGGGCGGCTGGGACAGCGATTTCGGCAACACCATGCTGGAAATCCTGCGGGTCAATCTGCTCGGCTTCGATGACGATCAGCGCTACATTGTCGGCGGCGTTCAGCAGGTGCCGAAAGGCCTTTGGAAACGAGCGCCGGACCGCATGGCCCACTGGCCCGCCGGCACATCTTTGCAAAAGCTTCATGGCGGCTCCACGCTGCCGGGCGTTGTTGCCATTCACCGCGAGGGCGAGACCGGCCCCTTCATCGTCCGCGACCGGTGGGGGCGCACGGAAAAATATGACGCCCTGATTAGTACCTGTCAGAGCTGGGTTCTCAGCACTGCCATCGATTTCGACGAAAAGCTGCTCAGCCAGTCGATGTGGATGGCGCTCGATCGGACCCGCTACATGCAGTCTTCAAAAACCTTCGTGATGGTGGACCGTCCGTTCTGGCGGGACCGCGATCCAAGGACCGGCCGCGAGCGGATGAGCGTGACCCTGACGGACCGGATGACGCGCGGCACGTATTTCTTCGAGAACGGCCCTGACGAGCCCGCAGTCATCTGCCTGACCTATTCGTGGATGTCGGATGCGCTGAAGATGGAGCCTCTCTCGGTCGAACGGCGTGTCGAGCTGGCCCTCGATGTGCTGCGCAAGATCTATCCCGATGTCGATATCGCGCGCCATATCGTCGGCAATCCCATCACGGTCAGCTGGGAGAGCGACGCGAACTTCCTCGGCGCGTTCAAGGGCGCCTTGCCCGGGCATTACCGCTACAATTACCGCATGTTCGGGCATTTCATGCAGTCCGGGATGCCGCCGCATGAGCGCGGGCTCTTCATCGCCGGCGACGGGGTGAGCTGGACGCCGGCCTGGGTCGAGGGTGCCGTTCAGACCGCGCTGAATGCGGTCTGGGGGGTGATGAACCACATGGGCGGCGCATCGCCCGGATCCAACCCCGGGCCGGGCGATCTCTATGCTGAGCACGGGCCGATCGATCTTGGCGACTGAGACTGCTCCGAGCCGCTTGGTTTGACGTTATCGGGTGGACGGTTTTGATTGTGAATGCATCATCGGTCTGGTCCATCTAAACACTGTGTTCTGGCGCAGTGGACGGCAGCGCAAGGCACTGTGCGGCCTGACGGTGTTGTCGTGGACGCGACATCGCCTGTTCAGGAGTTGGGCTGAGCCGTAGGCTATAGAGGCTTTCTGTCGTTGATTAGCTCGTCCGCTGCGATAGCGTTCCGAGAAATGGTGTAGGTATCCGCCCTGATTTCGCGGATGCGCAATGGGAACTTTTCAAGGAAGTTGATCGCATTGGCTTGAATCTTCCTTTGATCGTTGGTGATGAGCATTTCCTTCTTCCCAAACCTGGGAGGTTTACGAAAATGTCCCGCGAGCAACGGCCATATCTACAAGCAAACTTCGTCGATCATGGTTGCTCGTGCGATATCTGAGATCAACCGGATTCACGCATTTGGTGCGTGGCCGATGCTTTCAGGCACTCCCGGAGTTCCTTAACGATCTCCTCGATCCATTCATCGTTCATCATTTCCAAAGGTGCATTGAAAGAGACGGCTAAATCTACTTCGGATGAATCACTACGCGGAATCGGCAGGCCCAGACCACCTTCCCCTGGAAGATAGTACGCCATGTTCACGGCATAACCGCGCCGCCGTGCCTCGCCCACTTGCTCCGCGATTACCATCTTGTCGATGTACCGTTGCGATGGATGACGCAGGTAGCGTTCGGCATTGGACTCGATAATTTGAACGGCGGCCTTTTCGGGCAGGATCGATAAAAGCGCTAGGCTACCCGCAGCTACGCCCATCGGTACCCGCCCTCCTAAGCCGAGTGAAAAGTGTCGGCGCGAGGATCGGCTGACCATTTCGGCACACGCGGCATCGACACCGGCCTGAACCATTAGAAAGACTGTAAAACCTGTTCGGCGCGCAAATTCTGTCATGCCAGGACGAAGCTTTTGGATCTGCGGCTCAAGTCGTTCCTGTCGCTGGGCGAGCATCGAGATTGCGGGGCCAAGCCTATAGTGGCCATAGCGCCCGGTCGGTTCCGCGAAGCCCTTATTCAGGAGAGAGGCGATGGAGCGATGCGCCGCTGATTTCCCGCCACCGATCCGCTGCACGATCCCGGAAAGGCTGAGTCCTTCAGGTCCAACCTCTCCCAGTGCAAGCAGGATATCGAGCGCACGCTCGGCATTGAGAGACGATGTTCTAGAAGCGGTCATACTCTACCAATATTCCGTTTATTGGAACAATACGTTAATTTTCGTTCCGATAGAAGGAATAATTTGACAGGCCGCGTGTGTGTTTGTCTTGTATCGACGTGGAGGTTGGATGAGCTCGCGATATGGGCTCGTCTACCGGAGTGGCTTTCCGCATCTCACAATCAATGTGGGAAGGGTGTCGCTCTGGATTTTCACGTGAAGTGACTGCCGGGCATCCCAGCAACGCGAGGGGGAGACAAATGCTGCCATTTCTGATCAAGCGTCTTGGCTTTGCGACGATCACTCTCTTCAGCGCTCTGACGCTGGTGTTCATCCTCGTGCGCATCCTGCCTGGCGACCCGGCAATGGTGATCTTGGGTGACCAAGCAAGTGCCGCCAATATCGAGGCGTTGCGTGATCGGCTCGGCCTGGATCAGCCGCTGCTCGTGCAGTACGGGACATTTTTGCTCAATGCAGTGCAGGGCGACTTGGGTAACTCCTTGGTTACTGGAAGGCCAGTCATGGAAGAGATTCTGGCGGTTCTGCCATATACCTTGGAGTTGACCATCGCCGCGCTGCTTCTCGGCGTCATGCTCGGCGTTCCGGCCGGGGTCTGGGCTGCAGTGCGACGCAACCGACTTCCAGATTATGTCTTGCGGCTCATCTCGCTTTTGGGGCTTTCGCTGCCGGCGTTCGTTGCAGCAATAGTTCTCTTGATGGTCTTTGCGATTCATTTCAGGTGGTTTCCGGTCATCAGTGCAGGCACCGGCGATACGATCGCAGATCGACTGCGCCAAATGGCCTTGCCAACATTGGCGCTGGCGCTGATCATGATGGCTTACATCACTCGTGTTACCCGCTCTGCGATGCTTGAGGTTCTAAACCAGGATTTCGTACGTACGGCGCGTGCCAAAGGTGCCAGTCCAACTACGGTCATCTGGACCCATGCACTTGGTAATTGCATGATCCCGATCACCACGGTCGTAGGTCTCTATCTGGGGATCTTGATCGGTAATTCAGTTCTAACCGAGATCGTCTTTTCACGGCCCGGCCTCGGTAAGCTTATTCTCACCGCTTTGACGCAACGCGACTACACGCTGCTGCAGGGGATGATTGTCATCTACACGCTGATGGTCGTCGTGGTGAACCTGTTGACCGACTTGACCTATGGTTTCCTTGACCCGCGGATCAAATACAAATGACCCAACCAGTCTCTACTCCCATACCTGAGCCAGTCGTTCGCCACAGTGGTTTCCAGAGCTTCTTTGGCAAACTGAATGTTTCGACTTGGATCGGATTCATCATCGTCGTTGCACTGATATTGATGGCTACCTTTGCGCCGCTGCTGGCCACGCATGATCCGGCTCGACAGAACATCATGGATACGTTGGCCATGCCTGGGTCGGACTACCTCTTGGGTGCTGACCAGTTTGGTCGGGATATTTGGTCGCGGCTCATCTACGGGGCACGCTATTCCCTCACGATCGGCTTCTTTGCAATCGTCATCGCTATGGTTGTAGGCACTTTGATCGGCATGATCGCGGGCTATGTGGGCGGGCGGATCGACATCATCCTGATGCAGATTATGGATGTCGTGCTGGCCTTCCCCGCATTGATCTTGGGCCTTGCGATGGTGGCGATGCTTGGGGCCACGTTGACAAATATCATTATCGCCATTGCGTTCACCGCGACCCCGGCTTTTGCGCGAATCGCGCGCGGGGGCGTCATTGCACAGCGTGATCGGGAGTATGTGGAGGCGTGTCTCGCGATGGGATTTTCGGGACCTCGCATTCTCTTTCGTCACATCACTCCTGCAATACTGCCCGAAGTGATGGTCATGGCCTCGCTCTGGATGGCAACGGCCGTGCGAACGGAAGCTTCACTCGCATTCATCGGACTGGGGCTTGCGCCGCCCACCCCAACGTGGGGAGGCATGGTGCGAGACGGCTTCGACAACATTCTCAACTCGTTTCATCTGGCGCTTATGCCCAGCATGGCAATCCTTATCTTGGTTCTCGCCTTCAACTTGATCGGTGACGGTCTCCGAGATGCGATCGACCCGCGTCTAAAGGATGCCTCCTAATGCCAACAGATTCTATCCTTTCCGTGCGTGATCTAAACATCTCCTTTGGCAGCGCGACCGTTGTAGACGACCTAAACTTCGAAATCGCGCCCGGCAGCACGCTTGCCATGGTTGGCGAATCGGGGTCGGGTAAATCCGTCACCTCCCTGGCAATCATGGGGCTTCTACCCGATCGCGTTGGCCGGACAGAGGGATCGATCAGGTTTGATGATCGAGAGCTTCTAACACTGCCGGAATCCGAGATGCGTCAAGTTCGTGGCGATCGGATCAGCATGATTTTTCAAGAACCTATGACTTCTCTAAACCCTGTACAGCGGATTGGAGATCAGTTGGGCGAGGTCATTCGCATCCACCGGGGGTTGAAGGGCGCCCAGCTGAAAGCGGCAGTCCTTGAGATGCTGAAAAAGGTGCGCATCCCCGATCCTGAAACTCGCATGCGTCAGTACCCACACACTTTCTCGGGTGGTATGCGCCAACGCGTGATGATCGCCATGGCGCTCGCTTGCGATCCGGCGCTGATCATCGCGGACGAGCCGACCACTGCGCTTGACGTAACAGTCCAAGCCCAAACGCTGGCGCTCTTGAAGGATTTGCAGCGGGAGACGGGAGCAGCAGTTCTTTTCATTACTCACGATATGGGTGTCGTCGCCGAGGTCGCTGACCATGTTTTGGTCATGCGACATGGGCGCGAGATTGAAAGTGGCACGGTTCACGAAGTATTCTCAAATCCCAAGGACCCTTATACGAAGAGTTTGATTGAAGCCGCGCCCAGCGTCGCTGGAAAGCGCGTTGATGGCACCATACCCGCTCGCCCAGTGGATGGCGTGCCAATATCATTCTCTGGTGACCAACCCGTTCTCAAAGTCTCCGATCTGTCGGTCCGCTTCCCGATGCACAGCGGGTTTCTTGGTCGGGTAACGGGCATCGTCCATGCAGTCGACGATGTCTCGTTTGCAATTGGGAAGGGAGAGACACTGGGCTTGGTGGGTGAGTCCGGCTCAGGAAAATCTACGATTGGTAAGGCGATCATCAACCTTGCCCCAATTCATTCCGGGCAGATAAGCGTCTTGGAGCAGCCCATCAACTACCATGATCCGCGCAGCCTGGCACGGCTACGCCGTGATGTGCAGATGATTTTTCAAGACCCATATGGTTCGCTGGATTCCCGACAAACTATTGGGTCAGCAATCATCGAGCCGATGTTTGTACATGGTCTAGCCAAGGGCCGCGAGGCCGTTGACAAAATGGAATGGCTGATGGAGCGCGTCGGTCTCGACCCCGCCCGCGCCTCAAGCCTGCCGCACGAGTTTTCAGGCGGGCAGCGCCAGCGGATCTGCATTGCACGGGCACTAGCGATGTCCCCGAAACTGATCATCGCAGACGAGGCGGTCTCAGCGCTCGATGTATCGATCAAGGGGCAGATCATCGAACTGATGATCGATCTGCAAGAGGAATTCGGAGTCTCCTATCTCTTCATCAGCCACGATATGGCTGCGGTTGAAAGGATCTGCGACCGCGTTGCGGTGATGTATTTCGGCGAAATTGTCGAGATAGGCAATCGCAACGACGTGATAGGGCGACCCGGGCATGATTATACTCAGCGCCTTCTGTCGGCCATTCCTATCACCCATCCCGACCAGCGCGACACCCGCGTTCTTCCCACACTCGATTCCACAGCACCTCGTAGCCCGATCAAGCCGCTGGATTATCTTCACCCCGCGCCGGAATGGGATGTGGCTGGCGAGAACCACTTCATTCGTCGGGCCCCGTCTGACGTCTTAAATAAATAGGTTTTATATGCATGCGATAGAGGAACTCGCAGCCTTCGCGGCCGATCATCCGCAGGGTTGCCTCCCCCGAGAAGCCAGCGCGGGGGTTTCATTACTCGTGACAGATTTGCTGGCCGCCACTGCTGCCGGGTTGCAGATGCCGCTCTCTGCGGCAGCTCGAGCGGCGGCGCCCGTGCTCTACGGTAGCGGGCCGGCACAGGTCTGGTACACTGATCTCAAGCTCTCGCTTGCCGGAGCGGCCATGGTCAACGCAGCCGCTGCAAGTGCTCTCGATATCGATGATGGACACCGCGGCGCCGCCGGCCATGCGGGTGCGGGAGTTATCCCCGCCGCGCTAGCTGTGGGGCAGACGCTCGGGTCGAGCGATGCTCAGATTTTTGATGCGATTGCGCTCGGCTATGACGTGGCGCTGCGTATCGCCACTTCGCGACCGACGGGAACTTTCGAGACATATAGCAGCGGTCGCTGGGTCGGTTATGGCGTTGCGGTAGCAGCCGGACGGCTTCTGGGTCTTGATGCTCGGAAGATGGCCTATGCGATGGGCATCGCTGGCGCCGAGGGTCCCATAAGCTTTCCCACAGGTAGTTCGAAATACCAGGGCAGCACTGTGAAAGAGGGAATCCCGCCCGCTGTCACTGCTGGGCTGACAGGCGCCTTCAGGGCCCATGCCGGCGCGACCGGGCCGATCGATCTTCTGGACCGCGAAGACCGGTTCAAGCGCGCTACCCTGACTGATGGCTTGGGTGAGGAGTGGTGGCTACACCAGTGTTATCTGAAGCCTTACGCGTGCTGCCGCTACATGCATGCCGCAGTGGATGCGATCACTGAGCTGCGCCACGCTGGGAAGCCCATTATCAGCCTGCGGATCGAAACCTTCCCGCAGGGATTGAAATTGTCAAACTCCCGCACTCCGGCGACGCTCGAAGCCGGGCAATACAGTTACTACTTTAGTTGCGCTCTGGCTGCGCTGAAAGGTTCCGCTGCTCTCCAGCCAGTTGATCCAGCTTGGCTGACCGATGCTGCAGTATTGGAGTTGGCTGGACGGATTGAGCTGGCTGCGCATGAAGATTTTGATTGCTCCTTTCCCGTCGGAACACCTTGTCGTGTCATCATGGATCAGGGGGAGGGTCCGCAAAGTTTGACCGTGCTGCATCCCTTGGGGGATGTGGCCAACCCAATGTCGCGCGAACAAGTTATCGACAAATTCCGCCGCATTGGCGCTGCAAATGTAACCGTCGCACGCCAAGAGACAATTCTCAATGCGCTCGATGGGCTTATGGACCATGGATTTGCGCCGCTTTTTGCGGCTCTTGATGCGGATGCTGCGCAGATTGACCAAACGATTCATCAACAAGGAGGTAATAAAGATGAACTTCTCTTTTCCTAAGGGGCACATGCTCGCCGCCGTTCTTGCGGCAACAGCGATTGCACCAATGTCTGCGTTTGCCAATACAGAGCTAACGCTTGGGGCTGCTGCCGCCGATATCGGCAACCTGGACCCGCACTACTCATCCAGCACTACAGACAGGACGCTGGTTGCTTGGGTTTTTGGTGGCCTCGTTCGTTTTGCGCCCGGCTCTACTGATCCAGCAACAATCGAAGCCGATTTGGCTGAAAGCTGGGAAGCCAGCGAGGACAACCTTGTCTGGACTTTCAAGCTGCGCAAAGGTGTGGAGTGGCATCACGGTTATGGTGAGGTTACAGCCGATGACGTGGTCTTTAGTCTTAACAAGTCTGCGGACTCTGAGCGTTCGGCCTTTGCCAGCGATTATTCCGCCATCAAAAGCGTTGAGGCTGTCGATTCCCACACCGTCCGCATTACGCTGAACCAGCAGATACCCAGCGTTCTGGGATTGCTGGCCAACTACGCTGGCGGCTTCATCATAAGCGAAGACGCCTATAAAGAGCGTGGCGATGCGTTTTCGCGTCGTCCCGTTGGCTTTGGCCCCTTCCAACTCGATTCCATTGAGCCGGGTGTTGCAGTCCATTTTACTGCACATAAGAATTATTTCCGTGGCACGCCCGAGCTCGAGAAGATTACCTATCGCTTCCTCTCCGCGGCCTCGGCACGCGATCTAGCCTTCCTTTCAGGTGAAGTCGATGCAATTACCGGGCTTGCGGATCCACGCTGGTTGGAGCGCACGACTGCGATCGACGGAGCAACTGTCGACATTTTCAACCCGGCAGAACTCTCTCTTTTGCACATAAACACCACACGCGAGCCTTTCGACGATATCCGCGTGCGCCAAGCTCTGGCCTATGCCGTGGATCCAAGTCGGATCGCACAATACCGCGGCGACGCTTTCACTAGGGTGGCGAAATCCGTCGTTCCGTCGAACAACCTCGGCTACACTGAGGATAATGGCCATGTCAGCTTCAATGCGGACCGCGCTCGCGAACTACTGGCCGAAGCGGGTTATCCCGATGGGCTGACAGTGCCGATGATCGGGAGCCAGCTTCCGAGCTATGAATCGTCTAACCAGGTCCTGCAGGCACAGCTTTCTGAGGTAGGTATCACGTTGGAACTGGAGCCTGTCGAACACGCGACCTGGCATCAGATGATCCGCCAGGATCTAAGCCCTCTCGTGAATTATGGCGCGGCGCGGTTCCCGGTGGCGGATGTCTATCTAAGCCAGTTTTTCCATTCGGACGCCATTGTTGGCACGCCAACCGCAGTGACCAATTTTAGTCATTGCGACGTGGCCGATGAGCAGATCGAAGCCGCACGTACGGAAACCAATCAGGAGCGGCAGATCGAACTCTGGGAAGAAGCGCAGCGCGTGATTTTGGAAGAGGTCTGCGCGATCCCGGTGACCGAGACCGCCGGGGTCTGGGCGCGACGTGAAAACCTCAATTGGGGTCATGACTTCAATGGGTCGATGTCCCTTGGTCCGCTCGTGACTGAAGAGACGCACTTCACCGATTAATAAACCACAGGGACCGCGGGAAACCGCGGCCCTTTCTCTTGACATGTGGCGCTTATGTCCAAGCTTCCATTCCCGACTTATTCCAATATCTGCGGTTGGAACGCCATGTTGCCGACCCGTCGTCCGCATACTCCCGTTGCGGGCGATCAAACCTTTGATTACGCTGTGATCGGCGCAGGCTTTACCGGGCTGGCAATCGCGCGTCGCTTGCACGAACTGGATCCTCAGGCGCGGATCGCAGTTCTGGAAGCCACCACGGTCGGTGAAGGCTCATCCGCGCGCAACTCAGGCTTTACCGCCGCAGAGGTCCTGCCCCGTACTGCAACCATGAAGGGCGCTGAAACCGCACGACGGCAGAGCGCGCTGATTGGACCAGCCTTCCAATGGCTAACCGGTCTGATCGAAGAAAACGGCATCGACTGCGATATGCGCAAAGTGGGGTCCATCCGCGCCGCCGCGACAGAAGCCGGCGAGGTCTCGCTGCGCAACGTGATAGAGGTCGCGCAGATTAACGGGATAAAACATACGGTGCTCGATCAGGCTGAAATCGCAGATCGGATCGGATCGGACTATTATCGTCTCGGCATCTATGTGAATGACACCTATCTCTTACAACCAGCCGCCCTTATCCGCGGCTTGGCTGACACTTTGCCAGAAAATGTGTCGCTTTACGAGAACTCTCCGGTTCTTGGGATGACACGTGAGAACACCGGCTGGGCTTTGACGACCAACGGAGGCATTATCCGCGCCAGTCAAGTCGCTCTGGCCAATAACAGCTTCATTCGCAGCTTTGGTTATCTGAAATTGCGTATGGCAACGATCTACACCTATGCTGCGATCACCGCCCCGGTTTCCGCGGCTGATGTTGGTCAATTGGGCAGTGCGGACAATTGGGGTCTTTTGCCAGCACACCGTCTGGGCACCACGCTTCGGCGCATCGGACGAGATCGGCTGATGGTGCGATCACTTTATGCATACGAATCTGAGGTAAGCCAAGATGAAGCAATCTCCAAGCTGCGCAGCCGGTTCATAAGCCGATGGCCAGACCTTGCGCATGTCAATTTGGAGTATGTCTGGGGCGGCACGACAGCCTTCACCATGAACGGGGCTCCTTGGTGGGGTCGACTGGAACCTGGGCTCTTCGCTTCGGGCGGCTGCAACGGTAGCGGCATAGCCAAGGGTACAATGCTGGGTCGGCATTTGGCCGAGCTGATGACCGGCGCCGGCACACCTGAGGCAGTCACCGAAGCCATGGGCACCGCGAGCCTGATCGCACCAGAGCCGTTTCGAAGCATCGGCTTCCAAATCATATCCGCCTTGGAAAGCCGCAAGGCCGGGCGCGAAACCTGACGAAAGGGCAGACAATGAAACTTGAGCGATTTGACGTTAATTCCCGTCGCAGCCGCATGACAACTTACAACGGTATTTGCTACCTTTCGGGGCAGTTCTCAGACAACGCCGGAGACGTGGCCATGCAAACCCGCGAGACACTGGCCAAGATTGACGATCTACTAGCCCGGGTGGGAACGGATAAGTCACGACTGCTGACAGCCGAGATATGGATAACCACCATGGCAGATTTTCCCGCCATGGATGCGGTCTGGAAAGAGTGGGTAACTCCGGGCAATCCACCTCCTCGCTGTTGTTGTGCGGTCGAGCTGGGCGACCCCGAAATGCGCGTGGAAATTATGGTCACTGCAGCTCTTGGCGAAGCCACTCTGAGTGATACCTGAGCCATCCGTAGTAATTTCTCACTGAAACAAGCTGCGACTTGCAATCTGCTAATCTTTGATGAGAAAGAGATTAATGATGTCCCAATACAAGAAGCTCGCGCTGGAGCTCACGTGAAGGCGGTTCTGGAGATTCTGAAAGGTAACATCGGCGCTGGCTCCCAAACTGGTAGAAGATGTGATCCTCGTAATAAGGCGGCTTGCCGAAGATCACATAACCTTATTCATCGTCATGCACGAGGTTTACGGTCTCGCTCTAGCATCACGTGTTCACTCGGCGTGGAGGGGGCTTGATCTGTGGGCGAGATCGCGATGGCACCAGTAATGCCAGACCAAATTGACATGCTGGATTCTGCCCTGCGCCAGCTCGCGTTTGAATTGGGTGATCCCTACACCGCCGACCCCGCGGCATTGGCCGAAGCGGTCTGCGGTCCCACAGCATCTTGCATTGCACTGCTCGCCATTCAAGGTGCCAAACCGGTGGCTGCCGTGCTCGCTGCGCCAGCTTTCTCTACTAGCCAAGGTGGAGCGGGCATCTTCGTCAGCGATCTCTGGGTCGCGGAAAGTGCGCGTGGTCTGGGACTGGCCCGGCAACTGCTGGCCGCGACCATTCGGGAGGGTAGAAGCCGGAATGCCGGAAAATTTCTGAAACTCACGGTTTACCATGACAGCCTTGGCGCGCGCGCAGCATACGACCGGCTCGGCTTCATCGCATCGACCGATGAAACAAACATGATTTTAACCGGCGCAGCTCTCGAAGCGCTGACCGAGAGGGCATGGAGCCAACTTTGAAGATCGAAAATAAATGCGTCTTTTCATGATACATGACGCGATTGTATTCACCTGGAATTGGCGATGTGACCACAGCGGTGATGGCCTGCTCAACAGTATCAACTGGTGGCGCATGTTCTGAAAATCACCTATCTCGAAAAGCACTCTTTTGGTCTGACAACCTGTCAGTGAAGCAGTTATTGATTGTCCCGGTCGACATTTTGGTAGCCGGCACGGGAAGGTATAAGAATACTATTGGCGGTGTTGGTAAGGGCCGGAACAATTTTGGCGGTGATGCGATCATGATCCCACTGCAGTCCTGAAACCGAACACTGGACGGCCGCTGTGGCGCGTCCACTTGCGTCGCGTATAGGTGCTGCGATGCTGATTTCATTGACTAACGCTTGTCCTTGCGTAATCGAATATCCCTCGCGGGCGGCGTCGTCCACCTCACGCGCGATCTGGTCGCGATCCAGAATTGTAGCAGGAGTAACTGCGTATGTCGGCCAATCCCGCAGGGCTTCTGCGCGGCTTACCTGATCCCACGTGGAAAGAATTACTCGACCAGAAGCGGTCCCCAGTGCAGGCAATTTACTTCCCGCGATCGTGGCCGCAAATCTGGATCGCGTGTTGGGTAGACGGAATACATAAATGATGTGGCCGTCGGATAGCCTGGCCAGGTTGACTGTCTCGCCAATATCTCTCGACAAGTCGATCAGTTTGGGCATGGCAAGGGCCACAAGTGGGTCGGACCAATAATAGGCATTCGCCATTTCCAGCCATGCGAGAGACGGCCTGAACCGCCGCGTCACATCGTCTTTGTACAAGAACCCCTCAAGAAACAGCGTGTTCGCTAGCCGCTGCACTGAGCTCTTGTCGAGCCCAGTTTTGCGTACCAGCTCACTCAGGGACATCTCTGTTTCATTCATGTCAAAAGCACGCAAGATCCTCAGGCCCTTTGCGAGAGAGCCAACGAAGAGAGCGTTGGGTGAGTTGTCCATCTAGGGGCTCCTGAAATCGCGCCAGCGCTCTTGACACGCGCAAATGCGCTATGCTTGAATTAAAGTTAAATATACTGTATCGTTATTTAATACGTCATGCAAGGATCGCAAAATATCTTCTTATCAATGGAAGGTTGTTACCTCGCGCACGTAGGGACGGCGCGTTTCCTTCCAGAATTTGGCGTGGTCTGACTGCCCGTGGGCCGAAAGGGTAATTTTTCAAATCCATCAGTGGCCGGTCTGCAGCCATCAACTCGCGAACATCGCATCTAACTCAGGAGTGTCTTGAATGGACAAATCAAATTGCATCTCTCTAGCTGCGGCATTGTTTGTCGTGATTGGCAATGCGGGCTATGCCGACAAAGCGAACGATACGCTGAACGTCTCCATCGCGAAATCTCTGGAGAGCCTTGACAGCTATTACAGCAACTCCCGTGAAGGCATGGTGATGAGCCGAGCAATCTGGGACAATCTTTTGTATCGGGATCCAGTTACGAATGAGTACAGCGGAAACCTTGCAACGAAGTGGGAGTGGATCGACGACCTGACCATCGAGTTCAAACTGCGTGAGGGCGTTACGTTTCACAACGGCGAAGCCTTCAATGCCGATGATGTCGTTTTCACAATCGATTACGTGACAAATGTCGAAAATGGCGTGCTGTCGCAGAGCAATGTGAACTGGATGAAAAACGCGGAGAAGATTGACGACTATACCGTCCGTCTCAATCTCAAAACGACGTTTCCTGCTGCTTTGGAGTACCTGTCAGGGGCGATCGCAATCTATCCGGATGAATACTATGCCAAAGTTGGCGCTGATGGCATGAACATGGAACCCGTCGGCACCGGACCGTACCGAGTGACCTCGGTTGATCCGGGCAAGCGGTTCGTGCTGGAAGCGTTCGAAGACCGTTTCGAAAGCCCCAAGAAAAACGCGCAAATCAGCACTGTCGACGTGCGCGTAATTCCGGACGTGAATGCGCAACTGGCCGAATTGTTTACCGGCAACCTGGACCTTGTCTGGCAAGTGCCAGCGGATATGGCCGAGAAAATGGAGGGGCGCGAGGGTTTTGTCGTCAAGAACGAAAGCACGATGCGGGTTGCCTATCTGCCGATGGATGCCGCCGGAAGAACTGGCGCAGACAATCCATTTACAAAGCTTGAAGTGCGCCAAGCAGTAAACCACGCGATCGATCGACAAGCGATTGTGGACAACTTGCTCAAGGGTGAATCCAAAGTTATCTGGACAGCATGCTTTCCAAGCCAGTTCGGCTGCACGGAGGATGTGCAGAAGTATCCCTATGATCCAGAAAAGGCCAAGGCATTGCTGGCTGAAGCGGGCTACCCCAGTGGCTTCACTACCGATTTTTATGCCTACCGCGACCGTGAATATGCCGAAGCCATTACCAGCTATCTAAACGCGGTCGGGATCAAGACAAACTTTCGTATGCTGCAGTATTCGGCGCTCCGTGACCTGAACAGTTCAGGTGAAGTTCCGATCGGCTCGCTGACTTGGGGATCATCCTCGATCAACGATGCATCCGCCATGGTCAGTCATTTCTTTAAACATGGGGATCAGGATGATGCGCGCGATGATGCCGTTCTTGCCGCACTGGAAGCCGCCGACAGTTCGACCGACCCTGAAGTGCGCAAGGATAACTACGCAACCGCTTTGAATATCATCGCAGAGCAAGCGTACTGGGCGCCTCTCTTCTCATACAATACGAACTACATCATGACGGAACAGGTTTCTTATACGCCGACGACTGATGAGGTTCTGCGCTTCAACGAAGCCAGCTGGAAGTGACTCTGAAGTTTAGCCCGGGGGATCCGCGCAGATCCTTCGGGCTTGGTCGCGGACGGTTTTCAACAGTCGTCGAAGCAAAGACTTTCGACCCGCGTCTTTGCGGCAGATCGGCCCGATTTCGCTCGCTAGGTCCAAACACCATTCCAGAATGGCGGCGTCTGCGACCAGTTGCTGCCATTTCATCCCTTCTCGAGGTTTAGATGCCCCATTCACTTACTGTCGAAAGTGCTGAAATCCGTTCGATCCGGCTGCCACTGATCAACCCGTTCACCATTTCGAGCGGCACAATGCATCACAAGGAGTTCCCGTTGCTCACCTTGCGGAGCGGCAAACTGGAGGGGTATGGCGAAGGTGTGATGGACCCTTTGCCAAGCTATTTGGAGGATACGATTCCGGCTGCATTGGATCTGGCTGAAAATGCACTGCTACCGGCTGTTGTTGGGCAAAGCTTCGACAATCCGGCAGTATTCGAGCAGGTGCTTGCGCCGTGGCGAGGACACTGGATGGCCAAGGCGATGTTCGAGATGGCCTTCAGAGACCTTTGGGCTAAATCGCTTGGTGTGCCGCTCTCCACCCTCTTGGGCGGAGTGCGAACCGCGGTGCCGGTAGGTGTATCACTTGGAATAGACGATATCGATGCCACCGTGAAGAAAGCACAAGACCATGCAGCGAAAGGCTATCGACGGATCAAACTCAAGATCAAGCCGGGACATGATGTCGAGCTTGTCCGCGCGGTGCGAGACGCGCTGCCCAACACTCCACTGACAGTGGACGCCAACGCCGCCTACTCATTGTCCGATATGGATGTGATGTATGGGCTCGATACAGTGCGGTTGGATTATATCGAACAGCCCTTGGCTTACGATGATCTGCATGACCACGCTACCCTACAAGCTAGGCTGCGAACGTCGATATGTCTGGATGAAAGCATCCGCTCGGCGATGGATGCGCGCAAAGCTTTGCAGACCGATGCGGCGCGGGTCATCAACATCAAGGTGGGCCGCGTTGGCGGGTTTGGCGAGGCGCTGCGCATCCATGATGTTGCCGCAGCCTTCAACGCTCCCGTCTGGTGCGGGGGAATGTTGGAGGCCGGAGTGGGCCGTGCTCACAACATACATTTGGCCAGCCTCACCAATTTCATCCTTCCCGGCGACACCTCCAGTTCCAGCCGTTATTTCAGCACTGATATCGTGAACGAGCCCCTCGAGACAGATAACGGCTTGATGCCCCTCCCTTCGGGTCCCGGTATCGGAGTGACCCTCAACCGTGCTTTTATCGAAGAAACTACGACTGCATGTATCGAGCGCTGAGGATGAGCAATTGACCTTTCTTCTCAAGACTGCGCTTGGTTTTCCGGAAGCCGGTTTCGTTTTTGTGATACAGGTAGTTTAGATATTTCCAGCGTTGCCTGGAAATTCGCCTCAGCTTCGGCCGATGGGATATTTCGGATTGTTGCCAGAAGGCGGCGGTTAGTGAACTAATTCAGCCATTTAAAAGTGGCTTATTCGATCACGTCAAGGCTGCGCCGTCGGCCAAGGCGGTGGATAAGCTGCAGACGGGCGGTACCTCAAAGCGCTTTGGCCCCGTGTTTGTACTGCGCGTCTCCATTACCGCGCGCTCCGGCTTTCACAGATTTTCGAGAAACAGTGTCCAAATCGAACTCCCGCAACCAAAATTATTTACAAGATACCAGACACTTAGGCCGCCCTCAGGGCGGCTTTCGTGTTTTTGGCGTGTCGCAAGCCAGTGCAACACGTTCCTCAAAGACTACAAACGCTTAGTAAGCGTTTCCTGCCTGCCACCTTCCGTCTGTCATCATGATGGGTTCATTGGACCCTGTTGATTGTTAGACTGGATTTTCTCCATGGAGACTACATTGGAGGTTCTCCCGGTTGGCGGCCGGGGTCGCCGCAACCGGAAATGGCCGGGTGAACTGAAAGCGCGGATCGTAGCGGAAACGCTGGTGCCGGGCACCACCGTGAATGCTGTGGCGCGGCGGCATGGTGTGCCTGCGAACCACCTGTCCTCATGGCGGACGCTGGCGCGGACCGGGCGGCTGGTGTTGCCTGCGCCGGAAGATCCTGTAGAATTCGCGTCGCTGATCGTCGGTCCGTTTGAAGATGCGTCGCGTGAAGAGGCTGGCGCGGCGGATCGACCAGAGATTGTCATGGGCGCAGTGATGATCCGGCTGGAATCCGAGGCCTCGGCGGAGCGGATTGTTTCGGTTGTGCGTGGCCTGGAAGCCAGCCCATGATGTTCCCGTCAAACCGCGTGCGGGTTCTGGTCTCGACGCAGCCTGTGGACTTCAGGAAAGGTCATGATGGACTGACGGCAATTGTGTCGTCGGTGCTGCGCAAGGATCCATTCACCGGCACGGTCTTTGTGTTCCGGTCGCGCCGGGCGGATCGACTGAAGCTGCTTTACTGGGACGGCACCGGACTGGTGATGGCTTACAAGCGGCTGGAGGAGACAACCTTCACCTGGCCGGCGATCAAGGATGGGATGATGGCACTGAACCATGCCCAGTTCGAGGCCCTGTTTGCCGGGCTGGACTGGCGAAAGGTCAAGGCCTTGGAGATGCGCCCACCTGCTGCGGCAGAGTGAATCAATCGCTGTCTTTTGTGTGTTTTTACTGGGGTTTTATCGTATCCTGAGGACATGATCACGACACCCGCCATTGACCTATCCACCATCCCTGCCGCGCAGCGTGCGGCGGTTTTGACGTTGATGGAAAAGGTAGCGGCGCTCACGGAAATCACTCAGCGCCAAGAGCATCTGATCGCCGAACTGAACCATGCCCTGCACGGCAAACGGTCGGAAAAGCTGACCGAGGATGAGCGGCAGCTGGCATTTGAGGATCTGTCCATCGCACTGGCTGAAGTCGAGGTGCAGAAGGAGCATCTGGCCGCCAAGACAGGTGACAAGACGACAACCAAGCCTGCGCCAAAGCGCACGATTGGCAATCTCCCGGCCGCGTTGCCGCGCATCGAAGAGGTTATCGAGCCTGACAGTCTGATCTGCCCTTGTGGCTGCGGTATCATGCACAAGATCGGTGAAGACCGCAGTGAGCGGCTGGACATCGTGCCCGCGCAGTTGCGCGTCATTGTCACCGTGCGCCCGAAATACGCCTGCCGGACCTGCACCGACGGCGTGACCCAGGCTCCCGCACCATCGCACCGGATCATGGGTGCCCTGCCGACCGAGGCCACCATCGCCCATGTGCTGGTCAGCAAGTATGCGGATCATCTGCCATTATACCGCCAAAGCCAGATCCTGGCGCGGGCGGGTCTTGATCTGCACCGCGCTGTGCGGGCGGACTGGGTCGGCAAGGCGGCCTTCCACCTCAAGCCCGTCGTCGACCGACTGGCCGAACACCTGAAACGATCCGACAAACTGTTCATGGGCGAAACCACAGCCCCGGTGCTGGATCCGGGGCGCGGCAAAACCAAGACAGGATATCTCTGGGCACTGGCCCGCGATGACCGACCATGGGGCGGTGAAGATCCGCCCGGTGTGGTTTACTTCTATGCCCCCGGTCGGGCGGGCGCGAATGCCGAAACCTGCCTGACAGGCTTCGACGGCATCCTTCAGATCGACGGCTATCAGGGCTATAATCGGTTGACTAAACCCACGCGCAAGGGCGGTGCCCCCATTCGGGTGGCCCATTGCTGGGCGCACGCGCGCCGCAAGCTGAAGGAAGTCTTCGACCGCGATGGCTCAGAAATCGCCGCCGAAGGCCTGCGCGGCATTGCCGAAATCTATACCGTCGAAGCTGACATTCGTGGTATCTCCCCCGGCCAGCGATTGTCTGCCCGTCAGGCTCGCAGTGCCCCGCTGGTCGCAGCATTCAATGAATGGCTGCAGGCTGAGCGCCGCAAGATCTCTTCCAAATCCCGATTGGGCGAAAAGCTGACTTATATCCACAATCACTGGGAGGGGCTGCAGACTTTCCTGACCGATGGCCGCGTCGAGATCGACAACAACTGCGTCGAAAACCTGATCCGCCCTATCACTCTAAATCGGAAAAATGCGCTCTTCGCAGGTCACGACGAGGGCGGCATCGCCTCACTGATTGAGACCTGCAAGATCAACGGCGTCGAACCATTCGCATATCTCAAAGCAACCCTCACAGCCATTGCCCAAGACCATCCGCAAAGCCGCATCGACGATCTGCTGCCGTGGAACTTCAGGACGTCAAGCTGAACCGACAGTGCTGTCTCGCGACCGCTTACAACGCTTACTGAACTGGCCCCCTTTTTGACCGGACAGTCAGGCATAACCATGGAGGCTTAGGGATAGCCCTGAATACGTGCTTATGTCTGAGTATGAAATCATCACTGATGGCGTCCGCAGGCGTCGCTGGACGTCGTCCGAGAAGCTGCGGATCGTCGAGGAGACACTGGACGAGACCGCCAGCATCTCGGTCGTGGCGCGCCGCAATGGTGTGGCACCGAAGCCGCGTTATGCGCCAGCTTTTCGCTTGGCGCGGAGCTTCTGGACGATACTTGCGGCTTTCAGCCGTTCCCAAACCATCGCCAGAAATTCTGAAAAGGAGGGTGAGGCGTCGCCCAGACAATATCGCGCGACCACGGGATGCCGCAACGCATAGCGTTCAATCAAGGCGATCTCCATGTCCGACAGCATCGTCTTGTAGGGGCCAAGGTTGCTCGCCGTGATCGGCTGGGTCAATTCAGTCTGCGTGTACCCGGTCAGCAGACGCTTGCGCAGGGCGACGATGTCTTTCCTGAAATCGAGTTCGCGTCCGGCAAAGATCTCGGAGTGGATTCCCATGATCCGCTGCAAGAGGGTTGTCCCCGAGCGATGAACGCCCCCGACGAAAATGATCTTGCGATGGCTGCGCACCCTTGACCCTCGGGATGGATCGAGAAGATGCGACATCTCCAAGCGAAATGTCACTTACCCAATGACTTCCAATGGCATTATTTGAAACACTGAGGCATAACAAGAATATCATACGCGCCTCACGCACTGAGCTAAGTGATCTGGGGCCACCGACAGCGACCGGAGACACCTTCCCGAATGCCTCTCAAAGATTGCCGTTTCATTGACCTGCCCAAAATCGAGGATGCTCGCGGCAACCTGACCTTTATCGAGGGGATGAACCACATCCCATTTGACATCAAACGGGTCTATTACCTCTACGATGTGCCGGGCGGATCGGATCGTGGGGCGCATGCGCATAAGGGGCTGCACCAGTTTATGATCGCCATGTCCGGCAGCTTTGACGTGGTGCTCGATGATGGCGTGAACAAGAATCGATTTCACCTGAATCGTTCCTACTTCGGGGTCTACATTTGCCCGATGATGTGGCGGTATCTGGACAATTTTTCCTCCGGGGCGGTCTGCATGGTGCTGGCCTCAACCACCTATGACGAAAGCGATTACATTCACGATTATGATCAGTTCGTAGCCGCAGCAAAGACCCCGAGATGAGAGTTCCATTTCTTGACCTGAAGGCTGCCTATGACGAACTGGCTGGGCGGGCCGAGCCGGCGATGTTGCGGGCGCTGCGATCGGGCTGGTACATCCTCGGCCCCGAGGTCGAAGCCTTTGAAGGGGCTTTTGCCCGGTATTGCGGTGTTAGCCATGCAATAGGGGTTGCCAATGGGCTGGACGCCTTGCGTCTTGCCCTGATGGCCCTCGAGATCGGTCCGGACGACAAGGTTCTTGTGCCATCGAATACCTATGTGGCAACTTGGTTGGCAGTCAGCCAATGTGGCGCCATCCCAGTCCCGGTCGAACCCGATCGGGCCACCCACAACATAACCGCTGAAGGCATCCGCGCCGCCATGCAGCCCGGAGTGAAGGCCGTGATTCCCGTACATTTGTACGGCCAACCTGCCGACATGACAGCGATCTGCGCTGCAGCGACGGAATTGAAACTCAGTGTTATAGAGGACGCAGCGCAGGCGCATGGCGCCGCTTGGAACGGCCAGCGCATCGGCGGCCATGGCGACATGGCCTGTTGGAGCTTCTATCCTGGCAAGAACCTCGGCGCCGTCGGCGATGCTGGCGGGATCACCACCAACAATCATGCCTTGGCTGATCGACTGAGAATGCTGCGTAACTATGGCTCGCGAGAGAAATATCGGAACGATTATGCAGGCCTGAACAGCCGCTTGGACCCGGTGCAGGCCGCCTTTCTGGCGGTCAAGCTGGAAGCCCTGGAAGAATGGAACTGCCGCCGCGCCAAAGTTGCTGAAACCTATCTTGACGGGCTAACGGGACCAGATCTCATCTTGCCTCAGATCGCCCTTGGCGCGACCTCAGCGTGGCATCTGTTCGTCATCCGCCATCCGCGTCGTGATGCATTGGCCCAACGGTTGGCCGATATGGGTGTTCAGACGCAGATTCACTATCCCATCCCGCCACATGCGCAAAACGCCTATGCAAGTCAGGCACTTTCAGACCAGGAGCTTCCCTTGGCAACCCAATTGGCCCGTGAAGTTCTGAGCTTACCCATTGGGCCGCACCTAAGCGAGCGGCAGAGCTTCCAGGTCATTTCCGCCGTAAACAAAATCCTGATTGATTTGTAGGCTTGGAAAAGTCCACAAGCGTCGTCCCGGAGCCGTGGCTGTGAGATAATGCGCTTGAGATGCAAAGGGAACGTGTTGTGACCAGATCCAGCATGGCGTGCGATGATCGGCACCCAAATCACCGAGAGTTTTTTTTAGCGACAACACCTCCTGTGTCGTAGTCACCGCTCTCCTCTACATAGGTGAAGCACCCCCGTTGTTCGCTCTAGGTCAATGCACCTTCCCGCAACCAACTTTAGCGAACTCTCGCAACCAGCCAAGCCCAGCCCTTCGGCGGGCTTTGTCGTTTCCAGAAGTTCCAACAGCTTACCACGCAGTTCCAGTAGGTAGTACCGTTTGACGCCGTCCCAATCTACAACGGCAAAGTCGGTCAGGCTGTGCAGCTCCTCTCTGGCGCGGCCGGAGACGTCCTCATCCGGCACGGTCGCCGCGAGATCACTGATTCAGCGTCTGTGGTGCGCATGGCTTTCCTGATTGATCTGACTCTCAGTCCGAGCGACCTGATACGTGTTTTTCTCTAGTCCTGTCGACCATCCGGGAACGACTTGCGGTGACCTTGCCTCAAAGATGCTGCCGTGAGCCAGGAAAGGCCTGACCATGCGGTCTCATGACTGTCCTGCCTCTGCGTTCTTCCGAGCAAGGGTTGTTCTTTCTTCCGACCTGAGCCAGCAGCCGGGAAGACGAGTGGAGGCCACTTTCTGACCAGCTAAACGTGCACATGAACATTACAGGTGTTGCTCTTTACGAAAAACATCCATATACCATCCATATGGATGGAGAAATCATATGAGCAATGTCAGACAGCTGCGGGACAAGATCCCCGATAGCGAGAAAATCACCATCAATCTCGGCTATGTCGATCTGGGGCGGATCGACCTGCTGGTACAGGAGGGGTTCTACTCCAATCGCAGCGACTTCATTCGCACCGCGATCCGCAATCAGCTGAACAGTCACGCCGAGATCGTGAGCAAGTCTGTCGAGCGCCATACAATGGAGCTGGGCCTGCGCGACTATACCAAGGCTGATTTGGAGGCTTTGCGCGACGCCGGTGAGGTGCTGCATGTCAAGGTTGTGGGCCTGGCCCGTATCGGTCCCGACGTGACGCCGGATCTGGCGCTGCAAACCATCGGGTCGATCACCGTTCTGGGCGCTTTGCAGGCGTCCCCTGAAATCAAGAAGGCGCTCGCAGACCGCATCCTCTGAGCCAAACCAACCTTAGACAAGGATAAAGACATGTTCGATTTCAACGCCGGCGCAGGGCGCCCGGTGAACGATGCTGCACGCCTGGAGCGGCGTGCCGCGGCTCAGGATTTGGTGCAGCGCACTCTTGCGAGGCACGGGCTCGTGCCCTCGGGCAGCCCGACGCAGCACGGCGCACAGGGCCTGACGGGCCTTTTGCAGAACGTGCTGCCCAAGGCTGGGCTGGACCTGGGCACCGGCGCGTCGCCGCAGAGCCTGCTGATTCCGGAGGGTGCAGAGTTCCTCTTGGCAACGCATCAGGGCAGGAGCGGTAGCCGCGCCTATCGCACTTACGTGCCCGCCTTAGCCGAGGCGGGCGTCTCGGGCATCGTGATGATGCTGCATGGCTGCACGCAGACGCCCGAGGATTTCGCGATCGGCACCGGCATGAACGCGCTTGCCGACCTGGGTGGGTTCATCGTGATCTACCCCGAGCAGTCACGTGGCGCGAACGCGCAGACCTGCTGGAACTGGTTCAGCCCCAATGATCAGCGCCGCGACCGGGGCGAGCCTGAGATACTGGCCGGTATCGCCCGCAAGGCGATGTCCGACCATGACGTCCCGCCGACGCGCATCTTTGTCGCCGGACTGTCAGCAGGGGCCGCGATGGCAGTGATCCTCGGGCAGACCCACCCGGATGTCTTTGCGGCCGTGGGGGCACATTCGGGTCTGCCCTATGGGGCCGCGAAGGATGTCGCATCCGCCTTTGCCGCGATGGCGGGGCAGGGGCAGCATCAGCACGTTACGCGCAACGCCGCGCACACCCGCACGATCGCTTTTCACGGCAGCGCCGACAGCACGGTTCAGCCTGCCAACGGCGCGGCCATAATTCGAGATGCCGACGAGCGGGCCGGACCGTCTCAGATCGTGCAGACGACGCACAACGGCAGCGCATCAGGCCGGGCCTATTCCGTGACGACCAGCATCGGGCCGGACGGGCGCAACCATCTGGAGCACTGGGTGATCGACGGCCTCGGCCACGCCTGGTCGGGCGGGCAGCCCGGCGGCTCTTACACTGACCGACGCGGCCCCGACGCGAGTGCGGAAATGGTTCGCTTCTTCTTTGACACCAAGGATTGATTGACATGACACCGATGACATTGACCTTCGACGCCATCAGCGAGAAGGCCCCCGCCGAGAAGTGGCACAAGCGCTGGCTTCGCTCATGGCCCGCCTATGAGGCCTGGTTCGTCGCCCACGGAGGCGATGCCGGGCCGGACAGGCGCGCCTGCCGATCCGCGCTGGGGCGATACATGCCGGAATTGTTGCCGGTCTACGATCAGCTTGTGGCGATAGCGGGCGGCGGGGATCGCGCCGCGCGATTCCTCTCCACCTGGTGCCCGCCGCGCTACCTTGGAGGCTGCTCACTCGCGGCGATGTCGGACGGCAATGACGTGCGCCTGTTGCGCAATTACGATCTGTCGCCGGATCTGAACGAGGGTCTGCTTTTGCGCAGCGAGTGGACCGGCAGGCCGGTCATGGGCATGGTGGAGTTTCTCTGGGGGCTGTCTGATGGCATCAACGATGCCGGGCTTAGCATCGCATTGGCTTATGGTGGACGGCCCGAAACCGGCGCGGGCTTTGGCGTCACGACCATTCTGCGCTACGTGCTGGAAGTATGCGAAAGCGTCGATGAGGCGCTGGCGGTGCTGGACCGGGTTCCATCGCACATGGCCTATAATATCGTTCTGGCGGATGCATCGGGCGCGACGGCCAGCGTGGAATTGGCCCCCGGCGGCGGGGCCAAGCGGATGCCGCATGCCATCGCGACCAACCATCAAAGCGATGCGTCCTTGCCGGATCAGGCCCCTTTCACCCGCACCTATGAGCGGCACACGCATCTGAAGGCGCTTCCATCCAGCGCGCGGGACTTGCATATCGCCTTCACCAGTGCCCCCCTGAGGCAGGACCGTTTCGCTGAAGGGTTCGGCACGCTCTTTACTGCTGAGTATGACCCTGATGCGCGGTCCCTTCGCCTGATCTGGCCGGACGAGGACTGGCACCAGAGCCTTGGGCGGTTCGAAGAGGGCCAGAGCACCATTGATTTTGCGTCTGGCTCCGCTCCTCCGGATCTGAGCCATGAGTGGGGCGCCGAAATAGACTGGTCTCTAGCTGCGCAAGTGGATTGGATGCAGGTTGGACGGGACTACGCCGCTGGCAACGGACGCCCGATTGCAGCCTATCTGTGCGGCACGACCGCTACCTGAGCGGCTGGGGTCCTCAAGGGCAGGGGCAAAATCCGTCTGAGCGGGGGCGTGCTGCGGCCCGCCCCCCGTTAGAAAACAAACGCTGGCAGCCATGTGGCCAAGGACGGGACGAACCAGATCAGCAGAACTCCCAACGCCTGCAAGCCGATGAAAGGGATAACGCCCGCGTAGATATGGCCGGTGGTCACCTCCTTCGGTGCCGCGCCGCGCAGGTAGAACAGCGAAAATCCGAAGGGCGGCGTCAGAAAGCTGGTTTGAAGGTTGATCGCGATGAGGATGCCCAGCCAGATAGGATCATGACCCATCACGATCAGCGGCGGCACGACCAGCGGCAGCAGAATGACCGAGATCTCGACGAAATCGAGGAAGAACCCGAGCACGAAGATGAACACCATGCTGAAGACCAGTGCGCCGGTCGGCCCGCCCGGCATGCTGAGCAGCAGATGCGCCACCCGGTCCTCGCCACCCAGCCCGATGAACACCAGCGAGAAGATCCCAGCCGCAAGGATCGTGGCAAAGATCATCGACGTCATGGTGAGCGTCGAATTGACCGCCTCCTGCACCACATCCTTGCGCAGCGCCGAGCGGAGGGCAAGGGCGATGGCGATGCCACCGGTGATGGCCAGAACCACGTAAAATCCGCCCGCGATATACGAAGCGGTCTCCAGATCGCTGCGCTGCAGCCGCACCGGGAACAGCCCGGCGAATATGCCCAGCGCGACCAGCGCGGCGGTGCCCAGCATGATGAGCTTGGCGCTGACGCCCAGCCGTATGCCAGCCATCAGCAGCGCGCCGATGGCGCCCACCGAGGCCGCCTCGGTCGGGGTGGCGATACCGCCGAGGATGGCACCCAGAACGGCGAAAATCAGCAGGATCGGCGGGATGATCGCGCCGATGACCTCGGCGCGGTCCGGTCTTGGCTGATCAAGCGCGACGGGCGGCATGTCCTGCGGGCGCAACACGCCGCGCACCACGATATAGACGAGGTAAAGACACACCAGCACCAGCCCCGGCACGATTGCGGCAGCAAAGAACTGCCCCACTGACAGGGCCTCGACCGAGAACTTGCCCTGCTCGTATTGCGCCTGTTGAAAGGCGTTCGACATGACGTCGGCAAGGATGATCAGCAGCGTCGAAGGCGGAATGATCTGGCCCAGCGTGCCTGCGGTGCAGACGATCCCGCTGGCCACGCGCGGATCATACCCGGACCGCAGCATCGTGGGCAGTGCGATCATGCCCATCGCCACAACGGTTGCCCCGACGATGCCGGTCGAGGCCGCCAATAGCGCGCCGACCAGCACGACAGAGATGCCAAGTCCGCCGCGCAGCTGGCCGAAAAGACGCCCCATCGTATCCAGCAATTCCTCGGCGATGCGGCTTTTCTCCAGCAGCGCGCCCATCAGCACGAACAGCGGAATGGCGATCAGCACCTGATTGCTGATCAGCCCGAACACCCGCTGCCCCATCGACCCCAGCAGCGAGATATCCATGACGCCCAGCATCCAGCCCAGATAGGCAAAGGCGATCCCGACTCCCGCGATGCTGAAGGACACCGGAAAGCCCGACAGGATGGCGACCATCAGCGCCGCGAACATGATCAGGTCGAGATATTCGGTCATTGCCGCGCTTTCGGGGCCAAAAGACGGATCAGGAGCGCAACTGACTGAAGCATCACCAGAATGCAGAAGAGGGGGATCAGCGTCTTGAGCAGAAACACCGCCTCGATCCCGCCAACGGAAATGGGCCCCTCAAGGATCTTCCACGAATTACGGACCGACGGCCACGACCAGTAGAGGAGGGCGGCCATGGAGGGCAGCAGCAGGAAGAGATGGCCGAAGATGTCGATCCGCCGCTGGCCCGCGGCGCTGAGATTGGCAAAGAACACGTCGACGCGCACATGCTTGTCCACCAGCAGCGTATAGCCCGCGCCCAGCATGAAGAGCGTGGCGTGCAGGTACAGGACGCTTTCCTGTGCGGCGATGGAGTTGACGCCAAAGACATAGCGCCCGACCACGATGGCGAACTGGATCAGCACCATGAAAAGCGCGAGCCAGCGCACCACATGCGCAACGCCGGAATTCAGACTGTTGATCGCGGCTGCGATACGGATCATGTGCGCCCCTGTTTTCGTGGCCGTAGCGGTGCGCGGATTTCCCCGCGCACCGCTATCGGATCAATAGCCGAAAAGGCCCGCGCGGGCGTTCATCTGGCCGTTATCGGCATAGGTCATATAGCCGCCGACGCTGTCGCGATAGGCGACAAAGCTCTCGGTGATGCGCTGGACCAGCTCGTCATCGTTCTGGCGCAGCTCGTCGATCACTTCCTTGGCGGCGTTGCCCATCGCGGTGATGACATCCTCGGGGAACATCTTGACCATCACACCCTGCTCCTCGACCAGCGATTTCAGCGACAGCGCGTGCTTCGTCGTGTATTCCGTCCAGACCGGGTTGTAGAGGCTCTCGCACGCAAAACCGACCGCCTGTTTCAGGTCTTCGGGCAGCTCGTCATAGGCCGCGCTGTTGACGCCGCATTCCTCGGCCGAGGACGGCTCGCCTACGCCGGGCCAGTAGTAATTCTTGGCCACCTGGTAGAAACCGAGCGCGGAATCAGTCCAGGGGCCGATGAATTCGCCCGCATCCAGCGCGCCGGTCTGCAGCGCCTGGAACATGGCCGGCCCGCTCATCGCCTCAGCGGCGACGCCCAGTTTGGTCATCATCTCGGACGCGAGGCCCGTGGTGCGGAACTTCATGCCCTTGAGGTCTTCGGCCGAATTCAATTCCTCGCGGAACCATCCGCCCCATTGCGGGCCGGAATTGCCGCACAGGAACGGCTTGATGCCAAAGCGGCCATACATCTCGTCATAAAGCGCCTGACCGCCGCCATGCGCCAGCCAGCCGAATTGCTCGTCCGCGCGCAGGCCGAAGGGCTGCGAGCCGAACAGAAGAATGCCCTTGGATTTGGACCCCCAATAGGCGGGTACAGCGTGATAAAGCTCGGCCGTGCCTTCGCTGACCGCGTCGAAAACGCCCGGCCCTGGCACCAATTCGCCTGCGGCATAAAGCTTGACCTCGATCCGCCCGCCCGACAGCGCGGTGATGCGGTCGGCCAAGTTCTGCGCCGCCACACCCGGCCCGGGCAGATTTTTCGGCCATGCGGTGACCATTTTCCACTGGCGCTTGTCCTGCGCGATTGCCGGGCTTGCCAGCGCCGTTGCGGCGGCGCCTACTGCGCTGGCCTGAAGGAACTTACGTCTTTGCATGGGTCTCTCCTTGTTGGTTGGCTGTCTGGCCCGGTTTATGACTGTGTCGGACTTGATCTTTGATCTAGGCATGTAATCGTCAGGCCAGCAATCCCCGCGCGATGATCGTCCGCTGAATTTCCGATGATCCCTCGTAGATGCGGAAAATACGCAAATCGCGCAGGTAGCGCTCCAAAGGGAAATCACGAGTATAGCCATATCCGCCGTGGATCTGCAGCGCGCGGTCGGCAATGCGCCAAGCCGCCTCCGATGCATAGAGCTTGGCAAAGGCCGATTCCGTCGAATACCGCTCTCCCGAGCCGCGCTTGACCGCAGCCTGCATTGCCAGAGCGCGCGCGGCGGCCAGTTCGGTCGCGTTGTCGGCCAGCATCCATTGCAAACCTTGGAAATCCGCGATTGGGTGACCGCCCACCTTGCGCTCCCTGGCGTAGGAAATTGCCGCTTTCTGGGCGGCAGCGGCGATGCCGGTGGCCTGCGCGGCCACCTCGATCCGGCCATTGTCGAGCACTTTCATAGCGGTCTTGAACCCGCTTCCCTCGGGGCCGAGGAGGTTTTCGCCCGGCACGTGACAATCCAGCGAGATACCAAAGACATGCCCGCCCTTGAGGCCCATCGTCCGCTCATTCGGCGCGATCTCGATACCTTTCGTCATCTTCGGCTCGGCGAGGAACGCGCTGACGCCGCGTGCGCCCGCCTGCCTGTCGGTCTTGGCAAAGACCACCATGAAATCCGCCGCCCCCGCATTGGAGATGAAGCATTTGGAGCCTTTGATGCGATAGCCATCCCCCTCGCGGTGCGCGAAGGTGGACATGTCGGCAGGGTTCGAGCCTGCCTGCGGTTCGGTCAACGCGAACGCGCCCAATGTTTTGCCCGCCGCCGCATCCGGCAGGACGCGCGCGCGCATCGCCTCGTCCGCGCCCAGCAGGAGCGCGTCGGTCGCCAGGAAATGCGCCGTCAGCATCGACGCGGTGGACCCGCAGGCACCGGCAATGGTCTCGACCGCCGCATAGAGCGCGGGGCCGGAGAGGCCGAGGCCGCCATAGGCCTCAGGCAGGTTCATGCCCATGAGGCCCATCTCGGCCATGGCGGGCAGGTGCCGCGTGGCAAAAAGCGATTCCTCGTCGAGGCGCGCGGCCTCGGGGGCGAGCCTTTCGGCGGCAAAGCGTTCGATCTGGTCGATCACGGCGCGTTCGTCGTCGGTCATGGGATAGGTCATGCAAAATCTCCTGTGGCGAGCGAGGCGAGGATCTCCGCCGCATCCGCGTTTAACGCTGGTGCGGCTTGGCGGCCGGCGCGTGCCGCGCCGCTGAAATGGATGGGCTGTTCGGGCACGCGCAGACGGCCCAGCAGCGGATGATTCACGTCCGAGGCCAAACCGCGATCCATCGCTTGCGGCGAATTCCACGCCTCGGCGACGGACTGGATTTCGGCAGCGGGGATGCCCGCATCCGATAGAAGCTGGACGATCTCGGACGCGGGGTGCAGGGCGGCCCATGCCTCGATATGCCCGGCCAGCGCAGGCTCGTTCGTGCGGCGCAAGCTATCGCTGGCGAATTGCGCCTCGCCGGCCAGTTCCGGCTTGCCGATCACGTCGCAGAAGGTCGCAAAAAGCCTGTCATTCAGCACGGCAACGGCAAAATGGCCGTCCTGCGCAAGATATGTTCCGAAAGGCGCCGACAGGGGATGGCGATTGCCCGTGCGCGTGGGCGTCTCGCCGCCCATCAGCGTCCGGCAGGCAAGGACCGGCATCATCGAGGTCAGCGCGTCGAAAAGGCCCACATCCACATACCGCCCCTTGCCCGTGCGGCTGCGGTCGAAAAGAGCGACCATGGCGCCCCAGGCAGCAAAGAGCCCGCCCGCCACATCGGCAAGCGCCTCGCCCACCATGGTCGGCTGGCCATCGGGCTCGCCCGTTGCGTCCATGAGGCCGCTCATCGCCTGAATGATGATGTCATAGGCGGGTTTTTTGGCGTTCGGCCCCGTCTGCCCGAAGCCAGAGACCGAGACATAGACCAGCGCCGGATCTTCGGCCATCAGCGCGGCGTGGCCAAGGCCCAGCTTGTCCATAACGCCGGGACGGAAATTCTCGACCAGAACATCGGTATCACGCAGGAGCGCCCGAACGGTCGCGATGCCCTCCGCCGTCTTGAGGTCCAGAACGATCGACCGCTTGCCCCGGTTCACGGTCTGGAAAAGCAGGCTTTCACCATCCAGAAACGGGCCGATATGGCGATAATCGTCGCCTTGCGCGGTCTCGATCTTGATCACCTCCGCGCCGAGGTCCGCCATCATCGCGGTGCAATAGGGTCCGGCCAGAACCCGGGTGAAATCGAGGACGCGCAGACCGGCAAGCGGTTTGGTGGAATTGTCTGTGGTGCCGGGTGGCATGATACCTCTCCCGTTAATCTGGCTGGAAGATATCGGGAGCGAAGCTATAACTAGAAATACAGTCTGAAAATATGGGAATTAATGAAACCTATACCAATCACCCTGCGCCAGATCGACTATGTGATCGCCAGCGCCGATACCGGCAGCACCGCCGCCGCCGCGCGCCTGCTCAGCGTCTCGCAACCTTCGGTGTCGCTGGCCATCGCCAAGGTCGAGGCGCATCTGGGCCGCCCGCTTTTTGCCCGCGCTGCGGGGCAAGGCGTGCTACCGACCGCGTTCGGACGCCTCAAGCTGGGCGAATTGAGGCAGCTGCGCGCGAGGGCAGAGCGGGTGCTTGTGGTGGGCGATGCCACGCCTGATGTGATGGATCTGGGAGTGTTTTCAACGCTGGGGCCCAGATATGCGCCGGCCTTGGTGCGTCGATTTGAACAGGCCCATCCGGGCACGCGGATACGCCTCCATGAGGGAGATATCGAGGCGCTTTCCAACTGGCTGGAAAGTGGCCAGATCAACGTCGCCTTGACCTATGATTTCGGCCTGCCCTCGACATGTCACATCATGCCGCTTGCCAATGTACGGCCCTACGGGCTGCTACCCGCCGGTCATCGCCTGGCCGGGCGAAACGAAGTCACACTTGCGGAATTGCTCTGCGACCCGCTGATCTTGATGAGCCTGCCGCAAAGCCGTGGTTATTTTCTGACGCTGGCCCAGATGCACGGCGTCACCCCGCAGATCGCTTATGAGACCGGGTCGGTCGAGATGTTGCGGTCTATGGTGGCGAACGGGATGGGTGTCGGGTTGATGGCAACGGATATTCCGCACGGCACCGCGTATGATGGGGGCGCAATCATCCGAATGCCCCTTGCGGGTGATCTGGTCGCGCACCGCATCGCCCTTGTCAGATCAAAGCGGCTGCAGACAGATGCCGTTACGCAGGCATTCTGCCGCTATGCCGCCAATTTTTTTGAAGGGTGAGACGAAACGCTGCCCAGCCCGAAGGCTTCAAACTCATCAACCTGCCGGGACCGAATTTGGGGACTCTCCTAGCGGCTTCGCGTTACCGGGCCGTTGCCTGATCCGATGCCTCGTAATCCCCAACTCATCACACCGCGTATCCGGTCAGGTCGCACAGTTCTTGCAAAAGGGCGTCGCCGGGAGCAGGTCGAGCCGCGCAGTCGAGATGTCCTCGCCGCACGACTGGCAAACTCCGTAGGTCCCGGCCTTGATCCGGTCCAACGCCGCATCGATCCGCCTGACCTCCGCCAGCTCCGCCTGGCCAAGCGACTCCAGCACTTCATCACCCTGCCGCTCGGACGAACGGTCCTCCCAGTCCTTCGGCTGGACCTCGTCAAGTGTGTGCTCGACCGTCTCCAGATGCTTGGTCAGTTCTGCCCGCCGCTCCCGCAGGGTCGTTTCGCGTTTTGCGATGTCCATGTTGCGTTCTCCTTTGAATTTGGATGAGAATGCATCACGGTAAAGGATGCAGCCTTGATTTGAGTCAATCAAGGTGGCGGCTGCGCCATCTATCCAAGACAAGGCATAGGTGGGGGTGCAGGAAAGGATACCTCGCAGCAGTGTTGATGGCCCGGACCCGGAATGGTAGTTTCACTCGATCCTCTGTGGACACGGCCTCTGCGCGGCAGGGTCGACGCCTCGTGACCGGATCGCGCGGATCGTGGCGGCCCGATCACGACCGCAGGCAGATCCGGACGGGGTAGAGGCGAGCGATGGTTCAGCACAGCGAAGATATGCCTCTGGGACAGTCCGGCGGCCAGACGGAAGATGCCGCGCCCACCGCCAAGGTGGAGGAGGGCCACCTGATCCTGTCCGGTCGGCTGCTGATCGACACGGTCGCGGCGCTGGAGTGCGGGGGGCAGGGCGCGAGCGCCATTGATATCACGCGTGTCAGCCACATGGATACTGCCGGCGCGTGGTATATCGTGGATGCGCAGCGGCGTTTGGCCGGCGGAAAGGCCGAGGTGTCCATTCTCGGCGCCGACGACATGCAGGAGCAACTGATCGAGGTTGTCCGCCGCAACATGCCGCCGGAAGATATCGGGAGTGCGAGGCGCATCTCGCTAACAGACCGGATCGAGTCATTGGGCCGGAAAACAGCCGCCAGTGCACGGATTGCCGTCGAATTGACCGGCTTTCTGGGGCAAGTCATCGCGGCGCTGGGCAGCATGGTGATCCATCCGCGCCGCCTGCGGCTGACCTCGCTGGTGCATCACATGCAGGAGGTGGGCTGGAATGCCATTCCCATCGTTGCGCTGATGTCGTTTCTGATCGGTGTGGTGCTGGCATTTCAGGGCTCGGTCCAGCTTCGTCAGTTCGGGGCCGAGGTGTTTGTCGTGGACCTCATTGCCATTTCGGTGCTGCGCGAGCTGGGTATCCTGCTGACCGCGATCATCGTCGCTGGCCGGTCGGGGTCGGCCTATACCGCTGCCATCGGGTCGATGAAGATGCGTGAGGAGGTCGATGCCATGCGTACGCTCGGCCTTGATCCGATCGACATTTTGGTCGTGCCACGAGTGCTGGCGCTGGTTCTCATGCTGCCGGTCCTCGGTTTGATCTCGGACATATCGGGATTGGTGGGCGGCGCCATGATGTCCTGGATCGAGCTGGGCGTATCCCCCGCCGTCTTTCAGGCTCGGCTGGTCAGCAACACGGATGTCTGGCACTTTCTGGTTGGCATGATCAAGGCGCCCTTCTTTGCCATGATCATCGGGATCATCGGCTGCTATGAGGGTCTCAAGGTGGGCGGCAATGCGGAATCGCTGGGACGGCTGACGTCGACCTCGGTGGTGCTTTCGATCTTCATGGTGATCGTGGCGGACGCCATGTTCTCGGTGGTTTTTGCGCTGATAGGAATATGATGAACGACGCGGAGCCGATCATAAAAGTGCGCGGCCTGACCAAGGGCTTTGGCAGCCACAAAGTGCATGAGGGGCTGGACCTCGATGTGCGCCGGGGCGAGATCATCGGCATCGTCGGTGGCTCGGGTACAGGCAAATCCGTGCTGCTTCAGCAGATTGTCGGTCTTCTGAAGCCCGATGGCGGCAGTATCGAGGTGTTTGGCCAGAGCGTTGAAGGCACGTCGCCCGAGCATTATCGCCAACTGCGCCGCCGCTGGGGCGTGATGTTTCAGGACGGCGCACTCTTCTCGTCCCTGACCGTGCGCCAGAACGTCGAGGCTCCGATGCGCGAGCAGCTGGATCTGCCGGACGCGTTGCGCGAGACACTGGCCGGGATCAAGGTGCGCATGGTCGGACTGGAGGAGGTCGCGCAGACCAAGTTCCCGTCCGAGCTGTCGGGCGGTATGCGCAAACGGGCCGGTTTTGCCCGCGCCATCGCGCTCGACCCCGAAATCGTGTTTCTGGACGAGCCGACGGCGGGGCTTGACCCGATCGGCGCGGCGGCCTTCGACACTTTGATCCGCAAATTGCAGGCTGCGCTGGGCCTGACTGTCTTTCTGGTGACACATGATCTGGATTCGCTGCATGCGATCTGCGACCGTATCGCCGTGCTGGCCGAGAAGAAGGTGCTGGCGGTCGGCACCATGGCCGAGTTGATGAAGGTGGATCATCCTTGGGTCCACGAGTACTTTCACGGCCCCCGCGCCCGGGCAGCCCTGGCAACCGAACAAGACGAAAAGGTTCAGTGATGGAAACCCGCGCGAATTACATCCTGATCGGCGCCTTCACGCTGCTGGGCATCATCGGCAGCCTGATATTCGCCGTGTGGCTGTCGAGCGTTCAGCTGGACCGGCAATACGCTTACTACGGCATCCTGTTCGACGATGTGTCGGGGCTGGATTCTGCGGGGGACGTGGTCTTCAACGGCATCAATGTGGGCCGCGTGATCGACGTGCATATCCACGATCCTGACCCGTCCAAGGTCTATGTGGGGATCGAGATCGACGCGACGACGCCGGTGCGCGAGGATACCGTGGCGCAGCTCAGCACGTCCGGTGTGACCGGGGTTGCCTATATCTCGCTGACAAACCGGAGCGCCGACGCAGCGCCGCTGACCTCGGATGATGGAACGCCGCCCATCATTCCCTCGCGCCGCTCGACCGTGCAGCAGCTGGTCGAGGATGCGCCCGATCTGATTACCGAAGCGACCGACCTGCTGAAACAGTTTCAGCAGATCGCGGGGCCCGAAAACCAGGCTTATGTAGAGAACATACTCAGTAATCTCAGCGATGCGTCCGGTGGCCTGGAGCAGGCACTCAGCGATTTTTCGGACATCACCAAGACCGTGGCGGATGCGACCGAACAGATTGCCGGATTCGGCGCGCGCCTCGACACGCTGGGCGCGGCGGCCGAGACGACGCTGGCCAATGCGGACCAGACACTGACCTCGGCCACCGGCGCGTTCGACTCGGCCAAGGCGGCCATCGACACGACCGGCACCGCCATCGACAGCGCGGGCGCCGCCTTTGCCGAGGCCGAGGCCCTCATGCGCGATCAGGTGCCGCAGATCGCCACGCAGATCTCGCAGACGGTCGAGGCGCTGAACAAGGCGGTCGGCGATATATCCGAGCGGTCGGTCACCACGCTGGAAGGGTTCGATGAGACGGCGGCCCTCTTGAACGCGCGGCTGCAGGAGCTGGAGCAGACGCTGTCGGATGCCAGCACCTCCTTCACCGCCGTGACCGACGCCTCGAACAGCGTCAACACGCTGGTTGCGGGTGACGGCACGCTGTTGGTGGCGGATGCGCGCGAGGTTCTGGCCAGTGCGCAAAGCGCGATCTCCAAAATCGAGACGGTCATAGATCAGGACGTGCCCGCCGTTGTGGAGGATATCCGCGGCGCCGTATCCTCGGCCTCGGTCGCGGTGGACAATGCGGCGCGCGATCTGACCGAGTTCACCAATGGCCTGACACCCTTGGCGGAGGACACGCGCACGGCGGTCAACGCCGCCACGGATCTTTTCCAGCGGGCCAACATCACGCTGGCCAGCATCGACGGCTCGCTGGTCGCCGCGGATCGGGCGCTCGGCTCGGCGGAGAAGGCATTCGACAGCGCCGACGAGGTGATCTCGACCGATCTGGGCCCGGTGCTGTCGGACATCCGCGCGGCGACGGAGCAGATCGGCGGCGCCGCCGATCAGATTTCGACCGACCTGCCACAGATCACCACGGATCTGCGCGCCCTGATCGGCCGCGCGGATGATGTGGTCGCGCAGGTTCAGGCCACGGTCGCCGACGCCGCGCCGGGCATTCGCAATTTCACCGGCAACGGCCTGAACGAGTTGGGGCGCCTCAGCGCCGAGGCCCGCGTGCTGGTCCAATCCCTTGAAAAACTGGTGCGCCGCATCGAACGAGACCCCGCACGGTTCCTTTTGGATGAACGCGTGCCCGAATACCGGAGATGACAAGATGCAAATGCTGACCCTCACCCGCCGCGCCGCAATGCTGGGCGCCGCTGCCAGCCTTGGCGGCTGCAGTGCGCTGTCGTCGCTCAACGCGGCGGCGACGCCGCTGGACACCTATGATCTGTCGCCCGCCGCCGGATCGACTGCGGGCCGCAGATCAGGCCGCACGCTGCTGGTGGCCTTGCCCAATGCGCCCGCGTCGATCACAAGCGATCGGATCATGGTGAAACCGGGCGCGGCCGCGGTCACCTACCTTCCTGATGCGCGTTGGTCCGATGAATTGCCCGCGCTGGTGCAATCGCTGCTGGTGCGTTCGATCGCGGGCACCGGACGCATGGGATATGTCGGCCCGAACGAGGCCGGGCCCGTGCCCGATCTGGCGCTTTTGCCGCGCATCGACGCCTTTCAGGTCGAGATCACCGGTGAGGCCGCAGTAGCCAAGATCGACATCAGCCTGACATTGCTGCGCGACAGGGATCAAAGCGTGATCAAGACGGCGGTCTTCCGCAACGAGGTGGCCGCGGCCAATGATACGCCAACCGCCATCGTCGCCGCGTTCCAGGCCATTCTCGACGCGCACCTGCCCCAGATGGCGAACTGGGCCGCCACCGGGTAAGAGGCGCCCGCGTCTAAGACGGGTCAGCGCCTCAGAACTTTGCCAGCTGCTCGATGGCCTCATCGATCGGGTAGTGGTGGTTGCCCACGAAAAGGCCGCGCGTGTCGAGGTAATCGGCATTGGGCAGATCGCCGTGAATGTCGAAATCGAAATGCTTGACGATTTCCTTGCGCGCGAAATTGCCTGCCACGATTGGGCGGCATTCGAACCCTGCGGCCTCGAGGCCCCGCACCACATCGGTGCGGCTCATCTCCAGATCGGAACGCAGGATCAGGCTGAAGCCGAACCAGCTGCTCTCGCCGATCTCGCGTTGGATGCGGAACTTGGGATGGTCCTGCATCGCCGCGACGAAGGCATCGCCATTGCGCCGGCGCCCGGCGATCAGCCCGTCCAGTTTGGCCAGCTGCGCGATCCCCAGCGCGCCCGACATTTCCAGCGGGCGCAGGTTGTAACCTGGCAGCACGAAGCGGAAGCTCTCCTCGAAGGCGTCGTCGCTTTTCGTGCCGGTGACGTGGTTCTCTTTCGGCAGGTTGCGCGTCCAGCCATGCGCGCGCAGGCTGAGCATGACGTGGTAAAGCTCCTCATCGTCGGTCACGACGACGCCGCCCTCCATGGTTGAGATATGGTGCGAAAAGAAGGTCGAGAAGCTGCCCATGACACCGAATGTGCCGCATTGCTTACCGCCGAAACGCGCGCCCATCGACTCGCAGTTATCCTCGATCATGGCGATGCCGCGCCCTTCGGTGATCCGGGCGATAGCGTCGAAATCATTGGGGTTGCCCAGAAGGTTCACGACCATCAGCGCGCGGGTGCGGTCCGTGACGGCATCCGCCAGCGCGTCCAGATCGTAGTTGAGCGTCCCGGCATCGACATCCACGAATTTCAGCTTCAGCCCGTATTGATGCAGCGGGTAATAGGTGGTCGACCAACTGACGGCGGGCACGATCACTTCGTCGCCGGGCTTCAGCCGCAGATCGGGATTCGACGTATAGGCCAGCGCTGCAACCATCAACAGGTTGGCGGAGGAGCCGGAATTGACCATCACTGCGTGATTGCTGCCGAAATGCGCGGCAAAGCGGCGCTCGAACTCGGCCACCTCGGCGCCCATGGTGAAGCGGTCGGAGGCGATGACGCGCTGCAGCGCGTCCTGCTCGGCCTGATCCCAGGAGGAGGTGGCAAGGGGGAAACGCGCGCTCATTGGGACAGCCTTTCGAGGTAGAATTGATAGGTCGCGGCCATGCCGGCCTGCAGATCGGTTTGCGGGGTCCAGCCCCAGTCGGTCTGGCGCGTGGTATCGCACAGCTTGCGCTTCATGCCGACCGGTTTGGTCAGATCGTGTTCGAAGGTGCCGGCCCAGCCGATGACTTCGGCGGCGGCGGCGTAATAATCGTTCACCGAATGGTCCGCGCCCACACCGACATTCATCAAGTCCGGCAGCGCGTACACATCCGCCGCTGCGCGCAGAACGGCATCGGCAAGGTCCCCGGAATACATGAACTCGCGCCGGGCGGTGCCGTCGCCCCAGATCTCGGCTGTGTCGTGACCCGCCACCTTGGCCGCGTGAATCTTCGCAATCACCGCAGGCACCATATGCGAGGCAGCGGCGTCGAAACTGTCATGACGTCCGTAGAGATTGCACGGGATAAGCGACTTGTACTGCATCTCCGGCGTCTCTGCGCGGATGTATTGGCAGAGGCGCAGGGCCATGATTTTGGCCAGCGCGTAACCCTCGTTCGTTGGCTCCAGCGGGCCGGTCAGCACCATCTCTTCGGCCAGCGGACCCTGCGCCTCGCGCGGGTAGATGCAGGTGGAGGCAAGGTTGAGAAGGCGCGGCACACCGGCCGCGCGCGCGCCCATGATGACGCTCCGCCCTATGGCGGTGTTGATGTCGAGGAAGGCGACGGGATTGGCCATGTTGGCCTGGATGCCGCCTACGCGGCCCGCCGCATGCACCACGATATCAGGCGCATGCCGCGCGATGTAATCCGCCGTAGCGGCGCTATCGGTCAGGTCCAGTTCGGCGCTCGTCGGCGCCAGGATCTCCCACTCGGCGGCGCGGGCATGCTCGCGGATATTGCTGCCAACCATGCCGCGCCCACCGGTCAGCAGCATGCGGCCACGATGCGGTGCCTCGCTCATTCGCGGAACCCCTGCGCGCCGTCATAGCCATGCGCGGTCAGCAGCGCGTGGCGGCGGGCCGCGCTCAGATCGGCTTCGACCATTTCGGCGCACATCTCGCGCGCGGTGATCTCGGGCACCCAGCCCAGCTTGGCCTTGGCCCTGGACGGATCGCCGAGCAATGTCTCGACCTCGGCGGGGCGGAAATAGCGCGGATCGATCCGCATGATGACCTGGCCCGGTTTGACATGGGGGGCCTTGTCGCCCTCCACCTGCTCGACCATCGCCACCTCATCCACTCCCTTGCCTTCAAAGGCCAGCGTGATGCCCAGATCGGCGGCCGCCCAGGTGATGAAGTCGCGCACCGAATGCTGCACGCCGGTGGCGATCACGAAATCCTCGGGCGTGTCCTGCTGCAGCATCATCCACTGCATGCGCACGTAATCGCGGGCATGGCCCCAGTCGCGCAAACTGTCGATATTACCCATGTAGAGCATGTCATCGAGACCTTGCGCGACATTGGCCAAGCCCCGCGTGATCTTGCGCGTGACGAACGTCTCGCCCCGGCGCGGGCTCTCGTGATTGAAGAGAATGCCGTTGCACGCATACATGCCATAGGCCTCGCGGTAGTTCACCGCGATCCAGTACGCATAGAGCTTTGCCACGCCATAGGGCGAGCGCGGGTGGAAAGGCGTCGTCTCGCTCTGCGGGGTTTCCTGCACCAAACCATAAAGTTCGGAGGTGGAGGCCTGATAGAAGCGGCAGGTCTTCTCCATCCCCAGAAAACGCATGGCTTCAAGCAGGCGCAGCGTGCCGATCGCATCAACATCGGCGGTATATTCTGGTGCCTCGAAACTGACGGCCACATGGCTTTGCGCGCCGAGGTTGTAGATCTCGTCTGGCTGGATCTCCGACAGAAGGCGCGTGAGGTTCGAGCTGTCGGTCAGGTCGCCGTAATGCAGGCGAAAGCGTGGCTTGTCGTGGATATCCTCGAAAAGGTGATCGACACGCTGGGTGTTGAAGGACGAGGCCCGGCGTTTGAGCCCATGCACTTCATAGCCCTTGTCCAGAAGAAATTCGACCAGATAAGAGCCGTCCTGACCCGTCGTGCCGGTGATAAAGGCCTTTTTCATCAAGGTCTCCGTTTGATTTCACATGGGCCAGCAATCAGAAACACCCTGATTTTCGCCATTCGAATAGGACACTTGATGAGGCCATGCAAGGCGGCAGGGGGTCGGGGCGACCAACTGGTCACTTACGCGCATAGACGTCCTCATAACGGATGATGTCGTCCTCGCCCAGATAGCTGCCGGTCTGCACCTCGATCAGCACCATCGGCAGTTTGCCCGGGTTCTCCATGCGGTGCATCGCCCCGAGGGGGATATAGATCGACTGGTTCTCGCCCAAGAGGCTGACCTCCTCGCCAACGGTGACGCGCGCGGTGCCCTCGACAACCACCCAATGCTCGGAGCGGTGATGATGGCTCTGCAGGCTGAGGCTGGCGCCCGGATTGACCACGATCCGCTTGACCTGGAAGCGCCCACCAAGCGCAAGGCACTCGTACCAGCCCCAGGGGCGATAGTCGCGGGGCAGTTGCACGGCCTGGCTTGCGCCGCGTGCCTTGAGGGCGACGACCGCTTCCTTGACGCGCTGCGCCTCGGATTTGTGCGCGACGAGCACGGCATCGTTCATGGCGATGGCGATGACGTCCTTCAGCCCGATCCCGACAAGCTCGACATCCGCGCTTTCGGAACGCAGGAGAGAATCCTCGCAGGCAATCGCGGTGGCGTGGTCCGAGCAGACATTGCCCTGATCGTCCGGCCCCGATTCAAGCCAGACGGCATCCCAGCCACCCAGATCGGACCAGCTGGCGGCATAGGGCATCACGGCAAGGTTCTGCGCCTTCTCCATGATCGCGTAGTCGATCGAGATATCGTCGGCGCCCGCCCAGGGCTGGGCGGCGAGGCGGGTGAAGCCCAGATCGACATCGGCCCCGGCCAGCGCCGCGCGCACGGCGCTCAGCATTTCTGGTGCATGGGCCTCGTAGGCGGTGATGATGGCTTTGGCGGAGCTAAGGAAGATGCCGGCATTCCAGAGGAAATTTCCCGCGTCCAGCATGGCCTGTGCGCGCGTCTCGTTGGGCTTTTCAACAAATCGGGCCAGCGATTGCGGGCTGGCCGCGCCCGTATCCGCACCGGCGGCCAGTTCCAGATAGCCATAGCCCGTCTCGGGCCGGGTGGGCGCGATGCCAAAGGTCACCAGATCGCCCGACAGCGCGCGCGGAGCGGCCGCCGTGATCGCTGCGCGGAACGCATCCGCATCGGGGATGACGTGATCCGACGGCGCGACCAGCATCAGCGCCTCCGCATCCCGCTCGGCCAGCCAGAGCGCGGCGGCGAGGACAGCGGGCGCGGTGTTGCGGCCCTCGGGCTCGATCAGGATGCCTTGGGGTGCCTCGCCGATCTGGGCCAACTGTTCGGTCACGATGAAGCGGAAGGGATCACCCGTCACGATCAGCGGCGCGGCGAATCCATCGCCCGACAGCCGACGTGCCGAAGCCTGGAAGAGGCTCTCGTCCCCCATAAGACGTGCGAATTGCTTGGGGTAGGATTTGCGCGACAGGGGCCACAGGCGCGTGCCGGAGCCGCCGCAGAGAAGGACAGGGTTGATCATTCTTCTTCCATTCATTCCGAAACCGGCCTTGGATCGGCGCAAGCGTTTGACTTCGTCCTAGATCACGGCTCTTGCCTGTGCTCGGTTTAACAAAATTGCCTGCCAGAAGCGAAGGCCTTGTCAAAGCTCTAGCGCCATGTGCGCTAAAGATCATCCAATTTGCACATCGCACCTGGTCTGGCCTGTCTTCCGCCGTTCCTCTAGAGTGCCGCCACGCCCCATGTCGCAGCTTCGAAAGTCTTGCCATGCGCTCCTTGCCCGTGACCGATCCCTCGCCCGAACACCGGGCCAGCAGCGTGTCGGCTGCCCGAAAGGTGCTGGAGATCGAGGCCGAAGCGCTGCGATACATGTCCGAAAACCTGCCGACGGATTTTGCATCGGCGGTCGAGACGGTGATGGCCTGCAAGGGGCGCGTTATCGTCTCGGGTATCGGCAAGTCGGGCCATATCGGGCGCAAGATCGCGGCGACCCTCGCCTCGACCGGCACGCCCGCTTATTTCGTCCACGCGACCGAGGCGAGCCATGGCGATCTGGGCATGATCGGCCCCGAGGATGTGTGCATCCTGATCTCGAACTCGGGCGAGACGGCAGAGCTGCGCGATATCGTCTATCATACGCAGCGGTTCACCATCCCGATGATCGGCATTTCCTCGAATGATACCAGCACGCTGATGAAGGCGGCCGACCACCGCCTGACCTTGCCCAAATGCCCCGAGGCTTGCCCCATCGGCCTGGCCCCGACCACCTCGACCACGCTGACGCTGGCCTTGGGCGATGCGCTGGCCGTGACCTTGATGGAGCGGCGCGGCTTTGCGCCAAAGGATTTTGGCGTCTACCATCCGGGCGGCAAGCTGGGCGCGCAGATGCGCAGCGTCGCCGACCTGATGCATTCCGGCGACGCGCTGCCCGTACTGGAGGAGGATGCGCCGATGGCCGATGTGCTGCTGGCCATGACCTCCAAGGGTTTTGGCGTCTGCATCCTGACGCGCGGCGGCATTATCAGCGGCGTGATCACCGATGGCGATTTGCGCCGCAACATGGAGGGGTTGATGGAGCGCCGTGCTTGCGACGTTTCGACCAAGCAGCCGCTCAGCGTCGCCCCCGATTGCTCGGCGCCCGAGGCGTTGGCCCTTCTGAACAGCCGCGCGCTGACGGTGCTGATTGTGGCGGATGCGGACATGCGGCCCGTCGGCGTTCTGCACCTGCATGACCTTCTGCGCGCGGGTGTCGTCTAGAAGGCCAGAGGGCCAAAGCCGATCAGCAAGTAGACCACAACGAGGATCGCGAGGTAGGGCAGCACCGCGCGCGTGATCCGCTCAATCGGCAGGCCCGCCGTGGTCGAGGCGACGAAGAGGTTGATCGCGACCGGCGGCGTCACCATCCCGATGGCAAGGCCGACCACGATGATGATCCCGAAATGCACCGTCCCAAGGCCCAGTTGCAGCGCCAGTGGCAACAGCATGGGCGTGAGGATCACGAGGGCAGAGGCGGTTTCCAGAAAGACGCCGGTGACGAGGATGATCAGCATGATCACCAGCAGCAGCATGTAGAGGTTGCTGGTCAGGGCCAGCGCGTAATCCGCGATCGCCCCCGGTACCTGCCAACTGCTCAGCGCCCAGCTGAGCACCGACGACGCCGAGATGACGAACATGATCACCGCCGTCGTCACGCCCGCGCGGATGACAATCTGGTAGAGCTGCGCGAAGGTCAGGTCACGGTACACGAAAAGCGAGATGAGGATGGCGTAATTCACCGCGACCACGGCCGCCTCGGAGGGAGTGAAGATGCCCGAGAAGATGCCGCCAAGGATGATCAGTGGCGCCATCAGCCCCCAGATCGCCGAGGCCAGCGTGCGCCAGATGGTGCGCAGGCTGAATGCGGTGCCGCGCGGATAGGCGCGGCGGTGGCCCTGGATCAGCGCCACGATGATCAGGCCGACGCCCATGGCGATGCCGGGAATGATCCCGCTGAGAAAGAGGCGCGCGACCGATTCCTGTGCAATGACAGCGTAGATGATCATCGGCACCGAGGGCGGGATGACCACGCCGATCGTGCCCGACGCGGCGATCAGCGACGCGGCGGCGGCCGGATCATAGCCCTTGCGCTTCAGCTCGGGGACAAGGCTGGCACCGACCGCAGCGGTCGTGGCCGCGCCCGAGCCGGAGATGGCGGCAAAGAACATGCCCGCCAGCACCGACACGATGGAAAGCCCGCCCTTGATGAAGCCGAACATGGCATCGGCAAAGGCCACCAAGCGCTTGGAAATCTCGCCCTGCGCCATCACGTCGCCGGCCAGAACGAACATCGGCACGGCTACCAGCGCAAAGCTGTTGATGCCCGAGAACATCTGCTGGGGCACCACCATCAAGGGCACGCCCGAGAGGTTCAGCGCGCCCATCGTGGCCGCGCCGATCACGACGGCGATGGGGATGCCCATTAGCAGGAAAAGGATGAAAAGGCCGGCAAGGACGAGGCTCATGTCACTGAACCTCGGGCAGGTCGGGCGCATCGTCGCGCAGCGGCAGGCCCGCGATCACGCGCAGAAGGTCGATCACCGACAGCGTCGCCATCAGGGCGCCGGCAATGGGCATGACGGCGTAGACATAGCTCATCGGCAGGCGCAGCGAGGGCGATTTCTGAAAGCTCTGGACGTTCATATAGCGGATGCCGATCACCGTGAGGGCGATCAGAAACGCGAGGCTGACCAGCAGGGCCGCGCCGGTGACGATGCGGCGCGCGGGTCCGGGCAGGCTATGGCGCAGCATGGCAACGGCCAGGTGACGCCCCTGCTGCCATGCGAGGGCCGCGCCCAGAAAGGTGATCCAGATCAGCAGGAAGCGCGCGACCTCCTCGGTCCAGGCGACCGAGGTGAAGAATACGCGCGAGACGATCTGCAGGGTGATGACGCCGGTCAGCGCCATCATCCCGGCAAAGACGACGGGCTTGAGAACGGCGCCCAGAAATCGGTCGATCCCTCCCAAGCCCGTCATCATATTACTTCAGCGCCTCCTGGATGCGCGGCAGGTAGTCACCGAACTTGGCGCCGTATTTCTCGTAGACGGGCTTCACCTTCTCGGCAAAGACGCTGAGATCGGCACTGTCGTTGATGACCATGCCCGCATCGCGCAGCTCCTGAAGTTGCGTTTCCTGCTGCTCGGCGTTCAGGGCGCGCTCATACTCTGCGGCCTCCTGCGCGGCGTCATCGATGATGGTCTGCGCTTCGGGCGACAGTTTTTCCCACACCGGCAGGCCCATGACGAAGATTGCGGGCGCATAGGCGTGGCGCGTCATGGTCATGTTGGTCTGCGTCTCGTTCAGCTTGAACGAATGGACCACGTTCACCGGGTTTTCCTGCCCGTCGATCGTGCCTTGCTGCATCGCGGTCAGCGCCTCGGTCCAGGCCATCGGGATGGCGTCGGCGCCCAGTTCGCGGAAGGTGTCGATATAGACGGGGTTTTCCATGACGCGGATACGCATGCCTTCCATGTCGGCGGGGCTGGCGACGGGGCGCTCGGAATTGGTCAGGTTGCGAAAGCCGCGCTCGGCATAGGCGAGGCCCTTGAGGTTGACCTCAGAAAGACGATCCAGCAGCTCCTGCCCGATCTCGCCATCCAGCACCTTGTAGGCTGCCTCGTTCGACGGAAAGAGGAAGGGCAGCTCGAACACCGCGATCTCCTCGAGGAAGTTCGACACGGGGCCGTTGGTGATCACGCCCATGTCGACGGTGCCGATCTGCATGCCTTCCAGCAGCGTGCGCTCATCGCCCAGCGAGGCGTTGGGGAAAATCTCGACTTCGATCGCGCCGTCTGAGCGTTCGGCCACCAGTTCCTGAAACTTGACGGCGGCGGCGTGAAAGCCATCCTGCTCGTTCACGACATGCGCGAGGCGCAGTTTGACCGGCTCGATCTCGGCGGCGGCGGGCAGGGCGCCCGCAGCGGCGGCGATGATCGCGGCGGCGGCAATTTTGAACAGGTTTTTCATCGGATTCCTCCCAAATGATCATGTGACGCGCGGTTATGGCGTGATCGCCGCGCCAGATGCAAGGGCAGGAGGAGGGAACGGGAAGGCACTGATTCCGCGCCGAGGCGTCAGGACCGCATCTGCGGCGAGATGGCATTCGCGGTGTCTTGCAGCCACGGCAGAATCTCGTGCCGGATGCGCTCGTCGGTCCAGTGATGCGCCGAAACCGAGCAATGAACCGCCGCCCACGCGCGCCCGTCGGGACCGCGAATCGCGCAGGCGATGCCGATCTCGTTGAGGATCATCTGGCCATGCGTGATGGCATGGCCCGCCTTCCGCGCAACGGCGATCTGATCGGCGATGGCGCCGCGGTCCATGGTGGTCTGGGGCGTATGTGCGTCCAGCGGCCAGCCATAGATTGCCGCGTCCGATTCCGCCTTGGGGAAGGTGGCAAGGATGGCCTGCCCGGCCGAGGTGCTGAGCGCGGGCACCCGCCGCCCCGGCACCGAGGCTGCAAAGATCGTTCGCGTGCAGGGCAGGCGGGCGGCATAGATGATATGCGTGCCCGAAAGTTCGGCCAGGTTCACCGTCTCGCCCAGTCGCTGCGACAGGTCAATCAGCTTGGGCATGGCGCGCGCGATCAGGGGATCGGACCAGTAATAGGCATAGGCCAGTCGCAGCCACGCATGGGACGGGCGATAGCGCCGCGTGACCGGATCCTTGTCCAGCATCCCTTCGAGGTGGAGCGTGTTGGCCAGTCTCTGAACTGCGCTCTTGTCGAGGCCGGTCAGCCGGGCCAGCCCGGCGAGGGACAGCTCGGTATGGGTCTCGTCAAATGCGTGGAGCAAACGCAGACCCTTGGCGAGAGAACTGACAAAAAGCGTATTCTGTTTGGTCTTGGTCATCAAATCTCGCGTCTGCGTAACGGTTTAGCGAATAATCTGTAAATTGGCGCTTGATTTCCCTGCGGGTGCGGGTTTCAAATAATTACATCGTGATCTACCGTATCACTATATGATATTTGCATTTTTGCAACGGAAAACGAAACACCGCGAAATCATGCGGCAGGGAGAACAGCAAATGAGAGCCACGTTTTTGAAATCCACCGCGCTTGCCATGGCGCTGACAGTGGGCGCCGGCGGCGCCGCGATGGCCGACAAGGCGAACGATACGCTGAGCGTCGCCTTCACCAAGGAGCTGGAGAATGTCGACAGCTTCTTCAACTCGTCGCGAGAAGGCGTGGTGATGCAGCGCGCCGTCTGGGATGGCCTGATCTACCGCGATCCCGAGACCAACGAGTACAAGGGCAATCTGGCCACCGAGTGGGAATGGATCGACGACAAGACGCTGGAATTCAAACTGCGCGAGGGCGTCAAATTCCACGACGGCTCGGATTTCACCGCCGATGACGTGGTCGCAACGGTCAATTTCGTCGCCAAGGAGGAAAGCGGCGTCAAGACGCAGCGCAACGTGAACTGGATGGACTCGGCCGAGAAGATCGACGATTACACCGTCCGGATTACCACCAAGGACGTATTTCCTGCGGCCATCGAGTTTCTGTCCGGCCCCGTCTCGATGTACCCTTCGGACTATTACGAAGAGGTCGGGCCATCGGGCATGGGCCTCAAACCCGTGGGCACCGGCCCCTACAAGGTGACCGAGGTTGAGCCGGGCCAGCATTTCGTGCTGGAGAAATACGAGGACTACCACGACAGCCCCAAGGGCCAGCCGACCATCACCAATATCGACATCCGCACCATTCCTGACGTCAATACCCAGCTGGCCGAGCTTTTCTCTGGCTCGCTGGACCTGATCTGGCAGGTGCCGGCGGATCAGGCCGAAAAGATGGCCGAGATGGATGATCGTTTCACCGTGCTGAACGAGTCGACCATGCGTGTCGGATATCTGTCGATGGATGCCGCGGGCCGGTCCAGCATGGACCCCAATCCCTTCACCGACCTCAAGGTGCGGCAGGCCGTCAACCATGCGATCGACCGCCAGGCGCTGGTCGACAACCTGCTCAAGGGCAAGTCCAAGGTCGTCTCGACCGCGTGCTTCCCCAGCCAGTTCGGCTGTGCGCAGGATGTGACCAGCTACGAGTATGACCCTGAAAAGGCCCGTGCGCTGCTGGCCGAGGCAGGGTATCCTGATGGCTTCAGCACTGAATTTTATGCCTATCGCGACCGTGAATATGCCGAGGCTGTGACCAGCTATCTGAACGCGGTCGGTATCCAGACCGAATTCAAGCTGCTGCAGTATTCCGCCCTGCGCGAGCTCAACATGAAAGGCGAAGTGCCTCTGGCATTCCTGACATGGGGCAGCTTCTCGGTGAACGACGCCTCGGCGATGGTCAGCCAGTTCTTCAAGCATGGCAGCCTCGATGATGCGCAGGACGACCAGGTGCTGGAGTTTCTGAACGTGGCCGACAGCTCGACCGACCCGGAAGAGCGCAAGGAGTTCTACCGCAAGGCGCTGCAGCGCATCGCGGATCAGGCCTATTGGGCGCCGATGTTCAGCTACAACACCAACTATGTGATGACCAAGGAGGTGGCCTACACCCCCACGGCGGACGAGGTGTTGCGCTTTACGGACATGACCTGGAACTGAACCTGATCATGGGCCCGGAGGATCCGTGCGATCCTCCGGGCCTTTGCGTTTTCGAAATCAAACCAATCGCAAAACCGGCAGGGAGATAGCGGCACATGCTGCCATTCATACTCAAGAGGCTGGGCCTTGCCCTTCTTGTGGCATTCACGGTCAGTTTCATCAGCTTTTCCTTGCTTTTCCTGTCGGGCGATCCGGCGGCGGCCCTCGCGGGCGAGACGGCGAGCGGCGAAGACATCGAAGCACTGCGCCGTCTCTATGGTTTTGATCGTCCCATGCTGGTGCAGTATGGCGAATGGCTGTGGAACGCGCTGCGGGGGGATTTCGGGGAAAGCTATTATTTCAAACTTCCCGTTGCCTCGTTGATCGGGGACCGGCTGTCGGTCACGATGACGCTGGGCGTCTGCGGGATTACCTTTGCGCTGCTGACAGCCGTGCCGCTGGGCGTGGCGGCGGCAATCCGGCCCAATTCGATCATCGACCGCGTGGCACTGTTCCTGTCCGTCGCGGGGCAGGCAATGCCCAGCTTCTGGTTCGGCCTGATCCTGATCGTGCTTTTCGGCATCACGCTGGGCTGGCTGCCACCATCGGGCGCCGATAGCTGGCGACATTTCATCATGCCGACAATCGTGCTGGGATATTACGCGATGCCCGCCATCATGCGCCTCACGCGCGCAGGCATGCTGGAAGTGCTGAACTCGGACTATATCCGCACCGCACGCGCCAAGGGCGCCGCCGAGGGGCGCGTCCTTTTCAAGCATGCGCTGCGCAACGCGATCATTCCGGTGGTAAGCCTCGCGGCCGTGCAGATGGGCTTCATGCTGGGCGGCTCGATCGTGGTCGAGTCGGTCTTTGCCTTGCATGGTGCCGGGTATCTGGCCTGGGAGAGCATCGCGCGCAACGACCTGCCGACCGTGCAGGCGTTGATCCTCATCTTTTCGATGTTCTACATCATCTTTACCTTCCTGGCCGACGTGCTGAACGCCTGGCTCGACCCCCGTATGAGGAGCTCGTGACATGGCGATGAACAAGACAACGATCAATCGCACGACCGATCCGCTGCTGGAAGAAATCCAGGGACCGACACCACGCCAGATCCTGCGTAAGCGGGTCGTGGGCCATACAGGCCTCATCTTTGGTCTCGGCGTCGTGCTTTTGCTGGTGATCGTCGCGATCCTCGCTCCGGTGCTGGCGCCGCACGATCCCTATCTGCAGGATCTGACGCAGCGCATGATCAAACCCGTCTTCATGGGCGGTACGTGGGAGCATCCGCTTGGCACGGATCATCTGGGACGTGACTATCTCTCGCGCCTGATCTACGGCGCGCGCGTGTCGCTGCTGATCGGCGCGGTTGCCGCGCTGATTTCAGGCGTGATCGGCACCGCGATGGGCGTCGCCGCCGGGTATTTCGGCGGCAAGGTGGATGCGGTCGTGACCTTCCTCATCAATGTGCGCCTTGCCATGCCGGTGGTGCTGGTTGCGCTGGCGGTGGTGGCCATCCTCGGTGGCTCGCTCCAGGTCGTGATCGGCGTGCTGGGCCTGCTGCTGTGGGACCGCTTCGCCGTGGTCATGCGCGCCTCGACGCTGCAGGTGCGCCGGCGCGAATACGTGGCCGCCGCGCAGGCGATCGGCGCCTCGACGCCGCGCGTGATCCTGTCGGAAATCATGCCGAACATCGTCAACAACCTGATCGTGATCGTCACGCTGGAAATGGCCCACGCGATTCTGCTGGAGGCGGCGCTGTCGTTCCTTGGCCTTGGCGTTCAGCCGCCCACGCCCAGCTGGGGCCTGATGGTCAGCGAGGGCAAGAACATGATGCTCTTCGAGCCTTGGCTGGTACTGATCCCGGGCGTTGTCCTCTTCGTGCTGGTGCTGGCGATCAACCTGATGGGCGACGGTCTGCGCGACGTCACCGCCCCCGAAAACCGGAGCTGACCTGATGAGCGACGCAAACGCCAAACCCCTCCTGTCGGTGCGGGGCCTCACGCTGGACATTCCTTTGGCTAGCGGGATGCTCCACGCCGTGCGCGGCATCGACTTCGATCTGCACCGGGGCGAGACGCTGTGCATCGTGGGCGAGAGCGGGTCGGGCAAATCCCTGACCTCACTGGCGATCATGGGCCTTCTCGACAAGAACATCCGCCGCTCGGCCGAGCGGATGGATTTTGACGGAACCGAGCTGACCAAGGCGTCGCGCCGTCAGATGCGCGCGCTGCGCGGCGACCGGATCGCGATGATCTTTCAGGAGCCGATGACATCGCTCAACCCGGCCTACACGATCGGCGACCAGCTGATCGAGGCGCTGCAACTGCACCGCAATGTCAGCCGCGATACCGCCCGCAAGCGCGCGGTCGAGCTGCTGGAGAAGGTTGGTATCACCGCGGCCGTCAGCCGTCTGAGCCAGTATCCCCACCAGCTGTCGGGTGGTCTGCGCCAGCGCGTCGTCATCGCGATGGCGCTGATGTGCGAGCCCGAGCTTATCATCGCGGACGAGCCGACGACGGCGCTCGACGTCACCATCCAGGCCCAGATCCTGCGCCTTCTGGTGGATCTCACCAAGGAAATGGACGTGGCCATGATTCTCATCACCCACGATCTGGGCGTCGTCGCCCGCGTCGCGGACAAGGTGGGCGTCATGTATGCGGGCGAGTTGGTGGAGTCTGGCCCGGCCAGCGATGTCTTCGGAAAGCCTCTACATCCCTATACGCGCGGCCTGCTGCGCTGCATCCCGCAGCCCGGCAAGACCGAGCGCGGGACCGAGCTGGGGACCATCCCCGGTATCGTGCCCTCGCTGGTGGGCGACGTGCAGGGCTGCGCCTTCCGCACCCGCTGTCCCCACGCGGTGGATGCCTGCCGCGATGCCATTCCCGAACGTGGCGAGCCGCCCCATCAATTCCTGTGCGTGCACCCCGATGGCGCCCGCGCCGCCGAAGGAGAACCTGCATGAACGCCCCTGTTCTGGAGCTGCAAAACGTCGCCAAGACCTACCGCGTCAAGCAGGGCCTCTTTGGCAAGGCCAAACCCCTGACCGCCGTCAATAACGTGTCGCTGACGCTGGGCCGGGGCGAGGTTCTGGGCCTTGTCGGCGAGTCCGGCTGTGGCAAGTCCACGCTGGCCAAGATCCTTCTGGGCCTTGAGATGCCCACATCGGGTAAGGTGCTGGTCGATGGCGAGGAGATCGGCGGTCAGGATCGCCTCGCGCTGGCGCGGCGGATCCAGCCGATCTTTCAGGATCCCTATTCGTCGCTGAATCCGCGCAAGACAATTGCCGATATCGTCTCGCTGCCCTTGCGCGTGCACGGTATCGGCGACGCCGCCAGCCGCGCGAAATCCGTGCGCGAGACGCTGGATCTGGTCGGCTTGCCCGCGCGCGTGCTGAACACCTATCCCAGCCAGATGTCGGGCGGCCAGCGCCAGCGCGTCGCCATCGCGCGCGCCCTGATCATGCACCCAGAAATCGTCATCTGCGACGAGCCGACATCGGCGCTGGACGTGTCGGTGCAAAGTCAGATCCTGAACCTGCTGAACGATCTGCGCGCCGAATTCGGGCTGACCTATCTCTTCATCAGCCACGATCTGGCGGTGGTTGAACACCTCGCCACTCGCGTCGCCGTCATGTATCTGGGCCGCATCGTCGAGGAGGCGCCGGTGGGAGGGCTTTTCGATGCGCCGCGCCATCCCTATGCGCGCGCGCTGCTCAACTCGGTGCTGACGCCGGACCCGTCACAAGGCGTGCCAGACACGCAGTTGGGCGCGGCCTATCCGAACCCGATCGCGCCGCCCTCTGGCTGTCATTTCCACCCGCGCTGCCCCTTTGCCGAGGACGAGTGCAAGACCAAGGCGCCGCGCCCCGTTCCGCGCGATGGCGGCCTCGTGGAGTGCCACCTGCATGACCCGGAAAGCAAGATGTACCGCCCCGATTTCACTGTCTGACCTGCAAAGGAAAATGCCCATGGCCTCGTCCCTGTCGCGCACGGCGCACACAAGCAAGACCGTCATCAAGACACAGGGCGGCGTCGTCGCCTCGCAGCATCGCCTTGCCGCCGAGGCAGGGGCTGAGGTTCTGAGGGCAGGGGGCGATGCGGTCGATGCCGCCATCGCGACCTCTTTTGTCGTCGGCGTGCTCGAGCCGTGGATGAGCGGTCCGGCCGGTGGCGGCGCCATGATGCTGTGGCGCGCGGGCGAGGAAAAGGCTGTGGCGGTGAACCACGGCATGCGTTCGCCCAAGGGGCTGCGTGTCGAGGATTATCCGCTTTCGGGCCGCGGCGTCGCCAGCGATCTTTTCCCGTGGGAGCATGTGACAGGCGACGTCAACGTGCAGGGTGCCAAGGCCATTGCCGTGCCAGGCGTCGTCGACGGGCTGGGGCAGGTGCATGAGGCTTATGGTCGGATGCAATGGGCCGATCTGCTGGCCCCCGCGATCGCCCATGCCAAGCAGGGAATGCTGGTAGACTGGTACGCGGCGCTGGTCATCGCCTCGGCCACCCGCGCGCTGGCCGAGGATGCGGATGCCGCCGCGATGTTCCTTGAGGACGGACAATGGCCGATCATCTCGGGTTGGACCGCGCTGGCCGAGAAGCGTCTCGATCAGAGCCGCATGGCCGAGAGCCTTGGCATTATCGCGAAGGACGGTGCTCGTGCGCTTTATGATGGAGATCTGGGCGCGGCGCTGGCAAAGGACGTGCAGGACAAGGGCGGGTTTCTCGCGCATGACGATCTGCGCAGCTATCGCGCACAGATGCAGGCACCGCTGAGCATGACCTACCGCGATGCGCGGTTTCACTTGGTGGACGGGCTGACCGCCGGGCCGACCTTTGCCCATGCGATGGGTGATCTTGAAACCCGCGACCTTGGCTCCAAGCCCGACGCGTTTGCGGCTTATGCCGAGGCGCTGAACGGCGCCTATGCCGCGCGGCTGGGCACGATGGGCGACACCGGGGAGTCCCCCGAGGCGCCCGGCTGCACCACGCATTTTTCGGTCGTTGACCGCGACGGCAACATGGTCAGCCAGACGCAAACGCTGCTCTCGATCTTTGGCAGCCGGGTCGTGTCGCCCTCAACGGGTTTCCTGATGAACAACGGGATCATGTGGTTCGACCCGGTGCAGGGGCGCCCCAACTCGCTGGGTCCAGACAAACGGTGTCTGATGAATGTCTGCCCGGTGCTGGGAGAGCAGGGCGATCGCCGCTTTGCTTTTGGCGCGTCGGGGGGCCGCAAGATCGTCTCGGCCATGACACAGATGGCGTCCTTCGTCACCGATTTCGGCATGGACATCGAAGAGACGTTCCACCATCCGCGCATCGACGTCTCGGGCGGGCCCAAGGTGGTCGCCGATGAGGCGCATGAGCCTGAGGTGCTGGACCGACTGCGCGAAGGCAATGACGTGGTCACAGCCCCGCGCACCGTCTTTCCCTTCGCCTTCGCCTGCCCTGCCGGAGTCATGCGCGACGGCGACATCAACACCGGCTGCACCGAGATCATGTCGCCCTGGGGCGACGCCGCGCTTGAAAAAGGGGACACCAGCCAATGAGCCGCGAAACCGCGATAGACACCGTCACCACCTACTTCGACAACGGCGCTTTCAAGTCCGAACTGGCCGATCTGGTCGGCTACCGCACCGAAAGCCAGAAGGAAGGCACCGGCCCCGAGTTGACCCGCTATCTGGCTGAGGCGATGCAGCCCCGGCTGGAAGAGATGGGCTTCGAGTGCGAGATCATCGACAATCCAGATCCGCGCGGCGGCCCCCTTCTGATCGGTGAACGGCGCGAGGGCGATGATCTACCGACCGTTCTGACCTACGGCCATGGTGACGTGATCCGCGCGCAGGAGGGCATGTGGCGCGAGGGGCTGCAGCCGTTCGAGCTGATCGAGGAGGGTGATCGCCTTTATGGGCGCGGCACGGCCGACAACAAGGGCCAGCATCTGATCAACATCGCCGCGCTCGAGGCGGTTCTGGACGCGCGCGGCAGCCTCGGCTTCAACACCCGCATCGTGCTGGAGATGAGCGAGGAGGTCGGCTCGAGCGGTCTGGCCGAGGTTTTTCATAGCCACAAGGACCGGCTGACCGCCGACGTGCTGATCGCCTCGGACGGGCCGCGCCTGCAACCCGAGGTGCCGACCGTCTTCATGGGCTCGCGCGGCGGCGTGACCTTCGATCTCAAGCTGAATCTGCGCGATGGCGCGCATCACTCGGGTAACTGGGGCGGTCTTCTGGCCGACCCGGCCATGATCCTTGCACATGCACTGGCCTCGATCACCGACAGGCGCGGACAGATCCAGATTCCCGAATGGCGTCCGGACAGCCTGACGGATGATGTGCGCGCCGCGCTGGACGGGCTGCCCGTGACGGGTGGCGACGGCCCCGAGGTGAACGAGGATTGGGGCGAAGAAAGCCTGACCCCCGCCGAGCGTGTCTATGGCTGGAACAGCTTTGCCGTGCTGGCGATGACCAGCGGCGTTCCCGAGGCGCCTGTCAACGCCATTTCCGCCTCCGCGCGCGCTACCTGCCAGCTGCGCTATGTTGTCGGCACCGATCCCGAGGACATCATCCCCGCGTTGCGCCGCCACCTTGACAAGCACGGATACCAGCAGATCGAGATCGTGCCCCATGATCGCGGTTTCTTTGCTGCGACCCGGCTGGATCCGAAACACCCGTGGGTGCAGTTCGTCACCCGCTCGATCGAGCAGACGGCGGGCCAGCCGCCCCACGTGCTGCCCAACCTCGCTGGATCGCTCCCGAATGACAGCTTTGCCGATATCCTCGGGCTGCCCACGGTCTGGGTGCCGCATTCTTATCGCGGCTGCTCGCAACACGCGCCGAACGAGCATGTGTTGAAACCCCTTAGCCGTGATGCGCTGCGGGTGATGGCGGGCATTTTCTGGGACATTGGCGCGGGCAATACCCCGGCGGCATAGACGCGCGCCATCTGGCTAAGCCGGATATGGCGCGCTAGTCTGCCACCCATGTTCGGGCGCATGTCACAGATTTCGGCGGGATGGCGGCTGGCCCTGCAACTGGGCTTGGCTGCCGTCGTGCTGGCCACGTTGGTCTGGCCGCGGGTCGAGCGGTATTTCCTGCACGATGCCGCCGCTCAGAACCGCGTGACGCTGCAACTGGTCAGCGACGGCCTGCGCGCCGCGCTGGACCGTTACGCGCCCCTGCCGCATCTGATCGCCGCGCGCCCCGAACTGGCCGAGCTCTTGCGCAATCCGGACGACGCCGGCACGGCCGAGATGGTCAATGATCTGCTCTTGAATACGGCCATTTCCGTCACGGCCTCGGATGTCTACCTGATGGACATGGAGGGGCTGACGCTGGCCGCCAGTTCATATCGCAAGGAGCGCTCGTTTGTCGGGCGAAATTTCGGCTTCCGCCCCTATTTCACCCAAGCCGCGGCGGGCGGGCTGGGGCGATACTTCGCGTTCGGGATCACATCGGGCGAACGTGGGTATTTCTTTGCCGCACCGGTCCGGGACGGGCCGTATATTCTGGGCGTTGTGGCGGTCAAGTTCACGGTCGAGGCGTTCGAACACGGCTGGCGGGCGGCGTCGTCCGATGTCATGGTAACCGATCCGGCTGGCATCATCTTCATGGCCAGCCGCCCGGATTGGCGCATGCGGGCCAGCGTGCCGCTGACGCCCCGCGGGCTCAGCGTGATCCACGCCAACCAGCAATATCCGGCGGATCGGCTGGCCCTTCTCGATATCAGAACGCGTTCGGAAAAGGGCGTCGACCTGGAGGTGATCGACGGGACGGAGTACATCGCGTCCTCCGGCGATGCGCTGGCCAGTGCGGGATGGACCGTCACGTCGCTGCGCCGCGCCGCGCCCGCGCGGCTGCAGGCGGCGACAGTCTTTGCCGCCATCGCGCTGCTGGCGGTGCTGACGATCTGCATCGTCGCCTATCTGCGCCACCGCGCCGCGCAGCGCGTGCAGGTGCACAAGATGCTGGAGCAGCGCGTGGAGCAGCGCACATCCGCCCTGCGCCACGAGGTCGAGGAGCGCCGCCGCACCGAGGAGAAGCTGCGCCGCACGCAGGCGGACCTTGTGCAGGCGGGCAAGCTGTCGGCGCTGGGCCAGATGTCGGCGGCGCTGAGCCACGAGTTCAACCAGCCACTTCAGGCGGTCAAGGCCTATGCCGAAAACGCGCAAACCTTCCTCGACCGGGGCGAGACGGGCGAGGTGCGCGACAATATCGGGCGGATCAGCCGCATGGCCGACCGCATGGCCGCCATCTCGCGGCACTTGCGCAACTTCGCCCGCCGGCCCGGTGAGGCGATCGGCCCGGTGCCACTGAATCTTGTGATCGACGACGCGCTCGCGGTCAGCGCGCCCAAGCTGAAGGCGAGCGAGGTGACGCTGGTCTACACGCCCGCCGAGGCTGCGCCCTGGGTGATCGGCGGTCATGTTCGATTGCAGCAGGTGCTGGTGAACCTGATCTCGAACGCCGTCGATGCGATGGCGGGGCGCGGAGTGCTGCGCATCGCCGTTGCGCGGCACGGGGGTGGCTGGCGTGTGACGGTGCGCGATGACGGGTCTGGCCTGCCCGAAGGCGCGGCCGAGCAGATGTTCGACCCGTTCTTCACCACCAAGCCGATGGGGCAGGGCCTAGGGCTGGGCCTCAGCATTTCCTACAATATCGTGCGGGACTTCGGCGGCATGCTCTGGGGCGAGAGCCTCCCTGAGGGGGGCGCGATTTTCGGCGTTGATCTTATCGCAGCCGAGGCGCCCGCGCAGGAGGCAGCCGAATGACCGACGAGGTGCTGTTCGTCGATGACGAGGAGGAACTGCGGTTTTCCGCGGCCCAGACGCTCAAACTGGCGGGGCTGAGCGCCTCGGCGGTGGGCGAGGCCGAGCTGGCGCTTGCGCGGCTGGCGCGCGATTTTCCGGGCGTTCTGATCACCGACATCCGCATGCCCGGCATGGACGGCATGACGCTGATGCGCCGCGCGCTCGAGATCGACCCGGCGCTGCCGGTCATCATCGTGACCGGCAACGGCGATGTTGAACTGGCCGTTCAGGCGATGCGGGACGGGGCCTATGATTTCCTCGAGAAGCCCTATGATCCGGCGCATCTGGTGCAGGTGGTGCGGCGCGCGCTCGACAAACGTCGCCTGACGCTGGAGAACCGCGCCCTGCGCAACCAGGTGGGCGGCCGCGACGTGATCGAGGCGCGGCTGATTGGGCGTTCGGACGTGATGGTGCGCCTGCGCGAACAAGTTCGCGCCGTTGCCGCGACCGAGGCCGACGTGCTGATCACCGGCGAGACGGGGACTGGCAAGGAGGTGATCGCACGCGCGCTGCATCGTGCCTCGGCCCGGCAGGGCAAGCCCTTCGTTCATATCAACTGCGCCGCGCTGCCCCGCGATCTGGTCGAGATCGAGCTCTTTGGCCATGTCGCCGGCGCCTTCGCCGGCGCGCATCGCACGCGGTATGGCAAGCTGGAGCATGGGCGGGGCGGCACCGTTTTCCTTGACGAGATCGACAGCCTCGATACCGGCGTGCAGGCCAAGTTCCTGCAGGCGATCCAGAGCAGGCAGATCACGCCATTGGGCTCGAACGATCCGATCGATCTGGATGTGCGCTTTGTCGCAGCGTCCAAGGACCGGTTGGAAGATGCGGTGGAGGAGGGGCGTTTTCGCAGTGATCTCTTCTATCGGCTCAATGTCGTGACCCTGCGCGCGCCGCCCCTCCGGGAACGGCGTCCGGACATTCCGCTGCTCTTCGTGCATCTCGTGGGCGAGGCGGCGGCCCGCTACAAGCGACCTGCGCCCGAGGTGGAGCCTGCGACACTGGCCGAGGCCTCCGCGCGAGACTGGTCCGGCAATGTGCGCGAACTGCGCAATGCCGCCGACCGCTTCGTTCTGGGCCTGCCTGCCGAGGAGCTGCCAGCGGCCGAGAGCAACGTCTCCGGGTCGTTGCCCGCGCAGGTCGCAGCGCATGAGCGCGCGCTGATCGCAGCTGCGCTCGGGGCCAATGGCGGCGCGCTGAAACCGACTTATGAGGCACTGGGGATCAGCCGCAAGGCGCTCTATGAGAAGATGCAGAAGCATGGTTTGGACCGGGGCGAATTCACCTGAGCGCCCGCCGAGCGGTGCCGGAATGTGTGCCAATCGACACGCCGCATGGCGCCAATGTCCCCTTTTCGACCCATCGCGGGTCAATTTCTGCTACGCTGCGGTCATCTGCCCGCTCATTCCGCTTGCTGCGCGCCTCTGCGCTCCGATCTAGTCGCGCATGGTCGCGGCACCGGGAGGGGGCTGCGCATATCTCATGGACCTAAGGGAGAGAGACATGAAATTCACCGCAATTCTTGCATCCACCACGCTCATGGCCGCGGGCGCGGCTTTCGCGCAGGATGTCGACAAGTCCGATTGGCCCAGCAGCTTTACCGTCGGCACAGCCAGCCAGGGCGGCACGTATTTCGCGTATGGCTCGGGCTGGGCGAACCTGGTGGCCGAAGAGCTGGGCCTGACCGGCGGCGGCGAAGTCACGGGCGGGCCGATGCAGAACATGGCGCTGGTCCACACCGGCGAGGCCGCGTTCGGCATGACCACGATGGGCCCGGCGGCGGAATCGCTGGCAGGCACCAACCCCATCGCCCCCGGCCTTGAGATGACGCAGGCCTGCGCGATGTTCCCGATGTACCAGACGCCCTTCTCGGTAACGGCGCTGGCGTCTTCGGGCATCACCGCGGTCAGCGAAATCCCGGATGGCGCCAAGATCGGTTTTGGTCCCGCAGGGTCCACATCGGATACCTATTTCCCGCGCATGATGGACACGCTGGGCGTGAATTACGAGCGCCGTAACGGCGGGTGGAGCGATCTGGGCGGTCAGCTTCAGGATGGCCTTCTGGACGTCATAGCCTTCGCCGCCGGCGTGCCCGTGCCTGCCGTCAGCCAGCTGGAAGTGCAGACCGACGTGAACATCATCGAGTTCACCGAGGAAGAGCAGGCACAGCTGCTGGAAGCCTTTCCCGTGTCGGATTTCTCGATCAAGGCAAGCACTTACAGCACCCTCGAAAAGGACGCGCGCTCGGTCTCGATGTGGAACTTCGCCATCGCGAATTGCGATTTGCCCGCGTCCTTCGTCAATGCGGCTGTCGATGTAGTGATGTCGGATAACGAGCGCATGACCGGCATCCACAAGGCCGCCGGGTCCACGCTGCCCGAGAACTGGGACAAGAACAAAGTCCTCAAGTGGCACCCCGGTGCCGCCGCGTGGTTCAAGGAAAACGCGGGCGCGGATATCCCCGATGACATGATCTACGGCAACTGACGCTGGCAGATCGACAGGATGCCGCCCCTCCACCGGGGGCGGCATGCCATTCTTGCGTGCCGCGTTTGCGGCTGCAAAACTCCGGGGAGGGGGTTCCATGTCAGACCAACGCAGCACCGAAGCCGAAGAGATCGATCCGCAGGGGCCCATCGTCGTCGAGGGAGTCGATGATGAGCCGATCGAGAGCAACCGGCGTATATTCGCGGGGCAGGGCTATTTGATCGTTGCGGCCATGTCGGCGATCTATGCGTTTTTCCACGTCGCGGCGCTGAACGGTCTGTCGATTTACGAATGGACCGGCATCAATGTGCCGCTTCTGCCGACCTTTCCGATGGAGACCTGGAATTTCCGGATCGTACATATTGCCGGCGCGCTGATCCTTGGTTTCACGCTCTATTCTGCGCGCGGATTTCTGGAGGAGGGGCGTGGCGGGTCCGCGCGCCATCCGCTCGACATACTGGCCGCCGTCGCGATGGTGCCGGCTCTCTATGCCATCTGGACGGCCTTCAGCATCGCCAACCAGATCGCCAGCGGCGTGATGTGGAACGGGATGAGCGCCGAGTTCAAGTCTCAGGAAATCTATCACTACGGCCTGCCGCTGATCGTCGCCACCGCCGCCGGGATCATCATCGGCGGGGTACGCGGCCGCGAGCGGGGGCAGGTGGCGATTGCCGATCTGCTGCTGTCGCTCTGCGCGGTCGCCGTTGCGGTCTACCTGATCACGATCTATGGCACGCTGATGCGCAACTCCACCGGCACGCCGTTTGCGCCCATCGGGATCAGCCTTGCCGCGGTGGCGGGCACCGCCCTGATCATGGAGATGACGCGCCGCGTCGCGGGCCTTGCCCTGATTGTGATCGCGGGCATTTTCCTGATCTATGTGTTCACGGGCGACATGCTTCCCGGCTTTCTGAATGCGCCCAACATCCAGTGGACGCGCTTCTTCAGCCAAGTCTATACCGATGCGGGTATCTTGGGGCCGACCACGGCGGTGTCCTCGACCTACATCATCCTCTTCATTATCTTCGCGGCCTTTCTGCAGGCGTCCAAGGTGGGCGACTATTTCGTCAACTTTGCCTTTGCCGCTGCCGGGCGCGCGCGCGGCGGTCCGGCCAAGGTGGCGATCTTTGCCTCCGGCCTCATGGGCATGATCAACGGCACCTCGGCGGGCAACGTGGTGGCCACCGGTTCGCTGACGATCCCGCTGATGAAGAAGGTCGGCTATCACAAGAAGACGGCGGGCGCGGTCGAGGCCGCGGCATCCACCGGCGGGCAGATCATGCCCCCCATCATGGGCGCGGGCGCCTTCATCATGGCCGAGATCACGGGCATTCCCTACACCGACATCGCCATCGCGGCGATCATCCCGGCCATCCTCTATTTCGTCTCGATCTACTTCATGGTCGATTTCGAGGCGGCCAAGCTGGGCATGCGCGGCATGCGCGAGGATGAGCTGCCGAAGTTCCGCGACATGGTGCGCCGCATATTCCTGTTCCTGCCCATCATCATCCTGATCTATGCGCTCTTCATGGGCTATTCGGTGATCCGGGCGGGCACGCTGGCAACGGCGGCGGCTGCGGTCGTGTCGTGGCTGACGCCCTACCGGATGGGGCTGCGCAGCATCGCACGTGCGTTCGAACTGGCCGGCATCATGTCGATCCAGATCATCGCGGTCTGCGCTTGTGCGGGCATCATAGTGGGCGTCATCAGCCTGACGGGCGTCGGCGCGCGCTTTTCCTCGGTGCTGCTGAACCTCGCGGATACCAGCCAGTTCATCGCGCTTTTCTTTGCGATGTGCATCTCGATCCTTCTGGGGATGGGGATGCCGACCACGGCGGCCTATGCGGTGGCTGCCTCGGTCGTCGCGCCGGGCCTCGTGCAGCTGGGCATTCCGCATCTGACGGCGCATTTCTTCGTCTTCTATTTTGCGGTGGTGTCGGCCATCACGCCCCCGGTGGCACTGGCCAGTTACGCGGCGGCGGGCATATCGGGCGCGAACCCGATGGAGACGTCGGTCGCCTCGTTCAAGATCGGCATCTCGGCCTTCATCGTGCCCTTCATGTTTTTCTACAACGGCGCGATCCTGATGGACGGGACATGGATTGAGGTGATCCGCGCGGGCGCGACGGCCATTTTCGGAGTGTTCCTCTTGTCTTCGGGGGTGCAGGGCTGGTTCGCGGGCGCGCGGGTGGCGTGGTTCATGCGTGTTGGGCTGGTTCTGGCCGCACTCTGCATGATCTCGGGCGGGCTGATTACGGATCTGGTCGGTATCGGCCTGACCGTGCTGCTTTATCTCGTGCAGCGCCGGTTCGCGCCTGCCGCAGATGCGCAGATTGCGGTGCGCGGCAGCGATTGACCCACGCCCGGCGCGCCGTGCACCGGAAGGGGGTGCATCGCCGGGAACCTGGCTATAGAAGGGGCGCGTGCCAAATGCGGCGCGCGCCCTATCTAATCACCGACACTTGCCGGAGCGTTCATGACCGTTACAGATACCCGCGCGCTGCGTGCTGCCTTTGGCCGGTTTGCCACCGGCGTCACAGTGCTGACCACCCGCGAGGCCGATGGCACGCCGCGCGGCTTTACGGCCAATTCCTTCAGCTCGGTATCGCTTGAGCCGCCCCTGGTGCTGGTCTGCATCGGGAACAACGCGCATAGCGGCCCCGCCTTTCGCGCGGCGCCGCATTTTGCGGTCAACATCCTCGGGGGCGCGCAAAAGGATATGGGCGTGCTCTTTGCCTCGCACCGCGATGACAAGTTCGCAAAGGCCGACTGGTATGCCGGCACCCATGACGTGCCGCTGCTGAACGGCACGCTCGCCACGCTGATCTGCGCGCAGCACAAGCTGGTGGAGGCCGGCGATCATGTGATCCTGATCGGCGAGGTTCTGGAAACCGCCATCAGTGATGGCCCCGCCCTCGGCTATCACCGGGGCGAGTTCATCACGATCTGAGTGCGGTCAGTAGGAGTATTCGCCGTAAATTCGGCTGAGATCGCCGTTCCACTCACCGTGATAACGATCCAGAAGCTCATCCGCGGGCGTCTGGCCTGACTGGATGCTTTCGCGCAGGGCGTTGAGGAAATGCGTCTCGTCCGGGATGAGGCCTTCGGCGCCGGGGCGCGCGCGGGCCTTTAGTCCGGCCTCGGAGATGTTCAGCACTTCCTGCGCCAGATCATGCATGTCGATCCCATCGGTCTTGGCTTGCAGCGCATCGACGCTGGCCGCGACGCGCAGGGCCTCGCGCTGCTCGGCGCTCCAACCCTTCACCAGATCCCATGCGGCATCAAGGCTGCCTGAGTCATACATGATGCCGGTCCAGAAGGCAGGCAGGGCGCAAAGGCGGCGCCACGGGCCGCCATCGGCGCCGCGCATCTCCATGAATTTCTTGATCCGCGCCTCGGGAAAGATGGTGGTCAGGTGATCGGCCCAGTCAGACAGGGTCGGCTTTTCGCCGGGTAGAGCGGGAAGCTCGCCGTGCAGGAAGTCGCGAAAGGACTGGCCCAGCGCGTCCACGTATTTGCCGTCGCGGTAGACGAAATACATCGGCACATCGAGCGCGTAATCCACATAACGCTCGAAGCCCATCCCATCCTCGAAGACGAAGGGCAGCATTCCGGTGCGGTCCGGATCGAGATCACGCCAGACGCGGCTACGCCAGGATTTGTGGCCGTTCGGCTTGCCCTCGAAGAAGGGCGAATTGGCGAAAAGCGCGGTCGCCACCGGCTGCAGCGCCAGCGCGACGCGAAATTTCTTGACCATGTCGGCCTCGGACGAAAAATCCAGATTAACCTGCACGGTGCAGGTGCGGCGCATCATGACCCGGCCCATCGTGCCGACCTTCTGCATGTAGCTGTCCATCAGCTTGTAGCGGCCCTTGGGCATGAGCGGCATGTCCTCATGCATCCATTCGGGCGCGGCCCCAAGGCCGATGAAGCCGACGCCGACGCGGTCGGCCACATCCTTGACCTCGCGCAGATGGCTGTTCACCTCATCGCAGGTGGCGTGGATCGTCTCAAGCGGGGCGCCCGAGAGCTCCAGCTGACCGCCCGGCTCAAGCGAGACATTCGCGCCGTCCTTTTCCAGCCCGATCAGGTTTCCGTCCTCGGTGACGGGCGCCCATCCATGCGCGTCGCGCAGACCCTCAAGCACGGCCAAAACGCTGCGCTCACCGTGATATGGGATAGGCTGGTGCGTGTCCTTGCAATAGCCGAACTTCTCGTGCTCGGTGCCGATGCGCCAGTCTTCCTTGGGCTTGTTTCCAGCCTCGAGATATTCGGCCAATTGGCTGTGGTTCTCGATCGGCCCGCCGCCGGATTGTGGAATGGACATTGGCAGAGCCTCCGCTGAATTTCAGAACCCAGTAGGTGGCGCGCGGGCAAGGGGGTGTCAACCCGCGCCGCGCAAGTTCAGGTGAGGCGCAGATGCGGCGCGGCGGTGCCGGGGCGCCGCCACAACAGGGTCCGGCCCGCATCCTTGCGGCGCATTTCGGCCAGCATCCGCTCGGTCTTCATGCCCGGCAGTGCGGCAAAAACGTCGAAAAGTGCATCCGCCCCGCTGGCCGTCAGGGGGATCATGACATCGTCCTGCCCTGGCTGGCTAAGCGCCCAATGCGCGGGCTGCCCCGTGCGGTCCAGCGCCAGCGCCGTCATTTCCGAGCGCGCGATGACCCCGCCGCCCAGCGGGCCGAAATAGCCGATCGCGCCCTCGTCGATCTCCACCACGCCCGGCCCGCCCGCGCCACCCGCAAAGCGCATGCGCTGTGCCGCGGCGATCAGGGACACGGCGCCCAGCAATGCAATGGCGCAGCCCAGCCAGAAGGTGATGCCATAGCTGCCAAGCGCGACCATGACGCCGATGGCGATGATGCCGAGGCTGATCAGGACGCCCTGCCAACGGCTGAGGGATTGCATCGCCTCGGGGCGCATGAAGCGGCTCATGCCCAGTCGCCCATCGCGCTTTGCCATAGGGTCAGCGCGGCGACGGCGGCGGTATCGGCGCGCAGGATGCGGGGCCCAAGGCGGGCGGCATGGGCGTAGGGAAGGTTGGCGAGGCGCGCGCGCTCGGCCTCGGAAAAGCCGCCCTCGGGGCCGATGAGGATGGCCCAGGGGCCAGCGCCTTTAGGTAGGTCCAGCGCGCCGCCGCCTGCCAGCGCCTCGTCGCAGAACATGATGCGGCGGGCGGGATCCCAGCCGTCGAGCAGCGTGCCCAGCTTGGCTAGATCATCGACGGGCGGCACGAAGGTGCCGCCGCATTGCTCGGCGGCCTCAACGGCGTGGGCTTGCAGGCGGTCCTGCCGGATCCGCTCGGAATTGGTGAAGTCGGTCTGCACGGGGCAGATGCGCGCGGCACCCATTTCGGCCGCCTTTTCGACGATGAAATCGGTGCGGGCCTTCTTGATCGGCGCGAAAAGCAGCCAAAGGTCGGGCGGCATCTGCAAGGGGCGGGTTTGATCGCGGCACTCCAGCGCGCCCGCCTTTTTCCCGGCCTCGCTGACCTCGGCCAGCCATTCGCCATCCCGCCCGTTGAAAAGCGCGACGGGCGCGCCGATGCCCTGCCGCATCACCCCGAAAAGGTAATGGGCCTGCCCCTGGTCCAGACGAACCGTTTGCCCCGGCCCCAGTGGCTGCTCTACATACAATCTGATCTTGGCGGTATTCATGGGGCGCACCATATGACTGACGGCGATACGAGACCAGAGGGCACCGCGAGCGATTCTGTCGCGGATTCCGTGCGCGGCAATTGGGTGGACCGCTATGCCCCCGCTCCCATAAGACCTTTCCTGCGGCTGAGCCGGGCGGACCGGCCCATCGGCACGTGGCTTTTGCTGCTGCCCTGCTGGTGGGGTCTCGTGCTGGCCATGCTGCATGACGGGCAGGCGCGCTGGTTCGATCTGTGGATCTTTGGCGGTTGCGCGATTGGTGCCTTTCTGATGCGCGGCGCGGGCTGCACATGGAATGACATCACCGACCGGCATATCGACGGCAGCGTCGCGCGCACCGCCTCGCGGCCCATCCCGTCGGGTCAGGTCAGCGTGATGGGGGCGATGGTCTGGCTGACGCTGCAGGCGCTGATCGCCTTTCTGATCCTGCTGACCTTTCCGGCCATGGCCATCGGCCTTGGCATCCTCGCGCTAGCGCCTGTTGCGGTCTATCCCTTTGCCAAGCGGTTCACATGGTGGCCGCAGGTTTTCCTTGGAATTGCGTTTAACTGGGGCGCTCTTCTGGCATGGACGGCCCATACCGGGCGGCTGGAATGGCCTGCGGTGATCCTCTACCTCGCGGGCATCGCGTGGACTTTGTTCTATGACACCATCTATGCCTATCAGGATGCCGAGGATGACGCGCTGATCGGGGTGAAATCCACCGCGCGCCTTTTTGGCGACCGCTCGCCCATATGGCTGCGCCGGTTTCTGGTGGCCACCGTGACGCTGATGTCTGTGGCGGTGATTCTGGCGGCGAAGGGCGGCGATCCGATGGCGCTATTGGTCGCACTTCTGGGGCCATGGGCGCTGGGGCTGCATCTGCTGTGGCAGATGACGCGCCTTGATACACAGGACATGCAGGGCCTTTTGACCCTCTTTCGGTCCAACCGGGATGCGGGCTTTTTACCCTTGCCGTTTTTCGCCGTCGCGCTGCTGCTGTGATTGAATTACGGGGGGCGGAGGCATAAACAAAGGCTCAGGTTTCACAATGATCGGGCCGTTCATGCGCCTTTCTTCCATATTCGCGATTGCCGGAACGTTCTTCCTTGCCGCGATCCTCTCCCTTGTTGCCGCCGGGTTCTCTGTGCGTGTGATCGAAGACAACGCTCGCCACACCGTGCGCAGCGAGCTGGACAAGGAAGGCATGACCTGGACCGAGGTGGATGCCGATGGCCTGCAGGTGTTCCTGGCGGGCGTCGCCCCGAGCGAGGCCAAGAGGTTTACCGCGCTGAGTGTTGCGGGGCGCATCGTGGATGCGGCGCGCGTGATCGACCAGATGCTGGTCGAGGACAGCGCTGAGATCGCGCCGCCGCGCTTTTCGGTCGAGATATTGCGAAACGATCACGGCATTTCACTGATCGGCCTCATTCCGGCCGAGATGGATCGCGAGGAGTTTCTCGAGGAATTGCAGGACGCGGCGGACGGCGCCGAGGTGACCGATCTACTGGAGGCCGCTGACTACCCAGTTGCCAGCGGCTGGAATGCGGCCGTCAGCTATGCTGTGCGCGCGCTGGGCCAGTTGCCGCGCGCCAAGATCTCTGTCGATGCAGGGCGGGTGGCGATCATCACCATGGCCGACAGCCCCGAAGAGAAAATCGCGCTGGAGCAAAGCCTGCAGCGCCGGGTGCCATCGGGACTGCGCGTGTCTGTCGATGTCTCGGCACCGCGCCCGGTGATCACGCCGTTCACGCTGCGCTTTCTGATCGAGGACGGCGTCGCACGCTTTGATGCCTGTTCTGCCGATACACCCGAGGCGCAGCGCCGCCTCATCGAAGCGGCGCGCGCCGCCGGCCTTGAAGGCGAGGCCGATTGCACCATCGGCCTTGGTGTGCCGACGCCCGAATGGGGCAAGGCCGGTGCGCTGGCCATCAAGGCGCTGGGCGAGCTGGGCGGCGGCAGCATCACCTTCGCCGATGCCGATATCGCGCTGATTGCGGCTCAGGGCACGCCCGAGGGCAAGTTCGACGACGTCGTCGGTGGTCTTAACAGCGATTTGCCTGATGTCTTTGCCCTCCATGCCGTTCTGCCCCCGCCCGAGACCGAAGGCGCACCGATCATCCCCGAGTTCGTCGCCACCCTGTCGCCCGAAGGTCTGGTTCAGCTCCGCGGCAAGCTGGGCAGCCAGCGCCTGCGCGACACGGTCGACAGCTTTGCCAAGGCGCGATTCCGCTCGGACGCGGTCTATAACCGGGCGCGCGTGGTCGAGGGGCTGCCGGCGGAATGGCCCGTGCGTGTCCTGACCGGACTGGAGGCGCTGGGGTTTCTGGCGCAAGGGGCGGTTGTTGTCACGCCGACCGATTTGACCGTTACCGGCCAGACCGGCCGCAAGGAGGCGGGCGCCCAGATCGCAGGCCTTCTGGCGGACAAGCTGGGCGAAGCGGCGCAGTTCAGTATCGACGTTGATTATAAAGAGGCGCTTGATCCGGTGGCAGGCCTGCCGACACCCGAGGAATGCGTCGCGCAGATCGCTGCCATTCAGGATCAGCGCAAGATCAATTTCGAGCCAGGCTCGGCCAATATCGACGGCAATGGCGCGGCGATCATGAATGACATCGCCGATATCTTGGGGAAATGCGGCGAGATCCAGATCGAGATCGGCGGCCACACCGATAGCCAGGGCCGCGAGGAGATGAACGAAGAACTGAGCCAGGGCCGCGCCAATGCCGTCCTCGACGCGCTGCGCGCTCGACGGGTGCTGACCTCAAGCTTTACCGCCAGGGGCTATGGCGAGAGCCAACCCATCGCCGGAAATGACAGCGAGGAGGGCCGCGAGGCCAATCGGCGCATCGAGTTCAAGCTGATCAAGGCCGAACCCGCGCCCGATCCGGACAACTCGGGGCTTGAAAGCTCCGAGGAAGAGGGGCAGGAAGAGACGCAGACAGGTGAAGCGGCAGAAGGCTCGGGCGATGAACAGAACTGAGTTTATCATCGCCACGGCGATCATCCTCTTCGTTGCCTTCGCGCTTGGCTGGTTCGCCAATTGGCTGGTTCACAGGTTCATCCGCGTCTCTCACTCCGATGTCGGCGAGCTGGACCGCATGGCGCAAGAATTGCACGAGGCCGAGGAGACGCGCGATCAGGCGATCACCTATCTGCAGCAGCGCGAGGCGGAGCTGACCAATCAGCTGGTCCAGACCGAGGCCGAGCTCGCCGCCACGATGGACGGGCTGCGCGAGGCGCGGCAGGAGGCCGAGCACATGCGCGCCCATATCGAGCGTGAACAAGGCTGAAGCTGATCTTTTCCGCATCCTGGCCGACCAAAACCGTTACAAGTTGAAGTGTTAACGGCGCGGTAAGAGCCGGACTGATATCTCTGGTCTCGGGTGAGACAAGAGGTGGTGAGATGAGCGCGCGAGGCAATGCGGCGCCAGTCATCATCAAGAGAAAGAAAATCGTCGCTGGGGGCGGGCATCATGGCGGTGCCTGGAAGGTCGCGTATGCGGACTTTGTCACGGCGATGATGGCATTCTTTCTGTTGATGTGGCTGCTGAACGCGACAACGGAAAAACAACGCAAGGGCCTAGCGGACTATTTCAGTCCGGTCGTGCCAATCAGCCGCATCTCGGGCGGCGGCGACGGACATTTTGGCGGCGAAAGCGTCATGTCCGAGGATACCTTGTCCAGTGAGGGCTTTGGCGCATCGGCAATGCGCGCCACCGAATCGCATATGGCGCGTGGTCGGACGGGGGTGGATACGGACCTGCAGGATCTGCAGAAAAAGATCGACCAAACTCTTACTGCGACCAATGGTGAGAGCATGGTTTCGCCGGAATTGAAGCGGCACATCATCACCCGCGTGACCGACGAGGGGCTAGTGGTCGAGTTGTTCGATATCGCGGACGCGCCACTCTTCGACGAGGGCGGAGCGAACGCGACATCGACATTACGGCAACTGGCGGATCTGCTGGTGGACGTCGGCGGGATGGTCACCAATCCCGTCGCGGTTGAGGCGCATCTGCGCGCCGCGCCGGTTGTCCTCAGGGAAAACCGGGCCTGGGACATCTCGACCGAGAGGGCGCAGGTCATGCGGGGGCTATTGATGAATAGCGGCTTTGCGCCGGAGCGAGTGTCGCGTGTGACCGGCCATGCAGACCGGGACCCTGCGGTACGAAATCCGATGGCCGTGCGAAACAATCGGGTCAAGATGGTCTTCTTGCGCAGGCCAAGCTGAAGATCCTGCGAAAACTGCGGGACGGATTAAATTGGATTTTATCTGTTAGGCGGATGTTAAAGGAGCGCGCGTAAGTCTGGTCACCGATGAAAGTCGATGCAGCAGAAAGGCGTATCCATGACAATCTCTTCTTCGCTCAATGCGGGTGTCGCGGCGCTTGCCGCGAACGCAAACCGCTTGGCGGCTATTTCGGACAATATCGCCAACTCGGCGACTTACGGCTACAAGCGGGTCGAGACGGATTTCCAATCGATGGTCATCAGCGGATCGGGCGGAAGCTATTCTGCTGGTGGAGTGCGGTCGTCGACGCAGCGTTTGATCGACCAGGGCGGCTCGCTCACCACGACATCCAACGCGACGGATCTGGCGGTGCGAGGCCGCGGGATGCTGCCCGTGGCGCGCGCCAGCGAGGTCGCTCTGGGCAATGGCGGTCAACAGATGCTGCTGACCACGACGGGATCTTTTCGCACAGATGCCGACGGCATCCTCAAGACCGAGAGCGGCCTTGTCCTGCTTGGCTGGCCCGCCAATCCGGACGGGACCGTGCCCGAATTTCCGCGCGACACCGCGGATGGGCTTGAGCCTGTGCGCATCAACGTGAACCAGTTGACCGGAGAACCGACCACGTCGATCAACCTTGGTCTCAACCTGCCAGCTACGGAAACGAACGCAGAGTCCGATGGCGCTTCGCAGCAATTGTCGATCGAATATTTCGACAATCTGGGCAAGTCCGAGACTGTGCAGATCGAATTTGCGCCAACCATCCCGGGGGCCGGAAATTCCAATGAATGGACAATGACGCTGCGGGATTCAGCACAAGGTGACGCCGTTATCGGTGAATACACGTTGAACTTTGATGATTCGCGCGCGTCCGGCGGCACACTTCTGGGCGTGGCTTCGGCAGGTGCCGGAGGTGCCTACGACGCGGCGACGGGCTCGCTGATCGTGACCGTCGCGGGCGGCCCGATCGAAGTGAACATCGGCGAACTGGGATCACCCGACGGGGTGACACAGCTTTCGGACAGTTTTGCTCCGCTGTCGATCTCAAAGGATGGTTCGCCCGTGGGCAACATGACGGCCGCCGAGGTGGATGAAAACGGCTTCGTCCACGCGTCCTATGACACCGGCATCACCCGCGTCATCTATCAGGTTCCCCTTGTCGACCTGCCTAACCCGAACGGACTCGTGTCGATGGATCAGCAGACCTATATGCCTTCCCCGGATAGCGGCTCGTTCTTCCTGTGGAATGCGGGCGAAGGACCGACAGGGGACGTGGTGGCCTTTGCTCGGGAGGAAAGCGCAACCGACGTGGCGGGCGAATTGACTGACATGATCCAGACCCAGCGCGCCTATTCGTCAAATGCGAAGGTCATTCAGACCGTCGACGAAATGCTGCAGGAAACCACCAACATCAAGCGCTGATAGGCCGTGTTTCCCGGGCTCAGGTCCTGCGCCCGGCTCTCCAATCTTGATAGAAAGTCATCCCGATGAGCATCTCCTCCGCCCTCTCTAGCGCCCTGTCCGGTCTGGCCGCGAACTCGCGCGCCGCGGGGGTGGTGTCGGCCAACCTGGCAAATATGCAGACGGATGGATACGGGCGGCGGGAACTTGAACTTTCGCCCAACGGATATGCCGGACTTGGAGGCGTGCGCGTCACTGGCATCACACGGCACGTCGATGGCGCCGTCCTGTCTGATCGCCGGCTTGCCGATAGTGAAGTGGCGCATACACAGACCCGCGCACAATTCTTGCAAGAAGTGCAGACCAGCACCGGCACGCCGGGGGAGACGGGCTCGCTCTCGGCGCGGATCGCTGCGCTGGAGGCATCTCTCGTCACCGCGGCCAGTCAACCCGAGGCAACCGACCGACTGCAGCAGGTCAGCCTGCGCGCGGCGGAGGTTAGCACGGCTTTCAACGACATATCCGGCGATATTCAATCCCAGCGCATGCGCGCCGAAGAAGAGATATCTCTCGCCGTCAAAGCTCTGAACGCTGATCTTGAGCAGGTTCACAAGCTCAATATCCAAATCCAGGATGCGCAGCGCAAAGGCGCGGATGCGTCCGGCCTGCTTGACCATCGACAAGTCGTCATTGATCGTGTCGCGGAAATGGTGCCGGTTCGAGAGGTGCCGCGCGACGATGGCGCCGTTGCACTGATGACACCAGCCGGTGCGCTCCTGGTCGACAGCTCAAGTATGAAGCTGGACTTCACGCGCTCCAACGTCATCGCGCCGCACATGACCCTCGAAAACGGTTTGCTCTCTGGGCTCCAACTGAATGGCAGGGAGGTTACTCCATCGGGCATGCGCAGTCCCGTCGCGGGGGGGCGTCTTTCAGCTCTGTTCGAGGTGCGCGACTCGCTTGCGGTCGATACGCAACGGCAAATCGATGCGTTGGCGCGGGACATGATCGAGCGTTTTCAGGATCCGGCTTGGGATACCACGGTCGCCAGCACGGATGCCGGTCTGTTCACTGATTCGGGCGCACGTTTTGCTCCCGCAGATGAGGTAGGTATAGCAGGCCGGATGACGCTGAACGCGGCGGTCGATCTGGCGCAGGGCGGCGATCCAGCCAAGCTGCGCGATGGTTTGGCCGCAACGGTTGCCGGCCCGACGGGCAATGCGGCGATCCTGCAGGGGCTGAGCGATGCGCTGTCAGCACGCGGCACGATGGCCTCCGGTGATCTTGGGGGGGGCGTTGGATCGTTATCGCAGCATGTCGGCAGCATGGTCTCTCAACTTGCACAGAGTGCTCTGGCAGAAGGCCGCGCCGTCAGTTTTGCAGCTGTACGCCAGTCCGGCCTGGGCGAAAGGTTGGCTGCCGACGGTGTCAATTCTGACGACGAAACCGCCCGCCTTCTGCTGATCGAGAAAGCCTATACCGCGAATGCCCGTATGATTCAGACTCTTGATGAGATGATGCAAACGCTACTGGGAATTTGATGATGATGTTTCATGCGATAGGCGATCTTGCACAATCGATCTCCATCCGCCGCCAAAGTGCGTCGGCCGAGTCGGATGTCATGCGGTTGACGAAAGAGCTTTCTTCCGGGAAGACCTCCAATGTCTCGCAGCATCTCGGCGGCAGCTTCGGGCAGTTGGCGGATATGGAGACGCAGCTGGCGTTGAAGCAGGCGTATCGTACCGCCGGCACCTTGGCTTCCACGCAGGCCGCGATGATGCAAAGCGCTCTGGAAATAGTTCAGATTCAAATGACGGGTTTGGCCGGACAAGCCATGCAGACCGGATTCACCGGCGGAGGAGCGGCACTTGGCGTCGTCTCGAACGGTGCACAGGAGGTCCTTGGCACTATGGTTTCGGCACTCAATACTACCGTCGCCGGCCGTGCGGTTTTCGCAGGTAGTTCTGTGAGGACGGCGCCGCTTGCAAGCTCGGCGCAGATCATGGACGCGGCGCGGCTCGCGGTAGCGGGATCCACAGATGCAAGCGCCGTGATGGCCGCCCTCGATGGTTTTTTCGATTCCGCGGGAGGCGGTTTCGAGACGATGATTTACCTCGGAGGAACGGATGATCTTTCGCCCCACCGTCTTGGGAATGGCGAAGAAGTCAGCCTTGCGATCAGAGCTGACGACACGCAGATACGGACGGCGTTAAAAAACACAGTTATGGCTGCACTCTCCGGAGACAACACGCTCGCGCTGAGTGATGATGAGCGCATGACCCTCATGCGCGCTTCGGGGACCGCGATGTCTGTTGGCGTCGACGAGCTGATCGGATTACGAGCCGATCTTGGCACGGCGGAAGAGCGCATAGATCAATCCATGACGCGCAACGCGGCCGAGCAGTCGTCCCTGAAAATCGCCCGCAATGATTTATTGGCTGTCGATCCATTCGAAACCGCCAGTGCTCTCGAACAAGCGCAATTGCGACTCGAGATGATTTATACGCTCACAGCGCGATCCTCGCGCCTTAGCTTGGTGAACTTCCTGTGAAACATGTGGTCCAATGGTTTGTCTGCTTCTTTTCGCTGACCCTGACATTTGCGATGCCGGTCGCGTCCAGCCCAATTCGGATCAAGGACTTGGTTGAGTTTGACGGTGTGCGCGGCAATGACCTGGTCGGTTACGGTCTGGTTGTCGGTCTTAACGGGACGGGCGACGGTCTGAGAAACGCGCCCTTTACCGAGGAAATCATGTCGAATATCCTCGAACGCTTGGGGGTCAACGTCGCGGGCGAGCAGTTTCGCCCCAAGAACGTGGCGGCCGTCCTCGTGACCGCGAGTCTGCCACCATTCGCGCGTGCAGGAGGACAGATTGATGTCACTGTGTCTGCTATCGGAGACGCAGACAGTCTTCTTGGCGGCACGCTGGTCATGACCCCTCTTAACGCGGCTGATGGCCAGATTTATGCAGTGGCGCAAGGCACGATTATCGCGGGCGGGGCTGCGGCCAAAGGCGATGCGGCGACGGTTGTGCAAGGCGTCCCTACCTCCGGGACCATTCCGTCAGGGGCGCGGGTCGAGCGCGAGATCGCTTTCGAGCTGAACTCGCTCGATCAGCTCAGACTGGCTTTGAGGGAGCCCGATTTTACCACGGCCGGGCGGATTGAAAGCGTCATCAATGGCAGCTTTGGTAGGGCCGTCGCGGTCATGCTTGACAGCGGCACGGTTCAACTGGATATCGCGCGCACACGTGCGCCCTCCCCGGCTCACGCCTTGGCGCAAATCGAGAATTTGCTGGTCGAACCCGAACGGAAGGCGCGAGTCGTCGTGGATCAGCGCTCTGGGACGATCGTGATTGGCCAGGACGTGCGGATCAGCCGGATTGCTGTCTCCCAAGGCAATTTGACTCTGCGTGTCGACGAGACACCCATCGCCGTCCAGCCCAACCCGTTTGCAGAAGGCGAGACTGTCATTGTCCCGCGTACCGCCGCCGAAATTAATGAAGAGCCCGGCATTGGTCTGGCCGAGGTGCCGCCCGGCACAACCCTTTCCGAGGTGGTCGCAGGGCTCATTGCGCTCGGCGTCGCGCCGCGAGACATGATCGATATACTGAAAAGCATCAAGGCGGCCGGGGCCCTTCATGCGGAGTTCGTGGTGCGGTGAGCCTGGTCGCCGATACTTCCCTCAGAAGGCCTGCGCCGCTGCGACAGCGCGCCGCCAGGCCTGGTACTTGGTGTCTCTGATCGGCTCCGGCATCTTCGGCGTGAATGTGCGTTCCAGGGTCCACATGCGGGCGAAGCCCTCCTGCTCCGGGTAAAGTCCGGCACGCTGGCCCGCCAGCCAAGCAGCACCCATCGCCGTAGTCTCAAGCGTTGCGGGCCGGTCAACCGACGCGCCGATGATGTCCGAGAGGAACTGCATGGTCCAGTCAGAGGCGCTCATTCCGCCATCGACGCGCAAGGTTGCAGCCTTGCCGCCGCCATCGGTTGACGCACCCCAGTCCAGATGCATGGCCTCCAGAAGATCGCGTGTCTGGTATCCCACCGACTCGAGCGCCGCTCGGGCCAATTCCGCAGGTCCGGAATTGCGCGACAGGCCGAAAATCGCGCCTCGGCAATCGGCGTTCCAGTAAGGTGCCCCAAGGCCGGTAAAGGCGGGAACGAGCACTACATTCTGGTTCGGATCCGCACTCTGTGCCAATGGCTGGGTTTCACTGGCGGCGCGGATCATCTTGAGGCCATCGCGAAGCCATTGAACGACAGCCCCGGCAACGAAGATGGATCCCTCAAGCGCATATGTGGTTTGCCCGTTCAACTGGTAGCCAATGGTGGTCAGGAGACGATTGCTTGATTTCACAGGCGTGGTCCCCGTGTTCAGGAGGGCAAAGCACCCGGTCCCATAGGTCGATTTCAGCATACCTGGTTCAAAGCAAGCCTGCCCGATGGTGGCAGCCTGTTGATCGCCGGCAACGCCGTAGATGGGGATTGGCCGGCCGAACAAATCTTTTCGCGTGACGCCAAAATCAGCCGAGCAGTCGCGAACCTCGGGCAGCACCCCCATGGGAATGTCCAAGAGGTCGCAGATCGTCTGACTCCACCGACCTTCATGGATATCATAGAGAAGGGTGCGCGCGGCATTCGTGGCATCGGTGACATGCGCGATACCGTCCGTTGCCTTCCAGATCAGGTAGCTGTCGACCGTGCCGAAAAGCAGATCACCCGACTTGGCCTTGGCGCGGGCACCCTCGACGTTGTCGAGTATCCATTTAATCTTGGTTCCGGAAAAATAGGGATCCAGTAGAAGTCCCGTCCGCGCGCTCACCATAGGCTCATGGCCGGCTTCGCGCAGCGCTTCGCAAATCGCTGCCGTGCGTCTGTCCTGCCAGACAATGGCGTTATGGACCGGCGCGCCGGTCTTGCGATCCCAGACCACTGTCGTCTCACGCTGATTAGTGATGCCGATGGCGGCGATTTTGCCTGCGGTGATGCCGGCACGCTCGATCACCTGCCGGCACGTGCCGGCGACGGTCGACCACAAATCGGAGGGGTCGTGTTCGACCCAGCCGGACTGCGGGTATAGTTGCGGATATTCCTCCTGGGCGACAGCGGTCACCTGCAGCGCCTTGTCAAATAGAATGGCGCGGCTGGAGGTGGTGCCTTGGTCGATCGCGAGGATGTAGGTCATGGAGCCTCGAAGCTACGGATGCAGAATTTCAGGGGCGCCGCAAGACGCGGTCGCTGAACTAAGGGCTAAGGTGCTCCTGGTTTCCTTGACGCCCGCCTTCTTCAGTGTCTGCCGTCTGATCTCGAAGTCAACGGGCGACAGCATGCCATTGGTCGTGTGCCTTCGATTCGGATTGTAGAATATTTCTACGCATTCGAACACGTCCTGCTATGCGGCCTAGCGTGTTATTTATGTCCGTCGCCGGACCCGGTCCTGTTTCAAGAGCTGAAAAGAAACTCTCGGCTACCGCGTTGTCATGATAATTCTTACGCAGCTCATACTGGCATCCAGATTGCGCTGACGCAGAAACAATTGCCATTCGCGGAACATGAACTGCGATCCCTGGTCCGAATGCACGATGACCTGGTGTTTGGGCTTGCGACATTAGCCGGCGGCCAGCAGCGCTTGCAATGCCAAGTCGGTCGTCACCCGCGATTGAGCCGATTACCCGACGCTACGGTACGAGAAAAGGTTGATCACGACAGAGAGATAGAGCCAGCCTTCAGGGTTCTTCAAACGTATCTCGCCTTGATCGCGCCGATCGTCGGCACGCTTGCCCGTTTCGGAACGTTGCCTCAACGATGCCTAGCGGGGTGACAAACGAAACCATGCTTCAACGCAACTCTCGCGCGAAGTATGCTGTGGCCTTTTCAAGATGTCGCGCTCCTCGGTGACACGGGCGAGCTTCTTTTTCAGCCGGCCGAGCTCAACCGCCCAATCAGCCTCCGCATTATGGACTTTGGCGGGCTTCGATAACCCAGCCTTCCATATGCCGAGCGAGTCGGCGCTCACACCGGGCCGCTCGGCCACCTCGCTGACCGGGTAGCCACAATCACCAATTTACGCCACAGCATCCCTTTTGAACTCGTTCGTAAACCGATTTTGCGATGAGATCCTCGCGCCTCCTTGGCTTCCAAAACTACCAAGCAGAGCGTCTACAAAATTAAGGGTATCTCAGTTTATATGCACGCTGGAGGACGTTCTGCTTAGCTCTTAGTCGGTGGTCCCAAGCGCTCATATGCGACCAAATGAAAAATGTCTTGGGATACCGGCTCCACTTTTCAAACGGAGCGCCCCCTCAAACAAGCGAGGTTGATTTTCATCCATTCATCGGGTCCGCGTTACGTGATAGGCGCCCTGCCATGTATCTTTGCAGTGCATCTATCTGCGCCGCCTTAAAGCGAAGGCCCAGTTTGGTTCGGCGCCACAGGATGTCCTCGGCGCTGCAGGCATATTCGTATGACATCTGCCAGTCGACCTCGGCGGAGGTCAGAGTGGCGCCGAAATCCTCGCCCAGGTCCGACTTGCATTGCGCGCCCTGGAGAATTTCGTGTGCTTCGGTGCCATAGGCGCGGATCAATCGCCTTGCCCAAGAACCGCTCAGAAACGGGTATTTCCCAATCAGTCGTGAAATCTGGGCTTCGACGTCCGCAACGGCGAAGTCCCCGCCGGGTAGAGGCACGCCGGCGGTCCATTTCGGTGGCACCTCGTCCATTTCGACCGCAACCAGATCCATCACGCCTTCGGCAAGACGACGATAAGTCGTGATCTTGCCGCCGAAGATGTTGATGACGGGTGCGCCTGCGCTGCGATCAACTTTGAGGGTATAGTCGCGCGTGGCAGCGGTGGCTGAAGAGGCGCCATCATCATAAAGCGGACGCACGCCGGAATAGCTCCAGACCACATCATCGACGGTAATGGGGGTTTTTAGGTAGGCGTTCACGAAATCGATCATGTAGGCCTGCTCAGCGGGAGTGCAGACGGGCGGTATCTCTGGGTCTTCGTGCTCCTGATCGGTGGTGCCGATCAGCGTGAAATCTGTCTCGTACGGAATGGCGAACATGATGCGCCCGTCGGTGCCTTGGAAAAAATAGCTTTTATCGTGGTCAAAGAGGCGGCGGGTGACGATATGGCTGCCGCGGACAAGCCGCACGCTATCCTTGCTGCGCGAATGGATCGCGTCGCGGATCACGTCGCCGACCCAAGGACCGCCTGCGTTGACGATGATGCGCGCGTAGATCAATCGGATCTCGCCCGTGGCGGTATCCTGCAGCGTGACGGCCCAGATGCCCTTCTCTTGCTGCGCCGAGATAACGCGAGTCCGGGTAAGAATGGTCGCGCCGCGCGCTTCGGCATCGCGGGCATTCAGCACGACCAGCCGCGAATCCTCGACCCAGCAGTCAGAATACTCATATGCCTTGGTAAACCGCTGTTGCAGGGGGCGGCCCTCGGCAGAGGAGGTGAGATCCAGCGTCGAGGTGCCGGGCAATATCTTGCGGCCGCCAAGGTGATCATAGAGGAACAGTCCCAAGCGGATCAGCCATGCCGGGCGCCGACCCTTCATCCACGGCATTGCGATACTCAGGAGCCGGGACGTCGGTGTGTCACTCTCGAACCGCATCTCCTTATGATAAGGAAGGACAAACCGCATGGGCCAGGAAATATGTGGCATGGCACGAAGGAGGGTTTCACGCTCGATCAAGCTTTCGCGGACGAGGCGAAACTCGAAATATTCCAGATATCGCAATCCGCCATGGAAAAGCTTGGTTGAGGCCGAGGAGGTCGCCGAGGCCAGATCCGACATCTCGGCGAGCATCACGCGAAGACCGCGCCCTGCCGCATCTCGCGCGACGCCGCACCCGTTGATGCCGCCGCCAATCACAAGCAGATCCTGAACATCGTCATCGTGCGGCATATTTGACTCTCCCATCTAAAGGTGCTTTCGCGCCTCGCGCACACATTAGCAAAACGCCGCAAAAAGAACATATCCTGCTTTCCTTCTTGTTCTATTTTTGGTGGCGGTTTCCTGAAAAGTGGATAGGCTGTTTGTGCAGAATCGGAGATCGTCAGTAAGTTAGCGTTGCCTCGGCACAAGGAGTCGAGTGCAGCGAGCCGCAACGCACGGCAGGTATGCGGTTTGCACTTTTCATGGATGGTTCATGTCCCAAACTTTTCGACATCCTGAAATCCTTGAACTGGCCCGGCGTGACGGGAAGGTGACGGTGGAAGCCTTGGCGGATCGCTTCGGGGTCACCCTGCAAACAATTCGTCGAGATTTATCGGACCTCGCCGATCTGGGCAGGTTGGAAAGGGTGCATGGTGGCGCTGTCCTGCCCTCAGGAACAATCAATATCGGTTATGAGGAGCGGCGCAGGACTAACGCGGATCGAAAGCGCGCCATTGCTCGAACCTGCGCCGCCCGTATTCCCGACTCCAGTGCTATCTTCTTGAATATCGGGACGAGTACCGAGGCCGTTGCGGCCGAGTTGATCCATCACCGCGGCCTTCTGGTGGTGACGAACAACATAAACGTAGCCAACATATTGGCGCAGAATCGCGAATGCGAAGTCGTCGTCACGGGCGGTCGCCTGCGCCCTTCCGATGGCGGGCTTACCGGAGACATCACCAAGGCAGCGATCAACCAGTTCAAGTTCGATATCGGTATCATAGGCTGCTCGGCCATTGACCCGGATGGTGACATCCTCGACTTTGACATTCAGGAGGTAGGTGTCAGCCAGGCCATCCTTCGCCGGTCCCGCCATCGGATGCTGGTTGCCGATCATGGCAAATTCAAGCGAATTGCCCCGGCGCGGATCGCATCCCTTGCCGAGATTGATATGTTGTTCACGGACCGACCGATTGACGCGGGTCTGCGGGATCACTGCCAAGCGTGGCAGACTGAGGTCATTCTGGGCGCGGGCGACTAGAAATACCCGCGCACCAAGCTGCCTGCGATGAGCGACCATCCATCCGCGATCACGAAGAAGGCGAGCTTGAACGGGAGCGAGACGATGGCGGGTGGCACCATCATCATACCCATCGACATCAGGATCGCCGCGACGACCAGGTCGATGATGAGGAAGGGCAGGAAGACGAGAAATCCAATCTGAAACGCGCGGGCGATTTCCGACAGAAGAAAGCTGGGAATAAGCACCGAAAGCGGTGCCTCGGGTCCGGGCGCGATACCGGCTGCATCCGGGCGCAGGGCAGCCATCGCGGCGAAGGTATCGCCGTCAAGGCGACCGGCCATGAAGGTGCGGAACGGCTCCAGCGTGCGCGGCACAGCGGTTTCCAAGGCAATCGTCTCATTCAGAAGGGGGCTGATGCCCTGCTCCCAGGCGGTCATGAAGACCGGCTCCATGACGAAATAGGTCAAGAAAAGCGCGAGGCTGACGATCAGCATGTTGGGCGGCGATTGCTGCAGACCGATGCCCTGACGCAAGATGCCGAGCACGGTCACCATGAAAGGAAAGCAGGTGATCATGATCGCAAGACCGGGCGCTAGGCTGAGCACCGTGATCAGGGCCAGAAGCTGCAATGTACGCGCGGACAGGGATCCATCATCTCCGAGTGAGAGGGAGATGTCCTGCGCCGCCGCCGGGGCGGCCAGAATCACCAATCCGGTCGCTGCCAGCGCGAAAGCGCGTATCATGCGAGACCATCCTGAAGGTCGACCACTTCTGTGAGGCGCACCGCAAGCTGGCCTTTCTGATCGCCTTCCAATTCCTCAAGCTCGCCGCGGGCGATCAGGCGATCTCCGACATAAAGCTCAACCGGGTCATCGACCCTCTTGTCAAGCGGCAGGACCGCATCCTTGCCCAATTTGAGCAGGTCACGGATGAGCGGGCGTGCCTTTCCCACGGAGATCGTGATCTCGATCGGGACGGATGAAAACGGGTTCGGCTGCTCGGTTGTGCGCGGCTGCGCGCTGGTGGGGGCATCCATCATGCTGTCTCCTTTTTGTGATCGTCGAAAAATCCGCTGACCGCGGAATCGATCTGTTTCAGCACGGCATCGAGGTCGATCTCCTGCTCACTGCCTGCTGCGCGAACGTGGACCTGCCCGTCGCCTAAAGACGGCTCGACCTCTACCGTGACATCGGTGATTTCCCGATCGCCGATCAACGTCTCAAGCGCTTCGGCATTGATCGGTGCGGTCATGATCCGAATCGGGCCGGCTATTGCGTTTCCGGCCATGGCCTCGAGCGTTTCGACGACTCGGTCGCCCAGCGTGTGGTGGGCCATCTTGGGCAGGACGCTTTTGACCATGCCAGTCATCAAGGGACGCAAGGCGGCCAGAAGGTCGCGCTGCGCCTCGGCCATGGTGAATGAGATATCCTGCAGGTTGCCCGCGAAATCCGACGACACACGGTCGGCCTCTTCCTGCGCCGCCTTGACCGCATCCTCCCACCCCGCCTTGTAGCCTGTCTCGAAGGCCTCGAGCCTCTCGTCCTCGAGCGAGGCGTCGCTGATCGACAGGCTTTGCGCGCCGGTCTCGGTGGTGAAATCTTGCAGCAGATGCGCGATACTCATCAGGCGTTCTCCTCTTCGCCTTCCAACCAGTTGCGTAGGATCTCGACCGTTTCTTCCTGCCGCTCGGTGATCATGCCCCGCAGTTTTGCCACCGGGTCCTCCCCGGCCTCACGACTGGCGGCGATGGCGCTTCGGCCTGAAACGACGGGCAAGCTGGCTTCGTCCATGTCGGAGGTGTCGATCTCACCCGTCAGAGCGGGCCGAGCGGCTGGCTCGGACTGCGCCCCGCTGCGCGGCGCCTCAAGGGCAGGGACATTCGCATCTCGCGATTGCGACACGATCGGTCGGATGACGAAGAGGCCCAGCACCAGGGCGACGATCCCCAAAACGGCGGCTTGAATGAGGGACATCATGTCGAGGCCCATTGTCATCCAGAGGGAGGGCTTGGCCGCGGTGCCGGAGATGCTCAACGGTTCAAACTGAAGCGATTTCAGGGTGATGACGTCGCCGCGCGCCTCGTCAAGGCCGACGGCAGAAGCGACTAGATCCCGCAATGCTTCCATTTCGGCCTCGGGTCGAGCTGCGTAGGTTTCGGCGCCGCTTTCATCTAGACCGATGGTGCCGTTGACGAGAACGGCCACACTCAGACGCTTGATTGCGCCCGGGGCCTGGGTGATCTCGCGCTCAGTCTGCGAAACCTCGTAATTGACGCGCTCGCGCGTCTCGTTCGTCTGGCTGTTGGAACTATCGCCGCCAGCCGCATCACCATCGGGCAGATTCGATGCGACCGTGACGTCACCGCCGCCCTGGTCAGAGGCCGAGTTGGTACGCTCTTCTGTGTCCGTGCTGATCGCAACGCGGCTGTCCGGATCGATTGTTTTCTCGCGGATCAGTTCCGTCGTCTTGACGGTATCGACGCTGACCTCAACGACCGCGTTGCCGGGGCCGACGCGCGCCTCCAGCAGACGTTGAACGCGTTGCCGCAGGGCATCCGAGCGGTCTTCGCCGAGATTGGTCGGCGCTTCTTCTGCTCCGCCGATCAGGCCACCAGTGCTGTCGATAATCGACACGTCATCCGCCGTCAGGCCCGCCACCGCGCTTGCCACCAAAAACTTGAGCGCCTGCGCCTGTTTTGCCGGAAGGTCGCCGCCGGACGATGTGATCATGACGGAGGCCGTCGGGCGCACATCGCGTTGGAACGGGTTTGAGCCGGTGTTGGCGATATGGACGCGTGCGGCGATGATCGCCGGGTTGGCCACGATGGTACGCGCCAGCTCGCCTTCCTTGGCGCGCCAATAAGCGGCGTCAAACATTTGGGATGTGGTGCCAAAGCCGGAAAGCGTATCAAGCAGCTCGTACCCCTGGCTGGAATTGCTGGGGAGCCCCTCGCTCGCCAGCGTCATGCGGAGCGTATCGCGCTGAGCCGAATCGACGAAGATGGCGCCGCCGCGCACCTCATATGTCACGCCGCGCTGCTCGAGGGCGCGTACGACCTCACCGGCGGGACCGCTTTCGAGGCCTGCATAGAGCAGGTTCAGGCTGGGTGATGCCGCCATACGCGACAGGCCCAGAATAGCCGCGAACATCGCGATGGCGGCCAGTATGATGATGGTGCGTTTGCGCGGATCCAGAGCGGTCCAAAGGGTCGCGATATTCTGCAATTTCTTTGCCTCCTCAAGTCCCGCGTTCTGCCGGACGTTGAGGTCATGTTTGGCTCATCAGCCTTAACAATCGGTTAGTGCCTGATGGTTATGTTGCCGGGGACAGCAAAGAGGTTCGCATTATGGCCAAGACCAAAGAGGACACGGGCGACACGCCTGCGAAAAAGTCGAAATTGCCTATTATCATAGGGCTTGTTTTGGCACTCGCCGGGGGCGGCGGGGGGTTCTACGCCGTTTGGTCGGGGCTGATCCTCGCGCCCGAATCAGCGGGGGATCACTCGCCGGACAAGGTGGATGATCATCCTGTTACCAGTGCCATTCCCGAAGTGGCCTATGTGCCCATCGAACCGCTGGTAATCTCTCTGGGGGATGGGGCAACCGGCAAGCATCTGAGATTTCGCGCGCAGCTTGAAGTCGTGCCAGCATACCGCGCTGACGTGGAGCATCTGATGCCGCGCGTCGTTGATGTGCTGAACTCATATCTACGCGCGCTTGAACTGGCTGATCTGACAGACAAGGCGGCGCTGGTGCGGCTGCGCGCCCATATGTTGCGCCGTCTGCAGATCGTCACTGGAGACGGGCGGATCAAAGATCTGCTCATCATGGAATTTGTACTGAATTGAGGACCTGACATGGAACTGATCGCTGACATCTTGCTGGTAGCGGGCGCATTGGGCGCCGGATTTTATTGCTTTGTTCTTGGGCGTCGGCTGAGCCGGTTCAATGATCTCGAGACAGGCGTGGGTGGCGCCGTCGCGGTCTTGTCCGTTCAGGTGGACGATCTTACCAAGACATTGGAAGCTGCGCGCAACACGGCAGGTGCGTCGGGTGAGGCGCTTGAGACGCTGACGGAGCGCGCGGAAACCGTCGCCAAGCGGTTGGAGCTCATGGTCGCGTCAATGCATGATCTACCGTCTCAGACGCCGCCCGAGCCCGAGCCGAAATCGCCGTTAGGCCCGGTCTTTCGCCGTCACGATTCGACGGGCCTTTCACAATGAGCCGGTCTGTGAAAGGGCGCCGCAAGACCATGCGCGGTGCGCTGACACTGGTGGCGTCGCTAATGGTACTGTCTGCAGTGCTGAGGATTGGTGGTGATGCGGGGCGGGCCTGGGCCAAGGCGTCCGATGCTCCGGAGCGCGAGGTGGCGCTCGGATCCGAATGCACCACCGAAGACGATCTCCATGGCATGCTGAAAAGTTTTCAGGCGCGCGAAGCGCAAATAAAACAGCGCGAGGCGGCGATCATGGACCGCCAGCAGGCGCTGACTGTCGCCGATCGTCAGATCGAAAGCAAGCTGGCCCAATTGGAGGCGGCTGAAGAAAAGCTGCGCCGCACCCTGACCATCGCGGATACCGCAGCCGAAAGTGATATCGAGCGACTGACCAAGGTTTATGAGAGCATGAAGTCGAAAGAGGCGGCGGCTCTCTTTGAGGAGATGGATCCGGATTTTGCGGCCGGTTTTCTAGGGCGGATGAAACCGGATGCGGCTGCCGGCATTCTTGCCGGGCTCAGCCCGCAGGCCGCGCACAGATTTTCCGTGGTTCTGGCAGGCCGGAATGCCGGTGCTCCAAAGCAGTGATCGGACGATCACTCAGCGAATATTAACCTGCGCCGGGCAAATTGCCATCGGAATCCAAATTCGGAGAGAAACATGATCGGTCTTATCGGGATAGTCGTCATTTTCGTGATGGTCTTCGGTGGCTATCTTGCTGCCGGTGGCAAGCTGGGGATCATTCTGAAATCGTTGCCGTTCGAGATGATGATGATTGGCGGTGCTGCAACCGGGGCATTTCTGCTGAGCAATGACATGGCGGGTGTCAAGCACACGATCAAGGATATCGGCAAGGTTTTCAAAGGGGCGAAGTGGAAGCAGTCCGACTACCGCGATTTGCTTTGCCTGCTGTTCGAGCTGGTGAAGCTCGCGCGTCAAAACCCCGTTGCCATTGAAGAACATATCGAAGTGCCGGAGACGTCATCAATATTTGGCAAGTTCCCTCGGATATTGGCTGACAAGGAAGCGGTCGCATTGATTAGCGATACGTTGCGGTCAGCCTCCATGAATTATGATGACCCGCACCAGGTGGAGGAGGTGCTTGAAAAGCGCATGGATGCGACATTGCACCATGCTTTGCACTCCAGTCACGCACTACAGACCATGGCGGACGGCCTTCCGGCCCTCGGGATTGTCGCGGCTGTTCTTGGGGTAATCAAGACGATGGCATCAATTGATCAACCGCCGGAGATTCTGGGAAAAATGATTGGCGGAGCTCTTGTCGGAACATTTCTTGGCGTTTTTCTGGCATACGGTTTGGTCGGCCCGTTCGCCGCCAAGGTGAAAGCGGTTATCGAAGAAGATGCGCATTTCTATCATTTGATCCGTGAAGTCTTGGCGGCGAACTTGCACAATCATGCGACCAACATTTGCATAGAAGTCGGTCGACAAAATACACCGGCTCATTGTCGACCCTCTTTTGCTGACCTCGAAGAAGCTTTGAAATCCGTGAAGCAGGATGCTGCGTGATGTCAGCGCGCTATAAATTTGCTGTTCTATTCAGCCTTGTTTTGGCAATGACGCCGGCCTTGGCTCAAGATATCATGGTCAGATCTGGTGAGCATGATGGCTTCTCACGTATTGTCGTCGATATGCCCAAACGTGTGCCGTGGACAATGAGTGAAGATGGCAACCGCCTTGAGATTCGTTTTGAAGATGTTTCAGGTAAAATCAAGGTCGATAAGGTTTTTGATAGGCTCTCCAATAATCGAATTGTGGCTGTGGATCCTTTGCCGGATGGGCTGGGGCTCGCTTTGGAAATGTCATGTGACTGCATCGCCGATGTGGCATGGCACGGTCTTGGAATGTTTGTAATCGATATCCTCGCTGATCCCGAGCGTGTAGAAGAACATTCAGGCCAGGACCTTGGTGCTTTGAAGGTCTTAAATTTCGACGAGGGGCCGGAGCTTGCGTCGCCGAGTAGGCTGCCACATACGTCAGATCAACTCTGGCGGGACTGGTTCTACTCGCTGGACTTTCCAAAGTCAGCCGGCGCAACTCAATCTATGGAGGAGATCCGGGCGTCTATTGCTCAAGATCTTTCCGAGGCAGCAACGATGGGCTTGCTCAATCTGGATGGTAATCTCGATAATGCGGAAGAAAGCGCGAGTTCCATATCAAGCACATCGAGCAGTTCTGAGCCCAATGTCGACTCCTCGAGTCCCTTTGCTCATAACCAAGTGAATTATGGCGTAAAAAGCGCAGCCGAGTTGAATTCAAAGAACAGCGCCTCGGAAACCGATCATACGATAAATGGCACTCAATGTATCGATGACAAATTGATAAGTTTGAAGGACTGGGGTGATAATTCATCTTTCGCGCATCAAATTGGAAATGCGCGTATTCGGTCCATGGGCGAATTTGACCGTTTCCTGCCTGAAGAAATGCTGCACCTCGCGCGTCTTTACTTGCATTTTGGTTTTGGAAAGGAAGCCATGCAGGTCATTGATGTCTCTGGCCTGAAAGGTCCAGCTGCAGATGCCGTGCTTTCTTTGGCCCGAGTGATCGAACAGGAGGCCGGCGGGGGCGACGCTTTCGCACATCAGATTGATTGCGATGCGCAGGTGTCTCTTTGGTCCGCGCTGGTGAGTGCAGAACAGGCTTTCGAACAATCGCCAAACGTCAATGCGATGCTGCGTACTCTGACAGGGTATCCGTCACATTTGCGGTCTTTGATCGGTCCTCGTCTTGCGAGAGCATTTTCAGCCCGTGGGCGACAGGATGATTCCACTCGCATCTTGCGTGTTCTGAGCCAACGATCAGATGATGCGACAGACGCTTATGAAATGGCACACGCTGAAACGCTGCGGGACGCTGAACATTCAGAATCTGTAGCAGAGGCGTATGAGAATATAGTTTCTAAAAACAGTGAACATTCTGTGGAAGCTTTGGTTGATATGATCTGGGCACGTTTGGACGCTGAGGAGCCCCTAGAGCCTAGAATCATTGATCTAATCGAGAGCTACATCCGAGAAAATAGGGACGCAGATATTGGTGACGATTTACTCGATGCTCAGATCGCAGCTTTGGCCGAGTTGGGGCAGTTTGAAAAAGCTTTCGATCTGTTGAAAGGCCGTTCAGGGTCTGTCGCGAACGGCAGCGACAGGATGGAGAGAGTCTTGACTGCCAACCTAGTCAAAGATGCCAGCGACATGGTGTTCTTGAAATACGCACTGATAGAGGAAACAACAAAAATGCCAAGGGCACCATTGAGTGCATCACTTGAGATGGCTCAACGCCTGTTCCGTCTGGGATTTCGTGAAGAAGCTCAACTGTATCTAGATCGCTCAAAAGATAAAACCTTGGCTGCTCACCGGCTATTACAAGCCAGCCTTCATATCGCATCGTCGAATCCTGATGCGGCGTTGCGTAGCCTTGTGGAAGTGGGTGGCTCTGAAGCAGATACTCTACGGGCGCAGGCACACAGTCTTGCTGGTGATCATCGAGCGGCTCATCTAGCTTACATCGCCGCCGGTAATACAAAAGATGGCCTGAGAGAGGCGCTGCTTGCGGAAGCTTGGAAGGATGCAAGAAATATTGCCGACCCGATAATGGCGGATGTGATTTTTGAAGAGGATCAGACCGTTCAACGCGCAGAGGATGGGCAGCTGCAGGGCGCCGTGCGACTTCTGGAGCAAAGCAACAATGCACGCGATAAAATTTCGCAACTCTTGAGTGGTTCACTACCTGTCGATGCCGCTGCCTCACGATGAGTAAATTTGCTTACACTTTTTAAATGTATCACCACTAATTTGATCCATGACTGCACAATGTAGAAGTGGGAATCTTATTTTGACCTTATCCAAACGTCTCTCCAGAGTTACTTGCGCTGGGAAGAAAGTGGCGCTTCGGCTGCATGCCGTGGTGTTAGGTATTCCATACTGCTCCAGCGTTATCAGCATTCTGATTTCGATCCATTCATCGCCCTCCTTTGCAGTAAATACATCAGAAATATGTGATCGGGCGGCTCAGAGCGCATCCCGCCGAACTGGTGTCCCTCTTGACGTCTTGCGCGCCATCACGCGGAGTGAGACCGGGCGCACTGTTGCAGGCGAACTCCAGCCGTGGCCATGGACGGTCAATATGGAGGGCGTAGGGAAATGGTTTTCGACGCGAACCGACGCCTTGAATTACGTATTTTCAAATCATGGAAAAGGAGCGCGCAGTTTCGATGTCGGTTGCTTTCAGGTGAATTACAGGTGGCACGGTCAGAATTTTAATTCGATCAATCATATGTTCGATCCTGAAGAGAACGCTCTTTATGCCGCCGGTTTCCTGAAGCGCCTCCAGGACGAGATGGGCGATTGGTCAAAAGCGGCGGGTGCCTATCATTCCAGGACACCAGCGCACGCGACCGGGTACCGCGCCCGTTTTGACGAAGTTTTGGCTTCATTGCCGAATCCGGGCCCGATGAATGCTGTAATTCGACCTCGGCTGAAAGACTCTGAGGCGGATTCGACCACCAATCAGCCGCAGCCCAGTCGCCGGAACCCCTATCCTTTTTTGAAAGTTGCCAAAGTCGAAACGCGCTTTGGCTCGCTGGTGCCTTTGGCTGCGGCCGGTACGGGCGGACATCTTTTTGCAGAAATGGAGGCACTTAAGTGAGCCGTTTTTCAGTGCGCGACGTCTTTCAGCCAACTGTGCTTCTGGCCTTGGCGCTTATGGCTATCATCGTGATGATGATTCTGCCTGTGCCCTCCTGGGTGCTTGATGTTGGGCTTGCGGCTTCCTTCGGATTGGCGATCCTGATTTTCACGGTGACTCTTTTCATCGAGCGACCTCTTGATTTCTCGGCGTTTCCAACAATTCTCCTCGCGTCGTTGATGCTACGACTTTCCCTCAACGTATCGTCGACCAAGCTGATCATCGGGCAAGGCCATACAGGCACGGATGCGGCCGGCAACGTGATTGAGGGCTTTGCAAGCTTCGTGATGAGCGGGAGTGTCTTCCTAGGCCTCGTCGTCTTCGGTGTGCTGCTAATCGTCAACTTCATGGTCATAACCAAAGGTGCCGCACGGATGGCTGAAGTCGGTGCCAGATTTGCCTTGGACGGCATGCCGGGCAAGCAGTTGGCAATCGACAGCGATATGTCTGCCGGCGCCATTGATCATCGCCAGGCGCGCGAAAGACGCGAACGCGAGCAACAGGAGACCACCTTTTTTGGGTCGCTGGATGGTGCCTCAAAATTTGTCAAAGGTGATGCAGTTGCGGGACTTCTCATTACGTTGCTGAATCTCGTAATGGGGCTGATCATGGGAATCGTTGTGCACGACATGCCCTTGGGAACGGCCTTTGAGACGTATACGATCCTAACGGTCGGCGATGGATTGGTGACTCAGATACCGGCGGTCATCATCTCAATTGCCTCCGCGCTCTTGCTTGCGCGTGGGGGAAGCACGGGAGCAACGGATCTTGCCCTGACGGCACAACTGGGTCGCCATCCGGCAGCGATGGGAACGGTAGCGGTCCTGATGATAATGTTTGCGCTGGTGCCTGGGCTTCCCTTCATACCGTTCATGATTGGCGGCGTTGCATTGGGACTGATTGCCTATTTCAATTACAAAAAGGCAGCTGCCGATCCCGGCATCGATACAGCGGCCGTGACGGCCGAAAAACCGCGTGAGAAGTCCCTCGGCGATATTCTGGAACTTGACGATGTACACGTCGAGTTTGCGCCGGACCTCGTTAACCTTGTTCTCGACCCCGGAACAGGTCTGGATGCAAGGATCGCCAATATGCGCACGCATGTTGCCACCCGATATGGATTGATCCTGCCGGAAATTCGGCTGACCGATGATCCTTCCTTGCCGAGCGGTAGCTACGTCATTCGTATTCAGGGTGTCGAGCAGGGGCAAGCGCGTCTGAGGATTGATCAGATGCTCTTGCTTGACGTAGGGTCAGTCAAGGATCTGCCCCCGGGGGAGAAAGTGACGGAACCCGTTTACGGTGCTCCCGCACGATGGATCTCCGCGCAGGATCAAGAGGCCGCGGCGCTTTCCGGTGCGACCATTGTCGCCCCGACCGAGATATTGGCGACACATCTTCTTGAGATCATCAGGCGTAATTTGAGCCGGCTCCTGACGATGAAGGCGATGCGCAGGCTGCTCGACGAGATGATCAATCTAAGTGATCCCACGCGCTCAGAGGCCAATCGCAAACTTCTAGACGAAATGATCCCGGATCGCGTTCCCGCTGACCTCTTGCACGCGGTTCTGCGGCTCCTCCTGGCCGAGCAGGTGTCGGTGCGAAACCTGCCTCTGATCATCGAAGCGACCGCCGAAGCGCGCCAGATCGTACAAGGGCCCGATGCGATTTGCGAGCATGTGCGCCAGAGGCTGGGCTTCCAGTTGGTGGCAAATCTCCAGCGGGAGGACGGCACGCTGCCACTGATCCAGTTGGCGCCCGAATGGGAGGATACGTTTCAAACCTATCAGATGGATTCGGATCGCGGGCGGCTCGACGTGGCGCTGCCGCCGGAACTGTTCAACTCGCTAACCGCGTCCGTGTCGAGCGAAGTGGCGCGTGCGGCCGATATGGGGGTATTTCCTGCTATCGTGACCTCAACGGCGCGGCGCAGGTTCCTGCGCACAGTCCTTGCGGCGCGCAATATCGCAAATCCGGTGCTGTCATTCGAGGAGATTGGTGTGGATGCTCAACCTTCCTTGGTCGGCGTCGTCGCGGCATGAACGGGCTGGCGCAGCTCCTGCAGATCAGCCAGGACATCCTGTGGCTCCATGCGCTCGTCTTCCTCCGCGTCGGCCCGATCATTGCCCTCTTTCCCGGCTTTGGCGAACAGTATGTGCCGGTCCGGATCAAGTTGGTCGCCACGCTTGCGTTTACCGTGATCGTAGCTCCCGCCGCAGCGTCTGAGATGCCGTATATGACGGGTCCGCAGTTCTCGTTTACGTGGGTCATCATCACCGAGACGGCAATTGGCCTTATGATCGGCATCGGCTTGCGTATGTTCCTTCTGGCGCTGCAAATGGCGGGGTCAATGGCGGCACAGGCCACGTCGCTGTCGCAAATCCTCGGTTCGGCCGGTGCGACCCCGCTTCCGGCTATCGGCCATCTGCTGACCATGGGTGGGATCGCGCTGGCGATGATTCTTCATCTTCACGTGAATGTCGCGGCCATGGTCATCGCGACCTACAAGATCTTCGCCGTGGGGCAATTGCCTGCGGCATCTGCCATGTCGCAATGGGGTATATCACAGATTTCACAAGCTTTTTCGCTCGCGTTCAGTCTCGCGGCGCCATTCGTGCTGATCTCGGTGCTCTATAACCTGACCTTGGGAATCATTAACCGCGCGATGCCGCAGATGATGGTAATCTTTGTCGGCGCGCCGGTGATCACGGCGGGCGGATTGGTCCTTCTCTTCTTGCTGGCGCCGATCATGCTGGGGGTCTGGGCTGCGGCGTTTCAGGCGTATATCGCCAACCCATTCGGGCTGCGCTGATGTCCGGGCAGGAGGACGATAGCGACAAGACGCACGAGCCGACTCAGCACAAACTGGATGAGGCGCGCAAGAAGGGCGAGCTGGCGCGCTCGGCGGACCTGACTGCGGCGGGTGCCTATTGGGGCTTCCTTATAACGGGCCTGATCGCGGGCGCCTATTCGGTTGGACATGTCAGCACGCAGCTGATGGTGATGATAGATCAGGCCGATGGTCTGTCGCAGCTAATTTTTTCAGGGCATGCCGCCGCACCCATCGGCGGCATGATGGGCGCGCTCTTCGCTGGCCTCTCCGCATGGTTTATCCTGCCAGCGGCCTTTGCGCTGTTGATGCTCTTCGCCACACGCACCCTCGTGTTTTCACCCGGCAAGCTGGCGTTCAAGCTGTCGCGTATCAATCCGATTTCGAACGCCAAGAACAAGTACGGAACGAGCGGGCTGTTCGAGTTTGCCAAGAGCGCAGTCAAGCTCATCACCTATTCCATCGTCCTCGGCGTTTTCCTCAAGGGGCGACTGCCTGACCTGGAAGGCTCGCTCTATGCCGAGCCTGGCGGCATCGGCGCGCTGCTTGGCCAAGTGCTGATCGAATTCATGCTGGTCGTCTGCATCGTGGCGCTTGTGATCGGGGGCATCGATTTTATGTGGCAGCATTTCGATCATCTTCGCAAAAACCGCATGTCGCATCAGGAGCTTCGGGACGAGGCCAAGCAGCAAGAGGGTGACCCGCACATGAAAGGCGAGCGGCGCGCGCGCGGGGCCCAGATTGCATCCGAACAGATGATGGCCGATGTGCCCAAGGCAGATGTGATACTGGTGAATCCGACCCATTACGCCGTTGCGCTGAAATGGAGCCGCGAGCCGGGCGCCGCACCGCACTGTGTCGCGAAGGGCGTCGATCATATGGCGCTGGCGATTCGCGAGATCGCGGCGGAACATGGCGTGCCCATCCGGCATGATCCCCCAACCGCGCGGGCGCTCTATGCGACGACGCGCATTGGCGAGCAGATCGATCCGAACCACTACCGGGCCGTCGCCGCGGCCATCCGTTTTGCCGAAACCATGCGCCGCCGTGCAAAAGGACGGCCATGAGCGATTTGCACCAGCTAAAACGCGCTATGGATGCGGCCTATCAGGCGGCGCAGGCCACGGTTCAGGACATCGTCCGGCAGGAGGCGGAGCTTCGAAAGGAACTTTCCGAGTTGGAGGTCAAGCGTGTCGCCGCGCGCGCGCTTCCCCAGAAGGAGCTGGCAGCGCCGAGGGCCATCGGAGCAGACCTTTTGTGGCAGGGCTGGACGCAGCGCACACGGCAAGAGCTGAACATCCAGCTGGCACAGGTGCTGGTGCGCAAGGCAGAGAAGATGAACGCGCTACGCCAGGCCTTCGGCAAGGCGGAAGCGGTCAGCAAACTGATTGCGCACGAGAAAACGGCCCGGTGCAAACGTGCACAGGGCCGCGACGCAGAGCGCGATCAGTCTTTGGTTTTGCTCCGGGCTACATCTGCTGCCGGGCGAAATCCGTAATCAGGACGCTCTTCACGCTTTCACCCAGAATTCCGTTGGCGACGTCGGTCAGCCCGTTGCGCAAGGTATCGAGCTTGGCCGTGTCGGTGAAAACGCCTGCAAAGCCGCCCATATTCGCATGGTCGAACATCACCTGCAGAAACGAATCCCGCAGCTTCAGTTCATGCTGATACACGGCGTCTGCCTGTCCCTGCGCCATCTCGAGGCTGAGAGACATGACCATCATCGCCTCGACCCGATCACGATCGACGACCGGCACGACGAACTGGTTGTTCAGTTTGACATAGTCCACATCGCCCGTTCCGCCGTGCCTGCGATCGGCGGCGGCATGCCTGGTATCGCCAGCCGCTTCGGTTTGCTCTGCTGGCGCATGCTCCGAGTCACTTGCGCTGGCCTCGGCATGAGGCGGTGGGGCATTGGGGCGCAGCGCCAGGCCCGCCCCGACGCCGCCGCCGATCCCGACCAACATGAAAACGAGAGGAAGGAGTTTTTTCATTAGAGAACCTTTCAGAAGGGTAGAACGGCATCGAGGATCTGCTGGCCGTAGCGCGGCTGTTGCATGTCGGTGATCTGTCCACGCCCGCCGTACGAGATGCGGGCCGATGCGATCTTGTCGTAGGTGATCTCATTCTGCCGCGAGATGTCTTCGGGCCGCACGTAGCCTGTGACCAGCAGCTCGCGCATCTCGTAATTGACGCGCACCTCCTGGCTGCCCTGGATCGACAGAACGCCATTGGGCAGGACCTGCATGATCGTGGCGGCGACGCGCAGCGTCAGTTCCTCCCGTCGGCTGACCGAGCCGTCGCCCCCGGATTTGCTGGCCGAGTTGATCGACACCGCATCCGCCATGCTGGCTCCATCGGGCAATTTTTCATCGGCGCGTTGCGGCAGGCCGAAAAGCTGCGGAATCCCAAGGCTTTCCGAGCCAGAGCGCGAGCGCGATGTCGAATTGGAAATTTCGGCCTCGTCATCGATCTCGATGACAACGGTCAGGATGTCGCCGCGCTTCATCGCGCGCCGATCCCCCAGGAGTGACTGCTGGCCGGCAGTCCAGAGTGAGGCCTGATCGGCGCGGCGTCGATACGTCGTCGTCTCCGGCAGGCCGGAGCTGAACATCGCGGCCTGCTCGACCGAGTCGTTAAGCGGGGTGAATTCGGGCGGCTTGCCGATATGGCCCGCGCGGCCACAAGCGGCGACGCCCAGGATAAGGCAAAAACTGGTGAGATAGGGACGCATGTGTGAGCCTCCTAATGGGATACGAGAACGCGGCCGTCGGGCAGAACCTGCCCCGAGACGGTGACCCGCGACGACATGTTCATGACGCGCACCATTTCCCCCGGCCCTGCCCGCGACAATGAACGGCCCTCCGCGGTGATGCTGAGACCAGATTGGTCATAGATGAGCGAGATGATCTGGTTGCGCTCAACCAGGGCGGGCGGGCCGACATCGCCAGGCCGGATTGGCCGGCCTGCATAAAGTGCGACGCGCGCTTCCTGGCCGGCGATCAGCGCCGGGTCGGAGATGGCGCCGATTACGTCGACATTCTTCACCACCAGATCCTGCGGCGAAATGAGGCTTTGGGCGCGGATGGTGCGCGCCGCAAGAACGGTATCGGCGGCGGCGGGTGCGGCCGTCAGGCAGGCGGCAAAGGCGAGGCGTATCATCAGCGCACCTGCGTCGTTGCGCCAAGCATCTGGTCGGCGGCGGAAATAACCTTGGAATTCAGCTCATACCCGCGCTGCGCCTCGATCAGCTCGGTGATCTCGCGCACGGGGTCGACGGAGCTGTCCTCAAGATAGCCCTGCCGCAATGTGCCAAGCCCGTCCTGACCCGGCGTCGTGCTGAGCGCCGGGCCTGAGGCCTCGGTTTCCGTAAAGAGGTTGCTGCCGCGCGCCTCGAGACCCTTGGGATTGGTGAAATTGGCGAGAGTGAACTGGCCCAGGAGTTGCGCCTCGGGCGTGTTCTGAAAATAGGCGTATACCTCGCCATCGGCGTTGATCGAGATGCTGCGCGCATCGTCGGGAATGACGATCTCGGGGGCAACTGGAAAGCCGTCGGAGGTGACAATCACACCATCCGCCGAGCGCTTGAGCGCGCCGTCCCGCGTGTAGCCCGCTTCGCCCGACGGCAGTTGTATCTCAAGGTAGCCGTTGCCTTCGATGGCCAGATCCAGATCACCATTCGTCGCCGAGAGCGAGCCTTGCGACAGGTGCACCGATACGGCAGCGGGGCGTACCCCGAGTCCCAATTGCACGCCGGTGGGCAGGATGGTGCCATCCGCGGCATTCACACTGCCCGGTCGGCTAAGCTGTTGATAGTGAAGATCGGCAAACTCGGCGCGGCGCGCATTGTAGCCGGTGGTCGACATGTTCGCGAGGTTGTTCGAGATCGTCTCGACCCGCATTTGCTGAGCCGCCATGCCTGTGGCCGCGATTTTGAGGGCACGCATAAGGTGTCTCCTATCTGGTTTGGATAAAGGTCTGGACGGCGGATCGAATGCGCTTGTCCTCGCTTTCGAGGAAGCTCTGCCCCATCTCGTAGGCGCGCTGAATTTCGATCATACGGGCCATCTGGCTGATCGGATCGACATTCGCGCCCTCTAAAAAGCCTTGCAGGATGCGGCCATTCTCGGCGGGCTCATAGCCTGCGCCCGAGCGGAACATGACGCCATCCTCTCGGGTCAGGCCGACCCGGTCGAGCGGGGTGACCAGGCCGATCTGGGCTAGCGGGCGGCCATCATCGCTGATCGTTCCATCGGGCGAGACGCTGAGCGCCGTGGCATCGGGCGGGATGAAGACCGGCGCTCCGCCCGCATCCAGCACGCGGTAGCCGTCATTGGTCACCATGTCGCCTTCGGCCGAGACCGAGAAGCTGCCGGCGCGCGTCAATCGCTCGCCCGCCGGCGTTTCGATCAGGAAAAAGCCGTCGCCCTCGATCGCGAAATCCAGCGTACCGGCGGTTTGCGTGATCGCACCCTGCAGCATCGAGGTGTTGCGCACATTCGCCGTCGCCATTGAGAGCGACGGGCCGTTCTCGATACGCGCGACATGCTCCGCAAAGACCAGGCCCTCCTGGCGATAGCCGGTGGTCGCGGCATTTGCGATATTGTTGGCGACAACCTGCATTTCGCGCAAGAGGCCCGACTGCCGTGTCAGCGTTGTATATCCTGCATTTTCCATAGCCTACCCTCCTATGATCAGCGGTATCAGCCGATCCTGAAAGAACGACACCAGCGCCGTGGTCATGAAGCCCATCGTGACCCAGAAAACAGCGACGATCGCCGCCAGCTTGGGCACGAAGGTAAGCGTCATCTCCTGGATCGAGGTCAGCGCCTGAAAGAGGCCGACAACGAGGCCAGCTACCAGCGCCACGGTCAAGATGGGGATCGAGATGACGACGGCCACCCAAAGCCCCTGCCTGAGCGTGTCGTAGAAAATCACTTCGTTATGCATGGGCCTAGACCGGCATCCGCAGGATTTCCTGGTAGGCCTCGACCACCTTGTCGCGCACGGTCACGGCAGTTTCGACCGCCAGTTCGGTCTGGGCGAGGGCCTGCACAAGGGCGTGCGGGTCGGCATCGCCGGTCATGGCGGCAGTGGATATCGCCTCGCTTTCCTGCAGGGTCGCGGCAAAATCGCGGGCGAGGTTCGTGGCCAGTTGCGATGGGCCGCCGCTGCCTGCCGTGGGTTCCGTGGCAGGGCGGGCGGCGGCGTATCGACCGGCTGCGCTGAGTGCTGTGAGTTCCATTCTGGAAGTCCTTTCCGAGTGAGTGTGAATAAAATCGGGGGTTAGCGGCGCAAGAGATCCATCAGGCTGGACGACATCTGCCGCGCCTGATCGAACATCTTGAGGTTTGCCTCATAGCTGCGCTGTGCCTCGCGAGCGTCGGCGATTTCGATGATCAGCTCGACGTTCGAGCCGGCGTAATTTCCGCTCTCATCCGCCATCGGATGGGAGGGATCGTAAATCTCCTCCAGCTCGCTCTGATCAAGGTGAACACGCCCGGTTTCGACAGCGCCAGTCGTGCCGCCATGCATCACGGTCTCGAAGGCAACCGTCTTGCGCCGGTAGCCGGGCGTGTCGCTATTGGCGATATTCTCGGACAGGTGGCGCAGACGCGCCGATTGTGCCCGCAATCCTGACGACGATACGGACAGGGAATCGGAAAAATCGCTCATAACATGTCTCCTTTAACGGCGCCCGGTAGCGGCGCGCAGAACGGTGAGGGACGATTTGTAGATGGCGAGCGCGCGGTCATGCTGGCGCTTGGCGTCGACTGCCTTGAGCATCTCCTGCTCAAGCGCGACCGAGTTGCCGTTTGGATCGGATTGGCCTGCTTCGCTGTCACGCGTCTCGATGGCGAACCCCCCGGCATTGTCGCTGATATGGCCGGGCCGTGTGGCGCGCTGGGCAAAACTTGCGGTGCCTGAATAGGTTTCGGCAAAGGGCGCGACGTCGCGCGCGGTGTAACCGGGCGTGTCCGCATTCGCGATGTTCCGGGCCAGGACAGATTGCCGTGCGCCGGCATGCTGCGCCATGGCATGGGCCATTTTGAATATCTGAAGGTTTTCGAACATCGGCTGCCTCTTTCTCGTCGTCTTCAACCAAGGATTAACTCTGATTCCTTTAGAAATTGTTTTCAGAAGATTTTTGGAGAGTTCGATGCGAGCAAACGACCTTGGTGGCCTTGGGGCCGAAATCGCCGGACTGCATGCGGTGCACGCGGTCGGACGTGTCAGCGCGGTTTCGGGCGCCACGATCGAGATCGCGGGCCTATCCGGTGAGGCGAGCCTTGGGGACAGGCTGCGCATCGGGCGCCGTGATGGCACTGAGCTATGGGGCGAAGTATTGGAACTGGCGCAGAGTCGGGTCGTGATGTTGCCTGACGAGGCGCCTATGGGCGTCTCGCTGGGGGATCGGGTGTCGCTGCGCGGGGCAGGGACGATTGCGCCTTCCGATGCATGGATCGGGCGCATCATTGATCCGTTCGGCCAACCCATGGATGGGCGGCCGTTGCTGCGCGGCCCCGTTGCGCGACCACTGCGCGCGGATCCGCCGGCCCCCGCGCAGCGGCGGCCGCTCGGCGCGCGGCTGGAAACCGGGATGACGGTCTTTAACACGTTCCTGCCCATCGTGCGCGGGCAACGCATCGGGCTTTTTGCCGGGTCTGGCGTGGGCAAGTCTAGCTTGCTTGCGCATCTCGGGCGGCACATGCAGGCAGACGTGGTGGTGTTTGCCATGATCGGTGAGCGGGGGCGCGAGTTGCGCGATTTCGTCGAAACCGTGCTGGGTACGGAAGGCATGGCCCGTTCTGTCGTCATTGCAGCGACCTCCGACAGGTCGGCCCTGGTGCGGCGCCGCTGCGCCTGGACGGCCATGACGGTGGCCGAGCATTTTCGGGCTCAGGGTCTCGAAGTCCTGTTGCTGGCAGACTCGATCACCCGCTTTGCCGAGGCGCATCGCGAGGTTGCGACCGCTGGCGGCGAAATGCCGAGCCTGCGCGGCTTTCCGGCCTCGACCTCGCACATGATCATGTCGCTCTGCGAACGGGCCGGGCCCGGTGTCGAAGGGGAGGGCAGCATCACCGGCATTTTCAGCGTGCTGGTCGCGGGGTCGGATATGGATGAGCCCGTGGCGGATATCCTGCGCGGCGTTCTTGATGGGCATGTGGTGATGGACCGCGCAATTGCCGAGCGGGGCCGATATCCGGCCATAGATGTTCTTCGCTCTGTCTCGCGTAGCCTGCCGCGCGCGGCCAGCGATGATGAGAACGATCTGCTCAGGCGCGCGCGCTGTCTTATGGGGGCCTATGACCGGTCCGAGACGATGATTCGCGCCGGGCTCTACGCTGCGGGCAGCGATCCAGAGCTCGACACCGCGATCCGTGCCTGGCCAGAGATTGACCGTTATTTGGCGGAGGAGGAGATGAGTGGGTCGAAGAACAGCTTTGACAAGCTCGGATTGATCTTGCGCCGCGCCGAGGCGTCTCAGAGCAGCTCGCGAAAGACAAAGAGTCCGGCGATCCTGACAACACCAGACCGGACAGCCGGCGGACCGAGCCGCAGCAGCGGCGTAAGGCTGCAATAACGTTGCAGTTGCACCCACGTCGCTGCTTTGGCGCGACTAGACTATTCCTTGCGTGGACCTTCTGAGCTACCCCGCGAAATTCGGACACTCACATAAGCTACAATTTGCAGTCTGGTCGACCTTCGACGAGAAGGAGATCAGAGATATCGAAACGCAAGCAGCACGTGCCGGAGTTCAAGGCGAAGGTCGCGCTGGAAGGCCTGAAGGGTGAGGAAACGGCGGCCGAGCTGGCGAGCCGGTTCGGGATGCATCCTACGATGATCCATCAGTGGAAGCGGGCGCTACTCGAAGGCGCTTCTGGTGTGTTCGAGTGCGGGGCGCGGAAAAAGCCCGAGATCGACGAGGAGCAGGTGAAGGAGCGCCACGCCAAGATCGGGTGAATGGGCGGGTGAACACCAATGGTCCGAGAGACACCGCCCCTGCGGTGGGCAACTCTTTTTTTTGGAACGAAAGCTGAAGCCCTGAGGCGGAAAGTGAAGTACGACATGATCGAGCCCAACCACCCCCAGCTGTCCATCGGTCAGCAGTGTAAGCTGCTGTCGATCTCGCGTTCGTCTTTTTACTACGAGCCGAGGGGAGAGACCGAACAGAACCTCGGTCTGATGCGGCGGATCGATGAGCAGTTCCTGGAGACGCCGTTCTTCGGTGTCCGGCACCCTCTCGGGACATTGCTACGCAATGCCCTGCCAGGCAGCGGATGACCTGGCATCTGCGCAACGCCGGCCACCTCGTGAACGAGAAGCGTATCCGGCGGCTGATGCGCCTTATGGGGCTCATGCCGTTCTATCAGAAGCCCAACACCAGCAGGCCAGAGAAGGGGCACAAGACATATCCCTACCTGCTGAGAGGTCTACGGATGGATCGTCCGAACCGGGTCTGGTGCTCGGACATTACCTACCTGCCCATGCGGCGCAGATTCCTCTACCTCGTGACGACCATGGATTGGCACACGCGCAAGGTGCTGGCTTGGCGCATCTCAAACACGCTGGAGGCCGACTTCTAAGTCGAGGCACTGAGCCGAGGCCATCCACAAGTTCGGCCCGCCCGAGATAGTGAATACCGATCAGGGCAGCCAGTTCACCTCCTTCGCCTGGACCGACCTTTTGCGCCGGAGCGGCCTGCGCATCTCGATGGACGGAAAGGACTGGTTCCTCGACAACATCTTCATCGCGAGGCTTTGGCGAACCCTGAAATACGAGTGCGTCTACCTGCATGGCTGGGAGACCGGATCAGAAACGAAAGCGGCCATCAGGAAATGGATGACCTTCTACAACCACCAGCGCCCTCACTCAGCTCTCGGCGGCAAGCCACCGGCGCTGGTCTATTGGCAGATAAATGATATCAACAATCCCGGTCAGCAGGTGCAACGAGTAGCTTAAATTAGGCCAGATCCTGTCTAGGAGATGGGGTGTAGCTCATTCTTTCTCACAAATTGCCGGCGAGCGGTTCCGTCAATACAACCTGGGTGCCGATTGCAATAGCGTCAACGCGACGGCTCCTGACGACTGCACGGAAATCGCCTGAACCTGATCGCGCAGCAGAAAACGTTCAATAATTGACTCCTGAACACCCGGATCGGCTAGGCTGGATAGATCGTCCAGCCCAAGCTGGCGACGCGCGCGATCGGAAAACTCGGCGACTTGCGTGTCGAGATCAGCTTGGGAGAAGCTGGCGGGCAACCCGAGAGCCGTCTCGAACACCTGCCTGAGAACGGTATTACCCATGATCTTGTACCAGCGGGTTTCGTCCGAGCCCGAAACATCCGCTACGTCGGGCAAATTGCGCTTGGCATCCATGGCCAAGCGCATGCTTTCATCCTGGTCTCCGACGGCCACTTCAAACTGTTGGCGCTGAAATTTCGCAACGATGTCCTTGGTCCAAGTGGTACTGCTTGTTCTCACGCCGCCTGAGTTGCCAAAGCCGAAAGCATTTGCGAAATCCTCATACCTGTCGTCGGACAGGCGATTTGCCAAAGACGTCGTCTCCTCCGTGCCTCCTTCGAGTACTTTTTGAATGAAGGCCCGACTATCGATATCGGCATCCAGCCCGAATGCACCAAGCGCCACACGCAACAGCCGTCGATCGGAAACCAAGTCCTCGGCCGAGTTGACACTCTTGATGTTCTGCTCGAAATACTCGGTATCACGCCGGATTTCTGGAGTTTTCGAGTGGTTTTCAGATTGCGACTCCAGCGTGCGGGACAGGTAGTTCCAGCCAATCAGCCCGGTAGCTGGCACGATGGGCTGAAAGCTCATCTTGGCCCCCGCGCCAACAGGTGTTCTTCTCGAGGAAGCAGATGTCGCAGCGCCTTGAGGCATTGATAGAATTGCCCGTCCATGACGGCTTGCGTCGCCATGGCCAAATGACTGCGGCTGTCAGGATCAATCAGAACCTGGCTGAGTTCCTCGATGTGACGCAGGAGGGGCAGGCGCGCGTCTTCGGCATCGGCATCTCCCGATAGGACGAGTTGCGCCGAGTAGCAAACACGCCGAACCGGAGTGGTCGCTTCGCCGGGATGGATCGCATCGCGAAGTCGAAGGATGTTGGCCTGCGGCGTGACGATGGACAGGCGCGAACGCTTGTCGCCGTTCTCGATCACGGCCCCGTTGATTAGCACTCGCTCTTTCGGGGCGAGCTTCAGAACGAGGCCGCTCATTTGGCTGTCCCGCCATCTCGCAGTCCTCGCATGACGGCTGTGTTGATTTCGATCAGCGCATCTGCGGTCGCTTGGCGCGCCAGAACCTTGCGACTCTGTACGTCGGTGAATTCTGAAAGGTAAAAGATGCTGGCGCGCAGATCTTTCGGCAGGGCATTGTCTCCATCGGCCACGTGAATGGCGAACAGCGTCCAAAGCTCTCTGTTTTCGCTGATGGCGGCTGCAAGTGCCGGCATATTGATGGGTGTTTGCTCGGCCGCCGATTTCAGTTTTTGCGTGATCCGCGCGACGACGTCGTATTCGGTGCTGCGCGGCGTGCGGGCGGATTGATTGGACAGTCCGTAGGCGTTTTGCGCCCTGAGAATGGCATTCACATTCTGATCCTTCTGGAAGTACTAGATGAAGTGAAAGCTCAGGGGTGCTATGAAAGCACCCCTGAAGGTTTCATCAGCGGAACAGCGAGAGGATTGCTTGCGGCGCTTGGTTGGCGATCGTCAGAGACTGTGTCGCCAGCTGTTGCTGAACTTGCAGAGCCTGCAACTTGGCCGACGTCTCTTCCATATCTGCATCGACAAGCGCGCCGATGCCCGACTTCATCGCGTCGGTGACCTTGCTGACATAATCGTTCTGGTCCGTGATCCGCTTGGCGGATGCACCGAGCGCTGCGGCACCGTCAACGGCAGTTTGAATATGCGTCTCGAGCGCGGTCAGCGATGTGGCGGCCGCAGCGGCAGAGCTCACATCAACATCGCCCAGGATATTGGCTGCTGCGATGGTTGCGCCAGCAGTGGCCGCGGTCGCGCCGCCCAAAAGACCGGTCTCAAGGTCCGCGCTGGCAACGACGATGTTTGCATTGCTGACACTGTTGTCGGCAGCCCGGTTGATCGACGACAGCACGTTGATACCGCCGCCGGCCGCATCGAGAAGGTTTGTGCCATTGAACTGAGAGCCCCGAATGATCGACCCGATCTGCTCTTTCAACTCGTCGACATCGGATGTCAGTTTTGCGTGATCGACGTTTTCGCCGGTGGCGGCGACGACTTTCTCCTTCATTTCGTTGAGCAGGTTGGTGATTTGCTCGGCGCCCGCCGATGCAACCTCGACGGTCGATTCGCCCAGCGAAAGCGATTTGGAGACCGCGCTGAAGCCACTGACATCCGATTCCATGACCTTGGAGATGGCCCAGATGGCGGAGTTGTCTTTGGCCTTGCCGATTTCCTGGCCGGTCGAGATCATATCTTGGGTTTTGGCCAGATTGCTGTTGACCGATTTCAGAGTTTGCAATGCAACCATTGCGCTGTTGTTCGTCAGAATGCTGGACATAGCATTTTCCTTTGGCTTGCGGCGCTTTGCGCCATTTACAAATCCCGCCCGCTGGGGGCAGTTTCAAACGTCATTCTGACCAGTGCAGCAGGCCAGGAGCCGACGCTGCGCCATCCAGATCGGATGCAAGGACATCATGGCGCGATTTGTGCTAATGGAATGCTAAGGGCGCCCTTCTATGTCGTTGGCATTTTAGACAAATTCGGATCAGGCGCGCCTCTCGACCTGATGCTCGATGACGTCCAGGATCGTCGATTTCTGGCCGCGCCCATCATAGGTCTCGAGCGTCCGGCGGATGCGCCGCAGGGCCGTCAGCCGACCGGCAACTGTGCGAATTCCCTGCAGCGCGCCATCCAGAAGTGCCTGATTCCGCAAAACCTTGCGCTGAAGATGCTTGAGGTCTTGCGCGTTCAGTGCAAGTGCGTTCAATTCATCGATCAGCGCTTCCTTCCGGGCCAAGAGCACACGGATTGACTCCAGGTCACCTTTCAGAAGCGCCTTGCGCTCTTCCTCCAGAAGCGTGTCCATTTCGTCTATGATTTTCTGAGTTGAATCATGCATCGCGCCGTGCCTCCATCATGGATTGGTAGAACGTGTCGGCAAGCCCGAGGCCACCGGATTTGACCATTTCGTCCGCCATAGCCTGTCTTTGAAACGAAGCGAATTGTTCCTCACCGATGCCGCCCGCGAAGCCATCGCTTTTCCCGAAGCCTGCAGATTTCAGCATTTCTGCGAGGAAAGTTGCCTCCAGTCTTTGCGCTGCATCGCGGGCGCGATCCGGAGCCGCCGCCGGTCCATGGCGTGCTGATTTGAGCGTTTGGGAAACGGGTAAAAAATCCGTCACGAGAATACCTCCAATTTATCGAACTCCGAAGCATTTGAGCCCAAACCGGTAAAGAAGCGGTAACCAGATGCTGCCATTGTGACATTCGACAACAGAAAATCCGGAGGCGTAGATGCTCGGTTTAGTGACCAATTCAATTTCGACTGCTGCCGGACGTGGCATCGATGGGGCTTGGGCAGACATGCGGTCCAAGCCCGATTCTGCAGCGCGTAGTTTCTCGTCGATTCTTCAGGAGCGTGAGGCCGAGGGCCGATCGCGGAATGCAGGATCCGCACCGCTCGACTGCCGGGGGCAATTGCTATCGGGCGGGTCAAAGGCCAGAGACGATGACGTTGAAGATGAGAATGGAGAGACGATTTCAGCGGCCTCGCAGGATGAACCGTCTTGCCGATGTGTTGATCCATTGGATAGGGAAAGCTCAGACGTCGGTGAAGATAACGAACTCAGCGGCTCATCAGGTGCAACTGATGTGGGGTTAACCTCGTCTCAAAAGAACAATTTGCGTTTTTCCGTGTCCAGCGGCGCTGAATTGCCAACTGGGATTGCAGCTGGCCCAAACGGAAGTGCCGCAATCGTGGTCGGAGACCACAATGGGGCAGACGCTGTGGGTCGAATGGTCGCCTCCGACGGCGGGCTGCATGCCTACGACAAAATGACTAGTTCAGAGGAGGCCGCCGATTGTGATGCCGCGGGTTTGAGTATTGGCCAGACAGCGCGTCCGGGGAAAGAAAGCGGTAAAGAGCCATCAGTAGCAGCCCGCACGCTGTCGCCTCATGTCATTTCTGAGGCGGTCCTTGGAACCGCGCGCGACCGAGCCGAAGGCGGGACGCAAGAAGCGTTTCGAACCGTCGCAAGCTGCGATGGGGTTTGGGCGGAACCGGCGCGCGCGCCGCTTGGCGGTCAGTCCGACACCAGTGCCACGCCGCGCGGGGCCGAAACGATAGGGTCTCAGCTTGGTTTGCACGGTGAACTCACCCGCCGGGCGGAGCAGGAGAGTCCGGTTGCTGATCCATCGCCGCCAGGAAAAACACCGCAATCAAATTCGGATATGGGCCGGGCGCACGACGTTTCTGACCCTGGCGGGGGGGCCGCATCGCCCTCGTTCCTGTCAGGGCAAGTGGTTGATATGAACGCAAGGATACAATCCAACCTCTCGGCCATCCCAGCTGCATCGCTGCCTGCAGGAGCGCAAAGTGCGGCCGAAAGGCGACTGGCGTCGATGGTGGGGTCGCTCTGCGTCTTGCGCGACACGGCGGGTCACGAAAGACTACCGTCGGCCATTTCCCAGGACATCGGGACGTCAGGGGAGCTGAGGCCATTCTCGAATGTCGAGTTGCGGGTCGGAGGCGTGACTCAAGATGCCGCGCCGCAGGTCGCCCGTCAGGTTGCCGCTCAGATCGCTGAGGTGATCGGGCGTGGCGCGGAGCGTGCGATCGACGTTCTCCTCAATCCATCTGAGTTGGGCCGAGTGCGCATTACGCTATCGCAAGGCGAGACGGGAATGATCGTGAACGTGGCCGCAGAGCGCGCCGAGACGCTCGACCTCATGCGGCGCCACGAGGATCTGCTCGGCCAAGAGTTTGACGGAGCAGGCCATGAGGGCACAGAGTTCTCTTTCGCGCAGGATGATCGCGCCAACGAGGGCCGTGCACCATCGGAGCCTTCAGAAACAATCACAATCGAGCAGCCCGCAATGCCGATCACCGTGGCTCAAGTCGCCGGGCAGGTAGCGATCATGGCTGCCGATCGCATTGACGTGCGCTTTTAGGAAGGACATGGAATGGACGTTCTCTCTACAGTAAACAACCCAATTTCGAATGCTGGCATCACGGCGGGATCAGCAAGTAGCGCTGGGAAGACGACGCTGAATTCCGATTTTGAGACCTTTCTGAAAATGCTGACGGCGCAGATGAAAAATCAGGATCCGCTGAATCCTGTTGATTCAACCGAATTTGCATCACAACTCGCAGCCTTTTCGACGGTCGAGCAGCAGGTGCTGACCAACGACCTTCTCACAGGATTGGGCGCACAAATGGGGGTGTTGGGCATGGGGCAATTGCAAGGCTGGGTCGGGATGGATGCGCGGGCCGTGATGCCCGTCGCCTTTGATGGTTCTCCCGTTCCGCTGACACTGAGTACGCGAGGAGGTGCAGACTTGGCACGGCTCGTCGTGCGGGATGCCTCTGGTGGAATCGTTCAGGAGCTGGATGTTTCCCCGCAAGGCGGCGCCTATCTGTGGTCCGGAAAAGATGAGGCGGGACGCGCGCTATCGAAAGGCATGTATGACGTGAGCGTCGACTCGTTTCAGGGCGAGGACGTTCTGGGATCCGATCCGGTTCAAAGCCAGTCGCGCGTGATCGAGGCGCAGCTTTCCGGAGGCGAGACGATGCTGGTCATGGAGGGGGGGCAGGTTCTCGCGGCGCGGGATGTATTGGGATTGCGCAAGGCCGAAACGGAGTGATGGCCGCCGCGGCCCTTCATGGCTCGGCGAAGACCCGCAGGCTTGGGGCGTTTCGCTTCAGGTTGCAAAACGGCAACAATTGCCCGTGATTTCAGGCGTGTAAAAACAGTGACTTGAGCGTTTAAGTCGATCTGCACACGCGATCAGCGAATATCCCCCATTTGACCTGAAAAAATGTTTCGTTTCGGAACAGGCTGTGCGATGATCTCTCATAGTACATGTACTTGTGCATGAACATGAGACAGAATGGAGATAATCATGAAGAAGATTTCGACTTTTGCAGCAGCAGCTGCTCTCGCCGTTTCCGCCGCAGTTCCTGCTGTTGCACAGGATGTGAACGCTGATCCGTTCGTCTCCTCGCAGGGTGCCATGGCAGTTTCGCCGGGCCTTATTGCTGCGGGCATCGCGGTCGGTGTCATTGCCATCGCGGCAATCGACTCCAGCGACGACACCTGATTTTCCCACCTTTTTGGTGATGATAATTTTAAAGGCGGCCCATCGGCCGCCTTTTACTTTGGATGATCATAATCCGACGCGCTTGAGTGCATCCAGAGATGACTGCCAAAAAGATATCAGCGCAAGGACTGTATCAGGAAGTACTGGTTCAACGGGCTGTGCCACTGTCGCGATTGCAATATCTGGCCACTCGATCCGACCTTGTAGGTGTTCGTGAACTGAGCCCCATCGCCGCGGCAGGTTTCGCTGACATTCGTCACTGCAATGCTGTTTGAGCCACGATCCACGCGGTCAATTCCTTCGATCCGTACCGTGCAGGTGGTGATCTGAGTGCGAGTCAGCTCTTCGCCGTCCAGATACCGCATCTCGCGTTCAGCCGTGCCGCTGTTGCGCGACGTAATCAGCGAAGGCAGCGCCCCCAGCCTCGAAGACATGATGTCGTTACCCAGCCCGCGCGTCGCCGTCATCATCCCGGCGTGCATCGTCAAGCTGCGGCGATCTGCCGTGCCAAAAGTCTTGTAACCTCTGTTTTGCTCCAATTGCTGCATTACGGTTACTGCCTTGCGGTTGGGCACGGTCAGCAGGATCAGGGGCGCGTCCGTGGCGGTCAACGCCTTGGCGACGTCATTTGCGATTTGCGAGGCGCTGGGCATCTGCGGTTGTTTGCGGCCCGAGAAAATGGACTTGCCGATCGACAGCGCCGAAACCTGCCGGTCGGGTGCGTTCGAGCAGGCCGAAACGCCGGCTAGGCAGGCAAGGCCAATAGCGGCGCGGCGCAATGCGGTAACGGTCACACTCATCTCCAGAACCTCCCCCATGTTTTGGCCAGCGACGGCGCATGGGTTTCCTTGACCTTGTCGTAAAGGCGACCATCCACCTCAAGGCGCGCACCGCCATCGCGGGACAGCGATTGCAGGACGGTCTTGGATTTCTGCATGGTCGGCGTACCCACGCCCCAGGCGAGCGGAATTTCGATCCGGATACCCTTGTCAAATGAGCCTTCTCCGAAGGTGGAGGAGCTGACATCGGTCTTGGTCGCATACGCCCCGATACTCCAGCCGTTGGCGAAGACGCGGTCCAGCGAGACGGTTGCGCCGAAATCTCCGGCCAGATACTGACCTACGTCCAGCTGGCCATGGAAACCGTGGCCAATATCGTAATAGGCCGATACATGCCCGTTCCACTCGGGGATCGTGCCCGACGACGTGTCGCGCGTGCGCAGGCCGAACCGCTGATCGTAATCGCGCGGATGCACATAGTTGACCTCTGCGCCGAGGGCGAGACGGCTATCCACTGGCTTCCACAGGATCTCGGCAGAGGCGCCTGCATACATCCGTTCCAGATAGCCTACGGTAAAGCGGCTGTAGATGTTCTTGGCAGGGCGGCCGTATTTGGCCAGCGTCAGATGATCCAGCGTGGGCGTGTCGGTCTGGGAATAGAGCGACACGTTCGAGCGAACGCGGGGCAAGCCTGACTCACCGGGCAGCGAGACGCTATCCAGATCGCCGAACACCTTTTGCGAGACGGAGCCGGAGGCCACCCAACCCGGCGCGATATGGTACTGGGCCCGCGCCTGGATGCCTGCGTTGAAGCGCACAGGATTATCAGGATCGAACACGCTGAAGCGCAGGAAGGGGCCGATACCATACTCGAACCGGGGATAGGCATCTTCGGCCAGGGTGACGCCGTCGGCATAGCTCAGGCCGTCGCTGATCGACGTCACGGCCAGCATGTCGGTTGCAGGGGCGTTTTCGAGCCGCTCCAGATCCGACCGACGGAAGGTGACCGACCCTGCCGGTTGACCTTCGACCATCTGGGTAACGATGAACGTCTCGACCGAGCCGGGCAGCGAGCGGGTCATCGCGCGGGCGGTGCGGCCCAAGGCCTGCGGGCGCTGGCCATAGCGCTGATTGCGAATCTGCACATGCGCGCTGGTTGCATTGAGGTCCATCGCATGGAGTGCAATCCCATCGCGCTCAAGAAGCGAGGCGAGGGTCGCACGCGCGCTGCTCTGGCGCGCGACATCGGTGGTCCATCCCAGATCCGAGGCACTGCCCACCGGGCGGGGTGCAATCGGCAGGGGCGCGCCTTCGGCTCCGCCCTTGATGGCCGGTGTGCGCGGATTGAGGGATATCGTGACCGACGCGCCCACTTCCGAGCCGTAGAGCGAATAGGCGCTGAAGCTGAGCGCGTCGCTGGCCCGGTAGCTGGCCGTGAAATTGAAAGACGAGTCGCGGCTGAACGCGCCGTCGCGCACTTCGCGGTCATAGCCATCCGACGAGTATTCGACGCCAAAGCTCAGCTTGTCCGTCGCTGCGTAAGAAAGGCCCGCAAAGGCCGCCACATCGCCGCGGAACCAGCGGTCATAGGTCGGAATGCCTCCCTCGCCCAGCAGCGAGGTTGGCCGGGTACCGGTGCTGCCGAATGATCCGTGACTGCCGAAACGGCCCCAGCCGATGCCGCCCGAGAGGCGCACCCGATCGCCCAGGGATTTGGTCGCGACCAGGTATTCACCGCCATAGACCCCGGTGCCGATGAAATCCTGAAGACCGATAGCGATGGCGGGCATATAGCGCCCTTCGTTCACCAGCCGGTATTTCAAATCGAAGCTGCGGTCATAGAGCGTACTGAAGGTTGGCCGGCCGGGGTCGGGCATAAGGCCGCCGATGCCGGAATAGCGAAAGCTGGCCGAGAGGCGCGGCAGAACCTGAAAGCTGAGCGTCGTGCGCGTGGTCATGTTGCTGCCCGAACCGTAGACGGAGACGGTTGTCGACAGTTCGGCGTCGGGCGCCATTTCTGCGGTCGGCATGTCGATCAGGCCGCCGGGGGTGCCGTAGATGTTTCTTCGGTCGGTTACCAGGTTTCCTGCGGGCCGAGGCGGCGCGATGCTGGCATCCACATCAGGCGCGGTCTGGGCTACCGCGACGGCGCCGGGCACTGTGCCAAGCATCAAGGTGGCCAAGGCGGCTGCGATGGGCTGTTTACTGGTCACGGATGTCCCTCGTGCGGCGTTTTGTTTTTGAAAACCATACGCAACCCGGAAAGCGAACAACAGGAGTTTTCCCTGCGGTTCTCCCGCAAACAGGCGCGAGTTCCGCAACTGCAACATCAGCCAAGCTGTACTAGGATTGATGTCATAGCCGCGCCAAGCACAATTCCGCCGATGCCCCAGAGCGCCAGATCCCTGCGCCGCCTGCGAGGCGGCTCGGGCGGGGGGGTGGAGGCGCTGCGCGCCAGCGCCACCTCGACCAGTTGGGGCAGGCGTGGGCCAAATCGCGCCAGCACGGCCAACGTCTTGCCCAGGCTTTGCGCAGCGGCGCGAGGGCCCAGGCTTTTGCGGATGTAATCTTCGACCACCGGCTTGGCGACCTGCCAGATGTTGATCTGCGGGTTCAGCGAGCGCGCGACGCCTTCGACCACCACCATCGTGCGTTGCAAGAGGATCAACTCGGTCCGCGTCTCCATGCCGAAGCGTTCAGTGACCTCGAACAGATAGCTCAGCAGGCTGCCCATGCTGATCCGGCTGGCATCCATGCCGAAGATCGGCTCGCCCACTGCGCGCAGGGCGCGGGCGAACTCATCGACATCGCGGTCGGGCGGGACATAGCCCGCCTCGAAATGCACCTCGGCGACACGGCGATAATCGCGCTTGATGAAGCCGTAGAGGATCTCGGCATAGACGCGGCGGGTATATTCGTCGATATGCCCCATGATGCCGAAATCATAGATAATGATGTTGCCGTTTGCCGCGACCTTCAGGTTGCCCTGATGCATGTCGGCGTGAAAATATCCGTCGCGCAGCGCATGGCTTAGAAAAAGCTGCAGCACCCGGTCACCCAGCACCCGGCGGTCATGCCCGGCGGCGTCGATGGCGTCATTATCGCCCAGCGGCACGCCATCGGCCCATTCCATCGTCATCACGCGACGGCTGGACAGATCCCACTTGATACCGGGAAGCTCGAACCCCTTGTCGCCCTCGGTATTGGCGGCAAATTCAGACGCGGATGAGGCTTCGAGCCGCAGGTCCAACTCGCCCATCACGACGCCTTCGAAATGGGCTATGACATCGGTGGGCCGCAACCGGCGCGAAGAGGCCGAGAGCAACTCGATCATATTTGCGGCGAAGTAGAACGCGTCGATATCCACGCGAAACGCGCGCTCGATGCCGGGGCGCAACACCTTGATGGCGACGGCCTCGCCGGTCGCGCGCAGGCGGGCCTTGTGCACCTGCGCGATCGAGGCGGCGGCAACGGGCGGGCTGAAATCGTCGAACAAGTCTTCGACCGGCGCACCCAGCTCGGATTCGATTGCCGCCTTGGCTGTCTCGACAGGGAAAGGCGGCAATTTATCCTGCAGGATCCGCATCTGCTGGGCCAGATCGGTACCCACCAGATCGGGCCGCGTCGACAGGATCTGGCCGAATTTGATATAGGCAGGCCCAAGTGCAGTCAGCGCGCGCGGTGCGGGCGGCATCGCCGGATCGCCCTTGGCACCCAGCCATTTGAACGGCCAGGCAAGACAGCGCAGCGTGCCGCGCACCAGCGGCGGCGCATCCATCGCATCCATTATGACGCCCATTGCGCCCGTGCGTTCGAGAGTGGCGCCTGTGCGGATCAGGCGGATGATATTGTGCGGACCGCGCATAGGCTAGATTTTCCAGCCGGAATGAAGGCAGGCAATGCCCATGCTGAGATTGCGATACTTTGCGTTCGCGAACCCGGCCTGACGGACCATGCGCAGAAATGTCTCCTGATCGGGAAATTTGCGAATGGATTCGACCAGATATTGATAGCTGTCGCGATCGCCGGCAATCGCCTGCCCCATGCGCGGTATGATGTTGAAGCTGTAGAGATCGTAGGCCTTCTGCATCATGTCATTCGGGATCTGGCTGAATTCCAGCACCATCAGGCGCCCGCCGGGGCGCAGCACGCGATAGGCCTCGTTTAGGGCCTCTTGCGGGCGGGTGACGTTCCGGATGCCAAAGCTGATCGTGTAGACGTCGAAGGCGTTGTCCTCGAAGGGCAGGGCCATCGCGTCGCCGACCACCCAATCGAGGCTACCGGCCATCGCTTCGGCCTCGGCCCGCTTGCGCCCCTCGATCAGCATCGGCTCGGTCAGGTCCAGCACGGTGGCATGGCCGCTGCCCGCGCGTTTCAGAAACCGAAACGCGATGTCGCCGGTGCCGCCTGCCACGTCCAGCAGACGCTGGCCGGGCCGGGGCGCCAGCCAGTCCATCATCGCATCCTTCCAGACGCGGTGGATGCCCATGCTCATGACGTCGTTCATCACGTCATACTTGCTGGCAACCGAGCCAAAGACGCCGCGCACGCGGCCCGCCTTCTCATCCTCGGGAATGTCCTGAAATCCGAAATGGGTGGTGTTTTCGCTCATTGCTCTTGCCTTGCGCCGGGGTCGCCTCTTGTTATAGGGCGCAGCGCCGCAGACACAATGCGGCGTTCTTCGCTTATCTGGCACCCGGCATCATTGCGACAGCGAATCCAGCCAACTCCAGGCATCTGCGGCGATCTGCGGACCCACCTGATAGAGCCAGTGCGTGTGCCGGGGAATGACGATCAGCTCGTTGTCATGGCCAACCTCGGCTAGGTCGCGGCCCAGCGCGCGCGCCGTCTCGACCGAAAAGATGTGGTCCTCCGCGCCCAGATAGAGCCGGTAGGGCTTGGGCGTTTCGGGCCTCTGCAAGGCGTTCCGGGATGCATATCCGGCATGCAGCACCGCAGCGCTCCATGGACCGTCCACGCGGTTCAGGAGATATTGCGCGTAGAACGCTCCAGAGGAATGACCAAATAGATAGATGCGGGCCGGGTCGATGCCGTGATCCGTCACCATCTTGTCCACAAGGCTGACTAGAAAGGCGGGATCGGCATCCTCAAGCCGCCAGCTGGAGCCGATGCTGTCCAAGGCCAGCAGCGCGAGGCCCTCGAGCGCCGCGACATCCTTCCACATCTCGATCAGCGACAGACCGTCGCGTCCGGCGCCATGCAGCAGGATCACCAGCGGCGTAGAGGGGCCTGTCCTTTTCGGAGCGACCTCGTACCATACACGCCGGTTCGGGCCGCGCCAGGCTGCGCGTTTGCTGGCAAGCTGGCGCGTCGCCTCCGAAGGGGCGAACTCATAGGTGCTGAGTTGTTGGATGCGGAAATCGGTGCGTCTGGTCTCGCGAAACTCGCCCGGTTCCGGCGCTGCAGTCGCAACCGGCATCGCTGCGGAAGAAGCCTGTGCGGCCTGTTGGCCTTTGAAAATCACGGCAGCGCCGACCAATGCAACCCCGGTCAGGACCACGCCGAGCGATAGGAGAAACAACCGAAATATCGCCATCGTCTGGAGCCCTTAAAAGTCATCGCAAGCCACAGGTTGTGGCCATGCAGACGGTGTCACTAAGGCAGTAAAGCGTCGACAATCGGGCATTCCAAGCGGGCCTCGGACCTTGTATATGCGCCCGCAAACGCCGAGTGGATCCGCCATCCGAGGAAGAAGCATGCCCGAATTGCCCGAAGTCGAGACGGTGCGCCGTGGCCTGGTGCCGGTGATGGAGGGCGGGGTCATCGCCCGCGCGGATGTGAACCGGCCGGACCTGCGTTGGCCCTTTCCCGAGAACATGGCCGAGCGTCTCAGGGGGCAGCATGTGCTGGCGCTGCGGCGCCGCTCGAAATACATTCTTGTCGATCTGGCGGGGGGCGAGACGCTGCTGATCCATCTCGGCATGTCGGGCCGGATGCTGATCTCGGGCGATCCGCTTGGCCAGTTCGTGCACGAGCATCCCGCGGCCGAAAAGCACGATCACGTAGTTTTTCACATGCAAAGCGGCGCGCGCGTCACCTTCAACGACCCGCGACGTTTTGGCGCGATGGATCTTTTTGCCACGGCGGATGCCGACGCCCACCCCCTTTTGGCCAAGCTGGGCCCCGAGCCCTTGGGGAACGCATTTGACGAGGCCTATCTGGTGCAGGCGCTGCGCGGAAAGAACACACCGATCAAATCGGCGCTGCTGGATCAGCGCCTGATCGCGGGGCTGGGCAATATCTATGTGTGCGAGGCGCTTTTCCGGGCGGGCATCTCGCCACGCCGGCGGGCGGGCAACATCGGGGCAAAGCGCGCGGCGTCACTGGTGCCGATCATCCGGGACGTCCTGCGCGATGCGATTCATGCGGGCGGATCGTCCTTGCGCGATTTTCGCCGGGCGGATGGCGAGCTGGGATACTTCCAGCATCGGTTCGACGTCTATGATCGCGAGGGTCAGCCCTGCCGCCGTCCGGACTGCGGCGGAACCATTGCGCGCGTTGTGCAATCCGGGCGCTCCAGCTTTTACTGCGCCAAGTGCCAGCGGTGACGCACCCTTCAAGATTCGGTTGATCCAGCCCGCCGGGGTGGTAAGACTGCCCGTCTGACAGAAACAAGCGAAAGCAGATTTCATGGCCTATGAGACGATCATCGTCGAAGTAGAAGACCACGTCGCCGAAATTACCCTGAACCGCCCCGATGCCCTTAACGCGCTGAACGATCAGCTGCTGGATGAGCTGGTGGATGCGCTTCGGGAGGCGCAGGCAAATGACAAGGTACGCTGCATCATCCTGACCGGCTCGGACAAGGCATTCGCCGCCGGGGCGGACGTCAAGATGATGGCGGACAAGAGCTTTGTCGAAATGTTCTCGGAGGATTTTTTTGGCGCGCAGCATGATGCGATCACCCGCATCCGCAAGCCGATCATTGCCGCCGTTTCAGGCTATGCGCTGGGCGGTGGCTGCGAGTTGGCCATGATGTGTGATTTCATCATCGCCAGCGATACCGCCAAGTTCGGCCAGCCCGAGATCAACCTGGGGATCATGGCAGGGCTTGGCGGCTCACAGCGTCTGACCCGCTTCATCGGCAAATCCAAGGCGATGGACATGAACCTGACGGGCCGTTTCATGGATGCCGAAGAGGCCGAGCGCGCGGGGCTGGTCAGCCGCGTCGTGCCGGTGAAAAAGCTGAAGGAAGAGGCGCGTTCCGCCGCCGGCAAGATCGCCGAGAAATCCATGATGTCCGTGATGGCCGTCAAGGAGGCCGTGAACCGCAGCTACGAGACGACGCTGCAGGAAGGCCTTTTGTTCGAGCGGCGCGTGTTCCATTCTCTCTTCGCAACCGAGGATCAGGCCGAAGGCATGGCCGCCTTCAAGGAAAAGCGGTCCGCGCAGTTCCGCGACAAATAGGCGGGGTCGGCCTCAGCAATTCGGCGCTGGGGCCAGTCACACAGACCCGCGCGGTGGGCGTGTCGCCGCGCGGAGTATCGAAGAGCGCCAGAAGTTCTCGGCGCGTTTCCAGCGCATCATGGCTGGCGGCCAGATAGCTTTCACTCATCAGACCGTCGCCGCAGATTATCTCGTGACGCTCGAATGCCAGATGGTAGTAGCTGACTTCCCCGGCGTTGTGATCGACCGTGACCGTGACATCGTTGACAAGTTTCTTGGCAGCGACCAGCACCTCATCCTCACCGAAGAAGAGAGCCGCGCGCCAGTCGCCAACCATCACACGGTGCTGTGGCGACAGCGCGGTGTCCCGGTAGGGTGTGCCGCGCCCGAAGGCGTCTTTGGCGATTCGGATCGGACGAAACTCGGGGCGGCGGGCCAGCACGGCGGCGGGCAGCCAGACGCGCCGTACCCATGTGATCGGCTGCGGGCCGTGATCGGCGGTGATCACCAGATCGCCTGCGGCGAGATCCTCGATCGGGGTGGGGCCATGTGGCGTATCGATCAGCGTGCTGCCGGTGAAACAGGGCGGTGTCGCCAGCGCCGAATAGGCATAGCTGGGCCCTTCGCCCGTGCCGATCACAGTAAGTGGAATGCCGATCGGGGGGAAGCCGCCGACACCGCCGACGAAGGCCAGCCCCTCGACCGTGGCGTAAGAGGTCACGCCCGGCTCATTGATGTTGAAGCCGAGCACCGTGTATTCATTGCCGTCGGGGTCCCGCAGCGTCAGCTCGTACTCGGCCTCGACGCGCGCGCCATTGGCAAAGGACGTGCCATTGAGTGTCTGCGCTCCGCTCAGGCTCTGGGAGGTGTCGCTATCGTCAAAGCTGGTATCGCCCGTGCTGTCAAAAACGTCGATTGAGTCCCAAGCGTTTGAATTCAGCGTAATGGTCCGCCCGGCCAAGTGCGTCCCATCGCCTTGGGTGATGCCCGACAACTGTCCGCCCCCCGAGACCGAGATTTGCGAGGCAGCGAGGGTGTAGATCGTGTTGACCGGCATCAAGGCATCCAATTTGTTAAGCAATTTAACGAATAGCGCGCAAATCGGGCGTGATTACGAAGATGCCGTGGCAGGGACGGAAATAACGATGGTTGCATTCGGGCGGCCTTCGCCTTATTAGACCCCGCTATACATGCGCGCGATGCCCGCTCAGGCAAGAATCACCTTCGGCCCGGTCGGAGACTTGGGTTTGGTACCGTCCGCATTAAAATTCGATACCGAACCAGATCAAGGACAAGATTCTCATGGCAAATACGCCTCAGTCAAAAAAACGCGCACGTCAGAATGAAACACGCTTGGCCGTCAACAAGGCCCGTCGCTCGCGCATCCGCACTTACCTGCGCAAGGTCGAAGAAGCGATTGCATCGGGTGACAAATCTGCCGCCGAGGCAGCCCTGCGCGCGGCCCAGCCCGAGTTGATGCGCGGCGTCACCAAAGGCGTGTTCCACAAGAATACGGCGTCGCGCAAGATGTCGCGCCTGTCCAGCCGCGTTAACGCCATTAGCTAAGTTAACAACCTGTTTTTAATTCATAAAAAGCGCCCCGGATGGGGCGCTTTTTGCGTTTCTGTGGCATTTTTTGAGGCGCGCAGATTCTTTTCACGCAAAATCAGAGTCAAGGCATAAGATAGGTTGCCGCAGCGCGCAGCACCTTGCTAACTTGAGCCTGCGATTCACGCTTGGGGGGACAGGCTGATTCCGGTGGCGGGCCTTTGGGGGGCTGTAGCCACGGGAAAATATTTTCGGGGCAACCCGGCATGTCCAAATAAAGCATACCGGCGTCAGTCGCGGTTTGGCGGATCAAATCCACCTCGTCGCGTCTGGCACGTCGTGTCATCGTTCGTCTGTTACTGGACGGATGCATCTGCCGGACCCTCGTCCGGCGGGATGGCCGTGGTTTGTTTTCAAGTGGCGTATCGCGCTCGTTCGTGCAGGGGTCCGGGGCGACCTTTGCGCGGGAACTGAAACGATAAAAGCCGCGGAAGCAGGAACGCATGACAAAAGATCAATGGGGTCAACTCAAGCAGGACCTTTTGAAGACGATCGGCAAGAGCAACTACAAGAGTTGGATCGAACCGCTGGAACTGTCCCATGTCGATGAGGGCGTGGCGACCTTTGCCGTTCCGACCAGCTTTGTCGGCAACTATGTGTCTCAGAAATATGGCGATCAGATCCTGTACCACGCCAAGAGCATCTCGCCCGAGATCCGCCGCGTGCATTTCCGTGTGCCCGCCAATCAGGCCAGCCGCCCCGCTGCTGCGCCGCGCGCCTCTGCGCAGCCCGCAAAAGACTCTCGCGACACCGCGTCCCAGCAAGGTAGTAGCGTGGCCGCAGCCCCACTGGATAAGCGTTTTACCTTTGACACCTTCGTCGTCGGGAAGCCGAACGAACTGGCCCATGCAGCCGCCAAGCGCGTCGCCAGCGGCGGGCCGGTCACGTTCAACCCTCTCTTCCTTTATGGCGGCGTTGGCCTCGGCAAGACGCACCTGATGCACGCCATCGCCTGGGAGCTGTCGCAGCGCCAGCCCGAACTGAATGTCGTCTACCTTTCGGCAGAGCAGTTCATGTACCGCTTCGTCTCGGCCCTGCGTGAGCGCAAGATGATGGATTTCAAGAGCATGTTCCGCTCGGTCGACGTGCTGATGGTCGATGACGTGCAGTTCATCGCCGGCAAGGACAGCACGCAGGAGGAATTCTTTCACACCTTCAACGCGCTGGTCGATGGCGGCAAGCAGATCATCATCTCGGCCGATCGCGCACCCGGCGAGATCGAGAACCTCGAAGAGCGGATCAAGTCGCGCCTGCAATGCGGCCTCGTCGTCGATCTGCATCCCACCAATTACGAGCTGCGCCTGGGCATTCTGCAGTCCAAGGTCGAGTATTACCGCACGCAGTATCCCGGCCTCGTTCTGGCCGATGGCGTGCTGGAATTCCTTGCGATGCGCATCACCAAGAATGTCCGCGTTCTGGAGGGGGCGCTGACCCGACTTTTTGCCTTCGCCTCGCTGGTCGGGCACGAGATCACGATGGAGCTGACGCAGGATTGCCTCGCGGACGTCCTGCGTAGCAGCGAGCGCCAAGTCACTATCGAAGAAATCCAGCGCCAGGTGTCGGACCATTACAACATCCGCCTCAGCGATCTGATCGGGCCCAAGCGCGTGCGCGTCTTTGCCCGCCCGCGCCAAGTGGCGATGTATCTGGCCAAGCACATGACCTCGCGCAGCCTGCCGGAAATCGGGCGCCGCTTTGGCGGGCGCGACCATACGACGGTCATGCATGGCGTACGCCGCATCGACGAGCTGCGAAATGCAGACGCCCAGATCGCCGAGGATATCGACCTGCTGCGCCGCGCGCTGGAGGCGTGAGGCGCGGGCAGGGCTTGACCGCTTGGGAATTCCCGATCAGAAACCCAATAAACAACTTGCGCCGCAAGGCGGTTTCGGTACCGTGCCAGTCCCGGCACGGCGCCGGCACGTTTAAGGGAGAATGGGCATGAAGCTCAGCATTGAACGCGGAACCTTGCTCAAGGCGGTCAGTCAGGCGCAGTCAGTCGTCGAGCGTCGCAATACGATCCCGATCCTCGCGAACGTGCTGATCGAGGCCGAGGGCGATACGGTGAATTTTCGTGCCACTGACCTCGATATCGAGGTCAGCGACAAGGCGCACGCGCAGGTCGAGCGGCCCGGCGCGACAACTGTTTCGGCGGTGACGCTGCATGAAATCGTGCGCAAGCTGCCCGACGGCGCGCTGGTCACGCTGGCCGATGACGGTACTTCGGGTCGCCTGACGGTCGAGGCGGGTCGATCCAATTTCAACCTTGCGACGCTGCCCAAGGAAGATTTCCCGGTCATGGCTTCCTCGGAATACGCCAGCAACTTCTCGGCGAAGGCGCCGGTGCTGCGTCGCCTGTTCGACAAGTCGAAATTCGCCATTTCGACCGAGGAGACGCGGTATTACCTGAACGGCGTCTACATGCATGTGGCGACCGGCGAGGACGGCAAGGTCCTGCGCTGCGTGGCGACCGATGGCCACCGTCTGGCGCGCATAGACGCCGAGTTGCCCCAGGGCGCCGAAGAAATGCCGGGTGTGATCGTGCCCCGCAAGACCGTGGGCGAGCTGCGCAAGCTCTTGGACGATGACGACATGATGATCGCCGTGTCGGTCAGCGAGACCAAGATCCGCTTTGCCACGCCCAGCATCACGCTGACCTCCAAGGTCATCGACGGCACCTTCCCCGACTACACCCGTGTCATTCCGCAGGGCAACACGCGCAAGATGGAAGTGGACGCCGCCGAATTCGCCAAGGCCGTCGACCGTGTCGCGACCGTCAGCAGCGAGCGCAGCCGCGCCGTGAAACTGGCGCTGGACGAGGACCGTCTGATCCTAAGCGTCAACGCGCCCGATAGCGGCGCCGCCGAGGAAGAGCTGGCCGTGGCCTATGGCGACGAGCGGCTCGAGATCGGATTCAATGCGAAATATCTGCTGGAGATCGCCAGCCAGGTGGATCGCGAGAATGCCGTGTTTCTCTTTAATTCTGCGGGCGATCCCACGCTGATGCGCGAGGGGAATGATCAGAGCGCGGTCTATGTCGTCATGCCGATGCGCGTGTGACGACGCGCAAATTTGAGTATTTCTAGCAAAATGAAAGTAAAGGGATGACGGAGCTTTATCTGTCATCCCTTCGCCTTTCGCATTTCCGCTCGCATAAATCAGCAAAGCTGTCGCTCGATGCACGGCCAGTCGCGATCCATGGACCGAACGGGGCCGGCAAGACCAATCTGATCGAGGCGGTGTCGCTCTTTTCGCCGGGGCGGGGCATGCGGCGGGCAGCGGCGCAGGACATGATGCGGCGTCCCGAGGCGCTGGGTTGGAAGGTGTCGGGCTTGCTGCATTCGCTGGACCGGGTTCACGAGGTCGATATCTGGGCCGAGGAGGGCAGCGCGCGCCAATTGCGGATCGACGACAAGGCGGCGCCGCAACTGGCCTTGGGCCGGCTGGCGCGGGTGCTGTGGCTGGTGCCGTCGATGGACCGGCTCTGGATCGAAGGGGCCGAAGGGCGTCGGCGCTTTTTGGACCGCGTGACGATGAGTTTCCTGCCGTCGCATGCCGAGGCCGTCCTCGACTTTGATAAGGCGATGCGCGAGCGCAACCGCCTGCTGAAGGATCAGGTGCGTGACGCGCATTGGTATTTGGCGCTGGAAGCGCAGATGGCGACGCGGGGCGCCGAGATCGACGCGGGCCGGCGCGCGGCGCTGGAGGAGCTGCACGCCGCGCAGGCCGAGGCCGAGACGGCCTTTCCGGTGGCCGAGCTCGAGCTGACAGCGACGGATGGCGAGATGCCCGGCAGCGCCGAGGATTACCGCGCCGCATTGGCCGAAAGCCGGTTTCGCGATCTGATGGCCGGGCGCACGTTGGTGGGGCCGCATAGGGCGGACCTCCACGGCGTTTATGCGGCCAAGGGCGTGCCAGCCCGCGATTGCAGCACTGGCGAGCAGAAGGCGCTGCTGGTATCGCTGATTCTGGCGAATGCGCGGGCGCTGGCCAAATCGTTCGGCGCGCCGCCGATCCTGCTGCTGGACGAGGTGGCCGCGCATCTGGATGCAGGGCGGCGTGCCGCGCTTTATGACGAAATCTGCGCGCTGGGCGCACAGGCCTGGATGACCGGGACAGGGCCGGAGCTGTTCACCGAACTCGGGAACCGGGCGCAGCATATCGAGGTCACGGAAACGGATGGAATTTCGCAGGTCGCGGCACTGTGAACATCGCAGCGACGCCGGGCGGAAATCAGCGTATAGCTGCGTGACAACCCCCGCTGAAACCCCTATAAAACAACAAAATTACTAGGGAAATTCCGGATGTCCGAGGCTGTGGCTGCGCCAGAAGAATATGGCGCCGATTCTATCAAGGTTCTCAAGGGTTTGGACGCGGTTCGCAAGCGTCCGGGCATGTATATCGGGGATACCGATGATGGCTCGGGCCTGCACCACATGGTCTACGAGGTCGTCGATAACGGCATCGACGAGGCGCTGGCAGGCCATGCGGACCGCGTGACGGTGACGATCCATGGCGACAGCTCGGTATCAGTCAGCGATAACGGGCGCGGTATCCCCGTGGCGATCCACGAGGAAGAGGGCGTGAGCGCGGCCGAGGTCATCATGACCCAGCTGCACGCTGGCGGAAAATTCGATCAGAACTCCTACAAGGTATCGGGCGGCCTGCACGGCGTCGGCGTGTCCGTGGTCAACGCGCTCAGCGATTGGCTGGAGTTGCGTGTGTGGCGCAACGGCAAGGAGCATATCGCACGCTTCGAACGGGGCGATACGGTCAAACATCTGGAGGTCGTCGGCCCCGCGAATGGCCGTAAGGGCACCGAGGTGCGGTTCCTTGCCTCGACCACGACATTCTCCAACCTCGCCTATAGTTTCGACACGCTGGAGAAGCGCTTGCGCGAGCTGGCGTTCCTCAATTCCGGGGTGCGCATCCTCCTGCGCGACGAGCGCCCCGAGGAGCCGCGCGAGAGCGAGCTCTTTTACGAGGGCGGCGTGCGCGAATTCGTCAAATATCTCGACCGGCACAAAACGGCGATGCTGCCCGATCCGATCTTCATCACCGGCGAGAAGGACGATATCGGCGTCGAAGTCGCGATGTGGTGGAATGACAGCTATCACGAGACGGTGCTGCCCTTTACCAACAATATCCCTCAGCGCGATGGCGGCACGCATATGGCGGGCTTTCGCGGTGCGCTGACGCGGACCATCAACAATTACGCGCAATCGAGCGGTATCGCCAAGAAGGAGAAGGTCAACTTCACTGGCGACGATGCGCGCGAGGGGCTGACCTGCGTGCTTAGCGTCAAGGTGCCGGATCCGAAATTTTCCAGCCAGACCAAGGACAAGCTGGTCTCGTCCGAAGTGCGCCCGGCGGTCGAAAACCTCGTGTCCGAAAAGCTGGCCGAGTGGTTCGAGGAAAATCCGAACGAGGCCAAGATCATCACCTCCAAGATCGTCGAGGCCGCACTGGCCCGCGAGGCGGCGCGCAAGGCGCGCGAGCTGACGCGGCGCAAATCGGCGATGGATGTGAATTACCTTGCCGGCAAGCTCAAGGATTGCTCGGAAAAGGACCCGACCAAGACCGAGGTTTTCCTTGTCGAGGGGGATTCGGCTGGTGGCAGCGCCCAGACAGGGCGCGATCGGAGCACTCAGGCGATCCTGCCGCTCAAGGGCAAGATCCTCAACGTCGAGCGCGCGCGGTTCGACCGGATGCTGGGCAGTCAGGAGATTGGCAACCTTGTCATGGCGCTGGGCACCGGAATCGGTCGCGACGAATTCAACATCGACAAGCTGCGCTACCACAAGATCGTCATCATGACCGACGCCGACGTGGATGGCGCGCATATTCGCACGCTCTTGTTGACGTTCTTCTATCGCCAGATGCCGGAACTTATTGAAAACGGTCATCTTTATATCGCGCAGCCGCCTCTTTACAAGGTGACGCGCGGCAAGTCCGAGGTCTATCTCAAGGACGAGGCCGCGATGGAGAACTACCTGATCGATCAGGGTGTCGACGGTGTGACCCTGCGGCAGGGCAATGGCGAGGATATCGCGGGTCAGGATCTGGCACGCGTCGTCGATAATGCCCGCCAACTGCGCCGCGTTCTGGAGGCTTTTCCAACGCACTACCCGCGCCACATCCTGGAGCAGGCGGCGATTGCGGGTGCCTTTGCCCCCGGCGCGATCGAGGGCGATCTGCAGGGCGTGGCCGACAAGGTGGCCGAGCGTCTGAATCTGATCGCGCTGGAATACGAGCGTGGCTGGCAGGGCCGGATCACGCAGGATCACGGTATCCGCCTTGCGCGTATCCTGCGCGGTGTCGAAGAGGTGCGCACGCTGGACGGTCCTGTTCTACGGGGCGGCGAGGCCAAGCGCACGGGCAGCTTTACCGAGCACCTGCAGGACGTCTACAATTTGCCTGCAACGCTGATGCGCAAGGACAAGACCGAGATGATCTACGGTCCGATGGACCTTCTGAATGCCATTCTCAAAGAGGGCGAAAAGGGCCTGTCGCTGCAGCGCTACAAGGGTCTGGGCGAGATGAACCCCGATCAGCTGTGGGAGACGACACTGGATCCCGAGGCACGCACGCTTTTGCGGGTAGAAGTGGATGACGTCGCCGAAGCCGACGATCTTTTCACCAAGCTCATGGGCGACGTAGTCGAGCCGCGGCGCGAATTTATTCAGCAAAACGCGCTAAGCGTGGAAAATCTGGACTTCTGATAAATTCCAATAGGTTGCAACGCAGCCGCGTCGCTCCGTCACGGCTGGTTCCGATAGGGCAGAACCTCTGCGGCGAGTCGCGCGGCGCATATTCGGCTGGGATAACTGCGTGATTTGTGGTTTGTAGCCTCTTTGACGGGCATAAAGACACAGAAATGACCGATAGACGGCCACATGCATCTCTGACATGCGCTCAATTTGGCGGGCGCGGCTAGGGCATGGCAATCCTCACCTTTCTGCTGAACCTCGCCGGGGCGACGATGCTGCTGCTCTTCGCGGTGCGTATGGTGCGTACCGGGATCGAGCGCAGTTTCGGTGCGCAATTCCAGCGCTGGCTGACCGAGAGCGGCAGCCTGATCGGCTCGGGCGCGACGGGTGTGATGCTGGCGCTGATCCTGCAAAGCTCGGCGGCGGTCGCGCTGTTGACTTCGGGCTTTGCTGCGGCGGGGTACTTGGCCTTTCCCGCCGGTCTGGCGGTGGTGCTGGGTGGCGACCTTGGCTCGGCGCTGATCATTCAGGTGCTGTCGTTCCGGCTGGATTGGCTGGTGCCGCTGCTGCTTACTGTCGGAGGCTGGCTTTTCATCAAGACCGAGGGACGCAAGTGGCGGCAGGCAGGGCGCATCCTGATGGGCATTGCCTTCATTCTCATAGCGCTCCAGCTCTTGCGCGAGACGGTTGAGCCGATCAAGGACAGCGCGTTTTTGCCCGCCATTGCCGATTACCTCGACCGGGATTTCATCACGGCCTTCATCGTGGGGGCAGTTTTGGCCTTTGTGATGCATTCCAGCGTTGCGGCGATCCTGATGTGCGTGACGCTCGTGCATATAGGGGCAATCCCTTTCGCCGCTGGCCTGTCGTTGGTGCTGGGCGCGAACCTCGGCAGTGCGGGCATCCCGGTCTACCTGACGCGAGGGATGAGCGCCGAGGGCCGCCGCATCCCGCTGGCCAACATGGCGTTGCGCGGCAGTTGGGCACTGACCGCGCTGCTGGTGATCAACCTTGGCCTTGATCCGGCGCTCTTGATGATCGTCTCGCCCGAGCAATCGCTGATCTACGCGCATATCGCGTTCAACCTGTCGCTTCTGATCATAGCGCTACCGCTCTGCCGGCCCCTCGTGCGGCCCATGACGGCGATGCTGCCGAATGCAGCGCAGGGCGCACCGGACCAGCATGACGAGATCAGCGTTCTGGACCCCGATGTGCTGGATATGCCCCAAATGGCCATCGCCAGCCTCAAGCGCGAGCTTTTGCGCATGATGGGCCTGGTCGAGCGGATGTATCTGCCGATCCAGTCTCTCTACGAGGATGGCGACCGGGCCCGCATGCGCGCGATCAAGGTGAAGGACGCCACCGTAAATGCCGCGCTGTTGGGCATTCGCCGCTATGTCGCGAACATCCCGATGGATAAATACACCAAGGACGAGGCCAAGACCGTGCGCAGCCTGATGGAATATGCCATCCGGCTGGAGGCGGCGGGCGATCTGGTGGCCGGCCAGTTTCTGACGATCATCGCTGAGAAGCGTGACGAGCGCGTGGAATTATCCAGCGAGGGTTGGTCCGAGCTGGTGCATATGTTCGAGGCGGTGCGCGCCAATTTCAAGCTGGCCAGCAACGTCCTGATCTCGGACGATCTGGAGAGCGCGCGCCTTCTGGTGCTGGAGAAAGGCGAGATCAAGCAGGAAGAGCGGCGCAGTCGCAAGCGCCATCTTCAGCGCCTGTCAGAAGGGCGCACCGACAGTTTTGCATCGAGTGATGTGCATCTGGAAACGCTGCGCGCCTTGCGTGACATGCACGGCCATATCTCGTCGGTGGCCTATCCGATCCTCTATCGCAACGGCCAATTGCTTGAGACGCGCCTGATCCGGAACATGGAAGAAGATCAGGACGCGTGATGCGCATCGCGTGCGCCGAGGTGTGCGGTTGGGGTGCATCCCACCGCTCGGATGCATAAGGTCAGCCTATGAAGTGATAGGTTAATTAGACTATTCATGTGCAGCAATCTGTCACAGTCTTGTTTCACAGCGGTCCTAAGAAGGCCGTGCAGATATATGCGAGCACTTGGCTCGCCCAATACAGTGGAGAAGACAATGAATTTCAAACTGACATGCGCATTGCCCGCGCTGACCGCAGCCCTGTTGGCCAGCGCCGCCGCTGCCGAGACGGAATTGACCGTCTATACCGCCGTCGAGGCCGAGGATCTGGCCCGCTACGCCGAAAAGTTCAACGAGGTTCATCCTGATATCACCATCAACTGGGTGCGCGATTCCACCGGCGTCATCACCGCCAAACTTCTGGCCGAGCGTGACAATCCGCAGGCCGACGTGATCTGGGGCCTCGCGGCCACGTCGCTTTTGCTGCTCAAGTCCGAAGGCATGCTGGAGCCTTACGCGCCCGAAGGCGTGGACAAGCTGAACCCGAAATTCGTCGATAAGGACACGCCCCCGGCATGGGTCGGCATGGATGCCTGGGTCGCATCGGTCTGCTTCAACACGGTCGAGGGAGAAAAGCTGGGCCTCGAGATGCCGACCTCTTGGAAGGACCTGACGGATGCTCAATACGAGGGCCACGTCATCATGCCGAACCCGAACTCCTCGGGCACCGGCTTCCTTGACGTGTCCAGCTGGCTGCAGATTTTCGGCGAGGAAGAGGCCTGGGCCTATATGGATGGCCTGCACAACAACATCGCGCGCTACACCCATTCGGGATCGGCGCCGTGCAAGCTGGCCGCGTCCGGCGAGATCCCGATCGGCATTTCCTTTGCGTTCCGCGGTGCCAAGTCCAAGGGCGACGGCGCGCCCATCGAGATCATCGTGCCGAGCGAGGGCGTCGGCTGGGACATGGAAGCGACCGCGATCGTCGCCGGCACCGATTCGCCGGAAGCGGCGCAAAAGCTGGTTGATTTCACGATCACTGAGGACGCGATGCGTATGTATAACGTCGGCTACGCCGTCGTCGCCATAGACGGTATCGCGCAGCCGGTCGAGTATTTCCCCGAAGGTCTGACCGACGCGATGATTGATAATGACTTCGAGTTCGCTGCGAACAATCGGGCACGTATCCTGGAAGAATGGCAAAAGCGATACGACGGCAAATCCGAGCCAAAGTAAAGCATCCTTCCGACAAGGGGCGGTGCCTGGCGCTGCCCCTAATTTTCGGTGATCCCATCGATACCACTCTCACCGCAAGGACGCGCGCATTGACCGAGGCGACCGCAGCCAACTCTTACCTAAAGATCGACAACCTATGGAAATCATTCGGCGATTTCCTTGCGCTCAGCGACGTATCACTTGAGATAGACGAGGGCGAGTTCGTGTGTTTCCTGGGCCCTTCAGGCTGCGGCAAGACCACGCTGCTCCGCGCCATCGCGGGGCTTGATCTGCAAACGCGCGGAGAGGTGCACCAAGGCGGGCGCGATGTGTCGAACCTGCCGCCGTCCGAGCGCGACTTTGGCATTGTCTTCCAGTCCTACGCCCTGTTCCCGAACCTCACGATCGAGCGTAACATCGCATTCGGCCTTGAAAATACAGGCCGCAAGAAACCCGAGATCGACGCCCGCGTGAGCGAGCTTCTGGATCTTGTCGGTCTGGAGGAACAGCGTAAGAAGTATCCCGCCCAGCTCTCGGGCGGTCAACAGCAGCGCATCGCGCTTGCCCGTGCCATTGCCACCAACCCTGGCCTTCTGCTGCTGGACGAGCCTTTGTCGGCGCTTGACGCCAAGGTGCGCGTCCATCTGCGCCACGAGATCAAGGAACTGCAGCGCAAGCTGGGCGTGACGACCGTCATGGTGACCCACGATCAGGAGGAGGCGCTGTCGATGGCGGACCGGATCGTCGTCATCAACCACGGCCGGGTCGAACAGATCGGTACCCCGACGCAGGTTTATCGCCATCCAAGCACGCTCTTCGTCGCAGGCTTTATCGGTGACATGAACCATTTCGACGCCATCTCTGACGGGCCGGGCCGTGTGCGCTGCGGCGATGCCGTGATCAAAACCGCGCCGCACAGTTTTGCGCCTGGCGAGGCCGTGATCGTCGCCATCCGCCCCGAGGACGTGATCCCCCACGGCGCCGAGGCGGACGCCTCGGGCGAAGTGGAAACGCAGGCCAATACGCTGGATGTCGACGTGACCGAAATGGAATTCCTCGGCTCCTATTGGCGCTGCCGCCTGACCTGCAGCAGCTTCGGTGAGGGCGAACTCTATGCCAATTTCTCCATGAATGCCGTGCGCCGGCTGGAGCTGGGCGAGGGCCGCAACATGATGGTGGAACTGCCCAAGAGCCGCGTCATGGTCTTTGCTGCGAACGAGGGCTAGGGCATGAACGCAACCCGCGCCCAGATGCCCGCAGGCCCCGCGATCCGCGGCAAGCTCAGCCATGATGACATCCTGATGCGCGCCGGCATGATCGTGATCGCGCTCTACCTGATCGTTACGCTGGTGATGCCGCTCTACGTGATGTTCTCGAAATCTCTGTCGACCTATCGCTTTGATTTGTCGGCCTATGAATTTCAGGTCAGCGACGAGGACGGCACGTTCGACGGCACCGTCCTGACCGGCGCGGAGCTGAATGAGGCCAGCGGAGCCTACACTCCGGATGATCTGAATACCAATTCCGACGGCCGCCTTGGCGTCACGGCGTTCTTTCCTGATTTCAGCTTTCGCAGCCCGGTCGAATACCGCATCCGCAACAGCAGCGACGCTGGACGATACCTCGTCGGCTCCACACTCTATACCGGAACGGACTGGCAGCAGCTGGACAGCAACACGTTCCGGCGCGTGTCGCTGCGCCCCGTGCAATCGCGCGGGATCAGCAACTTTACTGAATATTTCTCAACCCCCGCCTTGTCCAATTCGATCAAGAATTCGCTCTGGATTGCGGCGGTCAGCACGGTCATCACGGTCGGGCTTGCCTTCTGGTTCGCCTATGCGCTGAACCGCAGCTGCATGCGGTTCAAGGGCCTCTTTCGCCTGATCGCGATGATGCCCATCCTCGTCCCGTCGCTCTTGCCGGGGATCGCGCTGGTCTATCTCTTTGGCAATCAGGGCATGCTCAAGGAGCTGCTTTTTGGCGCGTCGATCTATGGGCCGATCGGCATCATCATCGGATCGGTTTTCTTCACCTTTCCGCATGCGTTCATCATCATCTCGACCGCGCTCGCCATTTCGGACGCACGTTTGTATGAGGCCGCCACATCGCTGCGTGCCAGCCCGTGGCGTACATTCTGGACGGTAACGATCCCCGGCGCGCGTTACGGCCTGATCTCGGCGGCCTTTGTGGTCTTCAACCTCGTCATTACCGATTTCGGCCTGCCCAAGGTGATCGGTGGGCAGTTCAACGTGCTGGCGGTCGACATCTACAAGCAGGTCATCGGCCAGCAGAATTTCGAGATGGGTGCGGTCGTCTCGGTCGTGCTCGTGATCCCGGCAATCCTGGCCTTCGCGATCGACCGGATGGTGCAGGCGCGGCAGGTATCGTCGCTCTCGGCCCGTTCCGTCCCGTTCCAGCCCAAGCCCGATGCGAAAATGGACCGTCTGTTCCTGATCTATTGCAGCCTCGTCGGGATCTTCATCGTGGGCATCCTCGCGGTCTGCCAATTCGCCGCGCTGGTCAGGTTCTGGCCCTATGACCTCAGCCTCAGTCTGAGGAATTTCCAGTTCAACCGCATGGATGGCGGCGGCTGGGAGGCGTATTACAATTCGATCCAGCTAGGCCTTCTGACCGCCGTGATCGGCACCGCTGTCATCTTCTTTGGCGCCTATCTGGTGGAGAAATCCAAGGGGTTCAAAACCGGGCGCGCGATCTTTCAGGGCTTTGCCATGCTGCCCATGGCGATCCCGGGGATGGTGCTGGGACTTGCCTATATCTTTTTCTTCAACAACCCCGAGAACCCGCTGAACGTGATCTACGGCACGATGATCATCCTCGTCGTGTCGACCGTGACGCATTTCTACACCGTCTCGCACCTGACCGCCGTCACCGCGCTCAAGCAGATGGATGGCGAATTCGAAGCCGTTTCGGCCTCGCTCAAACAGCCGACGATGAAGCTCTTTGCACGGGTCACCGTGCCCGTCTGCCTGCCGGCGATCCTCGATATCTCGATCTACCTCTTTGTCAACGCGATGACGACGGTGTCGGCGGTGGTGTTCCTCTATTCGACCGACACGGCGCTCGCGTCCATCGCGGTGCTGAACATGGATGATGCGGGTGATATCGCCCCGGCGGCGGCGATGGGGATGATGATCTTCTACACCAATGCCACCGCGCGCATCCTGCACCTGATCGCATCGCGCGGCATTCTGGGGCGCACGCAGGCCTGGCGCACCCGCTAGGAGGCAGGGCGCGCGAACTCCATGAAGGCGCGGATCACCCGCACCTCGCGGCGTTGGCCCAGATGCACGATGGTTTCGCGCATGCGGATATCGACGCCGTTCAGCGGGATCTGCACCAGCCGCGTGTCATGTCCGAACTCGGCCAGCGAGACAAAGCCGATGCCCGCGCCCGACGCGACGATCTCGCGCACCGCCTCGCGCCCCTCGGCGACGATGGCGGGCGACATGGCCAGCCCCTGCTTCGCCGCCTCCTCTTCAAGGCTTGCGCGCGTTTTCGAGCCTGCCTCGCGCAGAATCAGCGGATGTTGCGCCGCCTCCGCCAGAGTCATTCCCGCGGCAGGATCGTCGAGCAGCCCTTTGGCGGCGAAGGCAATGATGGGCGTCTCATTCAGGTCCAGCATCTCCATGTCCGGCCCCGAGGGCGCATCTCCGATGACGCCGATCTCGGCATTGTAGCTGCGCAATTCGGCCAGGATCTCCTCAGTATTGCCGCTGCGCAGCGATACGGTCACGCCGGGATAGCGCTGCCTGAAACGACCCAGCAGGTCGATCACGTGATGCGCGCTATCGGCCACGATGCGCAACTCACCCTCGGCGGCGGCGCGGGTTTCCGTCATGTAATCTGCGATGCGCTGCTCGACCTCGAAAAGCTGCTTGGTCAGCAGGAACAGATGCTCGCCCGCCTCCGTCAGGCGCACGCGTTTGCGCTCGCGGTGGAAAAGCAGGACGTCATGCGTCTGCTCCAGCTTGCGCACCTGCTCAGAAATGGCGGGCTGGGTCAGAAACAGCGCCTCGGCGGCGCGGGAAAAACCGCCCATCGCGGCCACGTAGTGAAACGCTCGCAACTGGCTGTGGCGCATGGGGCGGTCCTTTTTCCCAGCATAGGTTCGGCCTATGCATTAATTGATTATTGCAATTTTACATATGGGTGCCCATCCGGCAATCGTGGATTTGATATCGCCATTCCGGAGCCTCGCGCTATGACCGCCCCTCTCGATCCTCCCCATCTGGGCGAGCCCTACCTGCTGACCCCCGGCCCGCTGACCACCTCGCGCGCCGTCAAGGAGGCGATGCTGCGCGACTGGGGCAGCTGGGACGATGATTTTCGCGCCATGACCCGCGACATGCGCAGCCGCCTTTTGGCAATGCTGGGCAAGGGCGCCGAAGAGTTCGACTGCGTGCCTATGCAGGGCAGCGGCACTTTCGCGGTCGAGGCGATGCTGGCCTCCTTCATCCCGCGGGACGGCAAGGCGCTGGTTCTGGCCAATGGCGCCTATGGCAAACGCTCGGCGCAGACGCTGGAATATCTGGGGCGCGATTTCACCTTGCTGGACAAGGGCGACTACCTGCCGCCGCGCGGCGATGAGGTGGCGCAGATCCTGGCGGATGATCCCGCCATCACCCATGTCGTCGCCATCCATTGCGAGACATCGAGCGGCATCCTGAACCCGATCGAGGAAATCTCGAAAGCTGTCTACGCTGCGGGCCGCAAGCTCTTGATAGACTCGATGTCAGCATTCGGCGCGATCGAGCTCAGGCCATCCGAGATCCAGTATGAGGCGCTCGTCTCCTCCGCCAACAAATGCATCGAGGGCGTGCCCGGCTTCGGTTTCGTGATCGCGCACAAGGCCGAGATCGAGGCGGCCAAGGGCCGGTCCCATTCGCTCAGCCTCGATATCCATGCGCAATGGGCGCATATGGAAAAGACCGGGCAGTGGCGCTTTACACCGCCGACGCATGTGGTCGCCGCGTTTCTGGTAGCGCTGCGTGCGCATGAGGCAGAGGGCGGCATAAAGGGGCGCGGCGCGCGTTACACTCGCAACCGCGATGTGATGGTCGAGGGGATGCGCGGCCTCGGGTTCGAGACGCTGCTCAAGGACCGCTGGCTGTCGCCGATCATTGTCACATTCTTTTGCCCTGAGGATGAAAACTTCGTCTTTGACCGCTTCTATGCGCTGATGAAGGAAAAGGGATTCATCATCTATCCCGGCAAGCTGACGGTCGTGGACAGTTTCCGCGTCGGCTGTATCGGTCAGATGGACGAGCATGTGATGCGCCGGGTGGTGGATGCCGCCGCCGCATCGCTGGAAGAAATGGGCGTCGCTGACGCCCGCCCGCCGGCCATCGCGCTGGAAGAACGCGCCAAGCTGGCCGCCTGAAGTCAAGGAATACACATGCACATTACGAAATCCGTCACCGCCAATGACCGCACCTATCCCGCGCCCAAGACCTGCGCCATCGCCATCTGCCTCGACGGGTGCGAGCCGGAATATCTGGACAAGGCCATCGCAGATGGCCTGATGCCAAACCTCGCGCGCATGAAAGAGACGGGCACCGACAGGTTGGCGCATTCGGTGATCCCGTCCTTCACCAACCCCAACAATCTCAGCATCGCCACGGGTCGCCCGCCATCGGTCCATGGGATCTGCGGCAACTTCCTCTATGAGCCGGAAACGGGCGAGGAGGTGATGATGAACGACGTGCGTTTCTTGCGCGCGCCGACGGTGTTTTCGAAATTCTACGAGGCGGGTGCCCGCGTCGCCATCGTCACCGCCAAGGACAAGCTGCGCGCGCTCTTGGGCGCTGGCCTCAAGTTCGACGAGGACCGCGCGCTGTGCTTTTCGGCCGAGAAGTCGGACACTTCCACCAAGGCCGAGCATGGGCAGGACAATGCCGCCGCGTGGCTGGGCATGGAGCGCCCCGAGGTCTACTCGGCCGAGCTGTCGGAGTTCGTCTTTGCCGCCGGGGTCAAGCTCTTGCGCGAGTGGAAGCCGGACGTGATGTATCTGACCACCACCGACTGGGTGCAGCACAAGTATTCACCGGATCAGGCCGAGGCCAAGGCGTTCTACGAGATGTTCGACGGCTATCTGGGCCAGCTCGACGATATGGGCGCCGCCATTGTCGTCACCGCCGATCACGGGATGAAACCCAAGCATGACGCGAATGGCGATCCGCAGGTGATCTATGTGCAGGACCTGATGGACGAGTGGCTGGGCGAGGCCGCGGCGCGCGTGATTCTGCCCATAACCGACCCCTATGTCGTTCACCACGGCGCGCTGGGCGGCTTTGCCACCGCCTACCTGCCCGAGGGCGCGGATCGCGCCGACATTATCGCGCGGCTGCAAAAGCATGACGAACTGCTGGAGGTCATCAGCCGCGAGGATGCCGTCGCTCGCTATGACCTGCCCGCCGACCGCATCGGCGACATCGTCATGATTTCGACCGAGAACATGACGATCGGCACGTCCGAGCATCGCCACGATCTGGCCGCCTTGAACGAGCCGCTGCGCAGCCATGGCGGCCTGACCGAGCAGGAAGTGCCTTTCATCGTCAACCGCAAGATCGACCTGAGCACAGCACCCGAACTGCGCAATTTCGACGCGTTCTTCGTGGCCACCACGGCAGCGGCGCAGTGATGGACAAGGCGGATCAGCGCCATGAGGGGATGCGCATCGGCGGCGAGATCGTCTTTGCGGATGATATCATCGAGGTGCGCTACCCATATACCGACGAGGTCGTTGGCTCTGTGCCGGCAGGCAAGGCCGAACATGCGCGCCGCGCATTCCAGATCGCGGCGGACTACACGCCGAGCCTGACACGATACGAGCGCAGCGAAATCCTCAAGCGTGCAGGCGAGCTGATTGGCGAGCGGCGAGAGTATCTGGCGAAATGGCTGGTGCTGGAACTGGGCATTTGCCACCAGCACGCGATCTACGAGACGAAACGCGCGCAGGATGTCTATCAATTCGCCGCCGCGCAGGCGCTGGTGGATGATGGGGAAATTTTCTCCTGCGATCTCACGCATAACGGGAAGGCGCGCAAGATCTACACAATGCGCGAGCCGGTGCGCGCGATCTCCGCGATCACGCCCTTCAACCATCCGCTGAACATGGTCAGCCACAAGATCGCGCCGTCGATTGCCACGAACAATTGCATGGTGTGCAAGCCGACCGAGCTGACGCCGCTGACCGCCATCGCGCTGGCCGAAATCCTCTATGAGGCCGGTCTGCCGCCCGAGATGTTCCAGATCGTCACCGGCTGGCCGCAGGATATCGGCGACGAGATGATCGTGAACGAGCATATCGACATCATCACCTTCACCGGCGGCGTGCCGGTGGGCAAGATGATCGCGTCGAAGGCGGGTTACAAGCGCCAGGCGCTGGAGCTGGGCGGGAACGATCCGCTGATCGTATGCAATGACCTTCCGGATGCCGATCTGGACAAGGCCGCGGTCATCGCCGTTGCAGGTGCGACTGGCAATTCCGGCCAGCGCTGCACCGCGATCAAGCGGATCCTGGTGCAGGAAAGCGTTGCGGATCGTTTCGTGCCACTGGTGCTGGAGAAGGCCAAGAAGATCAAGTTCGGCGACCCGATGAACCCCGAAACCGAGCTGGGCTGCGTGATCCACGCACGCGCCGCCGAGATTTTTGAGAACCGCGTGATCGAGGCGGGCGAGCAGGGGGCGAAAATTCTCTACCATCCAGAGCGGCGCGGCGCGCTGCTACCGCCCATAGTGGTCGATCATGTGCCGCATGACAGCGAATTGGTGATGGACGAAACCTTTGGTCCCGTCATCCCTATCGTGCGTGTGCCGGATGACGATGCCGAGGTGATGAAGATCTCGAACGGCACGCCTTTCGGCCTCAGCTCGGGCGTCTGCACCAACGATCTGACCCGGGCGATTGGGTATATCAACGGGCTGAACGTGGGCACCTGCAACATCTGGGAGCAGCCGGGCTACCGCATCGAGATGTCGCCCTTTGGCGGGATCAAGGACAGCGGCAACGGCGTCAAGGAAGGTGTCATCGAGGCGATGAAGTTCTTTACCAACGTGAAGACCTATTCGCTGCCCTGGCCGGGGTGACCAGGATTTTTCGCTGAAAAATCTTCGCCTTCGGCGTGAGTATTTTCACCACGATGAAAGAGCGGCGCATGTATCATACCGAAGGCGAGTCCAATACATCGGACGCACGGCAGGCTTGGCTCAAGAAATCCATCGGGCCGCGCTCAGCGCCGCTTTTGCAGCGCGACTCCGATGCGTTCCTGCATCAAAGCCTCAGCAGCCCTTGCGTCAGCACCATCGCCAAGGCGGAGGGCATCTGGATCGAGGATCTGGATGGGCGGCGCTTCATGGATTTTCATGGCAACTCGCTGCACCATATCGGATATGGGCATCCGCGCCTCAAGGCGGCGATCGCCCGGCAGATGGACGAGCTGCCCTTCGCTCCGCGCCGCTTTACCAACGAGCCTGCCGTGCGGCTGGCCGAGAAGCTGGCCGAGATCGCGCCGGGCGATCTGGGCAAGACGCTCTTCACCACCGGCGGGTCCGACGCCAACGAGGTCGCGCTGAAGATCGCGCGGGCGGCGACGGGGCGGTTCAAGACGATCAGTTTCTGGGATGCGTTCCACGGCGCCGGCATGGGCTCGGCATCAGTGGGCGGCGAGGCGACCTTTCGCAGCCATATCGCCGGGCCGCTCATGCCGGGGGCCGAGCATGTCGCGCCTTTCGCCTGCTACCGCTGTCCCTATAATCATGCGGGGCCGGATGTCTGCGGGCTGGCTTGCGCCAAGATGGTCGAATACGTGCTCGAGCGCGAAGGCGACGTGGCTGCTGTCATCGCCGAGCCGATGCGGGCTGTTCCTTACGTGCCGCCGCCCGGATTTTGGAAATCGGTGCGCGAGGCGTGCAACCGGCATGGTGCGCTCCTGATCCTCGACGAGATTCCGACCGGCCTTGGCAAGACGGGGCGCATGTTCGCCTTCGAGCATGATGATGTGATCCCCGATATCGTCACGCTGGGCAAGGCGCTGGGCGGGGGCATATTGCCAATCGCCGCCTGCGTGGCGCGGCGCGACCTGGATGTCTGCGGCGATTTTGCCATCGGCCATTACACACATGAGAAAAACCCGGTGACTGCCCGCGCCGCGCTGACCACGCTGGAAATCATCGAGGACGAGAACCTTGTCGAGCGCTCGGCCGAACTGGGCGACTATGCGATGACCCTTCTGCGCGACCGGCTGGAGAGGTGCCGCATCGTCGGCGACATTCGCGGACGCGGCCTGATGTTCGGGGTTGAGATCGTGCAGAACCGGGGCACCAAGGAGATGGGGCAGGCATTGGCCGAGGGGATCTATTATGCCTGCCTCGAAGCGGGTCTCAGCTTCAAGATCAGTCAGGGCTGCGTGCTAACCCTGTCACCGCCCCTGACGATCTTAAAGGTCGATCTGGACCGCGCGCTGGAGATCGTCGTGGCGGCTGTTCTGGACGCCGCCGCTCACGCATAACGCGCGCCCGGTTGATCTGCCAGGCGCGGATCGGCGGATTTGATCAGCACGGGGCGCCCTTCGATCAGTTCGGCGCAGCGTTCCAGGATCTCGCGTTCCAGCCGCTCCATCGCCTCGGCGGTGTAGAAGGTCAGATGCGGCGACAGGATTACGTTCTCCATCTCAAAGAGCGGGCTGATCATGTGGCCTGTCCGTCGCAAAGGCTCGTCACTGAACACATCGAGGCCGGCGCCCGCGATCCATCCCTCCTGCAGCGCGCGCAGCAGCGCGGCCTCGTCCACGATGGCCCCGCGCGAGACGTTTATGAGATGCGCGTGGGGCTGCATGGCGCGCAGTTCGGCCTCTCCGATCATATGATGGGTGCTGTCATTGAGAACGCAGTGGATCGAGATAACATCGCTCTGCGCCAGAAGCTCGGGCAGGGTCTGCGCCCGGCGCACGCCAGCGACCGCCATGTCGCTGGCTGGGGTGTGCGGGCTGTAGCACACCACATCGGCGCGAAATCCCTGTGCGCACATGCGCGCCATGCTGCGCCCGATCTTGCCAAAACCGACGATGCCGACGGTCTTGCCCGCGATGTCCCGGCCCATCCAGCGCGGCTCGGGCCAGGCCCAGCCTTGGCTACGCATCTGGCGGTCCAGCGGGATCAGCTTTTTTGCCAGCGCGATCATCAGGGCAAAAGCGCCCTCTGCCACCGTTTCTTCGGCATATTCGGGGATATTCACCACGGTGATGCCGCGAGCCCTTGCGGCGGGAATGTCGATGGCGTCGATTCCCACACCGTACTTGACGATGCCGCGCAGACGGGACGCCGCCTCGATCATGGGCGCTGTGATGGGCGTGTAACACATCAGCAGAAGGTCTGCGTCCTGCAGCGCCGCGATGAGGCTGTCCTCATCCACGCCATCGGGCAGGGTGACTAGCTCGTGGCCTGATGCACGCAATTCGGCGTCGGTGATAGGTGTCTGCAACTCGGCGTCGGTCCGCACGATCTTCATGGGATTTATCCTAAAGGTAATGGTGATCTCAACGTAACGTTTCACGCCCAGTGAAGAAAACAAGCTTCGTCAGCGGCGCGGCGTGCAGTAAGTCAAATATTTCCAACTAAAAAAGTCAGGTTGACATACCTGATAAATTCACTCAGAAAATTGATTGTGCTACCGGCTGGACGTGGAGTTCCCTTGCGAAAACGCAATTCGCGCCTGCGCCGGCCAGAATCAGTTCAACCAGCAGGACGCGCGCCATGCAGGACCAGACACCATTCCCGCCTAACCCCAAAGCGGATCACGCGTTGCGTTCCGACGCATCCGAATTCGTTCAGGAGTTCTGCGATGGGGCCAAATGTCAGAGTGCGACGCTTGAGTGGATGTTCGACCGTGTTTACGCGCCGCAGGAGGCCTTGAGATGACCCATCAACCCACGACAATCCAGATCGATTACAGTGCAGACAGCCTGCCGACCTATGACGCCCGCCATCTCGTGCTGGGCGGCGATCAGGCTCGGATTGTCTACGAGGACAAGGTCTATAACCTGCGCATCACGCGCGCGGGCAAGTTGATTCTGACCAAATGAGCATCCTGCAAACACGACACAAGGACCCAACCATGACCCGTCTCTTTCTGGGCGCGACTACCCTTGGCATTGCGCTGGCCGTGCCCGCAACGGCCGCAACGAAATCCGAGGTGCTGGACACCTATGCCGATATCGCCGCCGCCGGGTATGCCGACAGCGCTGCCACCGCGCGCCGCCTGCAAGATGCGATCAAGGCCCTGATCGACGCGCCCTCGCCGCAGGCCTTGACCGCCGCCCGCAAGGCATGGGTGGCTGCACGCGTACCCTATCAGCAGACCGAGGTGTTCCGCTTTGGCAATGCGATCGTCGATGATTGGGAGGGGCAGGTGAATGCCTGGCCACTGGACGAGGGTCTGATCGACTATGTCGACGCGGCCTATGGCGGTGCATCCGACGAGAACGGACTTAAGGCGCTGAATGTCGTGGCCAATCCCAGTTTCGAGTTGTCGGGTCAGAGGGTGGATGCCAGCAACATCACGCCCGAGTTGCTGTCGGACACGCTGCACGAGGCGGATGGCGTCGAGGCGAATGTCGCCACCGGCTATCACGCCATCGAGTTCCTGCTCTGGGGGCAGGATCTGAATGGGACCGATCATGGCGCGGGCCAGCGTCCCTGGACCGACTTCGCGGCAGGCGATGACTGCACGGGCGGCAATTGCGCGCGCCGGGCTGACTATCTGGCAGCCGCGACGGAGTTGCTGGTCTCGGACCTCGACTGGATGGCGCAGCAATGGGCCGAGGGCGGTGCTGCGCGCGAAGCCGTCACCAAGAACGAGAATGCCGGGATCTCGGCCATGCTGACCGGCATGGGCAGCCTCAGCTATGGCGAGCAGGCGGGCGAGCGGATGCGCCTTGGCGTCATGCTGAATGATCCCGAGGAAGAGCATGACTGCTTTTCCGACAATACGCATAACAGCCACTATTATGACGGGCTGGGTGTGCAAAATGTTTACTTGGGCAGCTACACGCGCGCCGATGGCAGCACCGTCTCGGGCCCGTCGCTGGCCGATCTGACCGCCGGGATCGATCCCGCGCTGGATGCCGAGATGCAGGCCAGGCTGGCGGCGACGATGCGCGCGTTGGGTGCGATCAAGGTGGCTGCCGAGGCGGGCACCTCCTACGACCAGATGCTGGCGCGCGGCAACGATGCGGGCGAGGCGCTGATCATGGGCGGTGTCGACGGGCTGATCGCGCAGACCAAGACGATCGAGCGGATCGTGGACGCGCTCGATCTGGGGAATATCGCCTTTGCCGGATCGGACAGCCTCGACGATCCGGGCGCGGTCTTTCAGTAAAGACTCGCACGGGCATTGAAGGACCTTGTCCGGAAACGCCCCGCAAGGTGTTGAGGTTGCGTGCGTGACGGCCTATCGACCGGGCCGAACAGCAATGCGCTCCGGTTCGAAAAGTGGATGACGACAGACATGCGCACCCCAATGCCTCTGACCCGGACGCGGCCCGGCTGGCCTTATCGGCGGGCCGTCGCCCTCTTGCTGGCTGGCATGGGATTGGCGGGCGCCGCCACAGCTGGCCCGCTGGACGAGCCGCATCTGCCGATCGTCGCGCGCACACCCGCTGAGGCGGCGCGCATCGCCGATGTGACCCGCCGGGCCGAGGATTTCACCGCGCCCGAGCGGTTCGAGGAGCTGCCCGCTGGGGGCGCCACCGTGCGCGTGCGCGAAACCGCCGATGCGTTTTCCGACCCGTCCGGAAATATCTCTTTCGACGGTGAGTTGCAGTTCAAGGTCGGAAATGGCCTCTTTCGCAAGATCTGGGTCTCGTCGCCCTCATCGACGTTGGCTTCGGACGGCCTCGGGCCGCTTTTCAACGCGCGCTCGTGCCAGCGCTGTCATATCAAGGACGGGCGCGGCCACCCGCCCGAGGGCCCCGAGGATACTGCGATCTCGATGTTCCTGCGCGTGTCGATCCCCGACGAGGCCGCCCGTATCAGCGAGATCGAAGAGTATCTGGGCACCGCGCCCGACCCGACTTACGGCACGCAATTGCAGGACTTCGCGCTGCCGGGCATCCCTGCGGAATACCGCCTTGAAATCACCTATGAAGAGATACCCGTCGCCCTCTCGGGCGGCGAGATGGCCAGCCTGCGCGCGCCCACCTACACGGCCGCCGATCTGGGCTATGGACCGCTACACCCGCAGGCGATGCTCAGCCCGCGCGTCGCGCCTCAGATGATCGGCCTCGGCCTGCTCGAGGCGATTCCCGCGGCGGATATCATCGCGGACGCGGACCCGGATGACGCGGATGGTGACGGCATTTCAGGGCGCGCCAATATCGTCTGGTCGTCCGAGTTCGACATGCCGATGCTGGGCCGCTTTGGCCTCAAGGCTGGGGTGGCCACTGTGCGCGAGCAGAGCGCGGGGGCCTTTGCGGGCGATATCGGCATCTCAAATCCGATCTTTGGCGACCCGTTCGGGGAATGCACCACCATTCAGGATGCCTGCCAGACCGCGCCCCATGGCGATGGGGACGAGCGTGTATTCGAGGTGGATGATACCGGGCTGGACCTTGTCACCTTCTACAGCCGCAATCTGGGCGTGCCGGCCCGCCGCGACGTCGGTAATCTCCAGGTGCTGCGCGGCAAGCAGGTCTTTCACGAGACCGGCTGCGCCTCCTGCCACAGGCCCAAATTCGTCACCCACCGGCTGGAGGGCCAGCCCGAGCAGAGCTTTCAGCTGATATGGCCGCATACGGATATGCTGCTGCATGACATGGGCGAGGGGCTGGCCGATCACCGCCCGGAGGCGCGCGCTACCGGGCGTGAGTGGCGCACGCCGCCGCTATGGGGTATCGGTCTGACGGAACGTGTCAGCGGACACACCTACTTCCTGCATGACGGGCGCGCCCGTTCGCTGCTGGAGGCGATTCTGTGGCATGGCGGCGAGGCGCAGACAGCGCGCGATACCGTTACGCAGATGGACCCTGCTGATCGCGCCGCCCTGATCGCCTATCTGGAGAGCCTTTGAATGATCCGCATTGCCACCTTCGCCCTTGCTCTGCTGCTGCCCGCCGCCGTCCTTGCGCAAGGCACCGCCAACCCGGTGCGCGACGCGGCCCAGCGTCATATCCTGCCCCGTTACGAGGCGCTGTCGGACAGCGCGCACAGCCTCGAGGAGGCCAGCGCGCAAACCTGCGATGTGACCGCGCCCAAGCTGCGCGAGGCTTATGACGCCGCTTTCGATGCCTGGATCGCTGTCAGCCATCTGCGTTTCGGCCCCGGCGAAGTGGATGATCGCGCCTTTGCGCTGGCCTTCTGGCCCGACACGCGCGGAATCACGCCACGCGCCCTGCGCACGCTGATCACGGACGCGGATCCGATTGTGACCAGCGCCGAGGCCTATAGCGACGTGTCCATCGCGGCACGCGGGTATTATGCGCTGGAGATGATGCTCTTCGATCCTGAGATCCAGTCGCTGGGCGATGCGCAGTATCGCTGTGATCTGATGCGGGTCATGACCGCCGATATCGCCAATCTTGCCGATGCGATCCTGGCCGATTGGCAGGGCGGCTATGCCGACAAGATGACCAATCCGGGCGACGGCAGCCCCTATCGCGGCGAGGCCGAAGCGCTGCAGGAGCTCTTCAAGGCGCTGACATACGGGCTGGAATTCACCTCGGACACGCGACTGGGCCGCCCTTTGGGCACCTTCGACAAGCCGCGCCCGAAGCAGGCCGAGGCATGGCGCGCCGGGCGGTCCTTGCGCAATGTCGCGCTGTCGCTGACCTCGCTGAACGATCTGGCGGCGATCCTTGCCCAGCGCGATCCGGGCCTGCGCGCCCGCCTGAACGAGGCGTTCAGCGCCGCACGCGCAGATGCGGACAAGCTGGAGGATCCGGTCTTTGCGGGTGTGTCTGAACCCACCTCGCGGCTGCGGGTCGAATCGCTGCAGCAGTCCATTGACCGCGTGCGCGACATCGTGCGCGACGATCTGGGCCCCGCGCTGGGCGTCGCCTCGGGCTTCAACTCGATGGACGGGGACTGATCCGGTGACCAGCAGGCGGGGCTTTCTGGCGGGGCTGTTGGCGACGGGATTGGCTCCCGCCGCAACTTGGGCCGATGCGGGCGCACCCCGCTGGCTATCGGCGGCTGGGCTGCCCGGGGGCGGCTTCGTACTTTGCGGGATCGGCGCGGATATGGGGCTGCGGTTTCGCATCCCTCTGCCGGGGCGCGGCCACGCCGCCGCCGCCCATCCCGAACGGCCCGAGGCGGTCGCTTTCGCCCGCCGTCCCGGCACCTTTGCCGTGGTAATCGACTGCGCCGCGGGACAGCAAAAGGCCGAGCTGACAGCGCCTGAGGGGCGTCATTTTTACGGTCATGGCGCGTTCTCGCTGGATGGCCGGTGGCTCTACACGGCCGAGAATGATTACGAGGCGGCGCGCGGGGTGATCGGCATCTGGGACGCGGATCACGGTTATGCCCGCGCAGGCGAATTCGCCAGCGGCGGGACCGGCCCGCACGAAGTGCGGCGCATGCCGGGCAGCGATACGCTGGTCGTGGCGAATGGCGGGATCGAAACGCACCCTGCCACGGGCCGGACCAAGCTGAACATCGCGGTCATGCAGCCCAATCTCAGTTACATCGAAGACGGCGCTCTGGTGGAAACCGTCGCGCTGCCGGCCGACATGCACAAGGGTTCGGTCCGGCATATCGCCGTGTCGCATGGCGGCGAAGTGGCCTTCGGACTGCAATGGCAGGGCGGTGACGACGGCGGCGCGCTGCTGGGCCTGCACCGGCGCGGCGCCGCCATCCGCCTCTGCGAGGCGCCCGAGCAGCACCTGCGCGCCATGCAGGGCTATGTCGGCAGCGTTGCCTTTGCCGCCGGCCAGCACGAGGTCGCGGTGACCTCGCCGCGTGGCGGGCTGGTTCAGACCTACAGCGCGTCCGGCGCGCACTATCAGCGCAGCGAACCTATCGCGGACGCCTGCGGTGTCGCACCCTCTCCCGGCGGGCTCTTGGTAGCGTCGGGCACCGGGGATCTTTGGCAGCTCGGGGCAGGCGGCCCAAGCAAAATGATGCATGCCGCGCTGATGTGGGACAATCACCTCGTCGCCCTATGAAATACCGCGCCCGCGCAGCGCGCGGATGACGCGCCGATCGAAGGAGTGCTGCCATGAACGGGCAGGCTGAGACAAGTATTCTGGACGAATTGCCCGGCGATCTGCTGATCTGGGTGCTGATCATCAGCGAGCTTCTGGTCTTTGGCGCGGGTCTGGGCGCGTTCCTGTCGGTGCGCCTGACGGACCCTGCGGGATTTGCGGAGGCCCAGCAGCATCTTGACCGAACCGGCGCGGCCCTCAACACTGTTGTCCTGATCACCAGCGGATACCTGGCCGCGCGAGCGCTGCAACTGCGGCAAGTCGCCCGCAGGGGTGCCGCGCGGCTTGCCCTTGTGGGCGCGGCCATGCTGGGGGCGGTGTTTCTGGTCATCAAGGGCGCCGAATATGCCAGCAAGGCCGCCGAGGGCATCAATTACGACACCCATCCGTTTTTCATGTTCTACTACTTGCTGACCGGCTTTCACGCGGCCCATGTCGTGGCGGGGATCATCCTTTTGCTGCTGGTCGCGTGGCGCGACGCGCCGGACAATATCGAGATGGGGGCCGCCTTCTGGCATATGGTCGATCTGGTCTGGGTGCTGCTCTTCCCGATCATCTATCTTCTGGCATGAGGATGAAGCGCCCCGATATCCTCACCCGCGCGTGGCTGACGCTCTTGATCCTGAGCGGTGTCAGCACCGTTGCCGCCGCCGCGATCACCGCCGGTTATGACGCGCGCATCGCGGGCGGTATCGTGCTTTTTCTGGCGCTGATGAAGGCACGCGTAATCCTGTCTCGCTATTTGGGGCTGTCCGAGGCGCCGTCATGGCGACGCGGCTTCAACCTGTCGCTCACGCTCTTTATGCTGGGGGCGCTGGGGCTTTACCTGATCCCGTCGCTCTGATCCGCTGCACCCTGTGCGCGGGCATGGAGTGCGCGCATTTTCCCGGCCAGTTCGGGGATCGGGCCTTCGGTCTCGACGCCTGGCACGATCTTGTCGATGCCCAGCTGCGTCACGGGGCCTTTTTCGGCGCCGAATTCCGCCATCCATTCGGTCAGTTGGCTGGTCGAGTGGATAAAGACGATGCGCCCCAGCCCGGCCCAGCCATGCGCGGCCGAACACATGGGGCAATGCTCGCCCGATGTATAGACAGTCGCCGCGCGGCGCGCCTAGGGCGTCATGTTCTGCGCGGCCCAGCGTGCCAGGGCAATCTCGGGGTGGTCTGTGGCGTCATTGGTCTGCGTGCGGTTGCGCGCCTCGCGCAGTACCTGGCCGTCCGCATCCACCAATACCGACCCGAAAGGCGCGTCCCCGGCCTCCAGCGCCTCTTCGGCCAATTCGATGCAGCGGTTCAGATGATCGGTGCGGCTGGGCATCATGTCTCTCCTCACGGGGGCGGCATGAAAGCCAACCGGCGCGGGGCGCGCCCGGTTCCGGCAGGAGGAGGATTTTGGGAAAACTGGTCGGGCTGAGAGGATTCGAACCTCCGACCCCCTGCTCCCGAAGCAGGTGCGCTACCAGGCTGCGCTACAGCCCGACCGTGGCGCGACGGATAGACGAGGGAGGCGCGCTTTGCAATCCCTCAAATGCGCGGCGCCGGGCGGGTGGCCCGGCGCCTGAAGTGGTCTCAGAGGCTGGCGTTCAGCGCCTCGACTATGGCATCACCCATCTGGGCCGTCGTCAGGGGCGTGCCGCCATCGGGGCCCATCAGATCGGGCGTGCGGGCGCCGTCGGCCAGCACCTTTTCCACCGCGCGCTCCAGCCTGTCGGCCTCGGCGCCCTGATCGAAGGAATAGCGCAACGCCATGGCAAAGCTGAGGATACAGGCGATCGGGTTGGCCTTGCCCTGACCCGCGATATCGGGGGCCGAGCCGTGCACCGGCTCGTAAAGCGCCTTGGGCCGGCCATTGGCCATTGGCGCGCCAAGGCTGGCCGAGGGCAGCATGCCAAGCGAGCCGGTCAGCATCGCGGCGGCGTCCGACAGAAGATCGCCAAAGAGGTTGTCGGTCACGATGACGTCGAACTGTTTGGGGTTGCGGCAAAGCTGCATCGCACCTGCATCGGCATACATGTGCGACAGCTCAACATCGGGATAGCTCTCGGCATGGACCTTGGTCACGACCTCGCGCCAGAGGATGCCGCTCTCCATCACGTTGGCCTTCTCCATCGAGCAGACCTTGTTGCCACGGCGGCGGGCCAGCTCGAAAGCAGCGCGCGCGACGCGGTCGATCTCGCTCTCGGTGTAGCGCTGGGTATTGATGCCGACGCGCTCATTGCCCTCGGTGAAGATGCCGCGCGGCTCGCCGAAATAGATGCCCGAGGTCAGCTCGCGCACAATCATGATGTCGAGGCCCGCGACGATATCGCGCTTGAGGCTGCTGAAGTCAGCCAGCGCGTCAAAGCACTGCGCCGGGCGCAGGTTGGCGAACAGGTCCATCTCCTTGCGCAGGCGCAAGAGGCCGCGCTCGGGCTTCACCGAAAAATCCAGATCGTCGTATTTCGGCCCGCCCACGGCGCCCAGCAGAACGGCATCCACCTCCTGCGCCTTTGCCATCGTCTCGTCGGTCAGGGGCGTGCCATGTTTGTCATAGGCGCAGCCGCCGACCAGATCCTCGCTGACATCGAACGGCATATCGCGCTTGGCGCCATACCAGTCGATGATCTTGGTGACCTCGGCCATGACCTCGGGGCCGATGCCGTCACCGGCCAGGATAAGAAGGGAAGGGGTGCTCATCTGGGGCGTCCTTTGCATGATCTCGCTGGGCAATCGGGTATAGCGAAGGGGCTCTAGCGTCAAGAAAGCGCAGCGCCCGCGCCGAGTATCCTGGACATGGCGTAATTGTGAAGCGGGACATCACCGCGCGAGACGCTGCGCCTGCCGTGGCAAGCAAAACCCGCGCGCAGAAAGAAACGGCGCGCGCCCTCGCTGGCGTCCACCGTCAGGCGGGGCAGGCCACGCGCCAGCGCCTCCTGCTCGAGCGCAGCATAGAGTGCGAGGCCGGTCCCGGTGCCAGTAGGATGGCAATAAAAGAGGTCGATATGCCCGCGCGACGTCAATTCGACAAAGCCGCAAGCGTGTGCATCGGCGCCGAACGCGACCCAGACGGCGCGGCCATCGGCGAGGCGCGCAAGGAATGCGCCCGGCTCCATCGGCGCGGGGGACCATGCGTGCAATTGGCGAGGGGAGTAATCTGCGCTAGCGCCGTCATGCACGGCGCGGTGCATCAGCGCCGTGAGGGCGCCGGCGTCGCCGGGGCGCATGCGCAGGATCGTGATCATAGGGGCAGGGCGCACGAGGCGGGGATTATACCGCCTCGTGCACTTTTGTTATCGGGGGTTCGGCAGGATGACGATCTCGACCCGGCGGTTCTGCGCCTTGCCCTCTGCCGTCAGGTTGGATGCGATGGGCTGATCCTCGCCCCGGCCGAATGCATTGATGCGGGCCCCGCCGACGCCGCCCTCGCGTAGCACAGCCGCGACGGAATTGGCGCGGCGTTCGCTGAGGCTCTGGTTATAGGCGGCCGAGCCGGAGTTGTCGGTATGTCCGATGACCTGTACGGTGCTGCCGGGATAGTTGCGCAGGCTTTCCGCGACCGTAAAGAGATCGCCGCGCAGCGCGCCGTTTACCTCCGCACTGTCGACGGCAAAGAGGATATCCTGCGGCAGGGTCACGATCAGGCGGTCGCCGGTATTGGTGATCTGCACGCGGTCGTTGTTCAGATCGCGGCGCAGCTCGGCTTCCTGCTTGTCCAGCGCGTTACCGATGGCCGCGCCGCCCAGCGCGCCGATCGCGCCGCCGATGAGGGCGCCCTTGCCGGACTTGTCGCTGGCGGCAGCGCCGGTCACGGCACCTGCAAGGCCGCCGATCAGCGCGCCCTGTTGGGTGCGGTTCGGGGCAGTTCCCGTGCCCTGCAGGTTGCCGGGGCCTTCGCAGGCGGCGGTCAGCATCAGCGCGGCGCCGGCCACGCAAAGAATGGGTTTTCTCGCTCGGATCATCTTGGAAATAGCCTCTTGTTACGTGCCCGCTGATACACGGGCTTGGCGCGACTATAGGCAGGCAAGGCGGGATGCCCAATACAGTTTTCCATGAAAATCGGCAGCAATCCGCGCACGCGCCTCACGCCTCGGCACGCGCGGCCTCCCATGCCAGGATGCCGCGCTTGACCGGCAGGCCCCAGTGATAGCCGCCAAGCCCGCCTGATTTGCGCAAGGCGCGGTGGCAAGGGATCAAAAGGCTGATCGGATTGCGCCCCACCGCGGTGCCCACGGCGCGCACGGCTTTGGGATGGCCGATGGCGCCAGCAATGTCGCTATAGGTGGTGACATGGCCCGAAGGGATGCGCAACAGCGCCTCCCACACCTTGATCTGAAAGGGCGCGCCGATGAGGTGAAGCGGCGCGGTTTCGCTCCGCTCTGCGCGGAATGCTTGCAGCACCCAAGGGCGCAGCCGCTCGGCATCCTCGACGAAGGTCGCCTGCGGCCAGCGTCCGGTCAGGTCGTCCATCGTGGCCTGACGCCCCGCCTCGGCGGCAAAGCCGACTCCGCAGATGCCGCGATCCGTGCTCATCACCAGTGCGGGACCGAAGGGGCTGTCGAACCACCCCCAATAGACGGTCAGACCCGCCCCCTTGCGCGCAAATTCGCCGGGGCTCATCGCTTCCCACCTAAGGAACAGATCATGCAGCCGCCCGGTGCCCGACAGGCCAGCCGCGTCCGCCGCCTCCAGCATTGTGTGCCGTGCGCAAAGCAGCGCCTTGGCATGGCCCAACGTCAGGTACTGCTGATAGCGCTTGGGTGACACCCCCGCCCAGTTGGAAAAAAGCCGCTGAAAATGCGCGGCGCTCATGCCCATCTCGGCCGCCAGCGCCTCCAGCTTCATGCCCGGCCCGCCCGCGTCGATCACCTCGATCGCGCGGCGCATGACGTTGAAGTGATAACTTTGATCTGCTGGCATGGTCATGGCAGGTCTCCTCTCGGCTTGCCTCCAATCTAGGCGCCGGGCACCCCTGCCGCGACCCGAATGTTGCGCATTGTCGCAATTCGCGCCATTACGGGCGGCACTATGGCCAAGCAACTCGACTATCATACGATCCGCGCCATTTTCGAGCGTTTCCACGCGGCCGAGCCCGAGCCGAAAGGCGAGCTTGAGCATGTGAACGTCTTTACACTGGTGGTGGCCGTCGCGCTGAGCGCGCAGGCAACGGATGCAGGCGTGAACCGTGCGACGCGCGGCCTTTTTGCCGTGGCTGACACCCCGCAAAAGATGCTGGATCTGGGGCTGGAAGGTGTGACCGAGCATATCAAAACCATCGGCCTCTACCGCCAAAAGGCAAAAAACCTGATGAAGCTGAGCCAGATCCTGGTCGACGAGTATGGCGGCGAAGTGCCCAATTCGCGCGCTGCGCTGCAATCGCTACCGGGAGTGGGGCGCAAGACCGCCAATGTCGTGCTGAACATGTGGTGGGGGTTGCCCGCGCAGGCGGTCGACACGCATATCTTTCGCGTTGGCAACCGCACCGGAATCTGCCCCGGCAAGGATGTCGTCGCGGTCGAGCGTGCGCTGGAGGATAACGTCCCCGCCGATTTTCAGAACCATGCGCATCACTGGCTGATCCTGCACGGACGCTACCATTGCAAGGCGCGCAAACCCATGTGCCCCACCTGCCTGATCCGCGATTTATGCCCCTACGAGGACAAGACCCAATGACAAAATACCACGCCATCGGCATCGGAAACGCCGTCGTCGACGTTATCTGCCGCAGCGACGATGCCTTTCTTGACAGCATGAGTATCGAAAAGGGCGTGATGCAGTTGATCGACGCGGATCGCGCCGAGGTGCTTTATGACGCGATGGAAAATCGCGCGCAGAGCGCCGGTGGATCGGTCGCCAATACCATCGCCGGGCTGGCTGCGCTGGGGCTGCAGACCGGCTTTGTCGGGCGCGTGCGCGACGACCAGCTGGGTCGGAGCTACGCGCATGACCTGACGCGCCTCGGCGCCGAGTTCGTCAATCCGCCGGCTGTCGAGGGCGAATTGCCCACTTCGCGCTGCATGATCTTCGTCTCGCCAGATGGCGAGCGGTCAATGAACACGTATCTGGGCATCTCGACCGAGCTGACGTCAAATGACGTGCCCACGGGCGTTGCCGACGAGGCGGGGCTCCTGCTGCTTGAGGGCTATCTCTTCGACAAGCCCGAGGGCAAGACCGCGCTTGCCGCCGCCGCCACCGCTTGCCGTGCGGCGGGGGGCATGGCGGGGATCTCGCTCAGCGACCCTTTCTGCGTCGACCGGCATCGGGAAGACTTCCGAGCGCTGATCCGCGATCTGGATTACGTCATCGGCAACGAGCATGAATGGGCCTCGCTCTACGAGGCCCGCCAGCTGGACGAAGCGCTGGACCGCGCCGCGCAGGATACCGGCCTTGTCGTGTGCACCCGCTCGGGCGCGGGGGTGATCATCCGCCAAGGCGACGCGCGCATCGACGTGCCGGTGACCCATATCGCCCCCTTGGACACCACTGGCGCGGGCGACCAGTTCGCTGCCGGCTTCCTTTACGGCCTCGCAACCGGAGCGCCGCTGCACGTGGCCGGGCGTATGGGCTGCATCGCGGCCGGCGAAGTCATCGCGCATTATGGCGCGCGGCCCGAGACGGACGTCAAGGCGCTCTTTGCGGCTGAAGGGCTGATCTGATCGTCGCCTGCGCGTTGAGCCCCGTGTAGATTTGAGTATTTCTTGCCAAGACGAAGCACGGGTGCGCGCCCCGTTCCGGCGTCGGCCCGACTGTCGCAGGTGCAAACCGGTGCGGGGCGCGGCTTTTCCTTGGGCGGTCATCGGCTCCCCAGCCTGTACCGCGCCTCTCAGCATGACAGCAGAAGGTTAAGAAAGCCTTAGTGGCTTTTCTTGGTGAAAATACCCAATTTCCGCCGGTTTAACCGGCGCGGCGGCGCTGATCACTCGCCCAGCTTGGCATGGACCTCGTCAAGGTCGATCTCGCCCGTCGGCATCTTGTTCGACGGATCGGCGAAGTCGTATTTGAATAGTTCGAAATCCTGTTTGTAGATCTCGTAGACCAGATGCATCGACAGATCGTCGAAATAATCCTCGACCGGGTGGGCGCGTTTGGGGCCGTGGCCTTCGGACTCGTTGAAGCGAGGGATCGTCTTCAGGTCAACCTTGTGAGGCGTTTCAATCGCGGCCAGCACATTCTGCATGCCTTCGTTGAACGCCTCGGTCCAGAAAATACGGTCATAGGTGCCGCCATTGACGATGAAGGTGCTGACATGACCCGACATCGCGGACCAGTGGATGTCAGGCTCCATCGGACGACGCCAGCGAATGGTGTCGCGCGCGAACAGCAGGAAACGGCGAAAGCTGGCGATCTGGTCGAATTCTTGTTTGCCATCGTCGCCGCCCACCTCGATACCGTATTTCTGCACCAGAAGCGGGACCAGCTTGCCCCGGTAGCGTTTGCCGTTGCGCTGGATGCCGCAGATCTTGTCGAAAAAGCTGCTGAGGATGCGCGTGTAGGGGTTGCGTACACAAGTAAAGGCGTAGGACTCGTGCGATTTGACATTGGCCGAAATCAGGGGCTGACTTTCATCGAGCGCCCATTTATGCATGCCGCCCTTGGCGTCGTGGATATCCCCGTCAAAGAATTCGCCGTGATCCGAATAATACATGATCTGGCCGATAGTCGAGCAGGCGCATTTCGGCACCACACGATAGACCACGCTTTCGCTGGTCGTCATCCAAGTGCCGGGAAATCCCATGATCGCCGCCCTTTGCCTAACCTCTGATGTCCCGTTCAGGACTTATTTTTCTTTATCGTGATAAAACAGGATTATTGCGGTTTCATCAACGCGAGTTCACGATTATCACTGTAAACAATCTGCGGAACAAGGGGTAGTCTGTTTCCCATATGGCGAAAATTGCCTACATACTTTTGTGCCACAAGGATCCGGCGGCCATCATCGCTCAGGCCGAGATGCTGACGGCAGCGGGCGATTGCATTTCGATCCATTTTGACGGTCGGGCGAACCCTGCGCATTTCCAGCAGATCAAGACGGCGCTGGAAGGCAATCCCAATGTCTGTTTTTCCAGGAAACGTATCAAATGCGGCTGGGGCGAGTGGAGCCTTGTCGAGGCGACGCTGCTGGCGGTCGAGGCGGCCGCGCGGGCCTTTCCGCGCGCCACGCATTTCTACATGCTGTCGGGCGATTGCGCCGCCATCAAGTCCGCGCGCTATGCACATGAATTTCTTGACGCCGAGGATGTCGATTACATCGAGAGTTTCGACTATTTCGAGAGCGACTGGATCAAGACCGGCATGAAGGAAGAGCGGCTGATCTACCGTCATTTCTTCAACGAGCGCAAACACAAGTGGCTGTTCGACACATCCTTTCATCTCCAGCAGCGGCTGGGTCTTGGCCGCGACATTCCGCGCGACATCCAGGTGCAGATCGGTAGTCAGTGGTGGTGCCTGCGGCGGCGCACGATTGAGTGGATTCTGGATTTCACGCGGCAACGGCGCGACGTAATGCGGTTCTTCCGCACCACGTGGATCCCGGATGAGACGTTCTTCCAGACCCTCGTGCGCCATATCGTGCCCGAGGCCGAGATACGAACGCGCACGCTGACATTCCTGATGTTCACCGATTACGGAATGCCGCAGACATTCTACAACGACCATTATGATCTGCTGCTTGGTCAGGATTTCCTCTTTGCGCGAAAGATCAGCCCCGAGGCGACCGAGCTGAAGGCACGGCTGGCCGCGCTTTATTCGGATGGCGAGGCCGAGTTCAAGATCTCCAACGAGGGGCGCAGCCTCTTCAAATTCCTGACCGGGCGGGGCCGGATCGGGCGCCGCTTTGCCAGCCGCTTTTGGGAGACCGAGAGCACGCTGGGCCGGCACCGTGAGCTGATGATCATCGTGTGCAAGAAATGGCACGTTGCCAAGCGCCTGCTGCAGCGCATCCGGCAGGTGACGAACGTGCCGGCGACCGAGTATCTCTTCAACGAAGAGGGCACGGACCTGCCCGATCTGGGCGGCATTCAGGCCAGTCTGGGCAAGCGCACGCGCCACCGCCGGGCGCTCATGCGGATGCTGTTCGACTATCACGACACCGACCGGATGATCGTCTGCATGGACCCCGGCAATCTTGATCTGCTCGAGGATTTCTGCGGCGACCGCTCGACAACGCGGCTTCTGGAAATTCAGTGTGTCTTTACCGATGACTATCTGATCGGCCACGCCATGCGCGTCGGCCTCGCGGGTGAGCAGACCTCGGGCGAGACGCTGGAGCGGCTCCTGCCCACGATCCGCGGCGAGACGACATTCGAGAGCGACAAGATCCGCGATGCCGAGTTTGAGCATCACTACATCATGCGCGAGATGGACAGCGACGAGGAAAATGCCATCCCGATCTCGAAATTCCTGAGCATCGGGCAAGATCAGGCGCTGAGCATCGCCCGCACCGACCATCTTTTTGCCGATTGATGCGCTTTGCGAAAACCCTGGATCACAGGCTTTCGCAAAACACTTGCATCGCTTGAACGTTGCACGCGTTTCGCCTTTAGTGGCGCCTGAAGTTTAGGGTGAAACGCTTTGAGGAGGCGACATGGCCTACGCATATGACGACCAGAACATCTTTGCCAAGATCCTGCGCGGCGAGATCCCCAATGACACGGTGCTGGAGACGGCGCATAGCCTTGCGTTCAAGGATATCTCGCCCCAGGCGCCGGTGCATGTGCTGGTGATACCCAAGGGCGCCTATGTCAGCTATGACCATTTCGCCGCCGAGGCCAGCGATGCCGAGATCGCGGATTTTACCCGTGCCATCGGCGAGGTCTGTCGGGTTTCGGACCTGCATGGCGCGGATGAGGCGGGCGGGTTTCGCGTGATCTCCAACGCGGGGCCGCATGGCTCGCAAGAGGTGCCGCATATGCATATGCACGTGCTGGGCGGGCGGCCCCTTGGCGGGCTTCTGGCCAAGCGGTGAGTGCCGCCGCCGGCTTTGCCCGAACGCCCCAGCCGCCCTATTACGCGGTGATCTTCACCAATCTGCTGTCGCAGGACGATGCGGGCTATGCCGCGATGGGCGAGGCGATGTTCGCGCTGGCGCATGAGCAGCCCGGCTGCCTTGGCGCAGAGTCGGTGCGAGGCGAAGATGGCTTCGGGATTACAGTGTCCTACTGGCGCAGCGAAGCCGACATCGCCGCGTGGAAGGCCGAGGCGCAGCATGTCGCAGCGCAGAAATTCGGGATCGCGCGCTGGTATGCGCATTATCAGCTGCGGGTCGCGCGGGTCGAGCGGGCCTATTCCGGCCCCGAGGGGCGCAGCCTAGACTAGCTCGGGGTCGTCCAGATCGGTTTGAATCCAGCGGTCGCTCAGGTGAATATCCGTCATTTCCAGAGGGCCGGGGCCGAGGTTTTCGTATTTATGCGGCACGCCTGCCGGGCCCATAAGGACATCGCCCGCCTCGGCGTCGATCTTGTCCGCACCGATCGTAAAGCGCGCGCGGCCCTTCCGGACGATGAACACCTCGTCATAGGGGTGGACGTGCCATGATGGACCGTTGCAGACCTCATCGGTCGAGAAAAAGAGCACGGTGACGCCCGTGTCCAGATCACGCCCCTCGATATGACCCTTCCAGAGGCCGCTGGCATCGCCCCAATCGGAGGCGCGGATATAATGTGGCTTGCGCGTCATGGCCTTACCGGCTCCGGGTCAGTTCCAGAAAGACGTCCTGCAGATCCGCCTGTTCGGTCCGCACGTCGCGGATGCGGATGCCGGCCTCACGCACGGCGGCCAGTACCGCCTCGGCGCTGACCTGGCCCGCGCTGTAGCTGAAGGCGAGCGCCCCGCCGTCCCGGCGCGTCACCTCGATGCCGGGCGCCTCGGGCAGGGTCTGAACCTCGCCATCGGGGACGATGACCATGCTGCGCGTGTCGAGTTGCGCCAAGAGGTTCGTGGTGCTGTCGCGCGCCACCAGATCGCCGTGGTTGATGATGGCGATCTCGTCGCACATCTGCTCGGCCTCTTCGAGATAGTGGGTCGTCAGAATGATCGTCATGCCCTCGTCATTGAGGCGGCGCACATTCTCCCACAGCATCTGGCGAAGCTCGATATCAACGCCTGCCGTCGGCTCGTCCAGCACGAGGATACGGGGGCTGTGCACCAGCGCCTTGGCCAACAGAAGGCGACGGCGCATCCCGCCCGAAAGGGTGCGTGCGTAGGCATGCGCCTTGTCCTCGAGGCCGACCAGCGCGAGAATTTCGTCGCTGCGGCGCTGCGATTTCGGCACACCGTAGAGGCCTGCCTGAACCTCAAGCGCGGCGCGGGGCGTGAAGAAGGGATCGAGGTTCAGCTCTTGCGGCATGACGCCGATGGCTGCGCGGCTTTGCCGTGGGTTCACATCCTGATCGAAGCCCCAGATCGTGACCTCGCCCGCCGTCTTGATCACGAGACCCGCGAGGATGTTGATCAGCGTCGATTTTCCCGCGCCGTTCGGCCCCAGCAGGCCAAAGACCGAGCCTGCCGGGATATCGAGGTCGATTCCCTTCAGCGCCTCTTTTTCCGGTGCACCCTTGGTCCCGCCATATGTCTTGCGCAGGCCGCGTATTTCGATCGCATTCGCTACCATGGTGCCCTTGCCCCTGCCGTACCATTCCATCATAAACACGGGGTAGTGGAAGTGCCGGCAAAAGGAAACGCCCAGATGGTGACCAAACCGCCAGAGACGCGAATCGTGGACGAGTATCGCATCGCCTGTGACGGCAGCGGGCCCGGTCTTGGGCATCCGCGCGTCTGGCTGCAGATTCCAAAGGATCGCGGCTGGGTCGAGTGTCCCTATTGCGACTGCAAGATGATCCACCGCGATTTCGAGGGTAAGGTGTAACCACCTGCCTGCCCGCTGGCTGAAAGGCCGGGATTTGGGTATTTGGACCAAGAAAAAACACCTGAGGCGCGTCACGCAGGAGGCATCGCCATGTCATTCGGAAAAGGGTGCCATCTGCATCTGATCGACGGCTCGGCTTTCATCTTTCGCGCCTATCATGCGCTGCCGCCGCTAACGCGCAAATCCGACGGGCTGCCCATCGGGGCGGTGTCCGGTTTTTGCAACATGCTGCAGCGCTATGTCGAGGGGAACAACGGCTCGGATGCGCCGACGCATGTGGCCGTGATCTTTGACAAGGGCAGTCATACCTTTCGCAACGAACTCTACTCCGACTACAAGGCCAACCGTGAGGCGATGCCCGAGGATCTGCGCCCCCAGATCCCGCTGACCCGGCGCGCGACCGAGGCGTTCAACATCGCCTGCAAGGAGGTTGAGGGCTATGAGGCCGACGATATCATCGGCACGCTGTCGGTGCAGGCGCGCGAAGCGGGCGGACGCGTGACGATCATCTCATCCGACAAGGATCTGATGCAGCTGGTCGGCGGCGGGGTCGAGATGCTGGACGCGATGAAGAACCGTCTGATCGACGTAGAGGGCGTCGAGGAGAAGTTCGGCGTCGGGCCGGACCGCGTGGTGGATGTGCAGGCGCTGGCCGGGGATTCGGTGGATAACGTGCCGGGCGCGCCGGGCATCGGGATCAAGACGGCGGCGCTTCTGATCAACGAATACGGTGATCTGGATACGCTGCTGGCCCGCGCCGAAGAGATCAAGCAGCCCAAGCGGCGCCAGACGCTGATCGACCATGCCGACCAGATCCGCCTGTCGCGCCAGTTGGTGCAGCTCGATTGCAACACGCCCCTCGATTTCGGCCTTGATGATCTGGAAGTGCGCGATCCGGACCCAGAGGTTCTGCTGGGCTTCCTGGCGGAGATGGAGTTCCGCACCCTGACCAAGCGCATCGCCGAGGCGATGGGTGCCGAGCCACCCGAGATAGACGACACGCCGCAGGATGCGCCCGAGACCGGCGCGCCCGAGATGCCCGAGATAGACCCGTCGAAATACGAGCATGTGCAGGATATGGCCGCTTTGGAGCGCTGGATCGAGCAGATCCGCGCGCAGGGTTATGTCGCCGTCGATACCGAGACGACTTCGCTGAACGAGATGCAGGCCGAGTTGGTGGGCGTGTCGCTGGCCACGCAGCCCGGGCAGGCCTGCTACATCCCGCTGGCCCATAAGGGCGAGGGGGAGGGCGATCTTTTCGGCGGTGCCGCGCTGGCCGAGGGGCAGATGGCGCTGGAGGACGCGCTGGCCGCGCTGAAGCCGGTTCTGGAGGACGCGTCGATCCTCAAGATCGGCCAGAACATGAAGTACGATGCGAAGGTTCTGGCGCGCTACGGGATCGAGGTGTCGCCCTTCGACGACACGATGCTGATCTCCTACGCGCTGCACGCTGGCCTGCACGGCCACGGCATGGACGCGCTGAGCGAGCGGTATCTGAATCACACGCCGATCCCCATCAAGTCGCTGCTCGGCACCGGGAAATCCGCCGTCACCTTTGACCGCGTGCCGGTGGACAGCGCCGTGAAATACGCCGCCGAAGATGCGGATATCACTTTGCGCCTCTGGACCGTGCTCAAGCCGCAGCTGCACCGCGCGCAAGTGACCCGCGTCTACGAGACGCTGGAGCGGCCCCTGGTTCCCGTGCTCGCCCATATGGAGCGAAACGGGATCAAGGTGGACCGCGATGTGCTGAGCCGTATGTCGGGCGCCTTCGCGCAGAAGATGGCGCAGCTGGAGGAGGAGATTCACGAGCTGGCCGGGCGCAAGTTCAACGTCGGCAGTCCCAAGCAACTGGGCGAGATTCTCTTCGACGAGATGAGCCTCGATGGTGGCAAGCGCGGCAAGACGGGCGCCTATGCTACCGGCGCCGACGTGCTGGAGGATCTGGCGACCGAGCATGAGCTGCCCGCCCGCGTGTTGGACTGGCGCCAGATCTCCAAGCTGAAATCGACCTACACGGATGCGCTGCAGGACCATATCGACCCCGAGACAGGGCGCGTGCACACGTCCTACATGCAGGCGGGGGCCAACACCGGTCGCCTCGCCTCGTCAGATCCGAACCTGCAGAACATCCCCGTGCGCAGCGAGGAGGGGCGCCGCATTCGCGAGGCTTTTGTTGCGCCCGAGGGCCGCGTTCTGGTCAGCCTCGACTACAGCCAGATCGAGCTGCGCATCCTGGCGCATGTGGCGGGGATCGACGCGCTGAAGGAGGCGTTTCGCGATGGGCAGGACATTCACGCGATGACCGCCTCCGAGATGTTCAACGTGCCGATGGATCAGATGACCCCCGAAATCCGCCGCCAGGCCAAGGCAATCAATTTCGGGGTGATCTACGGCATCTCCGGCTTCGGCCTTGCCCGCAACCTGCGCATCCCGCGCGGCGAGGCGCAGGGTTTCATCGACCGTTATTTCGAGCGTTTCCCAGGCATCCGCGCCTATATGGATGATACCGTGGAGTTCGGAAAGAAGCACGGCTTTGTTCAGACGCTATTCGGCCGCAAGATCCACACGCCCGAGATCGGCGCCAAGGGCCCGCGCGCCGGTTTCGCCAAGCGGGCGGCGATCAACGCGCCCATTCAGGGCACCGCCGCCGATGTCATCCGCCGCGCCATGATCCGCATGCCGGACGCCATCGAGGGGCTGCCCTGCAAGATGCTCTTGCAGGTGCATGACGAGCTTTTGTTCGAGGTCGAGGAGGGCGCCGTCGATGACGTGATCAAAGCTGCCCGTGACGTGATGGAGGACGCCGCCGAGCCGGTGGTCAAGCTCAGTGTGCCGCTCACGGCGGATGCCGGGCAGGGCGCCAACTGGGCCGAGGCGCATTGAAGCGGTTTCTGATCTTGCAACTGCGCCCGGAGCGGGACGCGTCCGACGCCGAGTTCGCGGCGCTCCTGGAAAAGAGCGGGCTGGAGGCGGCCCGCGCCCACCGCATCCGTCTGGATGCCGAGCCGCTGCCGGACGCGCTTGACCCCGCCGACTATGCCGGCGTCATCGTCGGCGGCGGGCCGGGTTGCGTCAGCGATGCGCCTGACGAGAAAAGCCCCGAGCATGCCCGGATCGAAAATGCCGTCATGTCCCTCATGCCGCAGATCACGGGGCGCGACATTCCCTTCCTCGGCTGTTGCTACGGGATCGGCATTCTGGGCAAGCATCTGGGCGGCCCCGTCGGCAAGGGCCGCTATGGCGAGCCCGTGGGAACCGCCGATTGCACGCTTACCGAGGCGGGCCGGGCAGATCCGCTGATGGCCGGCGTTCCGGACCGTTTCGACGCCTTCGTCGGCCACAAGGAGGCACTTGAGGACCTTCCTGATGGCTGCGTGCACCTCGCCGCGTCACCGACATGCCCCTTTCAGGTGGTGCGCCATGGCAGCCATGTTTACGCGACACAGTTCCACCCCGAAGCCGATGCGCGCGTCTTTGAAGAGCGCATAGAGATCTACAAGCATCACGGCTATTTCCCGCCTGAGACTGCCGGCGCTCTGATCGCGATGTGCCGCGCCGCCAATGTCCATGCGCCCGAGCTGATCTTGCGCAACTTCATTCGCCGCTACGGCTGAGCGGTTCCACGGGGCCGCCCCCCAGCTTCATCTTGGCAAAAATACTCAAGGGCGCGCCGCCAGCCGCTACAGCATATGACCCGATTTGCGCGCCTTGGTGGCCAAGTAGCCCCTGTTCTGCGCGGTCTCGCCCACGATCAGCGGCACACGCTCGGCCACCTCCACGCCCGAGCGGCGCATCATGTCGATCTTGGCGGGATTGTTCGTCATCAGCCGCACGGCGCCAAAACCCATCTTGCGCAGGATGCCGGCGCCGATGCGAAAATCGCGCTCGTCATCCTCGAATCCCAGTCGGTGATTGGCCTCGACCGTGTCGAATCCCTGATCCTGCAGGCTATAGGCGCGCATCTTGTTCGCAAGGCCTATACCGCGCCCCTCCTGATTGAGATAGAGCAGCACCCCGGCCCCCTCGGCGCCCATCTGCGCAAGGGCGGCGCGCAGCTGCGGGCCGCAATCGCATTTGAGACTTCCCAGCACGTCACCGGTAAAGCAGGCCGAATGCAGCCGCGCCAAAACCGGCGCGTCGCGTGGCGGATTGCCGATCTCGATCGCATAGTGCTCTTCGCTGCCATCCTCGGGGCGAAAGACATGGACGCGGCCCGCATGGCTCGCGGCCAGTGGAACACGGGCGTTGACCACGTTGCGAGGGGGGCTGGCAAGGCGCATCGCCGCCTCGGCCGCCTCGGCGGGCAGGATCGTCAGGTTGGCGCTGCGTGCCTCGGCAGCGGCATCATCGAGCGGCAGGACCAGCATGGCGGGCAGGAGCCGCGCCGTCTTGGCCAGTGACAGGGCAAGACGGTGGAGGCCGGTGTCGCCGCCGCGCATCGTCTGGAACGGTCCCTTCATGGGATGGGCCAGGTCGTCTTCGGGGCTGGCGGTGGCGTGGACCCACGCCAGATCTGCGCTGCGCGGCAAGATGATGCGGGCCAGATCGCCATCATAGGCGCGCGCCTTGAGCGTCTCGGCCCGGCGGGCGGTAACGGTCAGCGACAGGGGCGCGGCCCTCTGCTCGGCCAGCGCGCGCAGACTGGCAAAGCGGGGCGCCTCCAGTGTCTCGGCCGCAGCGACGATAGCGCCGCCCTGCCTACCCGCCAGGGCGACGGGCAGGCCCATGCCGAGGTCCGCACGGGCGCGGGCCAGCAGGTGGATGATGTCGGGTTGCAGGCTCATTGAAACGCGGCTCTCGGGATTTACCTTCATCTAATCGTTTACGCCGGGAAATGAAACTGCGCCGGAAAATGAAACAAAAGCCGGCTTTCCTACACTTGGCCGTGATCCTGATGACGCATTTCTTGCCGCGCGGGCATCGCGCGCTCATCTCAGGATCAATAAAACGCGAGGAGACCATGATGGCACAACTCAAGAAGATCCTGCTTGTCGATGATGACGAGGACCTGCGCGAGGCGCTGGGCGAACAACTGGTCATGACCGAGGATTTCGACGTGTTCGAGGCCGGGACTGGTGCCGAGGCAATGACACATGCCCGCGACTCCAACTATGACCTTATCATTCTGGATGTCGGCCTGCCTGACACCGATGGTCGCGAACTGTGCCGTCTGATGCGCAAGCAGGGCGTGAAAAGCCCGATCGTTATGCTGACCGGACATGACGGCGACGCCGACACCATCCTTGGCCTTGATGCGGGCGCGAACGACTACGTAACGAAGCCGTTCAAATTTCCCGTCCTCTTGGCCCGCATACGTGCGCAATTGCGCCAGCATGAGCAATCCGAGGATGCCGTTTTTCAGCTTGGGCCATACAGCTTCAAACCGGCGCTCAAGATGCTGGTGGACGAGGGCGGACGCAAGGTCCGTCTGACCGAGAAGGAAACCAATATACTCAAGTTTCTTTATCGCGCGACCGATGGCGTGGTGGCGCGCGATACCCTGCTTCACGAAGTTTGGGGATATAACGCGGGGGTCACGACCCACACGCTCGAGACGCATATTTACCGCTTGCGCCAGAAGATCGAACCGAACCCGTCGAACGCCCGCCTGCTGGTTACGGAAAGTGGCGGATATCGCCTGATGCCGTGACGCAAAGAAATTCAGGAACCGGGCGCCCTGACTACGTGTTAACTGTCTAGCAGCAGCCTGCGCTGCGCCTCAACCGTTCGCATATACGGATGTATCATATGCACCTCCCTGTTGGACTGACCCCGGCTTTGGCCGGGGTCTTTTTTATGCGTGGTGCGAAGATGCGTTTCGGTCACGTTACGCTCTCGCTTCCCTGCTGCTGGATGGTCGCCTGAAAATTGCCATCCATCGTTACGGCGCCGTCGCGATCCGCCGAAACAAGCTCGGTGTCATTTCCTTCACTGAGCACCGCGACGAAGCTGCCGGTGACGACCATATCGGTGCCCTCGATGCTCAGCGCGTTGACCGTGATGTCGGTATTCGCCGGAGCCGCGTTCAGAGTTCCAACGTCGCCTGCGCCGGTCAGCGTGACGGTCAGATCTTCGGCCATCGGCGATGTGCCAGCCGTATGCGCCGTGAAGTTCAGCGTCAGTGTTTCGGTGGAATCATCCGCTCCCGCTACGGCACCGGGAATGGCGACGATGCGGACATTCAGCATATCCTCCGTTTCGCTCCATGCGCTTGGATCGGGCGCATCTACGCCTACGACGTTCCAGGTGCGCTCCTTCAGGTCGAGCGTGTTTGTGACCGTGCCATCGGTCTGCTGCGCGGCCGCTGGCGCGGCGACCAGCAGGAGGGCGGCCAGGGATTATGCAAAGGGTCACATTATATCTTCGAAGTTAGGTTTCTGGACATGATCGTGAAACGGGCCGTGGCGGGGGCCAGTTCCCAAGGCTCCACCGGGCAGGCGGCTGGACGCGGGCGCGCCCTGCGCATAGGGTCCGCGCATCTCAAATGACCGGAGCGTGCCCCATGCCTTTCACCCTTGCCACCTGGAACATCAATTCGGTGCGGCTGCGGGCGCCGCTGGTCTGCAAGCTCTTGACCGAAGAGGGGCCGGACGTCCTGTGCCTTCAGGAATGCAAAAGCCCGGTCGACAAGATCCCGGCCGAGGATTTTGCCGCGTTGGGCTATACCCACATGATCGCGCGCGGGCAGAAGGGGTATAACGGCGTCGCGATCCTGTCGAAGCTGCCGATCGAGGATGTGGGCGCGCATGATTTCGCGGGCCTTGGCCATGCGCGCCATGTTGCGGGGCGGCTGGAGAATGGCGTGACCATCCACAATTTCTACGTGCCCGCCGGGGGCGATGTGGCCGACCGGGAGGTGAACGAGAAATTCGGGCAAAAGCTGGATTACCTGACAGAGATGCGCGACTGGGCCAGAGGCGAGCGCGTCGCGCGCTCGATCCTGGTGGGCGATCTGAACATCGCGCCGCGCGAGGATGATGTCTGGAGCCACAAGCAGCTTTTGAAGGTGGTCAGCCATACGCCGATCGAGGTGGAGCATCTGAACGAGGCGATGGAGGCGGGCGATTGGCGCGACGTGACACGCGCCGATATCCCCGACGGACAGCTTTATAGCTGGTGGTCCTACCGCGCCAAGGATTGGGATGCTGCCGACAAGGGGCGCCGCCTCGATCACGTCTGGGCCACCGGCGATATCGCCGCCGCGGGCCATTCCAGCCGCATCCTGCGCCCCGTGCGCGGGTGGGAGCAGCCCAGCGACCACGCGCCGGTCTTTGCCACTTTCGATCTTTGACCGTGGCGGGCTCACCCCCCGCAGCATTCGCGGAAGTGTGAAAGCCGGCCTGGGCGCGGTGCGGCGGGCCTTGCAACGCCGGGGGCGCCGGGCCATTTAAGAGGCAACGCGAAATTCAGCGAGCGAGGCGAGACGAGATGATAGAACTTGGTGGCCAGGCCCCCGCAACCGACCTGATCAAGGACGTATCCGAAGCCGATTTCATGGCGGAGGTCGTGGAGTTGTCACAGACCGTGCCGGTGATCGTCGATTTCTGGGCGCCGTGGTGCGGGCCGTGCAAGACGCTGGGCCCTGCACTGGAGGCGGCGGTGACCAAGGCCAAGGGCGCGGTGCGCATGGCCAAGGTGAATGTCGACGAGAATCAAGGTATCGCGGGTCAGTTGAGGGTACAATCCATCCCGACCGTCTATGCGTTCTGGCAGGGCCAGCCGATCGACGGTTTTCAGGGCAATGTTCCCGCCTCCGAGCTGGATGCCTTTGTCGCGCGGGTTATTGAGGCGTCGGGCGGCGCCGCCGGTGAGGACGAAGGTCTGGCTGAGGCGGTTACCGCCGCCGACGAGATGCTGGAAGCTGGAGATGCCGCCGGCGCGCTGCAGGTCTTCGCCGCCATCGCAGCCGAGGACGAAACCAATGCCGCTGCCTTTGGCGGAATGGCGCGCGCACATATCGCCGCGGGCGATCTGGACCAGGCCGAAGCGGTGCTGAACGGCGCGCCCGCCGACCTGCATGGCAAGCCCGAGATCGAGGCCGCCCATGCGCAGTTGGCCCTTGCCCGGCAGGGCGAGGATGCGGGCCCCGTGGCCGAGCTGGAGGCCGCTGTCGAGGCCGATCCGGACAACCACCAGGCGCGGTTCGATCTGGCGCAGGCGCTGGCCGCCAAGGGGCGCAGCGCCGAAGCGGTCGACCATCTGCTCGAGCTTTTTCGCCGCGACAGGGAATGGAATGACGAAGCCGCCAAGACGCAGCTCTTCACCGTGTTCGATGCGCTCAAGCCGAACGATCCGGTGGTGCTGAACGGTCGGCGCAAACTGAGCTCCCTGATCTTTGCGTGAGCATAGGCGCATGGGCATTTGGCCGCGCTTGCCGGGTTTGCCGGGCGGGCTAGATGCATGGCCATGACACGCAAGATCGACCTTCCGGACATCATTCCGATTTTTCCGCTGCCCGGCGCGCTTCTGCTGCCTCGGGCGCGGTTGCCTCTGCACCTGTTCGAGCCGCGTTACCTCGCGATGCTGGAAGATGCTCTCAAAACGCCCGAGCGTTTGATCGGCATGATCCAGCCCAACAAGGTGCCGGGCCGCGCGGGGCCGGGTTTGCAAAGCATCGGCTGTGTTGGGCGGGTCACGCAGTTCTCCGAGACCGAGGATGGCCGCTATATGCTGACGCTGGCCGGCGTGTCGCGTTTTCGTCTGTTGGAGGAGATCGAGGGGTTCACGCCCTACCGCCGCGCGCGTGTTTCCTGGACAGGGTTCGAGCGGGACCAGGGCGGCGAGGAGGCCGACCCCGCGTTCGACCGCGATGCGTTTCTGGCGTCGCTGGCGCAATTCTTTAAGGCGCAGGACCTGCAAACCGACTGGGACAGCCTCAAGGAAGCGGATGACGAACTTTTGATAAACTCTCTGTCGATGCTTCTCGGGTTCGAGCCGGAGGACAAGCAGGCGCTTTTAGAGGCGCCATCTCTGAGCACGCGGCGCGAGACCTTGCTGACGCTGATCGAATTCGCCATGCGCGGCGGAGATGACGAGGGGATGATGCAATGAGCGATGAGATCCAGGAGAGCGGGCCCGCCTTTGACCGGCGGATGCTGGAGGCCCTGATCTGTCCCCATACACATCAGCGGCTTGAATACGATGCCAAGGCGAATGAGCTGATCAGCCGGGCGGCAGGCATGGCCTTCCCGATCCGGGCGGGCATTCCGATCCTTCTTACCAGCGAGGCGCGCGCGCTGGACTAGGTCCTAGCGCGGCGCGGCAGCCCGGCGCAGGCGGTCATTGATCGCGCGGCCAAGTCCTGTCTCGGGGATGGGGGCGACAGCGATAGCCTTGGCGCCGTCCTTGTCGAGCTGATGGAGATGGTCAAAGAGGTTTGCGGCCGCCTCGATCAGATCGCCCGAGATCGCCAGATCCAGCGCGGCACCCTTCGTGCCGCCAAACCCCAGCAGCGTTTCGCCGCTTTGCGCAGTATCGGCATTCAGCCGCAACGTCGCCCTCGGTGCGTAATGCGATGTGAGTTGGCCCGGTGCGGTTATCTGGTCCCCTGCCGTGTGCAGCGCAAGAGGGCCTCCGAGGGCGGCCTCGAGCGCTTCGGCGGGCAGGCCACCGGGCCGTAGCAAAGTGGGCGTGCCGGTGAGGCCCAGAATAGTCGACTCAACGCCTACATCGCAGGCACCGCCATCCAGAATGGCCGCAATGCGCCCGCCCAGACCGGCGCGCACGTGGCCGGGCCGGGTCGGGCTGATACGTCCCGACGGATTGGCCGACGGCGCGGCAAGCGGGGCGCCACTGGCCTGCAGCAGGGCCTGTGCGGCAGGATGCGCGGGCATGCGCAGGGCCACGCTGCTCTGACCTGCTGTGACAAGGGGCGAGAGGCCCGAGCCGCCCCGCAGCGGCAGGACCAGCGTCAGCGGGCCGGGCCAGAAGGCCTGCGCAAGGCGGTCTGCCTCATCGCTCCAGACGGCGTAGCGCCGGGCCGTCTCGATATCGGGGACATGCACGATCAGCGGGTTGAAGCTGGGCCGTCCCTTGGCCTCGAAAATGCGGGCGACGGCAGTGCCATTGCGTGCGTCACCCGCAAGGCCGTAGACCGTTTCGGTCGGCATCGCGACCAGCTGGCCCTCAGCGATCAGCGCAGCGGCGGCGGCGATCCCGGCGGCGTCGGTGGCAAGCTCGCGGGTCTGCATGATGGCTGGGATCCTTGGCGCGGAGGGGATAGGAATGGCTGAACCCGTGACTACAGCGCAGCCGCCCGATTGCCAAGGAGGCCCGATGACCCGATCCGACCCCGAGACACAGGCCGAAGGCGGCATCCGCTATCCATGGGCCCAGCCGCCCGAGGAAGGAACCGCGACCGAGGTGGCGCCGGGCGTTCTGTGGATGCGCCTGCCTCTGCCGATGGCGCTGGATCACGTCAATATCTATGCGCTGGAGGACGGCGACGGCTGGACGGTCGTCGATACCGGCGTCCATTCGCGCCGCACCATTGCCCTCTGGGAGGCGCTGCTGGCCGGTCCGCTGAAGGGCCGCCCGGTACGGCGGGTGATCGTCACGCATCACCATCCCGATCATGTGGGAATGGCCGGCTGGCTGATGGAGCGGTTCGGGGCCGAACTGATCACCACGCGTACCGCGTGGCTGATGGCGCGCATGCTGATCCTCGATGCCGAAGACCGCCCGACGCAGCAGGCGCTGGCGTACTGGCGCAGCGCAGGGATGGATCCGCAGATCTACGCCGAGCGCAAGGATGCGCGGCCCTTCAATTTCGCCGATAGCTGCGCCCCCTTGCCGGTGGGCTATACGCGCCTGCAAGAGGGAGGCACCCTGCGTGCGGCGGGGCGCACCTGGGATGTGCGCATCGGCAACGGTCACGCCCCCGAGCATCTGACCCTGTGGAGCCGCGAGTGCAACCTGGTCCTTGCCGGAGATCAGATCCTGCCGTCGATCAGCCCCAACCTCGGCGTCTACCCGACCGAGCCCGAGGCCGACCCGGTAGCCGAATGGCTGGAGGCATGCGGGCGGCTGGCAGATCATGCGCGCGCGGATCACCTGGTGCTGGGCGGTCACAAGCTGCCCTTCACCGGGCTGCCCCTGCGGATGCGGCAACTGATCGAGAATCACCACGGCGCACTGACCCGACTGGAGGCGCATCTGGAGCAGCCGCGCACGGCGGCTGAATGCTTTGCCCCGCTCTTCAAGCGCCGTATCGATGCGGGCACATACGGCCTCGCGCTGGTCGAGGCGGTTGCACATCTGAACCACTTGCATAAGCTGGACCGGATCACACGCCGTCGTCGCGAGGACGGCGCATGGCTGTGGCACCGCAGGGGAGACCGCATGTGAGCGACGAGATCATGACCACCGCCGAAGCCGCCGAGGCCGACGCGTTGCCGCGGTGCCACGAGGTACACACGGACAAGGGCCATTCCAGCCCTGCCGCCGCTGCGCCCAGCAGCATGAAGTCCAAACCCGTCGAGGAGAAGAGCTCCGCCGAATGGGCGTATGAGCGGCTGATCCTCTATATCCAGAATTTCGAGAAAACGCTGGATAACGAGCATGAGGTCGCAATGGGCTTTGTCGGCGGCGATGCTGGTGTGCTCAAGATCGAGGGTATGGGATATTTCGACCCAGATATCGTGACGTTCTACGGCAGCGATGCGGCGGGCGGCAAAACCCAGCTGGTGCAGCATGTCAGCCAACTGAGCGTCATTCTGCGAGCGTTGCCCAAGCCGCGGGCGCAGGCCGAGCCGGAACGGATTGGATTTCGACTGGCTGCGGATCTTGAAAAGTCGTGAGGCGTGCCCGCGCCCCGCTTTGAGGGTGACAGCACGCTGCAAATAAAGTAATCAGCCGAAAAAATCGGCATGTATAGGACGGGACTACTGATGGCGGACCACGAGCACGGCGAGATGGATATCAAGGACCACGAAAAGACGTTCGACGCTTTTGTGAAATGGGCGACCCGTGTTGCCATTTTTGCGGTTTGCGTTCTGCTCTTCATGGCACTGGTCAACAGCTAAGCGGCAGCGGATGCAGTCTTTGGGAGTGACGCCATGCGCGCGATGATCGTGGCCTTCTGCGCCATTTTGGCCCTTGCGGGCTGTGCGGCGCCGCCGGGCGTCTGGGCCACCAAGGACGAGATCACGCGCGTTGCCTATCGCCATGACGGCCCGCCGCGCCTGACGCTGTTCACCATGCTGAACAACACTTCCGGGGCGGGCGCGCATACGTCGCTGATGATCAATGGCTCGCAGCGGATCATCTGGGACCCCGCCGGCTCGTTCAAGCACGAGACGATCCCCGAGCGCCACGACGTCATTTTTGGTGTGACGCCGGGCATCGCGGATGTCTACACGCGGTTTCACGCGCGCAAGACATTCCATGTCAAGATCCAGGAACTCGACGTGACCCCCGCGCAGGCGGAAAAGGCGATGGCGCTGGCCCAAGCCTATGGTCCGGTGCCGCAGGCGCAATGCTCGCGCAGCACGTCCAGCATCCTTGCGCAGATATTTCCGGGCCAGATCAGCCAGACTTGGTTCCCGAAAGCTTTGGCCGAGGAGTTCGGCAAGCTGCCGGGCGTGACAGAAAAAGTGCTGTACGAATATGACAGCGACGACAATTCCAAGGTTCTGGCCGCTTGGGACCCGTCGAAGGTCTGAATTTTCTTGAGACACAAGAGAATGGCGCGCAGCGGGGGTTGCGCGTCATTTTTTTCGTGCCGGTTGCCGCGTTGGTGCCTCCGGCTGGAGTATTTTTGCCAAGATGAAGGATCGGCTGACCTCTGCCGCGCCGGAGGGGCGGCAGAGGTTTCAGATCAGCCGAAGACCTTGGTCAGCGCCTTGTCGGTAGCGGTGATCAGCTCGTCGATATCGCTTTTCGTGGCGATCAGCGCGGGCGAGTAGCAGAGCGTATTGTTGAGGCCCGGCAGTGAGCGGTTGGTCATGCCGATGATGGCGCCCTGCGCCATGCAATCTGCGGTGACGGCAGCGACGGATTTCTCGTCCATAGGCTCCTTGGTCGTGCGGTCCTTGACCAGCTCGGCGCCGAGGAAGAGGCCCTTGCCGCGCACGTCGCCGATGACCTTGTGCTTGTCCTTGAGGTCGCGCAGCTGGTCGAGCATGTAGTCGCCCATCTGGATTGTGTTCTCCAGCAGGCCTTCCTCTTCGATGATGTTCATGTTCTCCAGCGCTGCCGCCGGGCCAGCCGTACAGCCGCCGAAAGTCGAGATGTCGCGGAAATAGTCCATCGGATCGGACGCATTCTCCTTGAACATGTCAAAAACACGCTCGGACGTGACGCAGCAGGCGATGGCGGCATAGCCCGAGGCGACGCCCTTGGCCATGGTCACGAAATCGGGCTCGATACCGTAATGCTGATAGCCGAACCAGGTGCCGGTGCGCCCGACGCCGCAGACGACCTCGTCGATATGCAAGAGCACGTCGTATTTGCGGCAGATCTCCTGCACGCGGGGCCAGTAGCCCTCGGGCGGGACGATGACGCCGCCGCCGGCGGTCACAGGCTCGAGGCAGATGGCGCCGACGGTGTCGGGGCCCTCGCGCAGGATGATCTCTTCGATCGCGTTGGCGGCTGCAAGGCCGTATTCCTCGCCCTCCAGATCCCATTGGGCGCGGTATTCGAGGCAATGGGGCACCTCGACGAAGCCTGGGGTGAAAGGGCCGTATTGCGCGTTGCGCTCGGGCTGGCCGCCGGCCGAGAGGCAGGCGATGGTGGTGCCGTGATAGTCGCGCTCGCGGAAGAGGATCTTGTGCTTCTTGCCGCCATAGCGCTTGTGCGCGATTTGGCGGACCATCTTGAATGCCTTCTCATTGGCCTCGGAGCCGGAATTTGTGAAATAGACGCGGGTGAGGCCCGGCATCTTTTCTATCAGCCTCTCCGAGAACATCGCGCCGGGGATCGAGCCCGCGGAGCCCGCGAAATAGTTCAGCTGGACCAGCTGGTCGCGCACGGCATTGGCGATGCGCTCGCGGCCATAGCCGACATTCACGGTCCAGACGCCGCCCGACACGCCGTCGATATGCTCCTTGCCCTTCTGGTCCCAGACGCGCATGCCCTTGCCTTCGACGATGATCCGCGGATCGGACGTCTCGTAGGGTTTGTGCTGGCTGAGGTGATGCCACACATGGGCGCGGTCGGCTGCGACGACCTTGTCGATATCGTTGTCCTGAAACTTGCCGTCCATGTCTGTCCTCCATCGAGATGCGGCCCGGCGCGTCACGGCCGGGGCAGGGCTATTGATCCATCATAGCACCTTGACCCGCGATTCGGGGATAAGTCCAGAGAGGCGTTGGCGTGCGCGCGAAATCGGCGCCGTTTCAGCCGTCTGTCAACTCGTTCGAGGGGATGAAGCCGAAGAAGACGCCCCCGGACCAAAGGCCGAACCAGCCCTCGTGATGCGCGCCGATATCCACCAACCGGTAAAAGGATTTGCGGTCGATCAGCGCCTCCAGGTTGTGGCGCACGAGGACATAGGGCGACGGCTCGCCCGTCTCCTCGTCGCGGACCACGCGAATCGGGGCGTCCGGCCCGGCGATGACGCTGTCATCCACGTTGGTGTGAAACGTGATGCGCTGGTCCTTGCCGGACCCTTCGACGTCGAAATCGACGGCGACGAAGGGCGCGTCCTCGACGGTGATACCCACTTTTTCCACGGGCGTGACAAGGAAGTAATCATCGCCATCGCGCCGCAGGATGGTCGAGAAGAGGCGCACAAGAGCGTGCCGCCCGATGGGCGTGCCGAGGTAGAACCACGTGCCGTCACGGGCGATGCGCATGTCCAGATCGCCGCAGAAGGGCGGATTCCAGTCATGCACCGGGGGCAGTTTGCGGCCCTTGGTGGCAGCCTGTGCGGCGGCGGCGATGCCGTCTGCTGACGGGGTCGTGATCGGATGGTCGCTCATTGCTTTTGCCATTTTTGTCATGCGCTATACACTCAGTGTTAGACTATAGCCCAATCCGGAGAATTTCCATGATGCAGAGCGCCGACAGCCAGCCCGGCCCCAATGACGCCGACCTTGTCGCCGATATCGACGCGCTGCAATCGCGTTTGGCAGAGGCGCGCGCGCAGGTGGCGCGGCGCTTTATCGGGCAGGAGCGGGTGGTGGATCTCTCGCTCGCCGCGCTGCTGAGCGGCGGGCACGGCCTGCTGGTGGGCCTTCCGGGCCTCGGCAAGACGCGCCTGGTCGAGACGCTGGGCGTCGTCATGGGCCTGAACACGGGCCGCGTGCAGTTCACGCCCGATCTGATGCCCGCCGATATCCTCGGCAGCGAGGTTCTGGAGACCGGGGCGGATGGCAGCCGTGCGTTCAAGTTCATCCCCGGCCCGATCTTTTGCCAGCTTCTGATGGCGGACGAGATCAACCGCGCCAGCCCGCGCACGCAGTCGGCCCTCTTGCAGGCCATGCAGGAGCGGCAGGTGACCGTCGCGGGCGAGAGCCGCTCGCTGGAGGCGCCGTTCCATGTGCTGGCAACGCAGAACCCGATCGAACAGGAGGGCACGTATCCGCTGCCCGAGGCGCAGCTGGACCGTTTCTTGGTGCAGATCGACGTGCCCTATCCTGACCGCGATGCCGAGCGCGACATCCTGCTGGCCACCACCGGCGCCGCCGAGGATCTGGCCGAGCCGGTCTTTACCGCGTCGGAACTCATCGCGGCGCAGGCGCTGCTACGTCGGATGCCGGTGGGTGAGGGGATCATGGACATGATCCTCGATCTTGTCCGCGCCTTTCGCCCGGATCAGCCGGGCGCATCGCCGCGCGTACAAGAAAGGGTTGCATGGGGCCCCGGCCCGCGCGCGGCGCAGGCGCTGATGCTGACGGTGCGGGCGCGCGCGCTGCTGCAAGGGCGGCTGGCCCCCAGCGCCGAGGACGTGATCGACATGGCGCAGCCGGTGCTTATCCACCGCATGGCGCTGACTTTTGCGGCGCGGGCGCGAGGCGACAGCCTGAGCGCGCTGATCGCGGATACGCTGGCCGATCTGGGCCACACGCGCGCCGCCGCCGCGTGATGGAAACCGCCGCCCTTCCGGCTGCCGATCTGCGCGCGCGAGCCGAGGCCGAGGCTGCGCGCCTGCCTGCGCTTTTGGCGCGGGCGGATCGTCTGGCGGGGGCGGTCCTGCTTGGTGAGCATGGGCGCAGGCGCGCCGGGCTGGGCGATGATTTCTGGCAGTACCGCCCGGTGCAGGAGGGAGATCAGCGCCGCCAAGTGGATTGGCGTCGCTCGGCCCGCAGCGATGTGGAATACGTGCGCGAGCGGGAATGGCAGATCGCGCAGACCGTAATGCTCTGGGTCGATCCTGCCGCCTCCATGCGCTTTACCAGCGATGCCGCGCTGCCGGAAAAGGCGGATCGCGCGCAGCTTCTGGCGCTGGCCGCCGCCATCGTACTGGACCGTGGCGGCGAGCGTGTGGGCCTTTCGGGGCACGCTCTGCCTCCGCGCCGCGGCGCGGCCCAGATCGCGCGGTTGGCAGCGATTCTAACCGGGGCGGAGGGTAGCGAAGACTATGCCGCGCCCAACGCACGCGGCCTGCCGCCACGGGCGCGGGCGCTCTTCATATCCGACTTCCTCGGTGATCTGGACGCCGTGCAGCGCGCTGTGGGCGAAGCGGCCGACCGGGGTGTGGGCGGCGTTCTGCTTCAGATTCTGGATCCTGCCGAAGAGAGTTTCCCTTATCGTGGCCGCGCCATATTTGAATCCATTGGCGGCACGCTGGCACATGAGACGCTGAAGGCCAGCGATCTGCGCGAGCGGTATCTGGAGCGGCTGGCGGCGCGAAAGGATGCGTTGCGCAGTCTTTGCCGGGCGACCGGGTGGGTCTATGCCTGCCATCACACCGATGCCAGCCCGCAGTCGGCGCTCTTGCACCTCTACCGGATGCTGGGCGAGGGGGCGCGATGACCATCGGTGCCATCGGTTTTGCCGCGCCCTGGCTGCTGATCGCGCTGGCGCTTCTCCCGGTGCTCTGGGTGCTGTTGCGCGCGGTGCCGCCCGCGCCGGTCCGGCGGCGCTTTCCGGGTGTCGCGCTGCTGCTGGGCCTGCGGGACGAGGATAGCGCGGCGGATCGCACGCCCTGGTGGCTGTTGCTGCTGCGGATGCTGGCACTGGCGGCGGTCATCATCGGGCTGGCGGGGCCGGTCCTGAACCCGCGGAGCGACGATGCGGCGCGGGGCGACCGCCCCCTGCTGATCGCGCTAGATGCCAGCTGGGCCGCCGCGCGTGACGATCGCGCCGCGCGCGCCCTGCTGGACGGCGTTCTGGCCGAGGCGGGGCGCGACGGGCGCACTGCCGCGGTGATAGAGTTGAGCGATCCCGAGGCGCCTGCCTTTCAGGCCGCCGATGCGTGGCGCAGCCGTCTGATGGGCCTGGCGCCCGCGCCTTGGGCGCCGACGGCGGAGGTGATGGAGCGCGCCGCCGCGCTGCTGCCCGACGGTCCATTCGACACGCTCTGGCTGTCGGATGGGCTGGAGCGGGGCGGGCGGGCCGCGCTGCTCTCGGCGCTGGAGGCGCGGGGCGATGTCACCATTCGCGAGGGTGCGGCGCCCCTTGTTACGCTCTCGCCACCGCAGAGCGACGGCGGCGCGCTGGAGCTAACGGCACACCGCCTTGCGCCTGGCGCCGCGCGGCAGATCGAGGTTCTGGCCCACGGGCGCGATCCGGCAGGCGCCCCGCGCGTTCTGGCCACCCTGCCGATCACCTTTGAGGATAGCGCACGCGAAGCGACCGGCACGCTCAGCCTTCCGTCCGAACTGCGCGCGCGCCTCACCCGGTTCGAGATCGCGGGGCAAGGCCATGCGGGCGCTGTGCAACTGGTGGGCGATGCGCTCGGCCGCCGCGAGGTGGCGCTGATCGCGGGCCGTGAGGACCGCGAGGGGCTGGAACTGCTCTCGCCGCTGCACTACCTCGAGCGCGCCTTGCGGCCCTCGGCGGATCTGCTGACCGGCGCCCTGATGGAGGTTCTGCCAGCTAATCCCGATGCTATCATCCTTGCCGATATCGCCACGCTGTCGCCGGACGAGGCCGAGGGCCTGCAAAGCTGGGCCGAGGAGGGCGGCACGCTGGTGCGCTTTGCGGGGCCGCGCCTTGCGGCCAGCGACGTCTCGCGCGGGTCCGAGGATCCGCTGATGCCCGTGCGCCTGCGCGCCGGGGGCCGCAGCGTCGGTGGCGCGATGAGCTGGGGCGCGCCCAAATCGCTGGCCCCCTTTGCCGAGAACGGCCCTTTTGCAGGGCTGGGTATCCCCGAGGATGTGACCGTCACCGCGCAGGTCATGGCGCAGCCTGATCCGACACTGGCCGACCGCGTGATCGCGCAGCTGAGCGACGGCACGCCGCTGGTCACGCGCAAGCGGATCGGGCAGGGGCAGGTCGTGCTCTTTCACGTCACCGCCAATGCCGAGTGGAGCAGCCTGCCCCTCTCGGGCCTTTTCGTGCAGATGCTGGAGCGGCTGGCGGTGTCGGACAATGACGGCACGCCCGCGCCTGAAGAGCTGGCGGGCACCACATGGCAACCGTCCGAGGTGCTGGACGGCTATGGTATCCTCCGCAGCGGAGATACCCTGCCCGGCGTCGCGGGCGAGGTGCTGCTGTCGGATGCCCTTGGCCCCGATCTGCGTCCCGGCCTTTACGAGGGCGAGGATCGCCGTATCGCGCGCAATGTGATCGCCGCAGGCGACGTTCTGACCCCTGCCGCATGGCCCGCAGGCGCGAACGTGATCGGGCTGGAGCGGCAGGAGGAGACGCCTCTGGCGGGCTGGCTCCTCGCTGCTGCGCTGATCTTGCTCAGCGCCGATATCCTCGCCTCGCTGGGCCTCTCGGGGCGCCTTTTGCCCGCGCGCGCCGCTGCACTTCTGGCGGCGGCGCTGCTGCTGCCGGACCCCTCCGCCGCGCAGGCCCGCCCGCCCGAGGCGCTGGCCAGCGAAGTGACGCTGGCGCATGTGATCACCGGTGATGCGGCGGCGGATGATCTGGCGGCGGCGGGCCTCGAAGGGCTGGGCCAAACGCTGTTCTTTCGCAGCACGGTCGAGCCTGCATCTCCGCAGGGCGTCGATCTGGAAACCGACGAGTTGGCCTTCTTTCCGCTGCTTTACTGGCCGATCACGCCCGCGCAGCCCATCCCCTCGGATGCCGCCTATGCGAAATTGAATGAGTATCTGCGCAGCGGCGGAATGATCCTCTTTGACACGCGCGACGCCGATATCGCAGGCTTCGGCGCGTCCTCGGCCAATGGGGCGATGCTGCAACGGATCGCCGCACCGCTGGATATCCCCCCTCTGGAGCCGGTGCCGAGCGATCATGTGCTGACGCGCGGCTTCTACCTTCTGCAGGATTTCCCGGGACGCTATTCAGGTCGCCCTGTCTGGGTCGAGGCGTCGCCCGAGGATGCCGAAGCAGCGCCTGGCATGCCCTTCCGCAATCTCAACGACGGTGTGACGCCTGTCGTGATCGGCGGCAATGACTGGGCCTCGGCCTGGGCGGTGGACGAGAACGGCAACGCGATGCTGCCCGTCGGGCGCGGCTATGCGGGCGAGCGGCAGCGAGAGATGGCTTATCGCTTCGGCGTCAATCTGGTGATGCATGTGCTGACCGGCAATTACAAATCCGACCAGGTCCATGTGCCTGCACTACTCGACAGGCTGGGCCAATGACGAGCGAGATTGTCTTCGATCCGGCGTTGCCGGTCTGGCTGATCGCCGCGCTGGCTGGCATGGCGTTGACAGCGCTGACGCTGGCGGCGTGGCGCGGCCTTTCGGGCTGGGCGCTGCGGGGCGCCGGTGCGCTGGTCATCCTGGCGGCGCTGATGGGCCCCAGCCTCAGCCGCGAGGATCGCGAGGATCTGACCGACATCGCCATTCTGGTCGAAGATGCCAGCGCCAGTCAGCAACTGGCCGACAGGGCGGATATGACGGCGCAGGCGGCCGAGACGCTGGAGGCACGGCTGGCCGCGCGCGGCGTCGAGGTGCGGCGCGTGCAAGTGGCCGATGGCGCCGACAACAGCGGCACGCAGCTTATGACAGCTCTCTCGGACGCGCTGGCAAGCGAGCCGCAGGGTCGTATCGCCGGTATGTTCCTGCTGAGCGACGGGCGGCTGCATGATCTGGAGCGTGCGCCGGGCCTGCCTGCGCCGCTGCACCTTGTCCACACAGGCCGCGAGGTGGATTGGGACCGCCGCCTGATCGTCGATGGCGCACCGGCCTTTGCCATTCTGGACGAGGAAATCACGCTGACCCTGCGTATCGAGGACAGCGGCGCTGCGCCCGGCGACGCAGAGGTGCCGCTGGACATCTCGGTCGATGGCGAGACGCCGCAGCGCTTTACAGTGCCCGTGGGCCGCCCGATCGAGTTGCCCCTTGCGCTTCCCCATGGCGGGCGCAACGTGCTGGAGTTCGTCACGCCCGAGGGCGACGGCGAACTGACCGCGCGCAACAATACCGCCTTGGTCCAGATCAACGGTGTGCGCGACCGGCTGCGCGTCCTTCTGGTCTCGGGCGAGCCGCATGCGGGCGGGCGCACATGGCGCAACCTCTTGAAATCCGACAGCTCGGTCGATCTGGTGCATTTCACGATCCTCAGACCGCCCGAGAAACAGGACGGCGTCCCGGTGGACGAGCTGAGCCTGATCGCCTTTCCGACGCGCGAGCTTTTTCTGGAAAAAATCGACGATTTCGATCTGATCATCTTTGATCGCTATAAGCGGCGCGGCATCCTGCCTGCGCTCTATCTCGATAACGTGGCCGACTACGTGCAAAAGGGCGGCGCCGTCCTTTTTGCCGCCGGGCCAGATTTCGCCGGGGCGAACAGTCTCTATCGCTCTCCTTTGGAGGCGATCGTGCCCGCGGCGCCCACCGCCCGCGTGATGAGCGAGGCGTATCGCCCGGAGGTCTCCGATCTGGGGGCGCGTCACCCGGTCACGGCAGGGCTGACGCAGATGCATGACGGACCATGGGGCCGCTGGCTGCGCCAGATCGAGGTCGCGGAGCCGACCGGCGATGTGCTGATGTCGGGCGCCGAGGATGCACCCCTTCTGATACTGGACCGCGTGGGCGAGGGGCGCGTGTCGCTGCTGGCCTCGGATCACGCATGGCTGTGGAATCGTGGTTATGAGGGGGGCGGGCCGCAGCTGGAGCTGCTGCGTCGCCTTGCCCATTGGATGATGAAGGAGCCGGAACTTGAGGAAGAGGCGCTTTGGGCCGAGGCGACGGGCCAGACCATGCGCATCGTCCGCCGCTCGCTGGGCGACGAGGTGGAGGACGTGACCATCACCGGGCCGGACGGCGCCGAGGTTACATTGCCGCTGGAGGAAGTCTCGCCCGGTCGCTTCGAGGCCATTTTCGAGGGGCCGCAGATCGGCCTTTATCGCCTCTCCAGTGGCGATCAGAGCGCGGTGATTGGCCTCGGCCCCGCCGCGCCGCTGGAATTCGAGCAAACCATCGCCACCGGCGAGGCACTGGAGCCGCTGATCGAGGGGACCGGCGGCGGCATCCGCGCGATCGAGGGCGGCATCCCAGCCATCCGCGAGGTACGCGAGGGCCGCCCCGCCGCCGGGCGCGGCTGGCTGGGAATCACGCCGCGCGGCGCGTATCAGACGCGTTCGGTCACGCAGATCGCGCTTTTGCCCGCCTGGCTGGTTCTGGCGCTGATCGCTGCGCTGGTTACAGGGGCTTGGCTGCGCGAGGGGCGGCGCTGACCGATTGCCAATCGGCTTGTGTCAGAACTGAAGGTCGACCGGGGTGAGCCGCTCCGACATATCGCCGTGCGAGCAATGCGCCCGAATGTAGACGCGCCGCGTACCATCGGGCAGCATGACCTGCCGCAGGCTGCGGGTAAACGGCTGCTCGTTCACATGGGGATGATGGAGCGTGCGGGTGGCCAGCACCGTGCCATCCTCGGACAGCACGTCCCAGCCATCGGCGTAGTGATCCCAGCCGGTATCGTCATGACGGATCGTGACCGATAGCTGCCATCCCATGCCGTCACGCTGGGCAGAGGCCGCCGTCACGACAGGCGGTTCGGCAAGGGCCGCGACAGGGGAAAGGAAGGCGACAAGCGCCGAAAGTGCGAGAGCGAGAATCGATTTCATGCGCCCCTTCTATACCCGGTGCGAGGCCCGCGCACGCACGCGCCTGTGACAACCGCGTGTCTTGCGCCCGTGCGGCGCGCACAATACCGTGACTCTTAGGAGGACATCTCATGGATATGCCAGCCCCAGACGCGGCCATCATCGCTGCCAAGGATCGCATCGTCGCGCGCCTTCGCGCGATTCTGCCCGCCGATGCCGTCATTTCGGATCCCGCCGAAACCCGGGCCTATGAATGCGACGCGCTGGCCGCCTATCACTGTGCACCCTTGGCCGCTGTCCTGCCGCGTTCGACTGCCGAGGTGTCGGCCGCGCTGCGCGTCTGCCACGAGATGGGCGTGCCGGTGGTGCCCCGCGGGGCGGGTACATCCCTCGCCGGCGGCGCATTGCCCACCGCCGATTGCGTGATTTTGGGCACCGCGCGCATGACCGAGGTGCTGGAGACGGATTATGACAGCCGCGTCATCCGGGTCGAGGCGGGGCGCACGAACCTGTCCGTCACCGGCGCGGTGGAAGAGCACGGATTTTTCTACGCGCCCGACCCAAGCAGCCAGCTGGCCTGCGCCATTTCCGGCAATATCGCGATGAATTCGGGCGGGGCGCATTGCCTCAAATACGGCGTGACCACCAACAATCTTCTGGGCGTCACGATGGTTCTGATGGATGGCACGGTGACCGAGATCGGCGGCGCGCATCTGGATGCGGGCGGGCTGGACCTCTTGGGTCTCATCTGCGGCTCGGAGGGGCAGCTGGGCGTCGTGACCGAGGCGACCTTGCGTATCCTGCCGAAGCCGGAGGGCGCGCGCCCCGTGCTGATCGGCTATAGCAGCAACGAGGTTGCGGGCGCCTGTGTGTCCGACATCATCAAGGCGGGCGTTCTGCCCGTTGCCATCGAATTCATGGACCGCCCCTGTATCCGCGCTACCGAGGCGTTCGCACATGCCGGATATCCCGATTGCGAAGCGCTGCTGATTATCGAGGTCGAGGGCAGCCCCGCCGAGATCGACGAGCAGCTGGCGATCATTCTGGACATTGCGCGCCGTCATGACCCAGTGGACCTGCGCGAGAGCGCATCGACGGAGGAATCGGCGCGGATTTGGCTGGGGCGCAAATCGGCCTTCGGTGCGATGGGGCAGATGGGCGACTACATGTGTCTCGATGGCACCATTCCGGTCAGCCAACTGCCCTTCGTTCTGCGCCGGATCGGCGAGTTGAGCGAAGAATTCGGCCTGCTGGTGGGGAATGTCTTTCACGCCGGCGATGGCAACATGCACCCGCTGATCGTCTATGACGCCAACACGCCCGGCCAGCAGGAGAAATGCGAGGATCTGGGCGCCGAGATCCTGAAACTCTGCGTCGAGGTGGGCGGATGCCTGACCGGTGAGCATGGCGTTGGCATCGAAAAGCGCGATCTGATGAGCTATCAATACGCGCCCGAGGATCTCGATATCCAGATGGCGGTCAAGGATGTGTTCGACCCCGGCTGGCTGCTGAACCCGGCCAAGGTGTTTCCGTTGGGCGTGAGTGCAGCCCGGCGGATGGCGGCGGAATAGAGCCTGCGCCCCGTGGCAGGCGTCTTTTGGATATTTGAGGCAAGAAGAACGTGATGCGTCCCGAAACCGAAGAAGAACTGGCGCGGATGGTGGCAGAGGCCGAGGGGTCGGTGGCCATCAAAGGTGGCGGCACGCGCGGCTTTGGCGCGGCGCCGGGCCAGGTTCTGTCGACGGCCGGGCTGTCCGGCATCACTCTCTACGAGCCGGGGGCACTGACGCTGGTGGTGCGCGCGGGCACCCCGCTGGCCGAGGTTGAGGAGGCACTGGCGCGAGACGGTCAGAGGCTGGCCTTCGAGCCGATGGATCACCGCCCGCTGCTTGGCACCGAGGGCGTGCCGACGATCGGCGGCGTCGTGGCGGCCAATGTCTCGGGGCCGCGCCGGATTGCGGTCGGCGCATGCCGTGATTTCATGCTGGGCGTGCGGTTTGTCGACGGGGCGGGACGCATCGTCAAGAATGGCGGGCGCGTGATGAAGAACGTGACCGGCTACGACCTGACCAAGCTGATGGCAGGCAGCCATGGGACGCTGGGCGTGCTGACCGAGGTATCGCTCAAGGTGATGCCGATCCCGCGCGCGTCGGTGACGCTGGCGCTGGACGGTCTGGAGGACGTGCGCGCCGTTGCGGCGCTTTCGCGGGCATTGGGATCGCCCTTCGAAGTATCGGGCGCCGCGCATGTGGCGGTGGAAACGCCGCGCACCTTGCTGCGGCTTGAAGGTTTTGAAGCGTCGGTCGCCTACCGTGCCAAGCGGCTTCAGGCGCTTTTGTCTGAATTCGGATCCTGGGACCTGATCGAGGAGGGGGTGGCGCTATGGGAGGGCATTCGCGACGTCACCGCCCTGAAGGGCGGCGGGGATGTCTGGCGCGTCTCGGCGCGGCCCACCGAGGGACCGGCGCTGGCCGCGCGGGTGCCGGACGCCGAGGCGGTCTATGACTGGGGCGGTGGCCTGATCTGGTTGCGCGTGCCCGAAGGGTTCGATTTGCGCGCGACGCTGGGCGATTTCGGCGGTTACGCAACGCTGATGCGGGCGGCGCCGGAGACCAAGGCGCGGCTGGGCGTTTTCCACCCCGCATCCCCGCCGGTCGCGGCGCTTGAGGCGGGGCTGCGGACGCGGTTCGATCCGCGCGGCCTTTTCAATCCGGGCCTCATGGCCCCCCGGAAAGGAGCCGCCTGATGCAGACGCATTTCACGCCCGAGCAACTGAGCGATCCGGATGTCGAACGCTCGAACCAGATCCTGCGTGCTTGCGTGCATTGCGGGTTCTGCACGGCGACCTGCCCGACCTATCAGATCCTTGGCGATGAACTCGATAGCCCACGTGGCCGCATCTACCTGATCAAGGACATGCTGGAGAACAGCCGCGTTCCAGACGCCAAGACGGTCAAGCATATCGACCGGTGCCTGTCCTGCCTTGCCTGCATGACGACCTGCCCGTCTGGCGTGCATTACATGCATTTGGTCGATCATGCGCGCGCCTATATCGACCAGAATTACCAGCGGCCCTGGTCCGACCGCGCGCTGCGCTGGATGCTGGCGCGGATCCTGCCCTATCCGGGGCGCTTTCGGCTGGCCCTTTTGGGGGCCAAGATGGGGCGGCCTTTCGCGCGGCTGATGCCCGATGCCCGCCTGCGCGCAATGCTGGAGATGGCGCCGAAGCGCATCCCGCCCGTCAGCCGCAATGACGATCCGCAAACGCACGAGGCGGATGCGCCGCGGCGCAAGCGCGTGGCGCTGATGACGGGCTGCGCGCAAAAGGCCCTGAACACCGATATCAACGACGCGACCATCCGCCTGCTGAGGCGGCTCGGCTGCGACGTGGTGGTGGCCAAGGGCGCGGGCTGCTGCGGCGCACTGGTGCATCATATGGGCAAGACCGGCGAGAGCCACGAGGCGGCGGCGAAAAACATCCGTGCTTGGAGCGCCGAGATGGACGGCGGCGGCCTCGATGCGATCGTGATCAATACCTCGGGCTGTGGCACGACCGTCAAGGATTATGGACATATGTTCCGTAATGATCCGCTGGCAGAGGATGCGGCGCGGGTATCGGGCATTGCGATGGATGTCAGCGAACTACTGATGCAGCTGGACCTGCCCGAAGGCGCGCCCAAGGGGTTGACGGTGGCCTACCATGCCGCCTGCTCGCTGCAGCATGGCCAACAGATCAAGACCTATCCCAAGGACCTGTTGCGCCAGGCCGGCTTCGACGTGGTCGAGCCTGCTGAGAGTCACCTGTGTTGCGGCTCGGCCGGCACGTACAACCTGATGCAGCCTGTAATTTCAAAGCAGTTGAAGGCGCGCAAGGTAGCGGCAATCGAGGCGCGCGCGCCCGACGTGATCGCGGCAGGCAATATCGGCTGCATGATCCAGATCGGCAGCGGAACGGATATCCCGATGGTACATACCGTCGAGCTTCTGGACTGGGCGACCGGCGGCCCGGTGCCCCCCACCCTGAGTGATGCCGAACGCGTGCCCGATTTGCGCCGAAACGTTCAAGACGCCTAAATTCTGCCCTAAACCGTTGCTACCTGCCTAAGCTGACTGCCCCTCTAGTGCCGGAGACCCTATGCTGCGCATCCTAACGACCGCCCTGACGCTGGGCCTGATCTTCGGTAGCGCGCCGGTGGTGGGGCATGCGCAGGAGGCCGGGCTAAAGCGTCTGGATACTGGCGATGACGGGCGCGGCTGGGAAGCCGTGGGGCGGCTGGAACTGGCCGGGCGGGGATTTTGCACCGGGGCGCTGATCGCGCCCGATCTGGTTCTGACGGCGGCGCATTGCCTTTTCGACAGCAACACGGGCCTGCGTCTCGACCATGAAAAGATCGAGTTTCTGGCAGGCTGGCGCAACGGGCGCGCCTCGGCCTATCGCTGGGTCCGGCGGGCCGTGGTTCATCCCAGCTACGTCCAGGACGGCGAGGTCGCGGCCGAGCGGGTGCGCAACGACGTGGCCCTGCTGGAGCTGCGCCACCCCATTCGCAACGCGCGCGTTGCGCCCTTCGCCACCGATGAGCGCCCCGAGCCGGGGCAGCGCGTGGGTGTCGTCAGCTATGCGCGTGGACGCTCGGATGCGCCATCCCTGCAGGAGGTCTGCGACGTGATGGCCCGGCAGGAAGGTGTGCTGGTGATGTCCTGCGACGTGGATTACGGCAGCTCGGGCGCGCCGATCTTTACCTTCGATGGCGGCGCGCCGCGCGTCGTGTCAGTAGTGTCGGCCATGGCGGAGGTCGAGGGTCAGAAGGTGTCTCTGGGAACGCAGCTGCAACTGCCACTGGAAGTGCTCAAAGCCGAGCTGGCCGCCGGACGGGGCGGGCGCGCAGGCTCAGGCCCGTTCATGGCCGAGGTCGGCCAGGTGCGCAACACCGGGGCCAAGTTCGCCAAGCCGTGAGGAGACTGGCGGGCATAACCGCGCTCATCTTGGGCGGCCTGTTGATGGCATCTGCCGCGCCAGCCAGCAGCTTGATCCGCCTGACGGATCGCGAGGATCTCTTTGGCTGGGAGGCGGTCGGCAGGCTGGACCTGGAGGGCAAGGGATATTGTACCGGATCGCTGATCGCGCCTGATCTGGTGCTGACGGCCGCGCATTGCGTTTATGACGAGGCGGGCGCTCTGATCGCGCCCGAGCGGATCACCTTTCGCGCGGGGCTGCGCGATGATGCCTTCATATCGCAAAGCGGTATTGTCCGGATCGCGGCGCATCCCGCCTATAGCCCGGCGCGCCGCACGACCGCCGACATGGTCCGCCATGATGCTGCCCTGTTGAAGCTGGCGGCGCCCATCCCCGCCGCGGTGGCTAGCCCCTTCGTGCTGGCCGGGGCGGAGGCAAAGACCGGCTTGCGCGTCAGTGTGGTCAGCTATGGACGGGGACGCGATGCGGCGCTGTCGTGGCAGCGCGATTGCGGCATCACCGGCGTCGGGCAGGGCCTGATGTCCTTCGATTGCGACGTCACTTTCGGGTCATCCGGGGCGCCTGTTTTCGCACGGGCGCGGGGCCAGCGGGCGCGGATCGTGTCGCTGATCTCGGCGGGTGCGGATGATGTGGCCTATGGAATGGCGCTGCCAGCCATCGTCGAAGAGCTGAAGCGCGAGTTGCGCAAGCCACCGCGCTCGGCCGGAACGATCCCACGCCGGATCGAAACGGGGCAGGGCGGCGGTGCCTCAGGGGCGAAATTCGCCAAGCCATGAAGCCTGGCCGCAGGTCTTGAAACGGGGCTCAGCCTCTCCCAAATAATAACTGCCGGACGCCTCACGGGTCCGCGCAAAGACCGCCTGTCCCATATGGGAAGGCATTTCATAATGGTATCGCTCAATGGAGGATGACCCATGCGAAACTTTGATCTGGCCCCGCTTTACCGGGCCACTGTCGGCTTTGACCAGATCGCGGACATGATGGACCGCGTACTGACTGCGGATACGCCGCAGCCGACCTATCCCCCCTACAATATCGAAAAGACCGGCGAGGATGCGTGGCGCATTTCGATCGCTGTCGCAGGCTTTGCCGAGGATGATCTGTCGGTCGAGCTGCGCGAGGGCGCGCTGATCGTCTCGGCCCGCAAGGCGGATGACGGCGAAGAGCGCACCTATCTGCATCGCGGCATCGCCACCCGCGCCTTCGAACGGCGGTTCCAGCTGGCCGATCATGTGCGCGCGCTGAACGCGACCCATGCGGACGGCATGCTGCATATCGACCTCGTGCGCGAAGTCCCCGAGGCGCTGAAGCCCCGCCGCATCGCCATCGAGAGCCGCAAGAGCGCGGACAAGGATGCGATCGACGCGAAGTCGGTGAACTGAAACGACAGCGCCCCGCCGGAGGACCGGCGGGGCGCATGATTTTCTTTGAAGAAGAAAATCGGAACGAGACTTCAGGGAATTTTCTCAGACCGACATGCAGATGTATTTCATCTCAAGGTAATCCTCGATGCCGTGATGGCTGCCTTCGCGGCCAAGGCCCGACTGCTTGACGCCGCCGAAGGGGGCAAGCTCGGTCGAGATGATGCCAGTGTTCACACCAACGATGCCATATTCCAGCGCCTCGGCCACCTTGTAGACGCGGCTGAGATCCTTGGCGTAGAAATAGCTGGCAAGGCCGAAGATCGTGTCATTGGCCATCGCGATCACGTCATCCACATCCTCGAACTTGAAGAGCGGCGCGAGCGGGCCGAACGTCTCGTCCGTGGCGAACTGCATGTCCTGCGTCGCGCCGGTGATGATGGTGGGGGGCAGGAAGTTGCCTTCGCGCTGCGCAGGCTCGCCGCCGCCCAGAATGACGGTGCCGCCCTTGGATTTGGCGTCGGCGACATGCTCCTGCACCTTGGTGATGGCGTCCTTGTTGATGAGCGGGCCGAGGTTCACGCCCTCTTCCATGCCGTCGCCCATCTTCAGCTTTTCGACCGCCGCCTTCAGCTTCTCGGCGAAGGCGTCATAGACGCCGGCCTGCACATAGATCCGGTTGGCGCAGACGCAGGTCTGGCCGTTGTTGCGGAACTTGCACATGATCGCGCCCTCGACGGCGGCATCGAGATCGGCGTCGTCGAACACGATAAAGGGCGCGTTGCCGCCCAGCTCCATCGAGCATTTCATCACCTGATCGGCAGCCTGCTTCAGCAGGATGCGCCCCACTTCGGTCGAGCCGGTAAAGGTCAGCTTGCGCACGGCGGGGTTCTCGCAGAACTCCTTGCCCACGTCCGAGCTGCGCGAGGAGGTCACGATGTTGAAAACGCCCGCGGGGATGCCCGCACGCTCGGCCAGCACGCCCAGGGCGGTGGCGCTCAGCGGCGTCTCGGCAGCGGGGCGACCGACAAAGGCACAGCCCGCGGCCAGCGCGGGCGCGGCCTTGCGCGTGATCATTGCGTTGGGGAAGTTCCAGGGCGTGATCGAGGCCGCAACGCCGATGGGCTGCTTGATGACCATGATGCGCTTGTCGCGCTGGTGGCCGGGGATGGTCTCGCCGTAGACGCGCTTGGCCTCTTCGCCAAAGAACTCGACGAAAGACGCGCCATAGGCGATCTCGCCCTTGGCCTCGGCCAGCGGTTTGCCCTGCTCGGCGGTCATGATGGTGCCCAGATCGTCCTGGTTCTCCATCATCAGGTCGAACCATTTGCGCAGGACCGCCGCGCGCTCCTTGCCGGTCCACTTGGCCCATTCCTTCTGGGCCTTCTCGGCGGCGGCGATGGCATCTGCCACCTGATCGCGGCTGAGATCGGCCATTTGCGCGATGACATCGCCGCGCGCGGGGTTCATCACGTCGAACGTCTTGTCGCCGCTGACCCATTCGCCATTCACATAGGACTTGTCGGCCAAGAGGCCGGGGTCCTTGAGCAGTGATTTGAGATCTGTCGTGCTCATGTCATGCATCCTTTCGGGTTGATTTTGGCGCAAGCCAAAGCACCTTGCGCCGGTCTTGTCCAGCCTTGGGCGCGTTTGGCGGCCATAGGCGTCAGTTATTGCCGAGATATCTGTTCTGAACATCGGCCCAGCGATTGCCGCGCAGATACTCCAGCAGGGCCTGATTCATCGGCTCGCGCAGGGGCGAGTCGGCCTGAAGGGCGATGCCGTAATCCTGCCGCCCCACTGCATCCTCCAGCACGCGCACCTCGCTTTCATACTCCTGCAAGGCCACCCATTGCAGCAACGGACGGTCATGCACCACTGCGCCGACATGACCGGCAAGCAGCGCGTCGAAGGCCTCGGCCACATCGTCATAGCGCGCGATGCGCACCCGGCGGGCGATCATCTCATCGGCGCCGGTGGTGCCGTCGATGACGCCCACGCGCACGTCGCTGAGATCCGTGACGCTCTGAATCGGATTGCCAAGGCTGCCCACCGTCAGGGACGCCGCGATCGCGGCGGTAAAGCTGGCGACGATCAGCATCGAGGTGAACATCCAGATCAGCCCGACGATGCGCCCGCCCAGACTGCGCGGCGCCTTGTCGCCATAGCCCACGGTCGTCATGGTCACAGCGGCCCACCAAAACCCGTCGCCAAGTCCGCGCGCCGCGTCCTTGGGAAACTCCTCGTTATGGCCTCGCTCAAAGGCCCAGACAGCAGCACCCGCCGAAAGAAGGACCGCCGACAGCGTCGCGATGGCGACCGCGAATTGCCAAGTGAAGAAGTTGCGCAGCACCTGCATCCAGCCGCTTCCGGCCTCGGGGTCTACCGCGATGCCGAGGCCGGTCGTGTAGAACGGAAAGGTAAAATCCAGATTTGCCTCGCGCGCCGGCGTGATCGTGATGGCCGCAGCGGCGGCATCGGAGGTGCCGGCCTCGACGGAGTCCAGCATACCCTCCAGCGTATCCTCGCGCCATACGACGGTGCGGCCCAGATCGGCGGCGACGGCATCCACCACGTCGATGGCGATCCCCGTCCATTCATCCCCAGGGCCCATATAGGCGAAGGGAGGGGTCGTCTTGGTGGCCACGATCAACGGGGCCTCGATGTCCTCGGCAGCGGTCTCCTGGGAGGCGGCGGCTAGCGGTGAAAGGATGCTCGTGGCGAGAAGGATGAGACAGGCGGTGAGGCGGCGCAGTTGGGATCTTGGCAAGTCGTCAGGCTCCGTATCAATTCGTCGAACAACGGGTAAAACTTGCCCGCTCTGGAGTTGGTTCATGCGTCATCGCCCGTGAAGATCGCTCCAGCAGGGCACAGTATCACCATTGGCGGGCCGCGCCAGCCATACAGCCCGCGCTATGGCGCGTGCAAGGCAGGTTGCGGCGGCATGGCCCAGCATCATCGCCTCGCTTGGGTCTTTGAGGCGCCGGGCGCCCGTGCTGGCGGCAAAGACCAGATCGCCGTCCATCGGCGTGTGCGACGGAAGCAGCGCGCGTGCCATCCCATCATGCGCCGATGTGGCGAGGCGCGTGCATTGTGACTGATCGAGCGCCGCGTCGGTGGCGACGATTGCGATTGTGGTGTTGCCGCCGCCCATCTTGGTGGGCGGCGCGTGAACGTCGCCATAGTCCTGCGCCGCGCCCAGCCCGCCGAACTCGCGTCCGATCTCGAACGGGGCGGCCCAGAAATGCGGGCCTGTCCCAACGGTGGCCGATCCCAGCGCATTGACCGCGACGAGCGCGCCGACAGTGTGGCCCGAAGGCAAAACGTAGGAGGCTGAGCCAAGCCCGCCCTTGAGCGTTGCCGTCAGCGCGCCGGTGCCCGCGCCACTGCTACCCAAATCAAACCGGGTGCCCGCCGCTGCCAGGGCTTCTGCTCCGAGGCCCTTGTAAGGGTTCTCGGCCCAATTCTTGTCTCCGCCATTCAGCAGATCGAACAGGATCGCTCCCGGCACTATGGGCACACGCGAATCGCCCACCGCAAAGCCGCGCCCTTGGAGGGCCAAGGCGTCCGCCACGCCTGAGGCCGCGTCGAGCCCGAAGGCCGAGCCGCCCGAAAGCACCAGCGCATCGACCTGCTGCACGGTCCGGTCGGGAGCCAGCAGATCCGTCTCGCGCGTGCCGGGCGCGCCGCCCATGACATGCACCCCTGCCGTAAAGGGCACGTCGGCGGTCAGCACCGTCACTCCGGTGTTGATCCCGATATCCGAGGCATTGCCGACACGCAGTCCCGCGACATCGGTGATCAGGTTCAGCGGGCCGGACCCGCCCGAAGAGAATTGATCCATCATGCAAAACATCTTGCCAAAATCCGCGAGATCGGCAAGAACAGCTTCAGCCGGAGCGGTGGCGCCGCTCGCCCGCGCACAACGGGCCCAGGCCGCATATCCCAACAGTCCTGAACGCCGGGACCTTTCTGTCAAGGAAAGGCTCACTATGACTGCACGTCCTGAAATGTACCGCTTTCACAATGGTGAAAAGGCGCCCCTCCAGTTCGAGGCCGCCGAATACGAGGCTCGCCTCAAAGGGCTGCGCGCGCGCATGGCCGATCTGGGTGTCGATGTCGCCGTCTTCACCTCGATGCACAATATCGCCTATTACAGCGGTTTCCTCTATTGCGCCTTTGGCCGTCCCTACGGCCTTGTTGTCACGGCCGATCAGGACGTGACCATCTCGGCGGGCATCGACGCGGGCCAGCCTTGGCGCCGCAGCCACGGCGACAACATCACCTATACCGACTGGCAGCGCGACAATTACTGGCGTGCGATCCTGTCCGTCTCCGGCGAGGGGAAGGTGATCGGCTATGAGGGCGACCACCTGACGCTGCTGCAGAAATCGAAGTTGGACAGCTTCCTCAAGCCGTCCAAATCGGTCGACATCGCGCCTACCACAATGGTGCAGCGCATGGCGAAAAGCCAGGCGGAGCTGGATTTGATTCGCCGCTGCTGCAAGGTGGCCGATGTGGGTGGCTATGCGATCAAGGATGCCGTCAAGGTCGGCACCCGCGAGATCGACGTCGCCATGGCGGGACGCGACGCGATGGAGATGGAGATCGCCAAGGAATTCCCGGATGCGGAATACCGCGACACCTGGGTCTGGTTCCAGTCAGGCATCAATACCGACGGCGCGCATAACCCGGTGACCGCGCGCCAGCTGGAGCGGGGCGATATCCTGTCGCTCAACACCTTCCCGATGATCTCAAGCTATTATGTCGCGCTGGAGCGGACCATGTTCGTGGGCGAGGTCGATGACGCCTCGCTCAAGGTCTGGGAGGCGAACGTGGCCGCGCATGAATACGGCATGAGCCTCTTGAAGCCCGGCGTCTCCTGCGCGGAGGTCACGCACAAGATCAACGACTTCCTCGAAGAGCGTCAGTTGCTGCAATACCGCACCTTCGGCTATGGCCACAGCTTTGGCATCCTGTCGCATTACTACGGTCGCGAGGCGGGTCTGGAACTGCGCGAAGATATCGACACAGTGCTGGAGCCCGGCATGGTCATCTCGATGGAGCCGATGCTGACCATCGCCGACGATCAGCCCGGCGCAGGCGGCTACCGCGAGCATGACGTTCTGATCATCACCGAGGATGGCAACGAGGATATCACCGGCTATCCCTACGGACCGGAATTCAACGTCGTCGGCTAAGGCCAGACGCCGAAGATGTGCAATGGGCGGCCTGTGATGGGCCGCCCTTTTTTGCGAGCGTTTGCACGAGGGGGGAGGGGGCGTGCAAGGCGAGACGTAAGCGAGCGAGCGGCCGCCATACGGGACAAAACTGACCCTCATTGATATGGGGTGAAATTCTGCTTGCTGACATCGCCAGCGATCAGTCTGCAAGTCCCCTCTCGGAATTTAGGGCAATGCCAAAGTCCACAACCTCAACCCTGTTCAGTCTATGGACGTCTTCCACCCTGAACCAAGCGGCGGCCACCGTAGTGTCATCGTCACTGAAGTCTTTCTTGAGCGCTCCAGCGCAATTGCGAGCCTTGAAAATCAAACGGAGTGCGAGACCGGGTTGTCCCCACTCGGACGCGCTTGCTTCAATCCACTCTGATTGTGCACCAAGTAAGGGCCCTATCTCCGCTTCTAGACCAGTTTCTTCCTTTACCTCACGGATCGCAGTTTCGCTCGCTTGCTCGCCCCATTCCATGCCACCACCCGGCAATGTCCACGCACCCGATTTAGGGTGGCCAGGTTTTTCAAATTTAGTCAGCAAAATACGATATTCCAGATCAATCGCGACCACATATGCGGCAGCCCTTTGCCACTCAATGTTCATCTGAGCGTCCTTTCACGCGCAGACCGTGGGCGCGTCTATTCATTTTCCCGTAAAGCAGACATTGGCGGCACTGCAGCAGTCTTGCAAGTCGGGCTCGGCGCCGACATTACCGCTCTGCGCCGCACCACATGATGTTTCCATATCCTCCCGATCCGCCATACAAAGGCATATCGCAGCCGGGGGCACGCATCATGGTCGCACTCTTGAAACTGGTCCTTGTCGGCGGGATCATCCTGACGGTGATCTACATTCTGCTGTCGATCTATTCGCGCCGGGTGCGACGGGGCAAGCTGGAGGCGGAGTGGCTGATTGCGGGCAAGCCGGGCGACGAGGACGCCTTTGTCGATGCGGGTCTGAAAGAATATGACGCGTCCCTGCGTCGAAAATTGATCCTAGGCGTTTACGTGGTGCCGGTAACGGTGGTGGCGATTATCGTCTACCTGACGAATTTCAACTGAGGGGGGCCCGAATGGTCTATGTGAAATGGGTTTTCTGGGGTGTGTTCTGGACGGTCATGTTGGCCTTTCTGCACTACACTCTGCCGCAGCATGATATTGTGCGCATTACCGACACGTATGAGACCCGCGAGGATTTCGAGTACCCGTTCTTCTGGGCCAATCCCCCCAGTACCGAGACTGGCGCGCCGACCAACCGCGACGTATTTTTCATCCAGACTTTCCTCGAGAATGGAAAGCCGATGATCTACCGCAACGAGGATACCGGCTGGGGCTGGCCGCCTTATTTCAAGTTCGACACGGCCAACCTACAGGCTGAGGCGTCCGACCTTGTCTCGACCCGCAGCGCGAGCGTCGCGCAATGGGTGTCGATCACGCATTACGGCTGGCGCAACGAATTCCTGTCGATTTACCCCAATGCCGTGAGTGTCAAACCGGTCGCGGGGCCGGACGCGCGCATCATCCCTTGGTTCAACATCATCCTGCTGACGGTATTGGCGGCCTTCGTTTGGGGCATCTGGGCGCGCTGGCGCAAGTTTCGTGCCCGACGCGAGCAGCGCAAGGTGGATGAATTCACTGAAGGCTGGGGGTGATCGCCAAGCGTCATCCCTTCGCCGTTCCCGCCTCGGCCACTGCTTGCGCAGAAGGGCCGTGACAAGAGCGGGCCGGGTCTGCTTAGATCAGGCTGACCAATAGCCGCTTCTGCCGCGCGGCGCCCCAGATGAAAGGCTCGACGCCCGCCGTGACGCAACGCCAGCCTGACCTCGACCTCAGCCCGCCCGTTTCGGACGAGGTGCGCAAGACCACCTGCTATATGTGCGCCTGCCGCTGCGGCATCAACGTGCACATGAAGGACGGAAAGGTCGCCTATATTGAGGGCAATCGCGATCACCCTGTGAACAAGGGTGTCCTTTGTGCCAAGGGTAGCGCCGGGATCATGCAGCACAATTCTCCCGCCCGCCTGCGCGCGCCCTTGAGGCGCGTCGGCCCACGCGGATCGGGCGAATTTGAGGAAATTGGCTGGGACGAGGCGTTATCGCTGGCAACCGAATGGCTTGCCCCCCTGCGCGCCGAGGCGCCCGAGAAGTTGGCGTTTTTCACTGGACGCGATCAGTCGCAGAGCTTCACCAGCTATTGGGCGCAGAATTTCGGCACACCGAATTACGCGGCCCATGGCGGCTTTTGCTCAGTCAACATGGCAGCGGCGGGCATTTACACGATGGGCGGCGCCTTCTGGGAATTCGGCAGCCCCGATTGGGAGCACACCAAGCTTTTCATGCTCTTTGGCGTGGCCGAGGACCATGACAGCAACCCGATCAAAATGGGGATCGGCAAGATCAAAGCGCGGGGCGCGCGCGTCATCGGAGTCAACCCGGTCCGCTCTGGCTATAACGCCGTGGCCGATGATTGGGTCGGCATCACGCCGGGCACTGACGGGCTCTTCATCCTCGCGTTGGTGCATGAGCTGATGCGCACGGGCCGGATCGATCTCGATTACCTCGCACGCTACACCAACGCCCCGGTTTTGATAAACAGCGATCCCAAATCCCCCGAGCATGGCCTTTTTCTGCGCGATGCGGATGGCAAACCGCAGGTGATCGACCGCAACACCGGCAAGCTGGCCGCCTTCGACGCTAAGGGTATCCGCCCCGATCTGCACGCGACCCACCGTGCGGCAGGGATAACGCACCGGCCGGTCATGCACCTGATGGCCGAGCGCTACCTTGATCCGCAATACACGCCCGAGGCGGTGGCCGAGCGTTGCGGCATCACCCCACAGAAGATCAAGTCAATCGCCGCTGAGTTGGCCCGCGTGGCATTTGACGACTTCTTCACGCTAGACCGCGCATGGACCGATTTCCGCGGCGAGACACACCAGACCATGACGGGCCGCCCCGTCAGCTTTCACGCGATGCGCGGCATCTCGGCCCATTCCAACGGCTTCCAGACCTGCCGCGCGCTGCACATGCTGCAGATTCTGCTGGGCGCCGTCGAGGTGCCCGGCGGCATGCGGTTCAAGCCGCCATACCCCAAGCCGGCGCATGCCCATCCGAAGCCGCATTCGCGCAGCACCCCCGGCAAGCCGCTCGACGGCCCGCACTTGGGCTACCCTGCCGGCCCCGAGGATCTCTGCCTGAGGCCCGATGGCAGCCCCGCACGCATCGACAAGGCCTTTACGTGGGAGAACCCTCTCAGCGCGCATGGCCTGATGCATATGGTCATCTCGAATGCCCATGCGGGCGATCCCTACAAGATCGACACGCTCTTCCTGTATATGGCGAACATGGCATGGAACTCGTCGATGAACACGTCGGGCGTGATACAGATGCTGACCGATACGGATGAGACCGGCGAGTACATCATCCCGCGTATCATCTACTCGGACGCCTATAGCAGCGAGATGGTCGCCTATGCCGATCTTATCTTGCCCGATACGACCTACCTCGAACGCTTCGATTGCATCTCGCTCCTCGACCGGCCAATCAGCGAGCCGAACGGCGCAGCCGACGCCATCCGCTGGCCGGTAGTCACGCCTGATCGCGACGTGCGCGGCTTTCAGTCCGTGCTTTGCGATCTCGGCGCGCGGCTCAGGCTGCCGGGATTTGTCAATGAGGACGGCAGCGCGCGCTACGCCGATTATGCCGATTACATCACCCATCACGAGCGCAAGCCCGGGATCGGTCCGCTTGCCGGTTGGCGCATGGGCGAGAACGGCCTGACCCACGGGCGCGGCACCCCCAACGAGGCGCAGCTCGATACCTATATCGAGAACGGCGGCTTCTGCATCCAGAACATCCCCGAAGAGGCGCAATACTACAAGCCGTGGAACATGGCCTACCAGGACTGGGCCGTCCGCACCGGCCTCTTCGACACGCCCCAACCCTATATATTCGAGCTTTATTCCGAACCGATGCGTCGCTTTCAACTGGCCGCCGAGGGGCATGGCGACCACCAGCCGCCAAGTCACCTGCGTGAGCGTATCAAGGCCACGATGGACCCGCTACCCATCTGGCATGCGGCGCTGGAAGACGGCCATGTGGACGAGGCCGAATTCCCGATCCACGCCCTCACGCAGCGGCCCATGGCGATGTATCACTCATGGGGCAGCCAGAACGCCTGGCTGCGCCAGATTCACGGACACAACCCGCTCTACCTGCCGACCCGTCTTTTCGAAGAGCACGGTTTCAAGGACGGTGACTGGGCGCGTGTCACCTCGGCCCATGGCGAGATCACCGTGCCCGTGGCCCACATGGCCGCGCTCAATCCACATACCGTCTGGACATGGAATGCCATCGGCAAACGCAAGGGCGCTTGGGCGCTCAGGGAAAAAGCTCCCGAAACGACCAAGGGATTCCTCCTGAATAACCTCATCCACGAATTGCTGCCGCTCAAAGGGGACGGACTGCGCTGGTCCAACTCCGACCCCGTCACCGGCCAGGCCGCGTGGTTTGACCTGCGTGTGCGCCTCGAAAAGGTGCCCGCTCCGTCCGAGGCGCATCCCATCTTTCCGGCCCAGGCGTCCCCCGTCGGTCAGGGTCCCGAAACTCTCGCATGGAAGGCGGGGTCATGAGTGGACCACAGCGCACCCTTCTTGCGATCCTGCTTTTTGTGGCGCTGGTCCTCGGGTCCTTCATCTGGTTCATCGCCACCTGGGGCGACGATGCAGCTGGGCGGCCCGTCCAGCATCTTCTTGCGGGAAATATCCCGGGGTCCGGGGCAGCGCCCCGGTCCGCCAGCGCAACAGGAGCCGGCACATGACTTCGCTACCGCCTCCCTCACCGCGCAAACTCGGCCTCGTGATCGACCTCGACACCTGCGTCGGCTGTCATGCCTGCGTCATCTCCTGCAAAGGCTGGAACACCGAAAATTACGGTGCCCCCCTCAGTGACCAGCGCCCCTATGGCGAGGATCCCACGGGCACGTTTCTCAACCGCGTGCACAGTTACGAGGTGCAGCCCGAGGAGGGCACCTCGCAGGTCGTTCATTTCCCCAAATCCTGCCTGCATTGCGAGGATGCGCCCTGCGTCACCGTCTGCCCGACGGGCGCCAGCTATAAACGCGCCGAGGACGGGATCGTACTGGTCAACGAGACCGACTGCATCGGCTGCGGCCTCTGCGCCTGGGCCTGCCCCTACGGCGCGCGCGAAATGGACGCAGAGGAAGGCGTGATGAAAAAATGCACCCTCTGCGTTGACCGCATCTATAACCAGAACCTGCCCGAAGTGGACCGCGTCCCCGCCTGCGTGCGCAGTTGCCCCGCCGGTGCGCGCCATTTCGGCGACCTCAATGACCCGGACAGCCATGTCAGCCGTCTCACAGCCGAGCGTGGCGGGTTCGACCTGATGCCCGAGCAAGGCACCAAACCGGTCAACAAATACCTGCCACCCCGCCCGCGGGACCAGCACGATCAGGCGCCCCTGACCGATATTCTCGCCCCCTTCCTCGACACGCCCTTGACCGAGCCGAAAGGCTTTGTCGCCTGGCTCGACCGCGCGCTCTCGAAGCTCTGACATGCATCCTGCTGCCTCCGTCATCATCTTCACCACGCTTTCGGGTCTTGGTTTCGGGCTCCTCTTCTGGCTGGGCAGCGGCGTGATCGTCCCCACCGGATGGTCGGGCTTCATCTTCTTCGCTGTCGCCTACCTGCTCGCCGTCGGCGGCCTCATCGCCTCCACCTTCCATCTCGGCCACCCCGAGCGTGCACTCAAGGCGTTCACCCAATGGCGCACCAGTTGGCTCAGCCGCGAGGCTTGCGTGGCGGTGGCGGCGCTTGTCATCATGGCGCTTTACGGCGCGGGCCTCGTCTTTTTCGATCAGCGCTGGGCGCCCGTTGGCTGGCTTGGCGCGGCGCTCAGCGTTGGTGTCACCTTCACCACCTCAATGATCTACACACAGATGCGTCCGGTGCCGCGCTGGCATACATGGTTGACGCCCGCGCTCTACCTGTCGATCTCTCTGGCAGGCGGCGCGCTCATGGCCGGACAGGTGACGCTGGCCATCATCCTGCTGCCCATCGCGGCGCTCGTTCAGATCGCATGGTGGGTGCGCGGCGACGGGGCGCTTGCGCGATCGGGCACGACCCTGAGAACCGCCACGGGCCTTGGCGCCATCGGCACACCGCGCGCGTTCGAGCCGCCCCACACCGGCACTAACTACCTCCTGCGGGAATTCGTGCATGTGGTGGGTCGCCGTCATGCGCAAAAGCTGCGGCTCATCGCGCTGACGCTGGGCTACGTGCTGCCGGTGATGCTTCTCGGGCTGCCGGGCGGCCATATCACGGCGGCGATCGCCGTCATCAGCCATATCGCCGGCATCGCTGCCTCGCGCTGGCTCTTTTTCGCCGAGGCCGAACATGTCGTCGGCCTCTACTACGGCGAGCGGCAGGCCTGAGTAGCTTCTCTTTCATCTTTCCGAAAATACTCGACCCCGATCATGCCTGAAGCGCGGGATATCCATTTTCCACCGGGCCTTGCAGACGACGCGGCGCGTTGTCACTTGCAAGCGATCACCAGTACTTGAACGGAGCCATCATGGATTATCTTTACGTCGCCCTCGGCCTCATCGGCCTTTTTCTGGGCGGCGACGCGCTGGTGCGGGGCAGTGTCGGGCTGGCGCGGCGCATGGCCATCTCGCCACTGCTGATCGGCCTCACGGTGGTCGGCTTCGGCACCTCCACGCCCGAGCTTCTGGTGTCCGTGGATGCCGCGCTGAGAGGCGTGCCGGATGTGGCGCTGGGCAACGTGGTGGGATCCAACATCGCCAATGTGCTGCTGATCGTGGGCACAACGGCGCTGATCTGGCCGATCACGGTATCGGGGGCGACGCTCCGCCGCGACACAGCGGTGATGGTGGGCGCCGCGCTGGCGCTGGTGCCCATCCTGGCGCTGGGCGAGGTTGGGCGTCTGCCGGGCGCAGTGTTGGTCATGGCGCTGGCCGGATACCTTGCTTGGGCCTATCTGCAGCCCGGCGATGCGGTGCCGGACGAGGAGGCGGGCCTTCCGCCGCCCATGCCCGCCCTACGCGCCGGGCTCTGGCTGGTGGGCGGTCTGATCGCATTGATGCTGGGCGCACGGTTTCTGGTGGATGGCGCGGTGGCCATCGCGCAGGGGTTCGGTTTGTCGGAGGCGTTCATCGGCCTCACGATCGTGGCCGTGGGCACCTCGCTACCCGAGCTGGCGACCTCGGTGATCGCCGCCTTTCGTCGCCAATCGGCCATCGCCATCGGCAATGTGATCGGCTCGAACGTCTTTAACGTGCTGGGCATTCTCGGCCTGACGGCAGTCATATCACCCATTCCGGTGGCGCCGCGCTTTCTGGGCTTCGACCTGCCGGTGATGATCGCCGCCTCACTGGCGCTGACCGCGCTCTTGCTGCTGCGCCCGGTGATCGGGCGCGTGATGGGTGTAGCGATGCTGATCGCCTACATCGGCTACATCATCGCCGCGCAGGGTTGACGCGATCCCGAGTAAACGAAAAGGCCCCGCAGTTTCCTGCGGGGCCTTTCGAAATTCAAACCGTGGGGCAGATCAGTCCTTGTCGGACTTCAGCGCCGCGCCAAGGATGTCTCCCAGCGATGCACCCGAGTCGGACGAGCCATACTGCTCGACGGCTTCTTTCTCTTCCGCGATCTCGCGCGCCTTGATCGACAGACCCAGGCGGTGCGATTTGGCATCGACGTTGGTCACGCGCACATCAACCTTGTCGCCCACGTTGAAGCGATCCGGGCGCTGCTCGGCACGGTCACGGCTGAGGTCGGAGCGGCGGATGAAGGACTTCATGCCTTCATATTCCACTTCGATACCGCCATCCTCGATCGAGGTCACCGTCACGGTGATGATCGAGCCGCGCTTCACGCCACCAACCGCTTCGGCGAATTTGTCGCCGCCGAGGTTCTTGATCGAAAGCGAAATGCGCTCCTTGTCGGTGTCGACTTCGGAGACGACCGCCTGAACCATATCGCCCTTGCGGTAGTTCTGGATCGCATCCTCGCCACGCTCGTCCCAGCTGATGTCCGAAAGGTGAACCATGCCGTCGATCTCGCCTTCGAGGCCGATGAACAGACCGAATTCGGTGATGTTCTTGACCTCGCCCTCGACCTCGGTGCCCTCGGGATGCGTCTCGGCAAAGACTTCCCACGGGTTACGCATGGTCTGCTTGAGGCCCAGAGACACGCGGCGCTTGGCCTGGTCGATCTCGAGGACCATGACTTCGACTTCCTGGCTGGTCGACACGATCTTGCCGGGATGCACGTTCTTCTTGGTCCAGGACATTTCCGAGACGTGGACGAGACCCTCGACACCGGGCTCCAGTTCGACGAACGCGCCATAATCGGTGATGTTCGTGACGCGGCCCGTATGGGTCGATTCCAGCGGGTACTTGGCGGCAACCATGTCCCACGGATCTTCCTGCAGCTGCTTCATGCCCAAGGAAATGCGGTGGGTTTCCTTGTTGATCTTGATCACCTGCACCTTGACCGTCTCGCCGATCGACAGGATCTCGGAGGGGTGGTTCACACGGCGCCATGCCATGTCGGTAACGTGCAGAAGGCCGTCCACACCGCCCAGGTCGACGAATGCGCCATACTCGGTGATGTTCTTGACGACGCCATCGACATTGTCACCCTCGGTCAGCTTGCCAATGACTTCGGCGCGCTGCTCGGCGCGGCTCTCTTCGAGGATCGCACGGCGCGATACAACGATGTTGCCACGGCGACGGTCCATCTTGAGGATCTGGAACGGCTGCTTGAGGCCCATGAGCGGGCCGGCGTCGCGCACGGGGCGCACATCGACCTGGGAGCCGGGCAGGAAGGCCACGGCGCCGCCGAGATCGACGGTAAAGCCGCCCTTGACGCGGCCGAAGATGGCGCCTTCGACGCGCTCTTCCGCGGCATATGCTTTTTCCAGACGGTCCCATGCTTCTTCGCGGCGCGCCATCTCGCGGCTGATGACGGCTTCGCCACGCGCGTTTTCGGCAGAGCGCAGGAACACTTCGACTTCATCGCCGACATTGATGTCGGGCTGCTCGCCGGGGTTCGCGAATTCCTTGAGATCGACGCGGCCTTCCATCTTGTAGCCTACGTCGATGATGGCCTGGCCCGCTTCGACAGCGATGACCTTGCCCTTGACGACTGTGCCCTCTTCGGGCGTGTCCATTTCGAAGCTTTCGTTCAAGAGGGCTTCGAATTCCTCCATAGATGTATCTTGAGCCATGTGGTCTCGGGTTCCTTTATGGGTTTTTCGGGCCGTGCGGTTGTCTCCGCCGGTCTTGGGGTTTCGTTGGTCAGGCAACATGCGAAAACCCGAAAGAGGCCGCGGGGGAAGCCGGGCCCTGCTCGGGTACTTTCGGAATCGCGATAGGTATCGCCTTGGTGACAGGCGCGCGTATACGGGTAAACTGCTTGATTGGCAAGGGCAGGCGGGGGCCTAGCCCTGCTGGACGCGCTCGACCTCGGCGATGGCGGCGGCCACGGCCTCTTCGATGGTCAGGCGCGATGTATCGAGTTGCACGGCATCCTCGGCGGGTTTGAGTGGCGCGGCGGCGCGGGCGCTGTCGCGGGCGTCACGCTGGCGCAGATCGGCCAGCACGGACTCATAGGTGACATCGTGGCCGGTGCCGGTCAGCTCGGCCAAGCGCCGCGCTGCGCGCACCTCGTCCGACGCGGTCACGTAGAGCTTCACGTCGGCATCGGGGCAGATGACAGTGCCGATATCGCGCCCATCCAGAATGGCGCCACCCGCGCGCGCCGCGAAGGCCCGCTGAAAATCGACAAGCGCCTGGCGCACCTCGGGGATTGCGGCGACGCGGCTGGCAGCCTGTCCGACTTCGGGAGTGCGCAGATCTGGCGCTTCCAAGTCCTTTGGCTGCAGCGCGCGCGCCGCCTCGACCGCGCCCTCGCCGTCCAGCATGCGCCGTCCAGTCGCGCGATAGAGCAGCCCGGTATCGAGATGGGCAAAGCCGAAATACGCAGCCAGCCTGCGTCCGACCGTGCCCTTGCCCGCCGCTGCCGGACCGTCGATCGCGATCGTGAATGCCATAGCCCAATGCCTTTGCCGCTGCGTCCGCTGCATGGGTACTGCAACGCTGCTCCGGCCTCAAGCGTGGCTGAAAAATATGAATCGCCTGCGTGCCGGCGGCGGCGGGCCATGGGGTTTTCTATCGAGAAAAAGCCGGGTCGCGGCGGTTCCGGGTAGCGCGCGTAGCCTAGCCTTCGTCCATCGGGAGGTTCAGGGTCACGACCAGACCGTCCGTCAGCCAATCGAAGTGAAGCGCACCATTCGATGCGGCGATCAGCTTGGAGACGATATCCGCGCCGCTCTCCCTTGTGGGGGGCGTGACCTCGGGGCCGCCGACCTCGTGCCAGACCATTTGAAACTCGTCCGCTTCGGTCAGGGACCATGATAGATCGACCCGCCCCGTTTCACTTCCAAGGCTGCCATGCTTGACTGAATTCGTCGCCAGTTCATGCAGCAAGAGCGTCAGCGACGTGACCATGTCACCGGTCAGGTCGACATCGTGACCGCTGAAGCGAACCTGCTGCTCACCCAGCGGAGCATAGGCGAGCAGGAGTGTGCGCGCCAGATGTTCGAATTTCAGCTGGCTGGGCCGGGTGCTGGTGAGAGTGTCGAAATGGGTCTGACCGAGGGCGACAAGACGCTCGATGACCTTTTCGCTGTATTCCTCGGGATCGGTTTCCGTGCGCCCGGTCATCTTGATCACGACGCTCATCACGTTGACGATATTTTTGAGCCTGTGCAGCAATTCCGACGTGCGCAACTCGGCCTCGCGGCGCTCCTTGGCGCGGGCCTCGGAGACGTCCAGTTGCGAGCCGAAACGGAAGATCAGCTGTCCCTCTTCGTCGTAGATCGGACCGATCTGAAGCGCGTTGATGAATTTCTCGCCATTCTTGCGATAATTCACGATCTCGATCATCGCCACCTCGCGCGAAGCTATGGCGACGCGGATCGCCTCCACGCTTTCGCTAGTGGTTTCGGGCCCCTGCAGAAACCGGCAGTTCCGACCGATGAACTCTTCTTCGTCATAGCCGGTAAGATCGCAAAACGCCTGATTGGCAAAGACGATCGGTTCATCGGGCCTGGTCGGGTCGGTGATGCAAAGGGGCAGGCGGCTATGTTTGATGGCATGGGCGAAAACATCGTTTTCGCGGATCGTCTCGGGAGAGAGACTGACAACATCCTTGAGATCGAGTGACATTCCGGCAGGCCAATTCAGTTAGCAAGTCTGATCTTATATGATGAAGCGTCCTGCCGGTGCAAGCGATGCAGCACCGGTGCGTGCGTGCTTTGTTCCCGGCGCCGTCAGCCTTCCGCGAGGGCAAGCGCCTGTTCCAGGTCCGTGATTAAGTCAGACGGATCCTCGATGCCGATCGAAAGGCGCAGAAGATTCGGATGCACGTCAAAGCCGGGGCCCGAGACGGTCTTGCGATGTTCGATCAGGCTCTCAACACCGCCGAGGGACGTGGCGGGGTAGAAAAGGCGGCTGTGGCGGGCGGTGTCGATAGCCGTTTGCTCGCCCCCCTTGGTGATGATCGAGAGCATGCCGCCGAACATGCCGCTGGTCTGGCGGTGTGCGATGTCATGGCCCGGATGCGCGGGCAGGCCGGGATAGAGTACCGATTGCAGCAGGGGATGCCCCTCGAAGTGCTTGGCGATGGCCAGCGCGCTGGCGGTCTGCCGCTCGACGCGCAGCATGAGGGTGCGCATGCCGCGCACCAGAAGCCACGCATCGAAGCTGTGCAGGACGGTGCCGTGAAGGGTGCGGATCGACGTGATCTCGTCCCACATCTCGCCCACCTCACGTACAGCGAGCGAGCCTGCGGTGACGTCGGAATGCCCGTTCATGTATTTGGTGGCCGAGTGAAAAGATATATCGGCGCCGTGATCGAGCGCACGGCAGCCCGGCGGCGGCGTGCCGGTGCAATCGGTGATCAGTTTCGCGCCCGCGGCATGCGCGATCTGAGCGGCGGCGGCGATGTCGGTGACGGTCCAGTCGGGATTGCTGGGCGTTTCGACCCATACGAGCGCGGTCTGGCCGGGGCGCATCGCGGCGCGCATCGCGTCCAGATCGCCGGCCGGGTGGAAATCGACCTGAAGCCGCCCGCTGGCATGATGCTTGCGCAGCTGGTGCAGGACGCCGTGATACATGACGCCGGGCGCCACGACATGCGCGCCCATCGGCAACGCTTCGAGCACCGCATTGGCCGCCGACATCCCAGACGCGAAAAGGAGCGTGGAGGCCGCGCCCTCGATATCGTTGATGACGGCCTCGGCCAGCTCAGTAGTCTCATTGCCGTCGCGGCGGTAGATATAGGGCTGGCGGGCGGCGTAATCGGCGCCGCGCGCATAGGTCGAGGAAGGCTGGATCGAGGGGGTGACGGCGCCGGTGCGTTCCTCGACATGGTGGAGCGCCTGGGCGAGGCGGGTGGCCGGTGAAAGCGGCATGTTGCGGCGGTCTTGGGGCATGATCTGGCCTTTGCGGACATGGCCGGGCGAGACGCCTTCGGCGTGAGTGTTTTGCCAAGATGAAGCCGGGCGCGAAAGGGAAACTCCGCGCCCGGTATTTCGTATCAGTCCAGCGCGTCGGAGCAGCGCTGGCAAGTTCCGAGGTGCTCGTGCGTGCCGACATCCGGCAGGATCTTCCAGCAGCGCAGGCATTTCTCGCCGGGCGCCTTCCGGAAGATGACGCCGATGCCTTCGGTCTCGGGCAGGCGGAAGGCCTGCTCGGGGGCATCGCCCTCGCGGATGCCGATCGCCGAGGTGATGCAGACATCCTCGAAATGCACCGATTGAAGCGCCTCGCGCAGCCCGCTATCCGTGACATGCACCAGCGGCGCCGCCTCGAGCGAGGAGCCGATCACCTTGTTGGTGCGCTCGACCTCAAGCGCCGCCGTCACAGTGCGGCGAGCCTGACGGATACCGGCCCATTTGGCGGCGAGGTCCGGGTTCAGCCAGATTTGCGGCGTCTCGGGAATGTCGTGCAGGTGCAGGGACGAGCCCTCGCCGGGGAAACGCTCGAGCCAGACCTCCTCCATCGTGAAGACCATGATGGGGGCAAGCCATGTGGTGAGGCGATGGAACAAGAGGTCGAGCACGGTGCGCGCGGCCCGGCGCCGCGTGCTGTCGCCGTCGCAATAGAGCACATCCTTGCGCACGTCGAAATAGAAGGCCGAAAGGTCCAGCGTGCAGAAGTTGAAAAGCGCCTGCGTCACGCCCTGGAAGTCATAGGCGGCATAGCCCTCGCGCACGCGCGTATCCAGCTCGGCCAGGCGGTGAAGAACCCATTGCTCGAGCTCCGGCATCTCCGAAGGCTCGATCCGGTCGGATTCCTCGAAATGCGCGAGCGCGCCAAGAAGGTAGCGCATCGTGTTACGCATACGGCGGTAGCTGTCCGACACGCCCTTGAGGATTTCCTGTCCGATCCGCAGATCGCCAGTGTAGTCCGACTGGGCAACCCAGAGGCGCAGGATATCGGCGCCGTATTGCTTGGTCACGTCCTCGGGGGCGACCGTGTTGCCGACCGATTTGGACATCTTGTTGCCCTTCTCGTCCAGCGTGAAGCCATGGGTCAGCACGCCGCGATAGGGCGCGCGGCCGATCGTGCCGCAGGCCTGCAACATGGACGAGTGGAACCAGCCGCGATGCTGGTCGGTACCCTCCAGGTAGAGATCGGCCAGCCCGTCCTCCGAGCCGTCCTCGCGGTCGCGCAGCACGAACGCGTGGGTGGAGCCGCTATCGAACCACACGTCGAGAATGTCGTCGACCTTGTCCCAGTCTTCGGGGTCGACGATGCCGTCCAGGAACCGCTCCTTGGCGCCGTCCTTGTACCAAGCATCCGCGCCCTCGGCCTCGAAGGCCTCGAGGATGCGGGCGTTGACCTGCTCGTTTTGCAGCAGGAAGCCCTCGTCAGTGGGCTTGGCGCCTTTCCGGGTAAAGCAGGTGAGCGGCACGCCCCAGGCGCGCTGGCGCGACAGCACCCAGTCGGGGCGCGCCTCGATCATCGAATAAAGGCGGTTGCGGCCCTTTTGCGGGGTCCATGTCACCAGCTCGTCGATGGAGGTCAGCGCGCGCTCGCGGATCGTCTTGCCGTAAGTGTCCTGCCCGTCGCCCACGGGGCGGTCGATGGCGGCGAACCATTGCGGCGTGTTGCGATAGATGATCGGCGCCTTGGAGCGCCAGCTGTGGGGGTAGCTGTGCTTGATCTTGCCGCGCGCCAGAAGGCCGCCGACCTCGGTCAGCTTGTCGATGACGGCCTTGTTGGCGTTGCCCTCCTTGCCCTTGCGGTCGAGGATGAAGGTGCCGCCGAAAAAGGGCAGATCCGCGCGGAAGCTGCCATCGTCCATGACGTTATAGGTGATGACCTCCTGCAGGCGGCCGAGATCGCGGTAGAGCTCGAACTCCTCCATGCCGTGCGAGGGCGCGCAGTGGACAAAGCCCGTGCCTTCCTCGTCGGTGACGAAATCGGCTGCGCGGAAATCGCGGGGCTGGTCCCATTCGCCTTCGGAGCCGTCCGCGCCGGCGAGGGGGTGCTTGAGCGACAGATGCGAAAGTTCTTCGGACGTGACACCGCGCACGCGTTTCCACATGCCTTCGTCGAGGCGGGCCCGCTTGAACACCTCGCCCGCCAGCTTGTCGGCCAGAAGGAAGCGGTCGCCGGGGGCGGCCCAGCACTCGTCAGGCGTGTCCGTGACCTCGTAGAGGCCGTATTCGTAGTTGGCGCCGTAGACGACCGCCTTGTTCGACGGGATGGTCCAGGGGGTGGTGGTCCAGATAACGACGTTGGCGCCGATTAGGTCAGGTGAGGCTGCTTGAGGAGTGCGCTCGTATGCTCGTCCTGACGCCAATTCGCGAGGCCAAAGTTTCCCATCGCCATTGTCAACGCCCTGCAAGACCTCGAACTTCACCCAGATCGTGAAGCTTTCCTTGTCGTGATATTCCACCTCCGCCTCGGCCAGCGCGGTCTTCTCGACGGGCGACCACATCACGGGTTTGGACCCCTGATAGAGCGTGCCGGTCATCAGGAACTTCTGGAATTCCTCCGCGATGATCCGCTCGGCGCGGAAATCCATCGTGAGGTAAGGCTTTTCCCAGTTGCCGGTGACACCGAGGCGCTTGAATTCATTTCGCTGGATGTCGATCCAACCATCGGCGAACTTGCGGCATTCCTGCCGGAAATCGACGATGTTGACCTCGTCCTTGTTCAGACCCTTGGCGCGGTATTGCTCTTCGATCTTCCACTCGATGGGCAGGCCGTGGCAATCCCAGCCGGGGATGTAGCGCGCATCAAAGCCCATCATCTGCTGGCTGCGCACCACCATATCCTTGAGGATCTTGTTCAGCGCGTGGCCAATATGCAGATGCCCGTTGGCGTAGGGAGGGCCGTCATGCAGGGTGAAAGGCGTTCTGCCCTCTGCCTTCTCGCGCAGGCGGTCATAGATGCCGATCTCTTCCCAGCGGGCCAGCCATTCGGGCTCGCGCTTGGGCAGGCCGGCGCGCATCGGGAAATCGGTCTGCGGCAGGTTCAGCGTATGTTTGTATTCGGGCGTTGTATCAACGGTGTCGGCGCACATTTCGGGCGTCCTTTATCTCGGGTCTTGGGCAGGATATGAGGGGGCGGCGCGAATGGCTCGAACGCCTTCTTCCCGGCGGCTCAGGTCTCAGAGCGCCGGGCATGTAATTCGAATGATGATCGCAATGAAACGCATCATGGCGGCGTTATAGGGGCGGCGCGGCCCCGCGTCCAGAGGGCGAAAGGAGAGGCGGCATATGACGAACCCGTTGGCACAATTCGAGGTAAGCCGCGAGGACATCGCGCGCGTCGTCGCGCGGTTCTATGCGCAGGTTCGGCGCGATCCTGTGCTGGGGCCGGTTTTTGCCGCGCATGTCAGCGACTGGCCGGCGCATGAGGAGAAGATCACGCGCTTCTGGGCCAATGCCATCCTGCGCGAGCGGTCCTATGACGGCAATCCGATGATGGTGCATAAACAAGCGGGCGACGTGAGGGGTGATCATTTCGCCATTTGGCTTGACCTGTTCGACGCTGTGCTGATGCAGGAGTTGCCCGAGGAGACGGCGCGGCGCTGGTCGGCGCTGGCACACCGGATCGGGCGCGCTCTGAAAATCGGGCTGGAGATGCGCGCGCCGCAGGGCGGGGTGCCGAACCTGCGCTAAAGCGTTTCGCGGAAAACCTGAATCACTGATTTTCGCGATACCCGCGCGACGCGCATCAATGTTGCGCGCGTATCGCCTTTTATCTGATATCTCAGGTTAACGGCGAAACGCTTTAGCTGGGAAAGAGCCCGCTGAGCGCCGTGGTGATGATGCGGCGCACCTTGGGGCGCTTGCCGGTCGAGAAGGGCAGGGGGCGGCAGACCTCCATGGCGGCGACGCCGACACGCGCGGTTAGCGCCCCATTCACGACGCCCTCGCCAAAGCGGCGCGAGACCTTGCTGAGAAGGCTGCCGCCCGCGACCGAGCTGATCACGTCATCGCCCACGGCCACGGCGCCGGTGGCCACGAGATGCGTCATCACCGCACGGGTGAGGCGCAGGCTGCCGAGCGTGCCCGAGCGGCCGCCATAGATCTCGGCAATGCGGCGGATCATGCGGATATTGGCGCTGAGTGCGACGATCACATCGGCCAGCGCCAGCGGCACCAGCGCGGTGACGGCGGCGACCTGCCGCGCCGCGCCCTCGACCTGCCGCAACGCTGCGGCATCGAGCGGCGTCAGCAATTCGGCCTCGGCCAGCGCCAGAAGCGCACTCGCGTCGAACTGATCGCCCCGTTGCTCGGCCAGCCGGGTGCGACCCCAGCGGGTATCCTCACGTCCTTTGTAAAGCGCGACCAGATCATCGGTAAGCGCGCGGGCGGCGAGCAGATCCTCGGACGCGAGGGCGGCATCGGCGCGGCGGTGCAGAGTGTCGATCCGGCCAAGCCGGGCAAAGGCGGCCATTTCGCGTATCGCGATGACGATGAGCACGATCAGCAGCGCGGCGATGAGCGCGGTGACCGCATAGCCCAGCATCGGCACCCGCGCGATGAGGCCGGTGGCGAAATCCCAAGCGGCCAGCGAGATCGCCACGCCAAGAAGCGTGCCGACCAGCCCCCAGAAAAGCCGCGCCATCCGCGACGGGCGGCGCGCGGCCAGAACCGCAGCGGTCTGCATCGCGGCGCCCCGTGGGTTGCCATATGGCGACTCGGGCAGATCCGGGTCGGGCACCGGGGGCGCCTCGGACGGAGTGGCGCGGGGGGCGCTGTCATCGAGATCGAACAGAACGGGGCCTTTGGGGCGGGTCATTGAACGCGCCTTTCACTCTGCCAGAGCATCTGGATATCGGGGAGGCGCTCGTCATTGCCCGCGCCGTCGCTGCGCCGAGTCTCGGCAAAGCCCTGCGCAGTGTAGAAGGCGCGCGCGGTCTCGTTGGCCTCGGCCACCCACAGCTCCAGCTTGGGCGCCGCGCGCTTGGCATCATCCAATAGCGCCCGTCCCAGCCCGCGACCCTGTGCGCGCGGGTGCACGTAAAGCGCATGGACCTGCGTGCCATCGCGCGCGATGAAGGCGGCAGGCCCGCGCATGTCATGCAGCACGCGCACCCATCCCGCCCGTGTGATCCGCGCCATCACGCGCAGATCCGTTCGGTAGGGGCGCACACGCGGCAGCCAAGCCGTGCGGCGGCCAAACCCCCAAAGGATCGCGGCCATCTGCGGCACGTGCCACATGCGCGCGCGAAAGGGCGCCGGGGCGTTCATAGCCGGTCCCCGATCAGGAACTGTGCCGCGCGGTCAAGGCGGATATGGGGCGGGCCCATGCCCGGTTTCAGCTGCAGGCTCGCAGGCGCGAATTTCATGATCTGGTAGTCACGGTCCAGCCATGTGTCATGCCCCTGACGCGCCGAGGCGATCAGGCTGGCAGGGCTGTCGGGGAGCGCGCCGGGGTAGAAGGCCGCCTCCTTGCCGCGCGATCCGTCAGGGTTTTGCAACGTGCCGCGCACGCAATCGAGGTGCTCGCCCTCATGCTCGCGTACTTCCTCGACCGTCGCGCGCAGCGAGGCCAGCGCCAGGGACGCGGTCTGTGCGCCCTGAAAATCGGCACGCGCGCGGGCCTCGCCCGTCAGCGCCTCCATGAAGGCGGTCAGACGGGTATGCTGCGAATGGTGCAGGTGATCGGCCTTGGTCGCGGCAAAGAGGATCTTCTCGACGCGGCGACCAAAGAAGATGCGGCTGAGGAACGCGTTGCGACCGGGGCGAAAGGCGCTGAGGATATCGGCCATCGTGTCTTGTAGATCGGCCACAGCGGGCGGCCCCGCATGGATCGCCTCCAGCGCATCGATCAGCACGATCTGCCGATCGATCTTTGAGAAGTGATCGCGAAAGAATGGAGCGACGATCTGCGATTTGTAGGCGTCATAGCGCCGCTCCATCTCGCGCCAGAGGCTGCGGCGCGCGGGGCTCTCGGGCCTCCGCATTGGCGCGAAGGTCAGCGCGGGCGATCCAGCCATGTCGCCCGGCAACAGGAACCGGCCCGGCGCGATGCCGCTGAGGCCCTTTTTGCGCGCCGCGTGCAGATAGACGGTGAAACTTTCGGCCAGCGCCCTGATCTGCGGCTCTTCCCAGGTTTCCGCGCCATCGGCGACGGCCTCGTGCGCAAGGTACTCTGCGGCGATGTCGCGGCGCTGCATCGCCTCCAGCGCGGCGGCACTCCATTCGGTGTAGGATTTCTCCATCAGGGAGAGATCCAGCAGCCACTCGCCGGGATAATCCACGATATCGACATGCACCGTGCGCGGCCCGGACAGTCCCGCCAAAAGGCCGGTGGGACGCACGCGCAAGCTGAGGCGCAGCTCGGATATGGTGCGGGTGCTTTCGGGCCAATGCGGCACCGGCGCAGTCAGCGCATCGAGGTGATGCTCGAAATCGAAGCGCGGCACCGTATCGTCGGGCTGCGGCTGCAGGAAGGCGGCGCTGATGCGACCCTCGGCCGCGGCGGCAAGGCCGGGCATGCGCCCCCGCTCCAGCAGGTTGGCGACGAGGGAGGTGATGAATACCGTCTTGCCCGCGCGGGCAAGGCCGGTCACGCCGATGCGGATCACGGGCTCGAAAAACGTCTCGGAAACGGTGCCGGAGATTCGCTCGGCCCCGCGGGTAAGGCCGTCTGCCAGGTTCGATATGCCCAATGCGCGGCCCTTTCCGTAATGCCTTGCGCTCATAGATAACCGCGGGATCGGTTGGATTCCAGTGGAAGGGTCCGGATCGCCTTCGGCGAGCGTATTTATAGAACGGTGAAAGCCCCGAGCGCTTTCACAGGGCCAGCATTTGGCGTAAGTCGGGCGCCATGCCGAGATTTGCTTTGAAAGTCGAGTATCACGGGGCTCCCTTCGCGGGCTGGCAGCGCCAGCGCGACCAGCCATCCATTCAGGGCGCGATTGAGGATGCGCTGACGCGGCTGGAGGCGGGGCCGCACACCATCGCCGCCGCCGGGCGCACCGATGCGGGCGTGCATGCGCTGGGGCAGGTGGCGCACTGCGATCTGTCGAAGCCCTGGGCGCCTTTCAGACTGATGGAAGCGCTGAATTATCATCTGAAGCCTGAGCCGGTGGCCATCGTCGATTGCGCCGAGGTGGAAGCGGATTGGCACGCGCGGTTTTCTGCTGTGGAGCGGCGCTATTTCTTTCGCCTCGTGATGCGGCGCGCACCGGTGACACATGACAAGGGGCTGGTCTGGCAGGTGCCGCACGATCTGGACGAAGATGCGATGCGCGCGGGCGCCGCGCATATGATCGGCCTGCATGACTTTACCACGTTCCGGTCGGCCATGTGCCAGTCGGCCAGCCCGGTCAAGACTCTGGATGAGATCCGGATCGACCGTGTCCAAGGGCCGGGCGGCGCGGAGTTGCAGTTTCGCTTGCGCGCGCGGTCCTTCCTGCACAACCAGGTGCGCAGTATCGTCGGCACACTTGAGCGTGTGGGGCGCGGTGCGTGGACGTCGGGCGACGTGCGCGCAGCGCTCGATGCGAAGGACCGCGCGGCCTGCGGGCCAGTCTGCCCGCCCCAGGGGCTCTACCTTGCCGGTGTAGGCTATCCTGAGGAGCCTTTCGGCGCGGATTAGCCTTTGCGCTGGGCGCGCCTCGGCGCTAGAGAAGGGCCGCGCGGTCCCTTAGCTCAACTGGATAGAGCAGCTGACTTCTAATCAGCAGGTTCGGGGTTCGAGTCCTCGAGGGATCGCCAGATGCATTGACGCGTGGCAAAGCCCCGCCGCCCTGCAACCTTCCAGAGGCAGAGCGGCTGATTTTCGCGCAGGACTCGCGCAACGAGGCGTCAGGCCGGTTGTTCGGTGGCAGCCTTGCCTGCTGGCTGTGCCCGGCGCGCGATTTTCTCGCCCAGCATCAGCATGGCGGGTGTCACGATCAGGGTCAAAACGGTCGCGATCACCAGCCCGCCGGCGATGGCCGAGCTGAGCTCGGTCCACCATTGCGTGGACGGCGCGCCATAAACGATTTCGCGCGTGAAGAAGTTGAGGTTCACGCCGAGTACCATGGGCATGAGGCCCAGCGCGGTCGTGACCGAGGTCAGCACCACGGGGCGCAGACGTTGGGCGCCGGTTCTGAGGGCTGACTCGAGCGGTGAGAGGCCGGCCTTCTTCAGATCATTATAGGTGTCGATCAGCACGATATTGTTGTTCACCACGATCCCGGCCAGCGCGATCACCCCGATGCCGCCCATGACCACGCCAAACGGGCGGCCCGTGACGATGAGGCCAAAGAGGACGCCCGCGATGGAAAAGATGATTGCGCTCATGACGACGAAGGCCTGGTAGAAATTGTTGAACTGGATCACGAGGATGATGAACATCAGCATGATGGCGGTCACAAAGGCCCCGGCAAGGAAGATCATCGAGTCCGTCTGGTCCTGAGCCTCGCCCGCAAAACTGGCCTCGACACCGTCCGGCAGAGCCATATTGCCGATGGCCGATTGCAGCGCTGTGACCTGATCGTTGACCAGCACGCCGGGGGCGACATTGGCCTCGATGGTGATGACGCGGCGCTGATCGACGCGGGTGATGGTGCCACTGCGGGGGCTGGGTTCGAACGTCACGAAGTTCGAGATGGGCACAAGGCCCGTGGAGGTCGGCACGCGCAGGGATTGAAGCTCTTCCAGCGTGCGCTCATCTGCGGGGAAACGCACGTTGATATCGACCGTGCCATCGGCGCCGTCGGGGCGGTAGTCGGCCACGGTGATGCCGCGCGTCAGCAGCTGGACGGCCTGCCCAAGGGTCGACACATCGGCGCCGAAACGCGCGGCCTCGGAGCGATTGACCGAAATGCGCCACTCGACGCCCGGCAGGGGGCGGGTGTCCGTCACATCGGTAAAGCCGCCGATATCGGTCATCGCGCCGCGGATCTTCTCGACCGCGTCGGCCTGCGCCTCGGGGGCGCGCGCACGGATGCGCAGATTGATCGGCTTGCCCGCCGAGGGGCCGGAGGAGGCGGTTTGTACCTGAACGTCGATGCCCGGAATGGTCGCCATGTCGGCGCGGATTTCCTCGCCGATCACCGCAGCGGCTCGGCGCGTGTCCCATTCGGTGAACTCGATCTGGACCGTGCCGATCAGATCCGCCGCATCCTGATTCGACCCACCCGAGCGGGCATAGACCGACGCGATCTCGTCATAGTCAAAGAGCCGTTCCTCGACCCGGCGGACCAGCGTGTCCTTCTCGAAGATCGAGAAATTGTCGCGGGCGCGCACCTGCACTTGCGCAAATTCCGGCTCGATCGACGGGAAAAAGCTGATGCCGTTGCCGAACTGGCCATAGGCGCCAAAGCCTGCGAGCAGGAAGGAAATTGCCATCAGCAACGTCGCCCAGGGGCGCAGGATTGCGAATTGCAGCAGTTTGACATAGCCGCCGGTAAACCCGCCCAGATCGCGCGGATCACCCTTCTCGGCCGCGTGCAGAGTGGCCTTGTCCTTGGCGGACTGGGGCGGCTTCTTGCCGATGAGGCCGCCGGCCACGGGGATGAACATCAGCGCCATGAAAAGCGAGGCAGTCAGGGTCAGGATGACCGTGATCGGCAGGAACTTCATGAATTCGCCCACGGTCCCGGTCCAGAACAGCAGTGGAAAAAACACAGACAGCGTTGTCGCGGTGGAGGCGATGATGGGCCAAGCCATCCGCTTTGCGGCGAACGCATAGGCAGCTTTCGGCGCATCGCCCTCTTGCAGGCGACGATCTGCCAGCTCGGTCGTGACGATGGCGCCATCGACCAGCATCCCGACTACGAGGATCAGCGAAAAGAGCACGACGAGGTTCATCGTGTAGCCCATGAACCAGAGCCCCGTGACGCCCGCCAGAAAGGCGCCCGGAATGGCAAGGCCCACCAAAAGGGCCGAGCGGATGCCCAGCGCCCAGACGATGACGATCATCACGAGGATCACGGCGGCGATCACATTCGCCTCCAGATCGCTGAGCATGGTCTCGACCTGCTCGCTCTCGTCCTGCATGTAGCTGATATCGACGCTCTCGGGCCAGTCCGCTTTGGCTTCCTCGATCAGGCCTCGCACGGCGCTGACGGTCTCGATAATGTTGGCGCCGGACCGTTTCTTGATCTCGAGCGCCAGCGCCGGCTGACCGTCGATGCGGGCAAAACCGGTGGGGTCCTCGAAGGTGCGGCGGATCGTGGCCACGTCGCCGAAGGTCACGACGGTATCGCCGCGCACCTTCACGGGCAGGTTCATGACGTCCTCGGCATCCTCAATGAGGCCCGGCACCTTCAGCACGATGCGCCCCGCGCCGTTTTCGATGGCGCCCGCCGCGATCAGGCGGTTGTTGCGATTGATCTGGCTGATCAATTCTTCGAAGCTGATATTGTAGGTCTCAAAGACGGTGGGATCGATCAGAACTTCCAAGAGCTCGTCGCGCGCGCCGCCCACATCGACCTCAAGCACGCCGGTCAGGCCTTCGATCCGGTCCGACAGATCCTCGGACAGCGAATTGAGCGTGCGCTCGGGCACGGGGCCGGACAGGATGACGGTGAGGATGGGGAAAAGGGCGGTGTTGATTTCGGTCACGACCGGGTCGGTGGCATCCTCGGGCAATTCGGGCCGGGCGCGGTCAACCCCCTCGCGGACCTTGTCCAGCGCGTCGTCGGCATCGAAACCGGGGTCGAATTCAAGTTGCAGGCTCGCATAGCCTTCGCCGGCATTCGCGATCATCTGCTTGAGACCGGAAATTGCGCTCAGCTCGGTTTCCATCGGCTCGACCAACAGGCGCTCGGAATCCTCGGGCGAGATCCCGTCGAGCGTGGTCGAGATGTAAAAGATCGGGATCGGGATCTCGGGCGACGATTCCTTTGGGATCGTGACATAGGCATAGGTGCCCACGGCGAGAATCATGATCAGGGCCATGACCACCACGCGGCTGCGGCTGAAGGCCGCGTCGATGATACCGTTCATTGGGTCGTCTCCGTGCCATCAGTGCCGTTTTCGGACATGGTGATCTGGCCGCTGGCCTTTGTCTCGGACTGAACATCCGGCGCGCCGGGCACCGGCTCTTGCTGATCTGCCGCCTCAACGCCGCTCTCGGGCTGCGGATCGACCGCCTCGCCATCATTGACGAAACCCTGACCGATCGAGATGATCTGCGCCTCATCGGGCAGGCCCGACACCCAGATGCCATCGGTCTGCGCGCGCACGATGTCGATCTGGTGAAATTCCACCACGTTTCGGTCGTTCACTGTCTTGATCCCCAGCGTTCCGTCAGTGTCCAGCGACAGGATGGCGGGGGACACGAAATGTGCGGTCATTTCGCCCGTGGGGATGCGCAGTTGCGCGCTGATGCCCGCAGGGATCGCACCGCCTTCATTGGGCACCTCGACCTCGGCCAGAAAGGTGCGCGTCTCGGCATCTGCGCTGGTGCCGACGAACGTGACTTGGCCGCGGCCCGCGGCACCTGTGATAAAGGACACCTCGGCGCTCTGGCCGACCTCGATGTCGCCGCGCGCCTGCTGGGGGATCTGGATGCGGATCGTGAGTGGCGTGTTGTCCACGATCCGGCCGATTTCGGTGCCCGTCGCGACATATTCGCCCGTATCGATTTCCAGCACCTCGAGTTGTCCGGCAAACGGCGCGCGGATCTCGGTATTCTCGATCGCTTCCTCGGCTGTGGTCACGCCGGCACGGGCCGCGGCCAATGCCGCGCGCGCCTCGGTCACGCGGTCCACCGTGGCGATGCCGCGCTCTACCAGGGCGCTGGCGTTGTCGAATTCGCGCTGGGCACGGCTCATCTCTTCTTCGGCGCGGGTCAGGTCGGACAGGCGCGCGGCGGTGTCGAACCGCGCGATGACCTGTCCAGCCTCCAGCTCGGCGCCCTTGTCTACCAGAAGCTCGGCGATCAGGCCTGAGGTTTCGGCCCGGATCATGGTGTCGCGGTCTGGCAGGGCTTGGCCCTCGGCGGCAAAGACCTGCTGCACCGGCTCGGCGACCGAGCGGCGGACCGCAACGGTGACGGCCTTGCGCGTGACGGCGCCGCCCGAGGGCGCGGGCGCGCTGTCGGACGGGATGATATAACCGCTGCCCATCCATCCGATGACGGCGACGGCAAGCCCGCCGGCCACCCATCTGGAGCGGGCCGATCCTTTGTCGCTCTCGAACGAGAGGGGCCTACGCCCGTCTGTATTGGCCTCGGTCATCGTATGATCTCCTTGGGACACGTGCCCTGTGCGGGCACATGCCCGGTCCGAATTGCGGTCAGAGGGATCTGCCGCCCGGCATGGTTGAGCCGGGCGGAAAGGGTGGTCAGGCGCGGCGAACCCAGGCCCAGGCGGCATCTTCTTCGGAATGATCGAACATGCGCATCTCGAAGGGCATGATCGCCCCGACCGAGCCGACCATCGTGGCCATCCATTCGGGCGCGCCGATAATGGCATAGCGACCCACATGCGAGATTGCCCCGATCTTGGACCCCATGAAGGAGCCATCCGTCAGGATCGACGGATCAAAACCCTCGTAGCTCTTGATTCGCACGAGAAGGTCGATCTTCTTGTCGCCCTTGAGGTAGGGCTCAAGCGGCGCCATCACCTTGTCCAAGTCCTCGGCCGTGATCGGGCCGTCGATCTCGTAGGCGATCACCCCGTCCGAGCCGTCGGACAGAAGAGTCGCACCGCGGCCGGACCCGGCACCTGTCTTGGCAGGCAGGTCCGATACGAACGCCTCGGCCGCCGCCACACCGTCGCTGCCAAAGCTTTTCATCTCGATCATCGGAAGGATCGGGTCCACCCATTTCATCAGCGCCGCGAAAGCCTGAAGATCGCTGACCAGCGCCATCCGGGCGACCTTGGACCATTGGGCCAGCAGGCCGAATTCGAACTTCATGTCCTCGGCAATGGCGTCTGCGGTGATATCGCTCCACCCTTCGGCGCGCACGATCAGGCCCAGCGGGCCGTCCCCCTTGAGCGCCGGTGTCAACTCGCGCTCCATTGTCTCGATGTCGGATTTCTCCAGCACGCCTTCCAGCGTCAGCTCGTACACATTGGGCTTCAATTCCTTGACCGTGATCATGATGTATCCTTTCCGTTTTCAGTTTTGGATCGGGGCCTGCTGCGATTCCAACACGTCTCAGCCATCCACGATGGCCTGCAGCATGAGTCGGTACTCCTTCGGATTGGAGAGCGCGATACTGCCCATCGGCAGCCCCAGAAGACGGTCCATCAGCGCCCCCTCGGCAACCATCCGGTCATCGAGGATCTTCGCCCCTTCGCACAGCTTCCCGGCCTCGGCGGCGCGGATCGCTTTTTCGATCACCGGCCGGCGGCCATGCGAACAGGCCAGGATCGTCTCGGTGACAAGGTCGATATCCGGCACGTCAAAGCACCCTTCGGTCACGCCATCCGCAATCATGCTGCGCAGCACCGGCTTGGCCGCGGCGGTGGAGGCATTCGAGATGCGTTGAAACAGGATGTCGTTGCCCGGTTGCAGCATGGCATCGAGGAAGAATTTCATCTGCTGGCCACGTTCGGCCTTCCAGCGGCTCGACTCGGCCAGGAACGCGTTGAACCGCTTCAGCGCATCGCCTGTCGTCTCGGCGCGGGCGACATCTGCCGCGGCTAGGGCTTCATGGGTAAAACGCTCGACCACGCCATCGAGAAGGTCCTCCTTTGCGGTGAAGTGGTGATAGAAGCCACCCTTGGAAATTCCGGCCTCGGACAGCACATCGGCAATCGTCACATCATCCCAGCCGCGGGTAAAAAACAGCCCTTGCGCCGCATCCAGAAGCTGCGCGCGCCGCATTTCCGGCGCCATGCGCGTGCGCTTGGATGCCTGTTTGACCGGGATTTTCACGCTATCCGACATATCGCCTCCTGTTACCAACCGACGGTCGGTATGTAGGACATGAACGGTGATCTTCAAGATAAGTTCCCGGTCGCAGGCCAATACGGCGCTTTTCATGGAAATGACCCGGCGCTTGGGTGCCAGGCAAACGTTGCTGACCAACCGCCTGTATTGAAGTTTGTCACTCTGGCGAGCTCTACCCGGAGCCACGTGGGAGCGGCCTGCTCGGTGACCTCAGTGCTAGACCCAGAGCGGCTCGGCTGCTTTGCAGAAGATTACAAAACGGTGCGATGGATGCCGGTCGGCCGATACGGATGACGGCACGGTTGAGCCGTCAACTTTGGGTGCGCGAGGTTGTCATAGCCTAGACGTGCGAAAGCGCGATCGGTTCCAAGATTGGGCGATCACCTTCGTGATGATCTTCGGTTTCGCGATTGCGTGGTCTCTGACTGCGGTCAGCTCGCCCGACGTGACGGCCACGATGGCTGGGTTGTTGCTGTTCAGCCTCGCAAATGTCCAGGGCTTTGAACAAGGCTCCTTTAAGGGGGACTTGCCGGCCGATCAGCCGTCGGATGCGTGGAGGCGCAAGACAGCAAGAGGCACGATATCGAGCGCGCGCTGATGTGTGGCGGCAAGGTGGACGCGCGGCGCGCAACCCTCGTCATGGGCCTGCGCAAAGCGCGCCGCGCACAGGCACCACTGATCCCCCGGCTGCAATCCGGCAAAGCCGAATTCCGGCCTGGGCGTGCTGAGATCATTTCCGACATATTTCGAAAAAGCGAGAAATTCGGCGGTCATCTCGGCACAGACGGTGTGGCTGCCGCGATCCTCGGCACAGGTGTTGCAATGGCCATCGCGAAAGAAACCGGTGACCGGGTCGCGCGACGAGCACGGGCTGAGAGCGGTGCCCAGAACGTTCACTGAAGGTTCTTTTTCCATCGTATCGTCCCTTTCTTGGCGAGACCGTCAGCGAAACCTGTCGGCCAGTTTCTGCAAGGCGCTGCGGGTGTCCTCGGGCTGGGGTTCAGGCTCGGGCTTGGGCGCGGGGTCAGGGGCGGCCGGTTTCTGCGCCTTGCCATTCGTCCCGCCGGAAGAGCGCGGCGGCGCGGTGCGCAGGGCCACGGCATTCTGGAACTTGCCATTGTCGCCCGCCGCCAAATGCGGCGCGCCGTCGCTGCAGCCACGCAGAACGTCATCCAGCCAGTCCTGATCGGCCTTGGCGAAATCATGCAGGACGTATCCCGGCACGGCATCCTTGTGGCCCGGATGCCCGACTCCCATGCGCACACGGGTGTAATGCGGCCCGATATGCTGATGGATCGACCGCAGGCCATTATGCCCCGCGTGACCGCCACCATCCTTGACGCGCACCTTGCCGGGGGCGAGGTCGATTTCGTCGTGAAAGACGGTGATGTCCGGCGCCTCCAGCTTGAAAAAGCGCATAGCCTCGCCCACGGACTGGCCGCTGAGATTCATGAAGGTCTCGGGCTTGAGAAGCAGAACCTTATTATCGCCCAACCTGCCTTCGGCGGTCTGCCCCTGAAACCGGGCCTTCCACGGGCCAAACCCGTGATCCGACGCGATCCGGTCCAGCGCCATGAAGCCGATATTGTGCCGGTTCCCGGCGTATTTCGCGCCGGGATTGCCCAGCCCTGCAAAAATCAGCATGGGGTGCCTTTCGGATCTGTCTCGCTGGCGAACCTACGCGTTCGGGGCCGTGCGATCAATCAGATCGGAGGCCCGCCGAGGCATTCACCGGATGACAAAACGCGGCGCCGGAACCGGCGCCGCGTTGCTGCATTCTCCCACGCCCATGTCGGACGCGGCCGGAATCACTCGTCGGCCGGCGGGATGTCGTCTTCCTGCTCGATCGTCGGGACTTCGTCAGCGGCTGCCTCGTCCTCTTCCTCGGCGTCGGACTTCAGGGCCGACGGGGCCGAGACGTTGCAGATCATGAAGTCGCGATCCTTGATCACGAGCTCTGCGCCCTGGGGCAGCTCGATATCGGAAATCGTGATCGTGTCACCGATATTCTCCAGCTTGCTCAGGTCCACGGTCAGCGTCTCGGGGATGTCGCCTGCCGTCACCAGCAGCTCGACTTCGCCGCGAATCGTCGTCATGACGCCGCCCTTGGTGATCGCCGGACAATCTTCCTCGTTCTGAAAGTCGATCGGGATGAACAGGTTGATCTTGGTCGTGCGGCGCAGGCGCATCAGGTCCAGATGCGTCGGCAGGTCCTTGACCACATCGCGCTGAACGTCGCGGCAGATGACACGCACGTCTTCCTGGCCTTCGACCTTCAGGTTGAACAGGGTCGACTTGAAACGGCCCTGCTTGAGCCGCTTGAGCAGCACGTTGAAAGGGATGTTGATAGGCAGCGGATCTTTGTCACCACCAAAAACGATACCCGGAACCATGCCCTCGCGGCGTGCGGCACGAGCGGCGCCCTTGCCTGTCCCCGTGCGTTCCTGGGCGTGAAGATCAGGAATTTCTCCAGCCATGTGTAGTCTCCATAAGATAAGGGCGGGGCTCCTCCAAGGCTGTAGCCCCGCGTGAAGCCGCCCGCATAGAGGATCTGCGGGGCAATGTGAAGGGCGATTCCGTTGCTCACGCCGAGTCATATCGGCGTGATCCGGTGAAGCAAAGCGCGCAGCGCTGTTGTCGGCGCGGCGCGATCGGTTAGGTCAGCCCCTGGCCAGAGCAGGATGGCGTCCTGCGGACTTGGCCGAAAGCCTAATCATATCACCGTCTCTGAACGCCGGAGACTTGTTGCAAACGGGCCAGTCCGGCTGGTGGCGGGCTACGTGGCGTGCCCTCGTCTGGGGTGTCCGAAAGAAAGGAATTTCCATGCTTTCCAAAACACTGCTCATCGCCGGCGCAGCGATGTCGCTATCCGGTGCCGCCCTTGCTGGCGATCTGTCGACACACGTTCTGAACACGACGACCGGCACCGGCGGCGCGGGCATCCCTGTCACGCTCGAGATGCAGAAAAACGGCGAATGGACGCAGATCGGCAGCGGCGAGACCGCCGAAAACGGGCGCGTCAAAGGTTTTGGCATCGAAACCGAAGTTGCGCTGTATCGTCTGAATTTCGATGTGTCGGGCTATGAGGCGCTGGGGGATGATCCGTTCTTTCCGCAGATCAGCGTCACGTTCCATATCCAGGACGCCGAGCGCGAGCATCACCACATCCCGATCCTGATCAATCCCTTTGGTTATTCCACGTATCTGGGCAACTGAGCCGCCGCATTCAGCGCCCGGCCAGCGCCGGGCGCCACTATTCCGGAACGCGTCCTTAAAGGAGATCAAGATGAACAGTTTGTTTAAAGCAGGCGCATTTGCTGCAATCGCGGGCCTGACAGCGCCCATGGCGTTGGCGCGGGATGGCGGGGTGCTCAGCCAGAAGACCCTCTCGCTGGAACTGGCCAACCAGTTGGCCAGCGGAGCAATCGCGGCCTGCGCCGAGATTGATCAGAATGCCGTCGTTGCTGTCGTTGATCGCGGCGGCAATCTGGTGGCCTTGCAGCGCGGCGACAATGTCGGCCCGCATAATACCGTGGCTGCGCAGCGCAAGGCTTTCACGTCCCTTTCGACCAAGTCGAAAAGCGGTGCGCTGGGTCAGCGGGCGGCGGATGATCCGGCCTCCCGGAACCTCAATACGGTCTCCGAACTGCTTTTGCTGGGGGGTGGTGTGCCTGTCACGGTCGATGGCGAAACCATCGGCGCGGTCGGCGTCGCGGGTGCCGGCGGCTCGGCGAATGACGAGGCATGTGCCGTTCAGGCCATTGAGAATGTCGGCCTTTGATCGTTCCTCACCGTCATTCCAATGGGGGCGGCGTAACCCGGCCCCATGACACCCCCTTCAGCAGATCGGTGTCGAGCGTTTCGCCATGCAGGACGCTGACATCGCCCGTTGCTTCCAGAACGATCGCCCGCACGCAGCCCTCGCGTATGGCATTTGCCTCCCGCAGCTTGCTTCGCAACTCGTCCTCGGTCACGCGTGCCAGGGTGAGGTTCTCCTCAAAAAGCTCGCCTTCGTAGTATAGCATCAGCGGCGTGTTGTCCGTAAGCCATTTGACCGGCCTCCAGTGCTCGCGCAGCAGCGATATGACAAAGCGCGCCGCGAAGAGCGTTACCAGAGCCACGAGACCCGGCCAAGGCGTTTTGGCACTGGTCATCATGGTGGCCAGAACCGAGCCCGCAGCGATGGTCAGCGCGAAATCGAAGCTCGACATCTTGGAAAAAGAGCGCAGCCCATTGAACCGGGCCAGCACGATGACCGCGACCACGGCGAGAAGGGTCTGCCCGATGATGGCGACGTATTCCATGCGCTACACCTCGTTGCGGCTGTGCATGCCCCGCCGCAGGAAGACCAGAGACAAAACAGTTACCATGCCGCATGCAAACAGCCCGAGGATACGCTCCAGAAGACCATCCACCGAGGTCGCGGACATCAGGAAGACGGGTGACATCACCACCCAGCCGATGCCAAGCGCGATGATCCACCACCCCGCGCGCACATGGCCCGAAGTGCGGAGCCCGGCCTGCATCACGGCGCTCAGCAGCGCAAAGAGCGCGCCCATCGCGTAGACGATGTAGATATGCACGACGACACCCTCATTGTCGTTGTCGCCATACTCGTTGCGCGCGCCGATGATGACAACGGCCGCCGCCAGCAGGCTGAGGGACATGACGCCGACGCTCCATCCGGCCTTGCCCAGATGCGCGTGCGCGGCGGCGAGCGCCGTGGCCATGAGCCCAGCGGCAAAGCCGTAGAGGGCGACATCCATCAGGATTTCCCAGCGCCCCGCCGCCAGATCGCTGATCGTGTCCGAGATCCAGTCGTGGTTCGGCACGTAGATCGGCGCGACAAGCGTGCCGATGATGAGGGACGCGCATCCCCCGAGGCCCAGAAGCCCGCAAACAATCAGGAGCCAAGGCCGCTCACTCGTCGGGGCAATGTCAAGGCGGCCCTGAGGCGTGCCCTTGGTCGGCATGATGATCTTCCCCTTATGAGTTGCGTAATGGCGGATAACGCGGGGGCGGGGGGATCGTTCCGGTGCCGGCGCGGGCGGCCTATTCCCAGCCGTCCGAGAACCCCTTGGGGATCATCAGGATATCGCGGTCCACGCCGCGGATGTCGCGGTGCCCGCAAAAGGCCATCGAGACGTCCAGCTCCTTGTGGATCACCTCAAGCGCACGGGTCACGCCCGCCTCGCCCATCGCGCCGAGGCCATAGATATAGGCGCGGCCGATATAGGTGCCGGTCGCGCCCATCGCGAGCGCCTTCAGCACGTCCTGACCCGAGCGGATGCCGCTGTCGAGATGCACCTCGATCTTGTCGCCCACGGCGTCCATGATCTGCGGCAGCGCCCGGATCGAGCTGAGCGCGCCATCCAGCTGCCGCCCGCCATGGTTGCTGACGATGATCGCGTCGGCTCCGACATTCAGCGCTTCCTTGGCATCGCGCGGGTCGATGATGCCCTTGATGATCAGCGGGCCGTCCCACATCTTGCGGAACTGACGGATCCGGTCCCAGTCGAGCGAGGGGTCGAACGCCTCGTTGGTCCAGGTCGCCAGATCGGAGGGGTCTTTGACCGCCTTCACATGACCCACGATATTGCCGAAGCTGCGACGCTTGGTCCCCAGCATCTCGAGGCCCCAGCGTGCCTTGGTCGCCATGTTGGCAATGCTGCGCGGCGTCAGCTTGGGCGGGGCGGAAAGGCCGTTCTTGATATCCTTGTGGCGCTGGCCCAGCATCTGCAGATCAACCGTGATGATCGCTGCCGAGCATTTGGCGGCCTTGGCGCGGTCGAAGAGGCGCTGCATGTAGTCGTCATCGAGCAGCGTATAGACCTGCAGCCAGAACGGCTTCTCGGTATTCTCGGCCACGTCCTCGATCGAGCAGATGGACATGGTGCTGAGCGTGAAGGGCACGCCGAATTTCTCGGCGGCGCGGGCGGCCTTGATCTCGCCATCGGCGCTTTGCATGCCGGTGAGACCTACCGGCGCGAGCGCGACGGGCATCGAGACGTCCTGCCCGATCATCTGGCTGGCCGTGCTGCGCCCGGCCATGTCGATGGCGACGCGCTGGCGCAACAGGATCTCGTTGAAATCGCTCGTGTTGGCGCGGAAGGTCTGCTCGGTCCAGCTGCCCGATTCGCAATAGTCGTAGAACATGCGCGGCACGCGGCGGCGGTAGATGTCCTTGAGGTCTTGGATATTGGTGATCACGGGCATGATGCGCCTCCGGCAGTGCGTATGCACACTGTCTTAGCGGCAGAAATACCCCGCCCGCAATGGGCGCGGATATTTATGCAAACATCCGGGGTGCCTCACTCGGGCGCGGCGTTCAGCCCCGAGATCAGTGCCTTGGCGCTGTCGCTGCTCCAATGCGCGTCGCCCTGAAGGCGCGCGACCTCGCGCCCCTCGGGATCGATAATGACCGTGATCGGCAGGCCCAGAACGCCCATGTCGCGCGCCACACGCTGCTTGGGGTCCCGGTGCATCGGCAGATTGGTCACGCCGATCTCGTCAAAGAAGCCCTCGATGGCGGGCACCGCGTTGCGCCCTGTGGCCAAGGTGACCACCTCGAAACCCTCGCCGCTGAATTCGGTCTGCAGCTCGGATAGCATCGGCATTTCCTTGCGGCAGGGCGCGCACCAGGTGGCCCAGAAATTCAGCAGGATATACTTGCCCTCATAATCGGCCAGCGTGGCCTCGCCGCCGTCTTCGGTGATGAAGCTCGCGGTTGAGATCGCCTTGGGCTCCTCATGGAAATTCAGCTTCTTCATGTCGCCGTCCAGACCGGCGGCAAGGGCCGAGTAATCGCGTGCCGGGGCGGTGCCTGCCCCATCCGCCACGCCTCCGAGGGCGATGAAAAGGCCTGCCGCGATTGCACCGAGGGCAGCGGCGGGATAAAGCAGAGTGGAACGTGACAGACGCATAAAACCTCCGAAGGGGCAGGCATGGCAGACAAAACCTCGAACCAGATGTGGGGCGGCCGTTTCGCCGCCGGACCCGATGCGATCATGGAGGCAATTAACGCCTCGATCGGGTTCGACAAGCGGATGGCGGCACAAGACATCGCCGGATCGAAGGCCCATGCTGCCATGTTGGCGGCCACAGGCATCGTTACAGATAGTGATGCACGCGCGATGACGGAAGGGCTGGATGCCGTTCTGGCCGAGATCGAGGCGGGCGATTTCGTCTTTTCGGCGGCGCTGGAGGACATTCACATGAATGTCGAGGCGCGCCTCAAGGAGATTGTGGGCGAGCCTGCGGGCCGCCTTCATACGGGCCGCTCGCGCAATGATCAGGTGGCGACGGATTTCCGCCTCTGGGTGCGTGATCAGCTGGATGCCTGCGAGACGGCGCTCGAGGCGCTGATGCGCGCGCTTGTGTCGCAGGCCGAGGCGGGCGCGGATTGGGTCATGCCCGGCTTCACCCATCTGCAGGTGGCGCAGCCGGTAACATGGGGCCATCATATGCTGGCCTATGTCGAGATGTTCGCCCGCGACCTCAGCCGCGTGCGCGACGCGCGGGCGCGGATGAACGAATGCCCTCTCGGGACCGCCGCGCTGGCCGGAACCAGCTTTCCGATCGACCGGGACATGACGGCAGAGGCGCTGGGCTTTGACCGGCCCTGCGCCAATTCGCTCGACGCTGTCAGCGACCGGGATTTCGCGCTGGAGTTTCTGGGCACGGCCAGCATTTGCGCCATGCATCTCAGCCGCATGGCCGAAGAGCTGGTCATCTGGTCCTCGGCGCAGTTCCGTTTCGTGGCGCTGTCAGATCGTTTCTCGACCGGCTCCAGCATCATGCCACAAAAGAAGAATCCCGATGCCGCCGAGCTGATCCGCGCCAAGATCGGGCGCATCTTTGGCGCCAATGTCGCGCTGACGCTGGTGATGAAGGGGCTGCCTCTGGCCTATTCCAAGGATATGCAGGAGGACAAGGAGCAGGTCTTTGACGCCGCCGACAACCTCATGCTGGCCCTTGCCGCGATGGAGGGCATGGTGCGCGACATGAGCGCGAACCGCGAAGTGCTGGAGGCCGCCGCAGCGACAGGGTTCTCCACCGCGACCGATCTGGCCGACTGGCTGGTGCGGGTGCTGAACATGCCCTTCCGCGAGGCGCATCACGTCACCGGATCACTGGTAGCGCTAGCCGAGAAGAAGGGCTGCGACCTGCCGGATCTGAGCCTTGAGGACATGCAGGGCGTCCATGGCGACATAACGGGGGATGTATTCGACGTTCTGGGCGTGCATAATTCCGTGGCAAGCCGTGTCAGCTATGGCGGAACGGCGCCGGACAATGTGCGCGCGCAAGTGGCGCGCTGGCAGGAGAGACTTGGATGAGACTTGTCACGATCCTGGCGGCGGTGACCGCCCTTTCCGCCTGCGGCGTCGATGGCGCGCCCATTCGGCCCGGCAGTCAGGACGAACTGGCGCCGGCCAGGAACCAGACGCCGGTCACCAGCGGCCCGATCGGCGGCACATCCTCGGTCCATGCGGGAGCGGTGCTGTGAGATACGTGTTCCTCGCGCTCGCCGTCTGGGGCACGATCCATCCCATGACCTATTTCCTGCGCTGGTTCATGGAGAACGGCTTTGACCTGGGCGGTATGGTCGAGGCCTGGCACGCCAATGCGGCCACCAGCGGGCTAGTCTGGGATCTGACCATCGCGGCCGTCGCGCTGACGCTCTGGGTGCTGGTCGAGACCTGGCGCAGCCGCGACTGGACGCGCCTCATGGCCGTGCCGGCGACCTTCTTCATCGGGGTCAGTTGCGGATTGCCGCTTTACCTCTACCTGCGTTTGCGCAAGGGGTGAGCGCGGGAATTCGAGTATTTTTCCCAAGATGAAGCCCTGATGGCGGCGAGGGACAGCTAGCGTGGACCATTTTCTCTACAAGGACGGCATGCTGCATGCCGAGGACGTGCCCGTGGCCGAGATCGCGGCCGTAGTCGGCACGCCATTCTACGTCTATTCGACCGCAACGCTCGAGCGGCATTTCCGCCTCTTCGACGAGGCGCTGGAGGGCATGGACCACCTTGTGTGCTACGCGATGAAGGCCGCCAGCAATGTCGCCATTCTCAAGACGCTGGCGCGTCTGGGCGCGGGAATGGATGTCGTCTCGGGCGGGGAATACATGCGTGCCAAGGCGGCGGGCGTGCCGGGCGAGCGGATCGTGTTTTCGGGTGTCGGCAAGACCCGCGACGAGATGCGCCTGGCGCTGACGGGGGGCATCCGGCAGTTCAACGTCGAGAGCGAGCCGGAAATGGAAGTTCTGAGCGCCGTGGCCGTCGAGCTGGGCGTGGTCGCACCGATCACAGTGCGGGTGAACCCCGATGTGGACGCCAAGACCCATGCCAAGATCGCAACCGGCAAGAGCGAGAACAAGTTCGGCATCCCGATCGCGCGGGCGCGCGAGGTCTACCGCCTCGCGGCGGATCTGCCGGGGCTGGAGGCGATCGGTATTGATGTTCATATCGGCAGCCAGCTGACCGAGTTGGAGCCGTTTCGTCTGGCCTATCAGAAGGTGGCCGAACTGACCGAGGTGCTGCGCGCCGACGGGCATGACATCCGGCGTCTGGATCTGGGCGGTGGCCTTGGCATTCCGTACACGCGGGGCAACGAGGCGCCGCCTTTGCCCACGGAATACGGCACGCTGGTGCAAGAGACGCTGGGCCATCTGGGCTGCGAGATCGAGATCGAGCCGGGGCGCCTGATTGCCGGCAACGCGGGCCTGATGGTGAGCGAGGTCATCTATGTCAAATCCGGCGAGGACCGCGATTTCCTGATCCTCGACGGCGCGATGAACGATCTGATCCGGCCCGCCATGTATGACGCCTGGCACGATATCGTTCCGGTGATCGAGCCCGAGCCGGGCGCCGAGCAGCAGCCCTACGACATTGTCGGCCCCGTTTGCGAGAGCGGCGATACCTTTGCCAAGCAGCGCATGATGCCGCGGCTTTCCGCCGGTGATCTGGTCGCCTTTCGCAGCGCCGGGGCCTACGGCGCTGTAATGTCGAGCGAATACAACACCCGCCCGCTGATCCCCGAGGTTCTGGTGAATGGGCATGACTTTGCCGTGATCCGGGCGCGACCGAGCTTTGACGAGATGATAAATCGCGATACCATTCCCGAATGGCTGTAGCGCGCTGCGGTCCCATCCGGAGAGGTGAATGGCCCAGAAACCCGACCAGACGTCCAACCTGACAGGCCCATTGGCGGCGCGTCTGCGTGGGCCGTTGACGCTGACTTGGGCGGGCCTCTTGGCCGAGCGTCTGGTGCGGGCCTTCTGGCCACTCTGGACGCTGCTGATCGCTGTGGCGGCGGCGTTGATGATGGGCCTGCAGGATCAGCTGTCCTACGAATTGATCACCGGGGGCGCCATTGCCGCCGCGCTGGGCGCGCTGGCGCTGCTGGTAGTGGGTTTTGCGCGCTTTCGCTGGCCGCGCAGGGCCGAGGCGCTGGCACGGCTGGATGCGACCCTGCCGGGCCGTCCGCTTCAGGCGCTGAACGACGCGCAGGCGATCGGGCGGGGGGATGCCGCGTCCGAGGCGCTTTGGGCGGCGCATCGCAGCCGGATGGAACAGGCCGCCGCCGCCGCGCGTGCGCCGCAACCTGACCTCAAGCTTGCCCGGCTGGACCCTTTCGGCCTGCGCTATGTGGCGCTGTTGGGCCTGGTCGTGGCGATGCTCTTCGGCTCGGTCTGGCGCATCGCGGCGCCGGTACCGATGCTGCCGGGCGGCAGCGGCGCACTCGCTGCGGGACCCACATGGGAGGGCTGGATCGAGCCGCCGGTCTATACCGGCCTGCCGACGCTCTACCTCGCCGATCAGGGCGATGAGATCGACGTGCCCGAGGGCAGCCGCGTGATGGTGCGTCTTTATGGCGAGCTGGGCGCGCTGGCGCTGACCGAGACCGTGTCGGGGCGCACCGAGGGGCTGGACGCGGCGACGGACCCGGCGCAAGGCTTTGACGTGGTGCAGGACGGCACCTTGGCCATTGACGGGCCGGGTGGACGCAGCTGGGACATCCGCGCGCTGCCTGACACGCCGCCCGCGGCCCAAGTGCTCAGCGAGGGCGCCAAGACCACCTTCGACGGCCAGATGAGCCAGCCTTATTCGGCGCTCGACGATTACGGCGTGACCGGGGGCACGGCCACCTTCGCGCTGGATCTGGACGCGGTCGACCGTCGCTATGGCCTCGAGTCCCAGCCGGAGCCGCGCGAGGCGATCACGCTGGATCTGCCGCTGCCCATCACCGGTGGCCGCACCGATTTCACTGAGGCGCTGGTTGAAAACCTGTCGCAGCACCCCTGGGCCCATCTGCCCGTGACGCTGACGATCACGGCCGAGGATGCGGCAGGCCAGACGGGCAGCAGCGCGCCCTACGCGATGGATTTGCCAGCGCGGAGGTTCTTTGACCCATTGGCGGCGGCCATCATCGAGCAACGGCGCGATCTGTTATGGAATCGCGGCAACGCGCGCCGGGTGGCGCAGGTGATCCGGGCGGTGTCGTATCAGCCCGAAGAGAAGTTCTTTCGCGATCCGGCGGATTTTCTGAAACTGCGAACGATACTGCGGCGGCTTGAGGCTGGTCTGAACGGCGGCGGGCTGGATGGCGATACGCGGGATGCGCTGGCCGATGCGCTCTGGGATCTGGCGGTGACGCTGGAGGACGGCGATATCGAGGATGCGCTGGAGCGGATGCGTGAGGCGCAGGAGCGTCTGAGCGAGGCGATGCGAAACGGTGCCAGCGAGGACGAAATCGCGCGCCTGATGCAGGAGCTGCGCGACGCCACCGATGATTACCTTCGGCAGAAATCCCAACAGGCGCAGCGCGAAAACGGCACCGACCAGCCCGACCCCGGCGAGCAGAACATGACCATGCTCAGCCAGCAGGATCTGCAGGACATGATGGACCGTATTCAGGATCTGATGGCCGAAGGCCGCATGGCCGAGGCGGAGGAGGCGCTGCGCCAGTTCCAGGAAATGATGGAGAACCTGCGCGTCACCGAAGGCCAACCCGGTCAGGGCGAGGGCAGCCCCGGTCAGGAGGCGATGGAGGGGCTGGCCGACACGCTGCGCCAGCAGCAGGGCCTTTCGGATCAGGCTTTCCGCGATCTGCAGGAGCAGTTCAATCCCGGCGCGCAGGCGGGTGAAAGTCAGGGCAACGAGGGCCGCAATGGCGGTCAGGGCCGCGGCCAGAGCCATGAAGGCCAGGGGGGTCAAGGCGAGAGCGACGGCGGCAGCGCGGAAGGTCAGCAGCAAAGCGGTCAGGGTGGCGGGCAGCCCGGCGATCTGGCCGCACGGCAAGAGGCCCTGCGCCAGGAGCTGGCGCGCCAGCGCGGCAGCCTGCCGGGCAACGGCGAGGCGTCGGATGAGGCGCGCGGCGCGCTGGACCGTGCGGGCGAGGCGATGGACGGCGCCGAAGAGGCGCTGCGCGGGGACGATCTGGCTGAGGCGATCGACCGACAGTCCGAGGCAATGGATGCGCTGCGCGAGGGCATGCGAAGCCTTGGCGAGGCGATGGCCGAGGAATCGGGCGGCCGGGAAGGTGGGCAGGGGCAGGCGAGCGGTGCAACCGGCGGCCAGCAATCCGATCCGCTGGGCCGCACGCCTGGCCAGGGTGACCGCGCCGGCACGGATGGCAACTTGCTTCAGGGCGAGGACGTGTATCGGCGCGCGCGCGAGCTTCTGGACGAGCTCCGCCGCCGCTCGGGGGAGGGCGCGCGCCCCGAGGTCGAGCGCGATTATCTGGAGCGGCTTCTGGAGCGGTTCTGACCGACTAGAGGAGCTTGCGGATTGACGAGCCGCGAAGCGTCATCACCGCCTCGGAAATTGCGGCGCCGAAGATCAGCAGCCCGCCCGTGGCGCGATAGAGACCGAACGGTTCGTCCAGCAGCAGCGCACCAGAGAGTACGCCCGAGAGGATTTCGAGCGTGAAAAGGAAACTGAGCAGCGCAGGCGGCAGGCACGCAGCCCCCCAGAGCGTAAGTCCGACCAGTGGCACGAGGTAGAGCGCCCCGAGCAAAAGAGAGGCCAAGAAGGCGGTCGGCGCGATTTGGGCCATGATGGTATCGCCCATCAGCAGCGCAATCACGGCGGATTGCAGCATTGCCCAGAGTACGGTGGCCAGCGTCAACGCCGAGGCCCTCGCCGGAGGCCCGGTGAAGACCAGCGTGGCCCCGATTGCCCACATCACGCCCGCAATCAGCGCCAGCACATCGCCGATATTGAGCGAGGCCAGCGATATATCCCCGCCCAGCACCAGATAGGCGCCCAGCAGCGTCAGCAGCAGCGTCACCGAGGAACTGCGCCGCCACGGCTGTTTCAGAAAGGCCCATTCGATGATCTTGCTCCAGCCCGGCGCGAGGTAGAATAGCAAGATCACGCGCACCACATCCGACATTGTCAGCGCGACGGAGTAGAAGGAAAACGCCAGCGCGATCAGCCCTGCGCCCAGGATCAGGCGCAGGCGCAGGCGCGGCATGATGCGGATGGCCAGCATGTAGCCCACCAGCGCGATCACTGCGCCAAAATTGCAGATGAAACTTGCCTGGGCCCCGGTGAGGCCGAGGCTTTCGAGCCAGCGGATGGGGATCCACCACAGGCCCCACAAGATGGCCGATAGAACGGTCAGGGCAACCGGGGCCAGCGGGTTGCCGGAGGGCGGGATCACATGCCCGCCATGGCCTGCCTAGCCATTCGTGTCCGCAGGTGCGGTGCCGGTCACTGTATCCAGCCACAGCATCAGCGCGGCCACTTGGCCGTCCAGCCAGACGCGCAGCCCGTCTACCCAATTGGCGTAGTCGGCCAGCACTCCGCGCAGCGCGGGCAGCATATCGGCCAGCGGCGCGGCATAGACATAGACCAAAAGCGCCATGACCGCGATCAGCAGGGCGATCAGAAAACCCCGGCGAAATCCGCCGGGCTGGCGGGGAGGCGCCTCGGGATAGGTCTCGTATCCTGCGGCGGCTGCGCTGGTGTCCGTGGTGGGTTCGGGGCCGAGGGAGGAGTTGATTTCCTCGATGTCGGGGAAAAGGCTCTTGCGCGATTTGGGGTCGATATCGTCGGCATCATCGCCCCCCTGATAGCGGCCCGGTTGGGCTTCGCCGCGCTCGTCGCTGTCGTCGAGCCCGCGCATGCGCGCCATGCGCTGTCGCGCTTCGCGCTCGCGGCGGGCTTCGCCGTCTTCGTCTCCAAGCCCCAGATCGGGCTGCGTTTCCACGCCGCCTTGCGCGGCGGCACGCGCGCGCTTTTCGCGCTCGGCCTCTTCGCGCAGGACGTTTGCAACCGACGGGTCGATCTCGCGCCGCTCATGGCGCTCGGGGCGTCCGGCATGCGGTTCGACTGGCTCGGCTTTCGGAGCGGATGTCTCCTTGGCCTTTTCCTCTTCATAGGCATCCTCTTTGCCAGTGTCCGGCGGTGCTATGAAATCCTCGGCAGCCGGCGGGACAGGCGCGGGTGCAGCTTCTGGCGCGTCCTCTTGCCAATCATCCGTGTTGGGGGCGCTGGTCCCGTCATCCCGTGCCTCGGCCTCCACCTGGTCGCGGTGCGGCTGAAACCATGTGTCGCCACAATTCGAGCATTGCACGTCACGGCCCGATTCCGGGATCACCTCATCGGGCACTTCGTATTGCGCGCCGCAATTCGGGCAAGTCAGCCTCATTTTCGCACCTGTCACCTGTCCCCGTTTGCCGGGCTGTCCTGATTGTATTCACCCTAAGGCTTAAAGGATGGATCGAAAAGAGCAAAGGATTTGCGCCCCCGCGATTGCAAGACGCGCCACAGTGGGGCATTTAAGGCCCATAACGGGCAGAAGGGGCAGCCGGTGATCGAGCTGGAAAACGTGGCCTATTCCTATGGCGGTGGCGAATTGCTGAGCGATATAACGCTGCGCCTGCAACCGGGGTCGTTTCACTTTCTGACCGGCCCTTCCGGCGCGGGCAAGACGACGCTGCTCAAACTGTTTTACGGCGCACTGATGCCTACGGCGGGGCATGTGCGCCTGTTTGATTCCGATGTGCGCGAGCTCAGCCGCGACGATATCGCGATGGCGCGGCGGCGCATCGGTGTCGTGCATCAGGATTGTCAGTTCCTCAATCATCTGAGCGTGTCCGAGAATATCGCCCTGCCGCTGATGGTCTCGGACCGCAACATGCTGGACGAGGATGCCAACCTGCGCGAACTGACCAGTTGGGTCGGGCTGACGCAGCGCGCCGGGGCCTTGCCGCCAGAGCTGTCGGGCGGGGAGCGTCAGCGCGCGGCGCTTGCCCGTGCCATCATCATGTCGCCCGATGTGGTCCTGGCGGATGAGCCGACGGGCAATGTCGACTGGGAGATGTCGCAGCGCCTCATGCGTCTCCTGATCGAGCTGAACCGCATGGGCAAGACGATCATGATAGCGACCCATGACCTGGCCCTGATCCGCACGGCGAAAAGCCAGGTGCAGGCGCGCGTGCTGCGCATCTCGAACCGTCGGCTGCAACTGGCGGGGGCAGATTTGTGAACATGATCCTGGAACGGTTGCGCGGCCTTCTGGCCGGCGAGTCCGGCTCGGACCGGGTTGTGCCGCCGACGGGCTATACCGCATGGCTGACCCTTTTTGCCGCTGGTGCGATGGCGTTTCTAGCTGTGTTCGCACTGGCGCTGTCTCTGGCCACATCGCGCCTTGCCGATCGCTGGGGCGACGCGCTGGCGCGCAGTTCGACCTTGAGGATTTCCGCGCCCGAGGGCCAGATGCTGGCCCAGACCGAGGCCGCACTGAAGGTTCTCGGCACCACGCCCGGCATTGCCAGCGCCCGCGCACTGACCTCCGAGGAGCAGCGCGCCCTGCTGGAGCCGTGGTTCGGTCCCGACCTGCCGGTCGAGACCCTCCCCATCCCGCAACTTGTCGAGATCATCGAAGAAGGCAACGGTTATGATGCTGCGGGCCTGCGCCTGCGCCTTGCTGCCGAAGTGCCCGGTGCGGTGCTGGACGATCACACCCGCTGGCGCGCGCCGCTGGTGCGCGCGGCCTCGCGCCTGCGCCTTTTGGGCTGGGTATCGCTGATCCTGATCGCGGGCACGGTGGCGGCGATGATCACGCTGGCGGCCAACGCGGCGCTGGCGGCCAATGCGCAAGTCATCGGCGTTCTGCGCCTTGTCGGCGCGCGCGATGTCTACATCGCTCAGGCTTTTGTGCGCCGATTTACCCTGCGCGGCCTGACCGGCGCGGGCGTGGGCATGGTGATGGGATGCATCGCCGTCGCCTTCCTGCCGCGCACCGAAGTTGCGGGTGGCTTCCTGACGGGGCTCGGCTTCCAGGGCTGGCAGTGGCTCTGGCCGCTGATTATCCCGCTATTGTCGGGCGCGGTCGCGTTCCTGGCCACGCGGGCTGCCGCGCAGCGCACGCTGAGGGACATGCCTTGAGCGGCGCGGTTCAATGGCTGCGCTCGCTCGCGTTCATCATCCAGATGTATCTGGCGATGGCAGTCATCGGTCTGCTCTTTTTTCCTTGGGCGCTGCTCAGCACGCGGGGCGCGCGGGCGGCCTGCAAGGCGTTTTGCGCATGGGTGCGCTGGACCGCCGCCTGGATGGTGAATTTGCGGACCGAAGTGCGCGGCACGCCGCCCACAGGTGAGGTGTTGATCGCGGCCAAGCATCAATCTTTCCTCGATATCATCCTCATCTTCGGCGCGGTCCCCGCCGGCAAGTTCATCATGAAGCGCGAGCTGATGTGGACGCCCATTTTAGGCCAATACGCGCTGCGTATCGGCTGCATTCCTGTTAATCGCGGCAAACGCGGGGCGGCGATCAAGAAGATGGTCGAGGATGTGGCGAGGGGCGCAGTCGAGCCCGGCCAACTGATCATCTACCCGCAGGGCACGCGCGTCGCACCGGGCGCCGAGATGCCCTACAAGATCGGATCGGGGGCGATTTACACGGCCATGCAGCAGGATTGCGTGCCGGTAGCAACCAATGTGGGTGTCTTTTGGCCCCGCCACGGCATCCTGCGCAAGCCGGGTGTGGCAGTCGTTGAATTTCTGCCCGTGATCCCCGAAGGCTTGCACCGCGCGGATTTCATGGCCCGGCTTGAGTCCGAGATCGAAGAGGCATCGGACTCCCTGATGAAGGAAGCGGGGTTTTCGCGCTGATGGACTATATCGAGGATATCGACGCGCTTGAGGCGCTTTACGGCACGCCCAGCGTCGCGGCAGAGCGGAAAGTATCGGACCGGCTGCTTCCGCTCCATGCGAAATGGATCGCCGCGTCGCGCTTTTGCGTGCTGAGCACGGTTGGCCCGGGTGGCACCGATGGCAGCCCGCGCGGCGATGATGGCCCCGTGGTGACGCCCTTGGACGCACATACATTGGTCATGCCGGATTGGCGCGGCAATAACCGCATGGACAGCCTGCGCAATATCATTCGCGATGGGCGTTTGTCGCTGATGTTCCTCGTGCCGGGGTCCAACACGGTGATCCGCATCAACGGACGCGGACGGGTGACGACGGATGGAGAGCTGCTGGCTTGGTTCGGCAAGGACGGCAAATTGCCCAAAACGGCGGTGGTAATCGAGATCGCCGAGGTCTATCTGCAATGCTCGCGTGCGCAGCTGCGCTCGGGACTGTGGACGCGCAGCGATGCCGACGGTCTGCCCAGTATGGGGGATCTGCTGGCCGAGGCAACCGAGGGCGCGGTCGGCGGCGCGGCGTTCGATGCCGATTGGGCGGAACGCTCGACGCGCGAGATCTGGTCCTGATCCCGCGCGCCGTGAATCTAATATGAAAATCACCCCATATTCTTGTTCAAGAATATGGGGTGGCAGTCAGGCGTGGATGGCGCCATCTCCGCAGGCGAGGGCCGCCTCGCGCACCGCTTCGGAATAAGTCGGATGCGCGTGGCAGGTCAGCGCCAGATCCTGTGCGGCGGCACCGAATTCCATCGCGACGCAGACCTCGTGGATCAGATCGCCTGCCGCCGGGCCGATGATGTGGCAGCCGAGGATGCGGTCGGTTTCCTTGTCGGCGATGATCTTGACGAAACCGTCGGCGGCGAAATTTGCCTTGGCGCGGCCATTGCCCATGAAGCTGAACTTGCCGACCTTGTAGACGCGGCCCTCTTCTTTCAGCTTATCCTCGGTCTTGCCAACGGATGCCACCTCGGGATGGGTATAGATCACGCTGGGGATAACCCCATAGTTGACGTGGCCGTGCTTGCCCGCCAGCACCTCGGCGCAGGCCATGCCCTCATCCTCGGCCTTGTGGGCCAGCATGGGGCCGTCGATCGCGTCACCGAGCGCATAGATTCCTTTGACATTGGTCTGCCAGTGGTCGTCCGTTTTGATCTGGCCACGCTCGGACATCTCGACGCCTAGCGCATCGAGCCCAAGCCCGTCCGTATAGGGGCGGCGGCCCGTGGCCAGAAGGACGGTATCGGCCTCGATCTCGGCCTCGCTGTCATCCTTGCGCAGTTTGTACTTCACCGTCGCCTTGCCGCCCTTGACCTCGCAGCTCTGCACGGCGGCGCCCATGAGGAAATTGAGGCCCTGCTTTTTCAAGATGCGCTGGAAGGTCTTTTGCACCTCGGCGTCCATGCCGGGGGTGATCGCATCCAGAAATTCGACGACGGTCACCTCGGCGCCGAGGCGGCTATAGACGCTGCCCATCTCGAGGCCGATAACGCCCGCGCCGATCACGACCATCTTCTTCGGGATCTTGGCCAGCTCCAGCGCGCCGGTGGAGGTGACGACCGTCTTTTCATCGACTTCGACGCCCTTGAGCGGCGACGGCTCGGACCCGGTTGCGACGATGATGCTCGATGCCTCATGCGTGTCTTCACCGACCTTGACCTTGCCGGCCTCAGGGATGGACGCCCAGCCCTTGATCCAGTCAATCTTGTTCTTCTTGAAGAGGAACTCGATGCCCTTGGTGTTCGTGTCGATCGTCTCCTGCTTGTATTCCAGCATCTTTTTCCAGTCGACCGAGGGGCTTTTGCCCTTGAGGCCCATGGCGGCAAAGTTGTGCTCGGCCTCATGCAGCATGTGGCTGGCATGGAGCAGCGCCTTGGACGGGATGCAGCCGATGTTCAGGCAGGTGCCGCCCAGCGTCTCGCGCCCCTCGACACAGGCGGTTTTCAGGCCCAGCTGGGCACAGCGAATGGCGGCGACATAGCCGCCCGGGCCGGAGCCGATCACGATGACATCATATGTGGCCATGGGTAGGGTTCCTTTGGATCAGATGCGGTTGGCGCCAAAGAGACAGGGAATTGCCTTGAGGGTCAACCGAAGGGGGTGGTTGCGCGTTCCGGCTATGAGTATTTTCGGAACAGTGAAAGACTAAAAGAGCGCGGCGAGCAGCATGAGCGTCGTGGCGCCGAAGCCCACCGCCCAGATCAGCGAGCGGCCCGGCACGAGACCGAAGTAGTAGGCCGGGACATAGGCAATGCGCGCCGCGAGATAGACCCAGGCGCAGGTGACGGTGAGCCAGGTGGACTGGCCCGAGACGGCGATGACCGTGCAGGCGATACCGAAAAGGATCAGCCCCTCGAAATGGTTATTGAGGGCGCGCACGAGGCGGCCGGTTTTAGGGCTGATCTGCTCTGCCATGGGCGCGTCCGTCTGACCGGGGTCGCGAGGCCCCATCGTTCTGGCCGTGCCCAGTTCGAGATTGACCGGCACGGCCATGAGACCGAATTGGATCACCTGAAGCAGGGCGGCGAGGGTGAGTACGGTAAGCTCGGGGGTCATGACAGGACTGCCTTTGCGATGAGGGCCGCGCGGGCGTCAAAGCTGCCGATGCGGGCCGAAGGGTGGGGCGCGGGGATATGGTCGATGCCGAAATGGCGTAGGACATTGGCGGCATCCGTGCCGAGGGCGACGGGGCGGCGGCCCATCAATTCATGCCGGCCGATCGCGGCAAAGCTGGCGCGCGCATGGGCGGCGGGGATGGTGCTGGAGCGTTTGGGCGTCAGGAGGTGGAAGACGGGTGAGATGTAGATGTCTGCGCGTTTGAGGCCCATGAGGGCGAGCGCCTTGTCGATGACGCGGATGAAGGGGTTGTCCGGCAGGTGACCGTGGCGTTGCAGGTGGGCCCGGTTGGCTGCCGCTGAGGGGGCATCAAGCCAATCCTTGGAAATCAGGAGCGGGCCGGTGAGGTTGCCGCAAGCGATCTGAATGGGCGAGACGTAGTCGCCGTCGAAGCCGTACTCCGCCAGCGTGGGATAGCCCGGCAGGCGGAATGCGCGGCGGGCGGCGATCGCGCGGGTGTAGGGAGAGCGGAGTCGGACGTTCATCGTGGCTACACGACGATAATATTCTTGAGCAGTAGAATTACGCCGCCCACGAAAAACGCCGTAGACGAAAAAGCGAAGAACGCATTTACCACTGCAATGAATTTATTCAGAAATTGGTGCGTTTTGCTTTCTGGCGGATGAGCATAGAAATAGTAGGATACCAATAGGGCCAACAGTATCGAGACTATACCAGCCAAGAATAATGCCATTGCCCACTGGAGCGACCATACTGAAAAGGTGAAAAGGGATTGGTTTTTTGCGCCAGCGATAAATGTAAGTAGCGCTAAGATGGCGCCTGCGTTCATCGTGATTAGCGTTTTTGCAAAAGTGACACCGAGCTGGTCTGCAGCTTGGATGCGCGCAATTTCAGACGTTTCTGAGGAAGGCAAAATTCAATCCCAATACTGCTTCTTTCTAAGGGGCGTGCTGACGCACGCCCCTTAGTCTTGATCAGAGATCCATCAGCAACCGCCGCGGATCCTCCAGCGCCTCTTTCACGCGGACGAGGAACGTCACCGCCCCTTTGCCGTCCACGATCCGGTGGTCATAGCTGAGGGCCAGATACATCATCGGGCGGATCTTGACCTCGCCCTTGATGGCCATCGGGCGATCCTGGATCTTGTGCATGCCGAGGATGCCTGATTGCGGCGGGTTGAGGATGGGCGACGAGAGCAGCGAGCCGTAAACGCCGCCGTTGGAGATGGTGAAGGTGCCGCCCTGCATTTCCTCCATCGTCAGCTTGCCGTCGCGGGCCTTGGCGCCCTTCTCGGCGATGGCCTTCTCGATCTCGGCAAAGCTCATCGCATCGGCGTCGCGGATGACGGGCACGACGAGGCCGGTGGGCGTGCCGGCGGCGATGCCCATATGCACGAAGTTTTTGTAGACGATCTCGGTGCCGTCGATCTCGGCATTGACCTCGGGGACTTCCTTCAGGGCATGCACGCAGGCCTTGGTGAAGAAGGACATGAAGCCAAGTTTCACGCCGTGCTTCTTGAGGAATTCGTCTTTGTACTCGCTGCGCAGCGCCATGACCTCGGTCATGTCGACCTCGTTGTAAGTGGTCAGCATGGCGGCGGTGTTCTGGCTGTCCTTGAGGCGCTTGGCGATGGTCTGGCGCAGGCGGGTCATCTTGACACGCTCTTCGCGGCTGGCATCGCTGGCGGGCGAGGGCGCGCGTTTGGGCGCGGCGGGCGCGGGGGCATCGGCCTTGGCGCCGCCCTCCTTGGCCGCCTTGGCGACGTCCTCTTTCATGATACGCCCATCCTTGCCGGTGCCGGTGACCTGATCGGGGTTGAGGCCCGCCTCGGCCATTGCCTTTTTCGCGGATGGGGCATCCTCGACATCCTTGGAGCCGGCACCGGCCTTGGGCTGCTGATATTGATCGCCGCCGGCGGGCTTGTCATCCTTGGCCTGCGCGACGCCCGCATCACTGCCCGAGGAGAGCACGGCCAGCTTACCGCCCGCTTGAACGGTGTCGCCCTCGCTCGCGAGGATCTCCGACAGCGTGCCTGCGCCGGGGCTGGGCACCTCGACCGAGACCTTGTCGGTCTCGAGCTCGCACAGCATCTCGTCGGCTTCGACCGTGTCGCCGGCCTTCTTGAACCATGTGCTGACAGTGGCCTCGCTGACGCTTTCGCCCAGGGTGGGGACCATCACGTCGATGCTGCCCCCTCCGCCGCCCGATTTCTTTTCGGTCTGCTTGTCGGATTTGGCCTCGGACTTCTCCTCGCTCATTTCCTCCTTGGCAGGTTTTTCTTCCTTGGGCTTGGCGCCGGCGCCTTCCTCGATCGTGGCCAGCAGGGCATCGACGCCCACCGTTTCGCCCTCAGCCGCGACGATGTCGCCCATCGTGCCAGCGGCCGGGCTGGGCACCTCGACGGTGACCTTGTCGGTCTCAAGCTCGCAGAGCATTTCGTCGGCTTCGACTTTGTCGCCCGGTTTCTTGAACCATGTGGCGACGGTGGCCTCGGAAACGGATTCGCCCAGGGTGGGAACGCGTACTTCGGTGCTCATGGTTTTAGCTTCCTTTGATCGTCAGCGCGTCGTCAATCAGCGCCTCTTGTTGTGCTTTGTGCTGGCTCGCAAGGCCGGTCGCCGGTGAGGCGGCGGCCGCGCGGCCCGCATATTCGGGACGCTTGTGCTGAGCGTCGATACGGCCCAGCACCCATTCGATATTGGGCTCGATGAAGTGCCACGCGCCCTGGTTCTTCGGCTCTTCCTGGCACCAGACCATTTCGGCCTGCTTGAAGCGTTCCAGCTCCTTCACCGCGGATTGCGCCGGGAAGGGATAGAACTGCTCGAACCGCAGGAGGTAAACGTCGTCGATGCCGCGCTTGTCGCGCTCTTCCAGCAGGTCGTAATAGACCTTGCCGGAACACATGACGACGCGCTTGATCTTGTCATCGGCGACCAGTTCCGTATCGGAGTTGCCATATTGCGCATCATCCCACAGCACCCGGTGAAAGCTGGAGCCGATGGTGAATTCCTCGGCCTTCGAGACGGCCAGCTTGTGACGCAGCAGGGATTTCGGCGTCATCAGGATCAGCGGCTTGCGATAGGTGCGGTGCAGCTGCCGGCGCAGGATGTGGAAGTAGTTGGCCGGGGTCGTGCAGTTGGCGACGATCCAGTTGTCCTGTCCGCACATCGTCAGAAAACGCTCGAGCCGCGCCGATGAATGCTCGGGGCCCTGACCCTCATAACCATGCGGAAGCAGGCAAACGAGGCCGGACATACGCAGCCATTTGCTTTCACCCGACGAGATGAACTGGTCGAACATGATCTGCGCGCCGTTGGCGAAATCGCCGAACTGCGCCTCCCAGAGGGTCAGCGCATTTGGCTCGGCCAGCGTGTAGCCATACTCAAACCCCAGCACGGCGTATTCCGACAGCATCGAGTCGATGACCTCGTAGCGCGCCTGCCCCTCGCGGATGTTGTTGAGCGGGTAATACCGTTCCTCGTCGTCCTGGTTGATTAGGGCCGAGTGCCGCTGGCTGAAGGTGCCGCGCGCGCTGTCCTGGCCCGAAAGGCGCACCGGGAAACCCTCGGTCAGGAGCGAGCCGAAGGCCAGCGCCTCGCCAGTGGCCCAGTCAAAACCGGTCCCGCTTTCGAACATCTTGGCCTTGGCGTCGAGGATGCGCTGCACCGTCTTGTGCAGGGGAAAGCCGTCGGGTGCTTTGGACAGCGCGGTGCCGATCTCGTGGAAGGTTTCTTCCTTGATGGCGGTCTGGCCGCGCTGGTAGTCTTCCTCCTTGCGGTCGAGATGGGACCATTTGCCATCCAGCCAATCGGCCTTGTTCGGCTTGTAATTCGTGCCTGCCTCGAACTCGTCCGCGAGGAAGGACTGGAAGGCATCCTTCATGTCGTCGACTTCGCCCTCGGGGATCAGGCCATCCTTGACCAGACGCTCGGTATAGAGGGTCAGCGTCGTCTTCTGCTGTTTGATCTTCTTGTACATCACCGGGTTGGTGAACATGGGCTCGTCGCCCTCGTTATGACCAAAGCGGCGATAGCAGATGATGTCGATCACGACATCCTTCTGGAATTTCTGGCGGTATTCCGTGGCGACCTTGGCGGCATGCACCACAGCCTCGGGGTCGTCGCCGTTCACGTGAAAAATCGGCGCCTCGACCATCAGCGCGATGTCGGTGGGGTAGGGGCTGGACCGGCTGAAATGCGGCGCGGTGGTGAAACCGATCTGGTTGTTCACCACGATATGCATCGTGCCGCCGGTGCGGTGCCCGCGCAAACCTGAAAGCCCAAAGCATTCGGCCACGACACCCTGCCCCGCAAAGGCCGCATCGCCATGCAAGAGGATGGGCAGGACCTGCGTGCGCTCGGTGTCGTTCAACTGGTCCTGCTTGGCGCGCACCTTGCCCAGAACGACGGGGTTCACCGCCTCCAAGTGGCTGGGGTTCGCAGTCAGTGACAGATGCACGTTGTTGCCGTCGAACTCGCGGTCCGAACTGGCGCCGAGGTGGTATTTCACGTCGCCCGAACCGTCCACGTCGTCGGGCTTGAAACTGCCGCCCTGGAACTCGTTGAAGATCGCGCGGTAGGGCTTGCCCATCACGTTGGCCAGCACCGACAGGCGACCCCGGTGGGGCATGCCGATGACGATATCCTTGACGCCCAAGGAACCGCCCCGCTTGATGATCTGCTCCATCGCGGGGATCAGAGACTCGCCGCCATCCAGACCGAAACGCTTGGTGCCCATGTATTTGACGTGAAGGTATTTTTCCAGGCCTTCGGCCTCGACCATCTTGTTCAGGATCGCCTTGCGGCCTTCCTCGGTAAAGTTGATCTCGTTGCCATAGCCTTCGATCCGCTCCTTCAGCCAGCCGGCCTGCTCGGGATCGGAAATATGCATGTATTGCAGCGCGAAAGTGCCGCAATAGGTGCGCCGCACGATGCCGAGGATCTCGCGGATCGACGCGATCTCAAGCCCCAGAACATTGTCGATGAAGATCGGGCGATCCATGTCGTCCTTGGTGAAGCCATAGCTCTCGGGATCCAGCTCGGGGCGGAAGGGCTGCTCGCGCAGGCCCAGCGGATCGAGATCCGCGATGAGGTGGCCGCGAATTCGGTAGGCGCGGATCAGCATGAGCGCGCGCACGCTGTCGAGAACGGCGCGCTGGATCGCCTCGTCGCTGACCTCGGCGCCCTTTTCCTTGGCTTTCTCGGTCAGTTTCTTGCCCACGGCCTTCGCCTCGGGCTCGGCCGGGTACTCGCCGGTCAGGGCCGCTGTCAGATCGTCCTGCGGCATGGGCGGCCAATCGGCGCGCGCCCAGGAGGGGCCAGCGGCCTCGGCGGTGACGGCAGCATCGTCGTCGCCCATCTCCTTGAAGAAATTCTGCCACGCCTCGTCGACCGCGTTCGGATCGCTCGCATAGCGCGCGTAAAGCTGTTCGAGATACTCCGCGTTATGCCCCTGCATGAAGCTGGAAGCATGAAACTGGTCGTTTGGGGATTGGTCGGTCATGGGATTACCTCACTGAGGTCGTATGGGAGAGATATGAATGACCGCCTTCGGCAGATCATCGAACACACGCGGGTCAAATTCGCGTTCCGTATAGGGCAATTGGATCGTTGTGGAGCCATAGAGCGCCCGGAGCGGGGCTTCGTCGAGCGACGCGAGAAAAATCCTTGCTTCCGGGATGGTGCCGGAGCGGGCCAGCACCCCGTCGCGATCGCTCTTCGGAAGGTTTTCGGGCCATTGCTCGGAAAAATCCTCAAGGTCCGGCAATGTTTCTGAGATGTTTGCCGGTCCCGTCACAAGACAATGTCCTTTGGCGAGGCTCACTCCGAGCACTGCGAGACGATAATCGCCTTTTGAATACACGGATTGATTGGGCGGCAATGCAGAATTTCCCAACGTCGAGCCCGCCATGAAACTCGAGTTGACGATCAGGTAGCCAAGCTGCGCTCCCAGATCTTCGGAATTCGACCTGACCTTTAACGCCTCATCATCGAGGGTGGCGAAGTCACGCGCAAAAAACATCCAGAACAAGATATTGCCGATGGTTTCCGGGGTATCCTCCGGTTCCCAGCCGAGATCGATTAGCTTTGTATCGACCAACTGCTGATCGGATCCGAGGTTTGAGCAAATCGCCACGACATTGCGGGTTGTTTGCTGGTCCTCGGACGCATGAGCTGGAATGGAGCACAGAGTGAATGCAATAAAGAGATAAGCTGCCCGGCGACACCGTCCGACAGCGCCCGACCAGCCCCAAGGGAAAGCGCTTTGCTTCCGCCTGAGATCGGTCAATGCTCTTGAAGAGATCACCGGACGCTGCGGCATAATCAACCAATCGCTTCCAGAACAGCCTCGCCCAGACCTGCCGGGCTTTCAGCCACCACGATCCCGGCGGATTTCATCGCCTCGATCTTGTCATCCGCGCCGCCCTTGCCACCGGCGACGATGGCGCCCGCGTGACCCATGCGGCGGCCCGGAGGGGCGGTGCGGCCTGCGATGAAGCCTGCGGTCGGCTTCCAGCGGCCGCGCTTCTTCTCGTCGGCGAGGAATTGTGCGGCCTCTTCTTCAGCGCTGCCGCCGATCTCGCCGATCATGATGATCGACTGCGTTTCGTCATCGGCCAAGAACCATTCCAGCACGTCGATATGCTCGGTCCCCTTGATGGGATCGCCGCCGATGCCGACGCAGGTCGACTGGCCAAGGCCCACATCGGAGGTCTGTTTGACCGCCTCATAGGTCAGGGTGCCCGACCGGCTGACAACGCCGCAGGAACCGCGCTTGTGGATATGGCCCGGCATGATGCCGATCTTGCAGGCATCAGGCGTGATGACACCGGGGCAGTTGGGGCCGATCAGCTTGGATTTCGAGCCTTCCAGCGCGCGCTTGACGCGCATCATGTCAAGGACCGGGATGCCTTCGGTGATGCAGACGATCAGCTCCATCTCGGCGTCGATCGCCTCGAGGATCGAGTCGGCGGCGAAGGGAGGTGGCACATAGATCACCGATGCGTTCGCCTCGGTCTCATGCTTGGCCTCGTGAACCGAGTTGAAGACCGGCAGATCCAGATGCGTCTGGCCGCCCTTGCCGGGGGTCACGCCACCGACCATTTTTGTGCCATACGCGATGGCCTGTTCGGTGTGGAACGTCCCCTGCGAGCCGGTGAGGCCTTGGCAGATGACGCGGGTGTTTTCGTCTACGAGGATGGCCATCGGTGGCTCCTTTTAATTTCTTCATGACCCGCGCAGGAGCGCATAGGATCTTTCATTTCGACCAAATCGTGACCGTGCCGGACGACGTATGTGCTTGTCCTTGAATCTCGATTTCTGATTTTCCGGCTTGGTAAGCGCCCATCATCATGCCTCTGGCAATGATCGGCTTTCGGCCTTGCTTGTAGCCGCTGCCAACGAGCGTGGCGTCCAACTGCCGCCAGTAGGCTTCGGATTCATAGTTGCCTTCAACCTTTGTGACGCAGTCACCATTCGTACTGCGAGCGACTATCAAATAGGTTTTGCGCCAAGAACTTTTACCCATAAGCTTGCCATATATAACGTCAAAGCTGATGCGCCCAATCTTGCGGTTTGCCATTGCATTAAAACCGCGTTTCGCTGCAGCGTCCTGAAGAGCGTTAGGGTCTGACAAAACCACAGAACACAATACGGCGCTCTCATTTGCGGCTTGCTGCATCTTTGCCTGCTCTTTGGCCGTATTCGCAGCCTCTGCGCCAGTGGCAAAAGTCAGCAACAATAGACCTGCGGCTCCGACACCCTTGGGAAATTTCAACCCCTTCACCCCTTCACCGCCTTCACGATCTTCTGCGCGCCGTCCTTGAGGTCGTCCGCGGCGATCACGTCGAGGCCGGAGTTGTTGATGATCTCCTTGCCCTTCTCGACATTCGTGCCTTCCAGGCGCACGACCAGCGGAACCTTTAGACCGACCTCCTTAACCGCAGCGACCACCCCCTCGGCGATCACATCGCAGCGCATGATGCCACCGAAAATATTGACGAGTATACCTTTGACCTGCGGATCGGAGGTAATGATCTTGAACGCCTCGGTCACTTTTTCCTTGGTCGCGCCGCCGCCCACGTCGAGGAAGTTGGCAGGCTCGGCGCCGTAGAGCTTGATGATGTCCATCGTCGCCATGGCAAGGCCCGCGCCGTTGACCATGCAGCCGATTTCGCCGTCGAGGGCGATGTAGTTCAGGTCATACTTGGAGGCTTCCAGTTCCTTGGGGTCCTCCTCGGTGGTGTCGCGCAACTCGGCGATGTCGCGGTGGCGGTAGATCGCGTTGCCGTCAAAGCTCATCTTGGCGTCGAGGCATTTCAGATCACCCTTGTCGGTCACGATCAGCGGGTTGATCTCGAGCATCTCCATGTCTTTTTCGACGAAGATTTTGTAAAGCGTGCCCATCAAGGCGACGCATTGCTTGATCTGCGCGCCCTCAAGGCCAAGATTAAAGGCGATGCGGCGACCGTGGAAGGCCTGATAGCCGGTCGCGGGATCGACAGAGAAGCTGAGGATCTTTTCCGGCGTCTTCTCGGCCACTTCCTCGATGTCCATGCCGCCCTCGGTCGATGCGACAAAGCTGACGCGGGATGTCTGGCGATCGACCAGAAGTGCCAGATACATCTCGGTCTCGATGCCGCTGCCATCCTCGATATAGATGCGGTTGACCTGCTTGCCGGCCTCGCCCGTCTGTTTTGTCACGAGCGTGCGGCCCAACATGCGCTTGGCCTCTTCGGCAGCTTCCTCGACTGACTTGGCCAGGCGCACGCCGCCCGCGTCGCCAGCGCCGGCCTCTTTGAACTTGCCCTTGCCGCGTCCGCCCGCGTGGATCTGTGCCTTGACCACCCAAAGGGGGCCGTCCATTTCGCTGGCGGCTGTCTTGGCTTCTTCGGCGCGCAGCACGACGCGGCCATCGGACACCGGGGCGCCGTAGGAGCGCAGAAGGGCCTTTGCCTGATACTCGTGGATGTTCATTGAAACTGTCCCGTTTTGAAATGTCGTTACTGGTATACATAGAAGCCTTGCCGAGTATTAAACGGTTTTCTCGTCTGTCCGGGGTAATGCGGCGAATTTTTCGCATTTGTGATCACGGGGTAATATCGTGTGATCACAAAAAGCCAGACGCACTCTGTCCGGGAATCAAGGCAGTGGGCTCAGGAACGCAAAAGGCCCCGGCAAACTGCCAGGGCCTTCGTAGGACAGATTATTGCGGGGCCGTTCAGGCCAGCGTGTTGTCGATGTCCTTGCAGGCCTTGACCAGACCTTTGACCGCGCTGACCGATTTGTCGAACATGGCCTGCTCGTCCTTGTTCATCTTGATCTCGACCACTTTCTCGATGCCGCCTGCGCCGATCACAGTGGGTACGCCGACGTAGAAGCCATTGAGGCCATAGGCGCCATCGACATGCGCGGCGCAGGGCAGGACGCGCTTTTGGTCCTTGAGATAGGCCTCCGCCATCTCGATCGCCGAGGTGGCGGGCGCGTAGAAGGCGCTGCCGGTTTTCAGCAGGCCGACGATTTCGGCGCCGCCGTCACGGGTGCGCTGGACGATGGCGTCCATCTTCTCCTGAGTGGTCCAGCCCATCTCGATCAGGTCGGGCAGGGGGATGCCCGCGACGGTCGAATAGCGCACCAGCGGCACCATCGTGTCGCCATGCCCGCCCAGAACGAACGCCGACACGTCGCGCATCGATACGCCGAATTCGAGGCTGAGGAAGTGGCGGAAGCGCGCAGAGTCCAGGACGCCCGCCATGCCGCAGACCTTTTCATGCGGCAGGCCGGAGAACTCGCGCAGCGCCCAGACCATCGCATCAAGAGGGTTGGTGATGCAGATGACGAAAGCATTCGGCGCGTGGGCGGCAATACCCTCGCCGACGGATTTCATCACCTTGAGGTTGATACCCAAGAGGTCGTCGCGGCTCATGCCCGGCTTGCGCGGCACGCCTGCGGTGACGATGCAGACATCGGCGCCGGCAATATCGGCGTAGGATTGCGTGCCTTTCAGCGTGGCATCAAAGCCCTCGGCCGGGCCGGATTCCGCGATGTCGAGCGCCTTACCCTCGGGCACACCTTCGGAAATGTCGAACAGGACGATATCGCCCAGTTCCTTGATGGCGGCGAGATGGGCGAGCGTGCCACCGATCTGTCCCGCGCCGATCAGCGCGATCTTGGGTCTGGCCATGGGTATTACCTCCGATTGGCAAAGAATTTCCGCCGTGGGCGTAGTCCTATTTGCCCCCGCGCGCAAGGGTGCTGCGCTGCGGCAGGCTTGATCTGGCAGTTCCGGTTCTGCGCTGCGGCGAGAAATCCCTTGAACAAATGCGCCATAAAATGGCATCCCTGCGCAACAATGTTTCCCCGACCCGCAGGAGAGCCGCATGGACGCCGCCACCCGCCCTTATCGTTCCGTCCTCTATATCCCCGCGTCGAAGGAACGCGCGCTGGAGAAGGCGCGGGATCTGCCTTGCGATGCCATCATCTTTGATCTCGAGGATGCCGTGGCCCCGGATGCCAAGGCGGAAGCGCGCGCCTCGCTGGCCGCCGCGCTGGGGAGCAGTGGCTATGGGCACCGGGCCAAGATCGTGCGGATTAACGCCCTGACCACCGAATGGGGGCTTGAGGATGTGCGCAGCTTGAAGGACGCGGGCGCGGATGCGGTTCTGCTGCCCAAGGTCAATACCCGCTCGGATGTCGACAATCTGGTGGACCTTCTGGGCGACGACATGCCGATCTGGGTGATGATGGAGACGCCCGTCAGCGTGTTCAACGCGCGCGATATCGCGTCGCACGGGCGGGTCGCGGCGCTGGTCACCGGCACCAATGATCTGACCAAGGATCTGGGTAGCCGCACCCGAGCCGACCGCCTGCCGCTGATGATGGCGCTGCAGACCATCGTGATGGCCGCGCGTGCGGCGCGCATCATTGCCATCGACGGCGTCTACAACCGCTTTCGCGATGGCGACGGGCTGGCCGCGGAATGCGAGCAGGGGCGCGACCTGGGCTTTGACGGCAAGACGCTGATCCACCCGGCGCAGATCGAGGGCGCGAACCGCGCCTTTGCGCCGACCACCTCCGAGATTGACCTCGCGCGGCGCCAGATCGCGGCGCATGAGGCCAGCCAGGCCTCGGGCGAGGGGGTGGCGGTGGTCGACGGCACCATCGTAGAGAATTTGCACGTCGTCGCCGCGCGGCGCATATTGGCCAAGGCGCAAATCTTGGCTGAACTGGAGACGACCTGATGGGCATCGCGATACTGATACTGGGCCTTGCCCTCTGGAGCGTTGGACACCTGTTCAAGCGGCTGGCTCCGGATGCTCGGGCACGGATGGGCGCCAAGGGCCGAGGGCCGATCACGCTGGTCCTGCTGGCGGGCGTGATCCTGATGGTCATCGGCTACCGCATGTCCGATGGGGCCAATTTCTGGGGCCGACACCCTGCCACCGTGGGCATCAACAATCTACTGATGCTGCTTTCGGTCTATCTCTTTGCCGTGTCGGGCATGAAAACCGCGCTGGCGCGCAAGATGCGCCATCCGATGCTGGGCGCGGTCAAGATCTGGGCGCTGTCGCATCTTCTGGTCAATGGAGACGTGGCCTCCTTCATTCTGTTCGGCGGCCTTCTGGCCTGGGCCGTGGTCGAGGTAATCCTGATCAATCGGGCCGAGCCTAACTGGACGCCCCCGCCCGCCAAGCCCGCTCGCAAGGAACTGATTGCCGTGGTTGCCACGCTGGTGGTGTATGCCGGTATCGTGGCGGTACATTACGCGCTGGGCTATCCAACCTTCGGATAACCCGCCAATTCTGATGAGGACGACATGAAACTCTACCGCTTTCTCAGCGCCGACGACACATCGGCCTTTTGCCACAAGGTCACCGATGCCCTGAACAAGGGATGGGAGCTTTATGGAACGCCGACCTATGCCTATGACGAGGCCAATGGCGTGATGCGTTGCGGCCAGGCCGTGACCAAGGAAGCCCCCGGCGTCTACGCGCCGGACGTCAAGCTGGGCGAGCAATGAGCAAGACCAATCCGGGCCGTTTTTTCGAGAATTATAGCGTCGGCCAAGTGATCGAACACGCGGTGCCGCGCACTGTCGGCGGGGGTGAGCGGGCGCTCTATCACGCGCTCTATCCCGCGCGTCACGCGCTTTATTCCTCGGACGTGTTTGCGCAATCGTGCGGGCTGGCGTCGTCGCCGCTCGATGATCTGATCGCCTTCCATACGGTCTTTGGCAAGACGGTGCCCGATATCTCGCTGAACGCGCTGGCCAATCTGGGCTATGCCGAAGGGCGCTGGCTGGCGCCGGTCTGGTCGGGCGATACGCTGCGCTCGGTGTCCGAGGTGATCGGGCTCAAGCAGAATTCGAACGGTAAATCGGGCGTTGTCTGGGTGCGTACGCGAGGCACCAACCAGCATGGCGAGGCGGTACTGGACTATGTGCGCTGGGTCATGGTGCGCAAGCGGGATGCGGGTGCACCCGCGCCCGAGACGGTGATCCCCGATCTGGCCCCGGCGCTGAGCGCCGAGCAGCTGGTCGTGCCCGAGGGTCTCGATTTCAGCGGTTATGATTTCACACTCGCGGGCGAGCCGCATCGCTGGGGCGACTATGCCGTGGGCGAGGTGATCGACCATGTCGATGGCGTGACCATCGAGGAGGCCGAGCACATGTTGGCCACGCGCCTTTGGCAGAACACCGCCAAGGTGCATTTCGATAGCACCGCCCGCGAGGGCGGGCGGCTGATCTATGGCGGGCATGTGATCTCGATGGCGCGCGCGCTCAGCTTCAACGGGCTGGCCAATGCGCAGATGATCGTGGGCCTCAATGGCGGCGCGCATGCCAATCCGTGCCACGCGGGCGACACGGTGCGGGCCTGGAGCGAGGTTCTGGACCGGGCCGAGACATCCGCGCCGGGTGTCGGCGCGCTGCGCTTGCGCCTTGTTGCCACCAAGGGCGGCGCGGCGGGTGCACTCAAGGGCGAGGATGGGAGGTATCTGCCGGGTGTCCTGCTGGACCTTGATTACTGGGCGCTGGTGCCGATGTGACATCGGGCGCGGTGGCACTATGCTCTGGGACGCGGCGCGCGGGGCGAGCCGTGGAATTTGAGCACTTTTGGAACGATGAAAGGTCTGCGGGATGGTCACGGTAGTGCTGAGCTGGGACGCGGGCGCGGACCGGGCGCTGGGCTTGCCCGCCTATGCGACGGCGGGCGCAGCCGGGGCCGACTTGCGCGCGAATTTCGGCGCCGGCGTGGGCGGCATGACGCTGGAGCCCGGCAAGCGGGCTTTGGTGCCCACCGGCCTGCGCATGGCGATCCCCGAGGACTATGAGGTTCAGATCAGGCCGCGCTCCGGTCTGGCGCTGAAGCACGGGGTGACCGTCGCCAACGCGCCGGGCACGATTGATAGTGACTATCGCGGGCCGGTCGGGGTGATCCTGGTCAACCTTGGCGCCGAGGCGTTCGAGATCGAGCATGGTACCCGGATTGCGCAGATGGTCGTCGCGCCGGTGACACGGGTTGCCTTCGAGCAGGCCGAAACGCTGGACGAGACGGCGCGTGGCGCGGGCGGCTTTGGCTCGACGGGGCGCGGCTGATGGCGCTTGTCCTGATCTTGGCGGTGGGGCTTTGGGGGCTGGGCGCAGTTCTGCACACGCCCCGGCGCATGCGCTGGACGATGATTGGTATGCTATGGGTAGGCGTTGTTCTCTTGCATCTGGTTCTGCCGGCGGGGAGCCCGCTACGCGTTGCCACGGGCGAGAGTGCCGCGCCGTGGCTGCTCTTCGGAGGTTTGATTGCGCTGGTTCTGGCCTATCGGGCCGGGCTGCGCCGCGTGCGCGGGCGCGCTGAGGCCACGATGGACCGCATTGAGCCGGAAGAATCCGGTGCCTTTTCCGAGGTCGAACTGGAGCGCTATGCGCGTCATATCGTGCTGCGCGAGATCGGCGGGCCGGGGCAGCGCGCGCTCAAGGACGCGCGCGTGCTGGTCATCGGCGCGGGCGGGTTGGGCGCGCCGGTGCTGACATATCTGGCCGCCGCCGGGGTGGGCACGATCGGGGTGATCGACGACGATGCTGTCGATCTGTCCAATCTGCAGCGGCAGGTGATTCACCGCGACCGCGATATCGGAATGCCCAAGGTGCATTCGGCTGCCGAGGCGCTACGCGCGCTGAACCCGCATGTCACGGTCCGCCCCTACGAGCGCCGTCTGAGCGAGGATATCGCCACCGATCTCTTTGGCGATTACGACATCGTCATGGATGGATCGGACAATTTTGAGACCCGCCATCTGGTCAACCGGGCTGCCGTGGCCACGAGCAAGCCCCTCATCTCGGGAGCGATGACACAATGGGAGGGGCAACTGAGTGTCTTTGATCCCGCATCGAACGCGCCTTGCTATGCCTGCGTCTTCCCCGAGATCCCGGCCGAGGGGCTGGCGCCGTCCTGCGCCGAGGCAGGCGTGCTTGGCCCGCTGCCCGGCGTTATAGGGTCGATGATGGCGAATGAGGCGATCAAGCTGATTGCCGGGGCGGGCGCGCCGCTGCGCGGGACACTTTTCATTTATGACGCGCTTTACGCCGACGCGCGCCGCATCAAGATCGAGCGCCGCCGCGATTGTGCGGTTTGCGGCGCCAAGGAGGATACATGACCAACCCGCTCTTGGGAACGTGGGACACGCCTTTTGCCATTGCGCCCTTCGACCGGATTGAGGATGCAAATTTCGCCCCGGCGCTAGAAACCGCGCTGACGCTGGCCCGGGCCGAGATCATGGCGATTGCCGAGGATCCCGAAGGGCCCAGCTTCGCTAACACGATCGAGGCGCTGGAGGCGTCAGGCAAAGCGCTGGACCAGGTGCTGAGCGTCTTCTTCACCGTTGCGGGCGCCGACAGCAATCCCGCGCGCCAGGCGCTGCAGCGTGAGTTCGCGCCCAAGCTGGCGGCCTATTCCTCTTGGATCTATGCGCAAAAGCCGCTGTTTGCGCGGATCGAGGCGCTGTGGGAGGCGCGCGACGCTCTGGACCTGACGGAAGAGCAGGCACGCGTTCTGATGCTGACGCATCGGGGGTTTCGGCGGCGCGGCGCGGCCCTGACCGGCGCGGAAGAGGCGCGGATGCAGGCCGTCATGGCGCGTCTGGCCGAGCTGGGAACGCAGTTCACGCAGAATCTCTTGGCTGACGAGGCAGGCTGGCACATGGAGCTGGACGAGGAGGGAATGACGGGCCTGCCGGATTTTCTGGTGCGCAACGCGCAAGAGGCTGGAAAAGAAAAGGGACTCGAGCAGCCGGTGATCACGCTATCGCGGTCGCTGATCGTGCCCTTCCTGCAATTCTCGCCATGCCGCAATCTGCGCGAGCAGGCCTTTGCCGCGTGGAGCGCTAGAGGTGCGAACGGAGGCGAGACGGACAACCGCGCGATTGCGAATGAGACATTAGCCCTGCGCGAGGAGCGTGCCGAGCTGCTGGGCTATGAAAGCTTTGCCGCTTTCAAGTTGGAGACCGAGATGGCGGGCACGCCGGACGCCGTGCGCGACCTGCTGATGCAGGTCTGGACCCCCGCCAAGCGCCAGGCGGAGCGTGATGCCGAGGTGCTGACGAAGATGATGCATGAGGACGGCATCAACGGCGATCTGGCGCCGTGGGATTGGCGCTATTACTCGGAAAAGCGCCGACAGGCCGAGCATGATCTCGATGAGGCCGAATTGAAGCCTTATCTGCAGCTGGACCGCATGATCGAGGCGGCGTTCGCATGTGCGCATCGCCTGTTCGGGCTGGAGTTCAAGCCGGTGGATGTGCCGCTCTATCACCCCGACTGCCGGGCGTGGGAGGTGACGCGGAATGGCGCGCATGTTGCCCTGTTCATAGGCGACTATTTCGCGCGAGCCTCGAAACGGTCGGGCGCATGGTGCAGCGCGATGCGCGGGCAGGCGAAATTCCCCGAGGTGCAGGGCCCTGTCGTCATCAATGTCTGCAACTTCGCCAAGGGCGATCCCGCGCTGCTGAGCTATGACGACGCGCGCACCTTGTTTCACGAGTTCGGGCATGCGCTGCACCAGATGCTGTCGGATGTGACCTATGAGAGCGTCAGCGGCACGTCCGTCGCGCGGGATTTCGTCGAGTTGCCCAGCCAGCTTTATGAGCATTGGCTGGAAGTGCCCGAGGTGCTGTCCGAATTCGCGACGCATGCCGAGACAGGCGAGCCGATGCCGAAGGATCTGCTTCAGAAGGTGCTGGATGCGGCGACCTATGACATGGGATTTCAGACGGTCGAATACCTTGCCTCGGCGCTGGTCGATCTGGCGTTTCACGAGGGCGCCGCGCCCGGAGATGCGATAGCGCGGCAGACCGAGGTGCTGCGCGAGCTCGGCATGCCAGAGGCGATCACCATGCGCCATGGGGCGCCGCATTTCGCGCATGTCTTTGCGGGGGACGGCTATAGCTCGGGCTATTACAGCTACATGTGGTCCGAGGTGATGGATGCGGATGCGTTCCAGTCCTTTACCGATGCGGACGGGGCGTTCGATTCGGCGCGGGCAAAATCGCTGGAAGACAACATCCTCTCGCGCGGCGGATCGGTGGATGCCGAAGCGCTTTACCTTGCGTTCCGCGGCAAGATGCCGGGCCCCGAGGCGCTTTTGCGCGGACGGGGCCTGATTGCCTGACCTCGCGCCCCCGTCTTGCGCGGGGGCGGACCGGGTGGCATGATCGCCCAGCCCATTCTGGAGAGTGAGATGCGCAAGTTCATGGTCGTCCTCGACGACAGCCGCGAATGCCTCAATGCCATGCGCTTTGCCGCGATGCGCGCCGCGCATACGCAAGGCGGCGTCAAGGTTCTTGCGGTCATCCCTCCAGAAGAGTTCAACCACTGGATCGGCGTTGGCGATATCATGCGCGAGGAACAGCGCGAGCGGATCGAGGCGCATTTCGAGGTCTTCGCCAAATGGATGCGCGACAAGCAGGGGGTGAGCCCCGAACTGGTCATCCGCGAGGGCGAGCCGGTGGCCGAGATCGTTGCCCAGATATCCGAGGATCCCGAAGTGGGGGTTCTGGTGCTGGGCGCATCGGCGGATGGCAAGGGGCCGGGGCCGCTGGTCAGTCAGCTGAGCCGCAGCGCGGGCAGCCTGCCCATTCCGATCACCATTGTGCCGGGGGATCTCAGCAAGGAACGTCTGGAGCTGATCACCTGATAATGTTGAAAATTCTGCGAATTTTCAGCCTCCGGCGGGGATATTTTGCGCCAGAAGAAGCGCGCGCCGCAGTTTAGAATCGTTCCAATCCTTGACTCGGGGCGCGGCGAGGCGCATATGCAATGTCAGACCATTCAGGGGGCTTCCCATGTTCATCCAGACCGAATCCACTCCGAACCCGGCCACGCTGAAATTCCTTCCAGGGCAGACCGTCCTGCCCGCCGGAACGGCGGATTTCCCGTCAGCCGAGAATGCTGGCGCATCGCCGCTGGCGACGCGCATCTTCGCTGTCGATGGCGTGTCGGCGGTGTTCTTTGGCAATGACTTCATCACCGTGACCAAGGCCGACGGGGTCGAGTGGGATCATATCAAGCCCGGAATTCTGGGCGCGATCATGGAGCACTTCCAGTCGGGCCAGCCGGTCATGAAGGATGGCGGCACCGCGCCTTCGGGTCATTCCGAGCATACGGGCGAGGATGGTGACATCGTTGTCCAGATCAAGGAACTGCTGGATACTCGCGTACGTCCGGCCGTGGCGCAGGATGGCGGCGACATCACGTTTCACGGGTTCGATCGCGGCGTTGTCTATCTGCATATGCAGGGTGCCTGCGCAGGCTGCCCATCCTCGACCATCACGCTGAAGATGGGTATCGAGAACCTTCTGCGCCACTATATCCCGGAGGTGACAGAGGTGCGTCCGGTCGGTGTCTGATGCTCTGATCCTCGGGGTCGACACTTCCGGTCCTTATTGCAGCGCCGTCCTCTTGCAGGGCGGCGATGTGGTTTCTGACCTCTATGAAGATATGCCCAAGGGGCAGGTCGAGGCCCTGTTTCCCATGCTGGAAGATCTCGTGGCGCGCGGCGGCGCGACATGGGGTGACCTGTCGGCCATCGGTGTTGGCACGGGGCCGGGGAATTTCACCGGCATTCGCATTTCGGTGTCGGCGATGCGGGGGCTTGCGCTGGCGCTGGATGTGCCGGTGATCGGCGTGACGCTGCTGGATGCGCTGGCGCATGGCACGGCCGGGCCGATCATCGCATCGATTGCCGCGCCGCGCGGGCAGGCTTATGTCGCCGGGCACCGTATGGCGCGTGATCTGCTCCCTGCGCTGGTAACGATCGAGGATCTGCCGCAGGAGTTGGACGAACCGGGGCTGGTCTCTATCGGATCTGCCGGGGCCGAGATCGCGGCGCATCTGGGTGTGCCGCATCGGCCCGCGGCCTATGTGCCGGGATTGGCCATCGCGCGCATTGCCAGCACGCGATGGCAGGAAGGCGGCACACCGCCCGCGCCCTTTTACCTCAAGCAGGCGGACGCCGCCCCTGCGCGCGATGCGCCCCCGGTGATTCTGGATGAGCGTGCCTGAAATCCTTGCGCGCCTTCATGCGCGCGCTTTCGCCCCGACAGGGCGTGGTTGGAGCGCAGCGGAGTTCGCCTATCTGGTCGATGCGCCCCATTGTTGCCTCTGCCGCGCCCCCGAAGGTTTTGCGCTGAGCAGGGTAATCGCCGGTGAGGCCGAGCTTTTGACACTCGCGGTTGATCCTGACCATCGCCGGATGGGAATTGCCGCGCGCCTCTTGGCGGATGTCGAAGCGGCAGCGGCCCGGATGGGCGCGGCAAATCAGTTTCTGGAGGTCGCAGCCGACAATCCGGCTGCGCGCGCGCTCTACCGCAGTGCGGGCTATGCCGAGGTCGGACGCCGCGCTGGATATTACGCGCGGCCCGGCGGCACTCCGGTTGATGCACTAGTTCTGAGCAAAGCGCTGGAGCCATGAGTGAGCTTGGCGCTTACCTACCTGGGTTCATTGCGGCCTACTCGATCCTGATCCTTGCAGCTGCGTCGCCGGGGCCGGCGGTTGCGATGTTGCTGGGCGTGGCGCAGACTGAAGGACGACGCGATGCGCTGGTTGCGGCGACGGGCATCGCGGCTGGTAGCGCGACGATCAATATCGCAACGCTTCTGGGCGTCGACCTGATCCTGCGAGAGGCAGCTTGGGCGATGGGCATCCTGCGCCTGATCGGGGCGGGGTATCTGCTATGGCTGGCCTATGGTGCGTTCCGCAAGGCGGTGCGCCCACCGACCGTCACCGCGCGCGAGGTCCGGCGGCGCAGCCTGCCACGCCGGTTCCTTGCCGGCTATCTGCTTCAGGTTACCAACCCCAAGGCGTTGATCTTCTGGCTGGCCATCGCCTCGGTCGGGGCGGCGCAGGGCGGGGGCGTCGCCGTGATCACGCTCTTCGTTGCGGGCGCGTTTGCCATATCGCTTGCGGCGCACGCTTTCTGGGCGGTGCTGCTGTCTGCGGGGCCAATTCGCCGGGCCTACGCGCACGGGCGGCGTTGGATCGAGGCTGGCCTCGGCGCATTTTTCGTCCTGGCTGCCTGCAAGCTGGCAAGCGCGCGATAGCTTGGATGGAAAACGCTTCGATACGCGCCGAACGCTTGCCAAACAGACTCGCCGAGGGCTAGGACAGGACATGCAGATCTACCTCCCCATCGCCGAGGTTTCGGTCAATATCTTCCTGCTGCTGGGCCTTGGCGGTCTGGTCGGGGTTTTGTCGGGCATGTTCGGGGTTGGCGGCGGATTTCTGATGACGCCGCTGCTGTTTTTCATCGGCATCCCGCCCGCCGTCGCTGTGGCGACTGGGGCGAACCAGATCGTCGCCTCGTCCTTTTCTGCGGTGCTGGCGCATTTCGGGCGCAAGGCGGTGGATCTGCGTATGGGCACAGTCCTCTTGATCGGCGGTCTGATCGGCGCGGGCTTTGGCGTGATGCTGTTCAACTACCTCAAGGCGATGGGGCAGGTCGACCTTCTGGTGACGCTGTTCTACGTCGTATTCCTTGGCATCATCGGCGCGCTGATGTTCGTCGAGAGTCTGCGGGCGATCCGGCGTCAGCGCAAGGGTGGCCCCGTGGCGCCGCGCAAGAAGCACACCTGGATTCAGAAACTTCCGCTCAAGATGCGGTTTCGCACCTCGGGCCTCTATATCAGTGTGATCCCGCCCGTTCTGGTCGGCATGTCGGTGGGCGTACTGGCGGCAATCATGGGGGTCGGCGGCGGCTTCATAATGGTGCCGGCGATGATCTACCTGCTGGGGATGCCGACCAAGGTGGTTGTGGGCACCTCCCTCTTCCAGATTATTTTCGTCGCCGCGTTCACCACGATGCTGCACGCGACGACCAGCCATATCGTCGATGTGGTGCTGGCGCTCTTTCTGTTGGTGGGCGGTGTCGTGGGCGCGCAATTCGGCACCCAGATCGGATCGCGGATGAAGGCCGAGCAACTGCGCATTCTCTTGGCCATCCTTGTGCTGGCGGTGTGCCTCAAGCTGGGCCTGGACCTGCTCCTGCGCCCCGCCGAGCTCTACTCGATCAGCGAGATCATGCGGCCATGATGCGGGTCTGGGCGGCATTCTTCTGTCTTGTCTATGCTCTGCCGCTATGGGCCGAAGAAGTGGTGCTGGGCCTCAGTCGTAACAGTATCTCGATCGACACCACCTTCGATGGCTCCGAAATCCTGCTCTTCGGCGCCATCAAGCGGGAGGAATCGATTCCCGCGGATGAGCTGGGTGTCGTTGTGGCCGTTGCCGGGCCCAGCCAACCGCTGGATGTGCGCCGCAAGGAACGCCGCGCAGGCATCTGGGTGAATGTAGATGCCGTGCAGGTTGATGCCGCCCCCAGTTTTTACGCCGTGGCGACCTCTGGCCCTTGGCCCGAGGTGCTGAGCAATGTCGAGGATCTGCGTCACAAGATTTCGATCCCGCGCGCCATCCGGTCGGTCGGGGCGCCGGGCGGCGTGTCTGATACGCAAAGCTTCACTGACGCGGTGATCCGCATCCGCGAGCGCAGCGGGGCCTACCAGGTGCGCGAGGGCGCGGTCGAGCTGAGCGAGCAGACGCTCTTTCAGACATCTATCGACCTGCCGGCGAACCTGACCGAAGGTGATTACGTCACGCGCATTTTCCTGACCCGCAATGGCGCGGTCGTGTCGCGTTATGAGACCGTCATCGATGTGCGCAAAGTGGGCCTTGAACGCTGGCTCTACGTCCTGTCGCGCGAGAACGCGATTCTCTACGGCCTCATGTCCCTCGCGATTGCGATTGGCGCAGGCTGGGGGGCCTCCGCTCTCTTCCGGATGCTTCGCCAAGGCTGATGCGCGGGCTTTGCTACCATTATTTTGCCGACTCGGGTGGTTTTCCCGTTCTTGCCCATACCCATCTTCGAATCTGGCTGTGCGGATTCGCGAGAAGGGCGGTTCAGCGGCGCTGAATGGCTCCCCGCTTGGACGAATATCGGAGGCAGCCGGCACGTTGACTCGGCTTTGCTCTATCAACCGGCCCTTGTGGTGGTGTCTGCAGGGCCCGATTCTCCGGGATGAAATCAGCAAAACAGGGGGCACACATTTCGGGATGCATCCTAACTTATTGATATTATTGCAATTCAAAGATTATCTTGGGGAAATCGACAATCCGTGCGAAAAAGGGGTTGCGGCTTCCTGCATCAAACCTTAAATCCCCCTTCACCGGCGGCGCTGAGGCGCTGACGGGATGCGGGACGGACGGACGGGGCGGAGCTTCGGAGGTCTTGACG